>CAJFEE010000059.1 GCA_904373265.1 Candidatus Harrysmithiimonas galli | reverse complement strand
TAAGTCTGAAATTGCAAGTCAAAAAACGATACCCAATACCATGTGGGTGCGCGGGGAAGAATGGAAAAGCGCATATCTTGTAGTGGTTTTGCAAATTGAGAAACGATAGCCACAAGATGTTGATTGTATCAATTTGGACACGCAATATGGTGGTATGTTGCGCCTACCATTATTCATACCTTTTTGGAAAGCTATGATTTCTCAGGGAAAACGATTGTGCTGTTTGCAACTTCTGGTGGAAGTGACTTTGGGCAGACAGTGAAAAGCCTAAAAGAAAGCGTTTCTTCAGAAACAAAAATATTGGAAGGTAAGTTATGTAACAGCAGTTATGATGTAAAAGATCTTAGACAATGGCTACAAGCTTTGAAGTTTTAAAAGTTTAATAAATAATATTGATATACGCAGTGTGGTGAGATGTTTCTATCTTGCGCTTTGCCGTTAATAGGTCAATCTGCTTTGTGTGGGCTGGCCTATTTTGTTTTAAGGAGGTTCTTCTGTTATGAAAATTTCTAAAACTGCGCGTGCAAATTGTAAGCTCAAAAATGGAAACCCTGCAAGAACTTATACACAGACTGCTTGGAAACGGGTGCGAAAGCTGCTGGATTTGGCTATCTACATCTGTTTTGAAAAGGCAAACTTAAACACCGGTTCCATGGAGAGTGAGCGGATGGTTTCCGTTTTGAGCAGTCTGATCGAGAACGAGTCGGCATCCATTTCCGAAAATGAGAAGTGGAGCATTAAGAAGCGGTTCCAGAACAGAACTTTCATCATTTCCTATCCCTCATACGGCTATGCCAATGTGGACGGTGAGATGATTATCATACCAGGGTAGAGGGAAATCATAAAGCAAATTTTTGCGGATACACTGGCAGAAAAAAGTACGCACATCATTGTAGGTGATCTGAATGAACGAGGGATTGCTACTAAGAAAGGTGGAAGCTGGACATCGGAAATGGTCAACGGAATCATCGGGAATTTCTGGACAATCAGCTTATGGAGATCACTAAGTACGATGAGCTGTTTTTGCGACGGTGGATTGAAAAGTCACAATCCACAATTTCTATTGAGGGAAAAATCCATTGCCATTCACTGTAAAATAGGCAATTGAAGCAAACCAGCTATTGCTGTTTGTCTCATAGGTCACCTGCATAAAGTTATTTCCTGCATGGCATCCAGGACAAGGGAATTCAAAAGTGCCAAGTCCTGATTCATCTGTTGGAAAAGACGGATGTCGTATTCTTCTGTTAATTCATTTTGCAGCCACAAAGAGCTGTGGTGGAAACAGAGAGGATTCTTGTAAATGTTCACAGTCGTAATCCTTTGATATCCTTAATTCTGGAAAATATCATATTGCAGGAACACTCCAATACTCCTGGCAGTTTATCTATGGTCTCACAGATCAGTCTTTCCATTTCCTCATTGGATGAGGCAACTGCATGTACATGAAGTTTGCTTTTCCCTGTAACACGATAAATCTGAGTGATAATGTCATTTTTTTGCAGGAGATTCAAAACATCCATTAAGGAATTTGGAATCGTCTCTATTTCAAAATAACAGGAAACTGCTCCGCTAATCTTCTGTGGGTTAATTATCGTTGTGTATTCCTCGATAATTCCTTTTTGTTCAAGAGCTTGTATGCGTGATTTAACTGCTACCCGTGAGATCCCTATTTCCTGTCCAATATCTGAATAAGACATTCTTGCGTTCCGTATCAATAACTCAACGATTTTCTGATCCAATTGATCTAGACCATCTAAAAACATAAGGCAGTATCTCCTTGTATTTCAAATATTCGATAAGGTTAGTATACAACGATACCAGACAAGAAGTCAATCGTATTGTAAGTATATTATTGACATTATATTCTATTATAGTTATAATGAGTTACATATAGTAATACGCAGATTACGAAACGGAGAGAATTATAATGGCCAATGAATTAACTCAGGGGTCTGTCGTTAAAACAATGTTGCGTTTTGCAGTCCCTATGGTTCTTGGGGGTTTATTGCAACAGTGTTATAACGTTGCCGATACACTGATTGTAGGACAATTTCTTGGAGCTGATGCGCTGGCTGCTGTAGGTTCTGCTTTTTCTCTCATGAATTTTTTGACCTCAATTTTGCTTGGATTGGCAATGGGAAGCGGGACAGTATTCTCTATCCGTTTTGGGCAAAAAGATCAACTGGGGCTGAAAGAAGGAATTCTGGCTTCTTTTGCGCTCCTTAGCGTTGTTACGATTGGAATTAATATTTTAGTTTTTATCGGAATTGATTGGATTATATGGATTCTTTGCACTCCAGCCAATTTAGTAATAATGATGCGGGAATATCTAATCGTAATATTTGCAGGATTAATTGGCGTTTTCCTTTACAATTTTTTCGCATCTTTATTGCGATCTTTGGGGAATTCATTGGTTCCGCTCCTTTTTCTGGCAATTTCAGCTATAATGAACATAATACTGGATTTGTGGTTTGTAGCAGGGCTAAACCGTGGAGTAGCAGGAGCGGCAGAAGCAACGGTTATATCTCAATATGTTTCAGGAATTGGAATTGCTATATATACGCGAATAAAGTTTCCTGAACTTGTAAAAAGAGATAAGGCAGTTCGTTTTCGACTAAAGCGCATGAAAGAAATTACGAGTTTTTCCGCATTAACTTGTCTGCAACAGTCTATTATGAATCTTGGAATTTTAGCTGTCCAAGGATTGGTTAACAGTTTCGGGACGACTGTCATGGCAGCCTTTGCCGCTGCTGTGAAAATTGATGCTTTCGCATATCTGCCTGTTCAGGATTTTGGGAACGCATTCTCAATTTTTACAGCGCAAAATTTTGGTGCAGGAAAAACAGAACGTATAAAAAAAGGAATCCGTATTGCAATTTTTATCTCCATGGCTTATAGTCTTTTCGTTTCTTTGTGCGTTTTTGTTTTCGCAAAACCTTTGATGACCCTCTTCATTGACGCACAAGAGACAGCCGTCATTGCCGAAGGTGTACGTTATCTTCGTATTGAAGGTTCGTTTTACTTTTTAATTGGTATTTTATTCTTGCTATATGGGTTATATCGCGCTCTTGGAAAACCTGCAATGTCTGTTGTCCTGACCATTGTATCGCTGGGGATTCGGGTAGCACTCGCTTATGCATTTGCTGCGATCCCAGCATTTGGCGTTGTAGGAATATGGTGGTCTGTGCCCATCGGCTGGCTCTTAGCAGACGTATTCGGTACAGTCTATTATTTTGTGAAGAGGAAAAGTCTAATTGTTTAATCTTCTTGCTCTTTATCAACAGTTCGCAGGTAGATCAGTGTGGTTTCTACAATTCTACATTGAGAAACAATCCATATTCGCTATAAAACAGCTATAATTGAGCAAGAAAAAATGGATCATTTTTAA
>CAJFEE010000058.1 GCA_904373265.1 Candidatus Harrysmithiimonas galli | reverse complement strand
AAGTGGAAATAAGTCGAACTTAAAACTTAAAAATAACAGTAATTCTACTTCTTATAAGAGACCATCTGGGTATAGAAAAGGTGTTAAGAAAAAAACTTGGGAATTAGCTGTAAGTGAAAGTCAAGATGGAGAAGTAAGATCACCTAGTGGTAAGATAATTAAAGAAACAGATAATTGGCAGATGGGACATAAGCCTGGATATGAATTTAAAAAGCATCGGGAAAGCGCAGAAAGAAGAGGCATATCAAGAAAGAAATTCCTGGATGAATATAATAATCCTAAGCACTATAGACCAGAATTGCCAAAAGATAATGTATCACATAAATATGAAGGCTCTGATGATTTAAATTTTTGGGATGACTAATATTATATATAGAGAGAAGGAGTTCTTATGAATACAAAAAAACAAAAAAGAAAAATTGCTAGTCACATCATGGATATAGTCGGCGGAAATCCAGAATTTAAGAGGTATAATGATAATAATGAATGCTCATCAGTGCATATCATGATGATAAAAGATATTCCAGAAAATGGAGTAAATTTTTATTCTACAATTGGAACAAGTGAGCATAGTATAGGATTAAAGATTGATGCTAAACCATTAAGATTAGAATTAATATTTGTGGCTGATGAAAAATACAGTAAAATTGAAAATATATTAGCGACGTGTGCATTTTGTATCATTAACTCCAAGTATAAATGTTTTCCAGGTGCTGTTTTCAATGATGTAATAAACCAATATATTATCGATACAGATATGAAGCATATTATTTTTGTACAGCCTTTTTTATGGGAGAATGATTTTCCAGAATTAGAGCTTGATGATAAAATAATTGAGTGGCTACTTGCTGTTCCAATATCTGAAAATGAATTGACTTATTCAGAGAAAAACGGATTTGAAGCTTTAGAAGATTTATTTGAAAAAAGACAAATAGATATATTTAATATTTATAGAGAATCTGTAGTATAAAAAATAAAAAGCTTAGAAAAAACAAGGTTAGCTGCCCATAAAAAATATGGAGTATAACCTTGTTTTCTTATTTTTTGTGTAAAATATCAAAATCCGGTCAAGCAAAACAGACAAAAACGAGGGATAAGAGGGACAATGGTGCTATAACGAGTGATTCAGTAATATCTAATACAGGTCAAGGTTTTTCTTCAAAAGGATATAATCCTCAGCCTGGAGAAAGAACGTTAGATGGGTATGTAAGAAATAATGCCAATCTAGAAATATCATTAACTACTCAATCACCAGATTTTAATAATAACAATGGAAATGTTGGTGGTGTATTTAAAAGATTTGGCGCAGACTCACATGGTGGAGTTTCTCCACATGTACATCAACCACAAAGAAATGTTGCGCCTAATGGAAATGTATATGGCTCAGTAGGAACTAAAACATCTAATGGAGGTGTCACATTGCCATCTGAAAAAGATGTTAAACAATTATATGAATATTTAAATAATGAAAAAATACCATTAAAGGAGGTAGTTTAATTGACAAGTGAGCAAGAATTATTTTGGAAAGAAATCAAGCAAATTCAGGATTTTGTGGTCAATGTTTCTTTGTCAAAAGTGTCAAAGTACAATGATGTAAGTATGCTATTAAATGATGTTACCTATGAGACTATTTACAAATTAATGGAGTTAATTGATGGTTTGAGGAATAATAATATTAGAGGTGAAATTATAAGTCTTCCTTCAGGCAATAACATCAACTCGAATATAGAGCTTCATGATTATTGTGAAGAATATTTGAAACATTCAGATATATAAAATATTTTAATATTTTCCTATAATGTAAAATGCAATATTGTTCAATTGAATTGAAGTGTATATCACCCGATTTTGCTGGGCGATGTCCCCAAGGGCTAGGGTGGCGGCAAGCTACCCGACCTTTAACCAGCACACATTTCGCCCCTGAGAAATTTACCCTTTTGGGCTGAAATTCCTGATTTCCAAATTGGGCCAACAAGCCGAAATACTCGCTTTATGATATACTTTTCCGAGCACAACCAGAAAAATGGCATACGGGCAGCCACAGCACCTCACAAGGACAGAAAA
>CAJFEE010000057.1:4508-5628 GCA_904373265.1 Candidatus Harrysmithiimonas galli | reverse complement strand
ATCAACTGCTACGTAACCACCCATGCCATTATGAAAAAAACCAAATGTTTTTGTTAAATCAATTTGAACCGGTTCTTCGAGCTCTTCAATAATTCCCCATTCATCATCTGCAAAATAAGTCATATTTTTTATAGAGACTAGCCCCATTGCATTGCTGGCATAAAAATAAAAACCATTATGAAGATGTGTATAAAATTTCCGAATAGACTCAGGAATAGACATCCATGCCTTATTTAAGTTTTCATTATCTATATCCGCTTGATTTAATGGAAGTCTTCCCTCATAATATTCTATCTCACCATCTCATGTCTTAATATTATATAAAACAGAATACTTATCATTACATTTTAGTAAATCGAGTCCTACAAGATGATCTTGAAAATAATTGATTGTATTTTTTAATTCAGCTTCCATATATTTATTCCATAATTTGATAGTATCTGATATTCTTTCCTTAACCTTAACGTTACTAAATATCATTTTCCATTCATCATTAATATCAATATACTTCAATTCATTTAAATCTACCATTTTGACATTATGACGATATAGATTTAAAAACTTTTGTTTACTTGATTCCACAATCAATTCTCCTTACTTTATTTATTATTTTCTTTAACAAAATGATCAATTTGTTCTTAAAGAACTTTCTCTAGCTCATTTTCCTTACGCACCATTTCTTTTCTAAATTCTGTATTTATCTGAATACCCTCTTTTTTATATTCTGTCCATTCTGAATCGGATTTAGAACCTTTAGACTTATTAGCAGCTTCACTTAATCCTATAAAATTCTCTTTATTATTTAAGACTTGCTTTTGTTGAGCCTTTGTTAGTTTTTCAAATCCTTTCATCCTTGTAATTTTATCCATCGAAACAATATGATCTGCTTGTAATGTTCCTTCTATAACTTTACCAGGTAAAGCTGGATCTGGTTTTCTTATCAAATCTTTAATATCCTTATTAACCATTTTCTGAATTTCTTTGGATGGAGTTGACCTTTTTAATTCATTATATAATTCTTGAGAAATTCTTCTTTCACCAAGTTTGGTACCTACATTTATACTACTTCCACTTCCCCCCTTATTCTTTGCTTTTGTCTGTTTTGCTTGACCGGATTTTG
>CAJFEE010000057.1:0-4460 GCA_904373265.1 Candidatus Harrysmithiimonas galli | reverse complement strand
AGACTTGCACCCGCTTTTAGGGTATCTAAGTCAGCTTCTCCATGGGCAATATCGGTTATCACTTGTTTTGCGTCTAATAGCCAAGTAAATCTAAGATGAAGTTTTCGTCTTTCTTTGGTTCTGGAATTTTCCCACTGCATGTTTTCTTTCCATTATGCACCAAAATGCCGATTTCACAAAATCAATTACACTTTCTGAAATAAAATAAAAAACAAGGCTACTTGCTGTAAACCAAGAGTTAACCTTGTTTGAATCAAGTAATTCTATTTCTATAAAATTATTTCATAATTTCAATCAAATCCTATTACTGTCCACTCATCTATACAATCCCAAAAATCAATGTTATATTCTGGCTGTTCTTTAGCAGACCATAGAGTAGCATTATTTTGATTACAGTTTGTATAATCAATAACTACATAAGTTCCTATCCCATTACTAAAAAAACCAAATGATGTATCCAAATTAATTTTTAGAGGTTCCTCGATTTCAGAAACTATGCTCCAGTCAAAATCATCATCCCCTAAAAAAACAACTTCTTCCAATGGAACCAGTCCCATAGAACCACTAGCATAGTAGTAAAATCCATTATGAACATTTTCATAAAAATCCCTAACTTTCTCAGGAAATTTATCCCATATCTTTTCTAACTCTGGATTTTTAAAATCTTGAGCTGGAGCTCTACCTTCATAATAAAGCACTTCACCATTTCTATTTTTTAAAGAATATAAAATTGAATACCTATAGTTAATTTCCATTAATTCAACTTCTACTAAATAATCATTTAAATATGCTATGGTATTGCTCATTTCAGAATTTACATGTAATTTCCATAAATCCAAAATCATTTTTATTCTCTTTTTCATATCTTTTTCTTTAAAAATATGAAACCAAGGTTCAGGTAATAAAATCAAATTATTATCTATCTCATTTAGTGATAATAATCTGATGTATCCATTTTTTTTCATTATATATTTTTTTAGGAATTCATATTTTTTATCCATACTAAATTTTATTCCCTTCTATAAATAAAATCATTATTCTTGAAGTAAGTCATCTATTTGTTTCTGTAATACTCTTTCTAACCTCTCTTCTTTTCTTATCATTTCTTCCCTATATTTAGAATTAACCTTAATTTCTCTTTCTTGTCTTTTTTTATAATACATATAATCTTTAAAATAATTATCTTGTTTTGAAGCATTTGCTGAACGACTTAAACCAGTAAAGTTTTCAGGATTATTTAATATTTTTAACTGTTGTTTTTCTGTTAACCTATCAAACCCATCCATTCTTACTATTTTCTCCATTGGAACAATATGGTCTGCCTCTAATCTTTTAGTTATCGTTTTTTCTGGTAAAGCATAATCATCCATAGGTACTCTACATTTTCATTTACTTTATCTCTCATTTCTTTAGAGGGTGTCCTATCTCTTAGTTTTTTATATTGAGCATCTGAAATTTTTCTTTCATTATATCGCGGTAATATATCTCTACTTTCCCCATCTCTCTTATCTCTCGCTTTTGTCTGTTTTGCTTGACTGGATTTTGATATTTTTTCTCCTTCTTTTCCTTTCTTAAGCCCGGTCTTTCCAACATTTCCTATCGCTTTTACGACTTTGGAAAGTTTGATCACTTTTGCGGTGGGAATTGCAAGTTATTCCAAACAGATTAGATATGATTCGTAAACTGTGGTGTAAAAGCAGGGCAGATTTTGGATAGATCATTACAAAAAGAAACTGCCAGAATCTGAAAAAACAGATTCTAGCAGTCAACTTTTGAAAGAATGTTTTTCCTTCTTATACCACTGATATACCCGTCTTATTATAGAACAGAAACGATAGGTCAAGTCTTTTTTCTTGCTTTTTGATTTCATACGCCTGTCAGCAGCTCCAGAGTCAGAGCTGACTTCTTTCTTTTTGGATGGCTTGGTCAGCGCACCCAAATTTTACCAAGAGCTGGATTCCGCCATCCAAAATGACCAAAATACCATGGAACCAATGGGTTCCCAGGTGGCGGAGAAATATTCTGGCGAATAACACGTCTTCGCCCTAAATGGTATTCTTCTCAACCAACACAGTTAAAAGGATTTTTCTTACCGCTGTGACCAGCCGGGCGAATCAATACACAAATAAATAACTTGCTACTTTTTAGTGTGAAAAAAGTAATATTATGTAAGTTTAACTAGAATGGATTTTACTATTTCCTTAAATTCTTCCTTTTCTTCATTGTATGACCAAATATGTAATGTGCTTTTTTCAACGGAGTTCTTTAAAATGCTTTTTAAGTCTTCTGCGTAGTTTGCTAGAAATGAAGCATCAAGTTCCGATATTTTTTCAAGCAATTCTCCCTCATATAACTCTCCAGTAAAAATATTATCCCTCAAAATTCTATTGCTTTCAACATAGCCAGTTTAGGAAAGACTTTTTGGCGCAGCATTCTTAAAATATCTGCTGTGTTAATTTCATCAATTGATTTATCAATTAATTTATTATACCATTTTTGCAATGGATATAGCTCTTTATCAGAAGTAATATATTCACAATTATACAACTCTTTTATTTTTCTTTCTCCATCTATCATTGCTATTCAATTCCTCCATATGGTCTAAATAATTCATTTATTCTTTCAATCATACGAATTCGCTTTATTCAATCCTTCTTGCAACAATCCTCTATCTACATCTGAAAGATTAGAATTTTTTAAAGATCCTTCTAGGGCTTTTTTAATTTTTTGTAATGATTTATAAGAACCTTTCATTTCACCTAAATGGTCAAAATATCTACCTCTGCCATTTGGAACGGCTTTCCCCTGTAAATCCTTTAGTGTACCACTAAAATCTCCTTCTGTTAAATAATCATTAATGGTATTCTCTAGTGCCTTCAGTCGACTTTTCTGAGCATCTGTTAAAGTATTAGTTGGTTCTCCACTCCGTTTACCAGATCAGTGATATTTCCCATGACGTCATACCATACTCCTGGGAAACCTGACCCCATGTCCGGATTCTTGTCCTCCTTCCGCCAAAGTTGTAGGTAAAACCTACCTTGCCTCATTTCCCATCACATCCATGGTTTGAAGCAGAAGCCCGTACACATCATAGGAATTGCTTTCCTGTATCCTGCCGTCTGTGCGGAGGAAGATCAGAATACGGTCTAGGAATCGTAGGTATATTCAAAGCCCTCTCTCCCTGCTACCTTTGCTTTACATGCGCGTCTTTATATGAAGACATAATAAACACTGCTAATTTATGTCAACTTCTAAAAACCGAAATCCTAACAACCCCTTATCTTCGATTACATTTTTCACTAATTCAGAAGCAAATATAGGTATAGTGTCACCCTTTAATCTAAAAATATTCCATTTTAAAATTTTGTTCTGCTTTAATACATATTTTTCAACTGAAATAATTTTCTCATCATCCAATTCAAAAATATCATATTTAGAATTTTCCAAATCTAACGCATCAACAAGTGTTACTATATTTGCTACGCAATATGTACTTATTTCTGCTTTTGTTCTCTTATCTACTATTGTAACTGGTAAGTATTGCACTTGTTCTCCAATAATATCATCGGTATATTTTCTAAAATCATCCGAAACAACGAACCATCTATACACATTTGCGAGGCAATCAGTTAACACATTCCCCTCTGATGAATCATACTTAAATACAACCTCATCCCATTTATCAATTACTTTTCCATTCGATGTTATGTATTCATTCATATTACCAATATTGGCTATATCACAATTAACATAATTATCGTCATTTTCATAATCATATACTAACTTGTAATAACGCATTTTTCAGTTCCTTTCTATCTATTTCTTATTCTTACGCCAGTATTCTTTATACAACATATCTGGATTATCAATAATTTTTTGTTTCATTTGCTCAAAGAGCTTTAAAAACTTAGTTTTATCCCCATTAGCAATCCTATCAAATTTTTTCATATTATCAAGTACATAATCATGATATACATAAGGATGTCTACCTTGATGTGGCATTAATTCTTTATTCCAATTATCATCTAAGTCCAATCCATATTTTTTTGTTACATTCTCAAACTAACTTGTATATTTTTTACTTTTATTTGTTGCAAAATGATGTACTTGATTCGGTTTACTTGCACCACCTCTCCCCTGATTCTTCGCTTTTGTCTGTTTTGCTTGACCGGATTTTGATATTTTTTCTCCTTCTTTTCCTTTCTTAAATCCGGTCTTCCCAATATTTCCTATCGCTTTTACGACTTTGGGAACTTTTGTAATTTTTGCCACAGGGATAAGACTTGCGCCCGCTTTTAGGGTATCTAAGTCAGCTTCTCCACGAGCAATATCGGTTATCACTTGTTTTGCGTCTAATAGTCAAGTAAGTCTAAGATGAGGTTTTTTCTTCTTTTTTCTCTAGATGGATGGTATGACTTTGTCATCGGGCTATAATCTGCTTTTTATTTGGTAAAGAACTG
>CAJFEE010000056.1 GCA_904373265.1 Candidatus Harrysmithiimonas galli | reverse complement strand
AAACCGTTTGGAAGCGGTTTACACAGGAAGACAAGCCAAAACCTGATAAGAATAAAGGGAATCAGTCAAAAACAGGTAGTAAGAGTGGTACAACAACATCTAAACCTAATCAAGAAGAAGCATCAAAATCCAGTCAAGCAAAACAGACAAAAGCGAAGAATAAGGGGGACGGTGATTCCAAGAAAAGTGGCGTTCCAGTATCAGAAAAGACAAAAGCATCAAATGGATTAGATTATCAGTCAAATCCAAAGCATACACCAGGACAGCCGGGAAATAGACCTAATGCTGGAATTGAACCCCAAAATTCATTAGAGCTATTTGATAATTCTGTTCAATCAACTAAAAAACCTACTCAAAGATATGCATATGATGAATCAACAGCTATATTACATCGTTTCTTTAATAATGGTAATGGAACTTGACATTGGAGTGGTTCAACTAATCAGGGACAGAATTCTATAAGTGGGGCTGATGTACCAAATGATATTAAAAACATATTTAATCTACCCAAAAAAGGATGGTAAAAATGTTACTAGGAAATCCGTACAAATTTGCTGTTATTACTAAAACAATTAAAGAATGGAATGTGGATAAAACTTTTTGTAATGGAGTTTTACTATTCTGTGTGGATGGAAATATATTTCCAAAGGAAGTACTTACAGCGACACTTAATAGTGAATTAAATCCATTAAAAGAAAAGTTAGAAAACATTGCTATTAATGTTGAAATATTTAATATGGAAAAAGAGGCGGCATTTAAACAAATTTATAATGTAACATTTCCGGAGGATATTAACTTAGATAATGATTATCAGTTTGATATAACTCCATTGTCATTTCCTGAAGATAATTGTTATATTTTTGCTGTTAGTGATGGGACTCAAGTTAGAATTTTAGCGGCAAAACTTAAGTATATTAAGGAAAAGTCAAGGCATATGCTTAAAAATATAAATATAAATGAAGCATTTATATCTGCTCAAGAGATGAAAGAAATTGCCAAGGCTTTAAAAATTGATTAATTATAATATTCACTCGAATCTGCTGAGCAATATCCCAAGGGCAGGATGGATTTCCCACCCTGCTTTTAACCTGCACGCTTTTCGATCCTGCCAGATTTAGCGTTTTGGGCTGGAATTCCTGTTTCCCAAATCGATCCAACAAGCCCAAATACTCCCTTGATGATACACTTTTCCGAGCACAACCAGAAAAACAGCACACAGACAGCCACAGCACCTCACAAGGGCAGAAAAAATCTCTTTCCCAGGTGTCGGCTGTGAAGAATGCTGTTGTAGGCGGAAACGAGTTATTCGCCAGAATATCCTCTACACCTGGGAATCCGTTAATTTCACGATATTTTGGACTTTGAAAGTGGAACTGAGGAACTTGTTTATAAACCAAATGATGGAAAGCATAAGGGGACAGCCCGAGGAGATATAAGTGCTGATCCGTTTTGGAATAATCAGGTTGCAGGAAAAGAATCATTAAATAATGCATATTCTTCAAAAAACACAAAACAATTGTATAATGTTTATGAGGATAAGCTTGTAAAATTTCAGCCAGATAATGCAGGAACTTGGCATGCATATGAGGTAAGGAATCCGGCAACGGAGGTTCCAGCAGATGTTTTGAGAAATATGAAGGATGATGGATTAATAACAAGAGTACAGTATAATAAATGGATAAAAGGAAAATAATGGAGGTGTCTTATGTCAAGAATATTTGGTAATAAAGACAATTTCGCAATAGAATATGAGTTTATAGATAATCCCGAAAAGGTTTATATTAACAGTACATATGGTTATATTAAACTTTGGGTAAAAGGCACTGATATTTGTACTTATAACAAAAACTATCAACATGAAGGGGATATATATTATCTTGTAGAATGGTTTTGTGACAAAATAGAATATATATTAGGCTATGATATATTTCCATTATCTGTAAAAGGCAATACGGCAGTAGAATTAATCGAGAATGCCGACCAGTATGAAAGCGATGATATGTTAGAATTTGACTTATGGTATGCAGCAAAAAGTCGGTGGATTCTTAACCATTGTTGGTTTAATGCTAGGAATGGTGCAGTTTTGCCATGTGTATATTTTAGAAGATTTGAAAAATGTATTGAGATATCCTGGGATAATACTTTTTGGAGAAAAGAGGGTATTATATTTAGCTCAGAAAAAGATATACACATAGTGCAGTTTGAAGTGTTTTCTAAGATTCTAGCAGACTTTTTAATCTCGAGTGTCAATGATTTAGAGCAAAGAATTGGTAATGGAGAGAAATTAAAAGTTATGAAAAGGCAGATTAACATCTTAAAAGGTGATTAAATTCATCCGAAAATAATTTGCTAAACAAAAATCCATGAGGATATCTTTGAAGGTCAAGGTAAAATACAAAGCATTGAATTGGAGTTAGATTTATAAGTTTAAATTTTTCTTATGTAATTAAATAATGTTATATGAAATGGGGTTAGTTATCATTAAAATGGTAATTAACCTTGTTTTTTTATAATTCTAATCCCACCCAAAGAGGAAAGTGGAAGTGAGTCAGGAACGGTTAATGGGGGTGATTTAAGTTCTTCTAAATATATTGAACAGCTAGATAATATGTCAAAAAATAAAATTCATCATGTGATTAATGGAAGTAAAAATTCAAACCATGGCTGGAAAAAATTAGTTCCAGATAAAAATTGGAATGATATTAAAAATATTATTGCTAATGTAATGGATACTGGTGTAGAAGATCCATATAAATCTGTTTTTTCTAAAAAAGGAACAATAAATGGATTTAAAGTAGAAGTTACGTATACGAAATTGAATGATGGAACAATAAAAATCTCAGATGCGTGGGTAATTCAATAGAAAAGGAGAAAATTATGATTGAGAAATTAAAAATAAATTTACTACAAGGAAAATATAAGGATGCAGAAAAAATATGTGAAAAGATGTCTATAAATGATATAAGAGATATAATAATGACTATTGCTTATGACACAGAGAGTATATGTGCATATAGTTTTGTATAATATATGATACAAAGAACAAAAAAAGTGGAATGGATAGAGTTGGCAATAGATGTTATGTTAAATCTGTTATGTTTTATAGAGGGTGCATATTCTGTTGCGTTATTTCATACAAGAGAACTTCTAGCAATTACGAAAAGTATAGAGAACTTAGAGAGCATATTATTTTTTTATAAAATACCAGAAAAGTTGGTAGATAAGAAAGAAGCACAATGCATAGTAGAAGAAATCTTAAATATAGAACCAGATAATAAAGTTGCACTTGGAGTAAAGTACTAATCTCTTTCTAAATTTAGTTATACCATATAATTTAATACTTATAGTTATTTAATTTTTTTATAAATAAATAATTTTTATATGTTTATCTCAAAAATATAGAATATAGATTTTATATTATATAAAAATTAAGAATTTAAACAATATTAACTATATAAAAATATGAAGCGCAACCTTGTTGTTCTATCATATATATAGTTTGGTAAACAATAAGGCGGATTAGCATGTCATTACTTCACGAGTTTTCCATAATTGAAAAGGGCAGTAGTACAAATTTTATTGATGCAAGTATGAACGCGGTATCTATTTCGGGCGAACTGATTTTGTATATCAATGATTCATTATACTGGATAGATACTTGCTGGAATGAAAAGGAGAAAAAGAAAGGATTAAGTTACTATAGCTACACGAAAATAAAGAGCAAAAACGTGAACAAATTCAAGCACATTTTGGAGGCTTGGATTGCATTGTTTGATATAGCTCCAGATAATTTTGCACTGAAAGGAAATTATTTACTAGAAGAAGATAAATATGAAAAAAATTATATATTCAAAAAATAATTATTATCCCAACTAGAATCTTTAAGAACTATTTGTATAGATGCAATTAATCATAATATGAATATTCTTCATAATGACATTTGAGTTCTCGCCCGGCTTTGCCGAGTGAAGTCCCAGGGACCGGGGTGGCGAAAAGCCACCCCGCTTGGAGAGGTTTACACAGGAAGATAAGCCAAAACCTGATAAGAATAAAGGGAATCAGTCAAAAACAAGTAGTAAGAGTGGTACAACAACATTTAAACCTAATCAAGAAGAGGCATCAAAATCCGGTCAAGTAAAACAGACAAAAGCGAAGAATAAGAGGGGAAGTAAGACCAATGGAAGGACTTTTAAATCGCAGTATGATATTCCAAAGAATAACAAAGGATATACTAAATCTAACCTTGAATTAGGAAAAAAAGTTCATAAAGAATATAAGGCAGGAGATGTAGACAACATAACCAGATTTAAAGAATATGTACTTCCAAGTGGGAAAAGAGTTGATTATATTGATTTTGAAACTAAAACAGTATATGAATTGAAACCACATAATCCAAATCAAATTAGAAATGGAAAGAAACAATTGCAGAGTTATCTTAAAGAAATAGAGAGCGTATTTGGGGATGATTGGACATCTGTTTTGGATACTTATTAAAGATGAGGAGCGTAGCAATGAATAATACTGAGTTTAAGAAAATATTGCAAATTTGCACAAGCGAGATAGGATTTGAGTATTATAAGAAGAACTATTATTATCAATCCGAAAAATTGATTGTTGTTATCAATACTCAAAAGTCAAATTATGATGATAGCTATTACGTCAATTATGGTTTTTGTGTAAGAGATATTCATGATAACTTAAAATATCCTAAAATCAACGAATGTGATATTATTGGGAGATTTATAAATAACACAAATGATAAGAAAGAATATGAATTTAAATTATATACAATAAGTTCTGATGAATTGATAAAATGTTTTGATTATAATATTAGATATATTATAATACCTGTAGTTAATGAGGATATAAATAAATATTTTGAACTGTTTCCCAAAGCAATTTATACAGCAAAGCGTAATCTAAAAGAATATCTTGAGAAAATCAAATAAAAAATGGAGAACTAATACATTTTTTTCATGAGGAGGAAGTAGAGAATCTTTTAGATAATTTATACGAGGAATAGTATATTATTCATTATTTAAAAAACAAGGTTAGCTATCCGCAAATTATGGACATTAACCTTGGTTTTTTTATGTAAAATAACAAAATCCGGTCAAGCAAAACAGACAAAAGCAAAGAATAAGGGGGAAGTGATTCTCAGGAAAAGATTTTGCCAAAGGAATCATCTCATATTAGTGCCCGAAATACTCTAATAGATGAACTTGATAAGACAGGGGCATTCGGAAATGGCTCTGACTCTTATATTGGACGATTAAAATCCAGCTATGGGTATGGAAAACAAATAGGGAGAACATCATTAGATGGAAAAGTTAGATGGAGATTGGACTATGATTCTGAAATGGAGGTTCACTACAATATTGAAGATTTTACGAATGGAAAAGGAGTAAATGCAAAGAAGATAGTAATACCGATAGATATTAATTATGATGAGTATAAAGCAATAATTGATTTGTGGAATAGGAGATAGAAGATGAACGAAATAATAAAAAAACGATATCAAGAATTAAAAGACAGAAATAGCAATTTTGTTAGAGAAAAAAAGTGGGAAAGTAATGCTTTATTGCAAGAGTGCTTGTTAGCATTAGATAATAATAAAAAGATCCTTACTATAGAGCAACAGCAACAGATATTAACCAAATTTAATTCTGACTTGACCAAATTAACAGATAGTTATAGAAAAAAAAGCATTAAAACGATTCAAGAATTATTGCCACAATGGATAAATAAGTCAGTTTATATCATTTGGGATAAAGAAGATTTGCCTATAATACAAACAGATTTTGAATGTGCACTAGATAACATTGATGATATTATTGCAGTGGCGTTTGAAACATGGGTAGTTGCAATAGAAATGAACCAATTTATACAATTTAATACTAGAAATAAAATTGTTGAAATTTCTTTAGAAGATGATTGATTAGCAGATCTCGCCTGGCAAAGCTGGGCGAGATCCCACAGCTACGATAACATAAAACCATGTCAGCCTTTACCCTGCACACATTTTGACCTTGAGAAAGTTGCCCTTCTGGGCTGAAATTCCTGATTTTTAAATCGGGGCAACAAGCCCAAATACTCCCTTGATGGTATATCTTTCCGAGCGTGGCTGAAAAATGGTACACAGACTGCCACAGCGCGTCACAAGGGTAA
>CAJFEE010000055.1 GCA_904373265.1 Candidatus Harrysmithiimonas galli | reverse complement strand
TCTTTTCCTTTCTTAAATCCGGTCTTTCCAACGTTTCCTATCGCTTTTATGACTTTAGGAAGTTTGATCACTTTTCCTGCGGGGATAAGACTTGCACCCTCATACTTCTTACGCCTTTTCCATCCCTTTTCTGAAAAAGTTAGCCTGCCCTGGTGGTTCCATTTTGCGGTACTTTAAATACTGAAAGGCAGAAAAAGAACAAAGGGGGTTCCCTTTCCGCTATTTTTTCTTTATTATAAATCTTCCGACATCCGCTTTCAAACAGTTTCTTTCCCTGTTTACCGCTCCGGCTCCTGGTATTCCGTATGATTCTTTAACATTCCGTACACAATATTCACCAGCCTTCTGGCAATGCAGATCAGTGCCTGGGGATTGCTCTTTCCTTCTTCCAGTTTTTTAGGAAATACTCCCGAAACACTAGATTTCTCGGCACTCCTCTGGGTGATACCTGTACCTTCTGAATCGCCAGAAAGTAGAAGATCGCCTGCAGACGGCGGTTGCCCTGCTTTAAGCACACGTCTTCCCCTTTCCCAGCCGAGAAAAAGTTCACCGGGGCAATCTCTGCAAACTTTGCCAGTTTCTTTGCATTTGGGAAACGCTCAATGTTCCCGATCTCCGCCAGCATATTGTCCGCTGTTACCAAGTCAACTCCCGGCATGGTCATCAGGGTGCAGTGAAACTCCGGGAGAAGGTTCTCTATGGATTTTTCAATCTCTTCCCGCTGCTTCTGGTAATGCTGCAGATCAAGGACAACCCCTCTGGTGATAACATTCCGGCTCTCCTGGCAATCCCGGCTGGTCTCTCCATCCGCTTTTACCAGTTCCAGAATTCTCTCTGCCCGTTTTATGGAACAGTTATTATGGGTCACCGGACGAAGTTCTTCCACCAGCTCTCCTGCTGTCTTTCCCGCCAGATAGGTGGGCGAAGGATAGCTGCCAAAGAAATACAAAGCCGTTGGCCTTCCAATGTCCTAGAAAAATTTCTTATAGCTGGGATATGCCATGCAGAGCTGTTCATGTAACTGGTTCTTTAATCTCTGCTGGTGGACGTTGATGTTGTCTCTCCGGTTAACTAACTGACCCAGCGTTCAGTATTTATCATCCGGTTCAGCATCCGGCAGACGGCCCAGCATGTTGATTAAAACTAAGGCTACCGCTCCCGCATCGTAGCTGTCACTTTTCTGATACATAGGAACGCTTTTTCTCTGAGCATAAGACAACGCCGTATTCACATCTTTTACGATACAGCCCTTTTCCAGCAGCCATACCGACAGGCTGCGGCCATCGCAAGGGGGAAACAGCCTGTCCGCTCCCATAACCAAAGGTTTCACAGGTTACTCCTCCAAAGATTTTTCTGAAGATGTGTGGTATGCCAGCTCTAGTCTGGGGGATTGCAAGTCATTCTGGACAGATTCCATACGATTCGTGAGATGTGATGCAAAAGTCAGTCTGCTTTTTATTGGATACTGACAAAAAGGCTGCCGGGTCAGTTAGTACAGCGATCCCGGCAGCCGGATTTCGATGGGAGTTTTCTCCGTCTGATATCCCCTGGTGTGTGCCATTGTAACATGCGCTTTGAGATCGTCAAGGGAATTATTACAATTTTATTATGTTAGTTATAAATTCATGCATACTACTATATAAAAATGTTATTCCTTCTGTTGAATTTTCTAAGGCCAATTCATAATTCCAATATATTATTGATGGACTTTTTGCATTTTCTCTATAATACAAGCATATATAATCCTCATAGTCTGTCTCTGCGATTGGAACTACATCATATCCCCAAAAATCATAGAATTCCTCCAAAATATCATTAATTTCAGCAGCAGATAAAAATTTGTGTATACTAAAAACTTCATTATTTACATGAATTTCCAACCTATTACTAAATTCTTTAAAACCAGATTGATATAATCGCTTATACTCCTCCGGAAATTTAATATTCTGTTTTTTTTCAATATCAGACAAATATAACATTATTTATTGCCTCCATAATATGGGAATTGTGAATTTCTATTAGTTTTACCTGATTTAGGATCTAAATTTATAAATACTCTATGACTTCCTGTTGGTGTATCTGGCGTGCTAATATTAAAATCATATTCCTTTACATACTTTATCATGTTATGTTCTGAATCATAAATGACTTCATCTGGATAAAGCAATGTGTCCTTGCGCAATTTAGCTACATCTGCATTTTCTCCAAATTGAGTCTTATTTCTCGTAGACTTTACATCTGGGTTATATGCATGTTTTTCTGCATGAGGTGTCATAAAATCATCTAAATTAGATCCTCCTCCTGGTTTGTAAAAAGGATTACTAGCATCTAAACCACTCTCTCCAGCACCTCTTCCTCCCTTATTCTTCGCTTTTGTCTGTTTTGCTTGATTGGATTTTGCTATTTTTTCTCCTTCTTTTCCTTTCTTAAATCCGGTCTTTCCAACATTTCCTATCGCTTTTACGACTTTGGGAACTTTTGTAATTTTTGCCACAGGAATAAGACTTGCGCCCGCTTTTAGCGTATCTAAGTCAGCTTCTCCACGGGCAATATCGGTTATCACTTGTTTTGCGTCTAATAGCCAAGTAAATCTAGGATAAGGTTTTTCCTCTTTTTTCTTAGATGGATGGTATGACTTTGTCATCGAGCTATAATCTGCTTTTTATTTGGTAAAGAACTGTGGCTCTTTTCAAGTCCACCTTTGGTGGAATCTGAAGT
>CAJFEE010000054.1 GCA_904373265.1 Candidatus Harrysmithiimonas galli | reverse complement strand
ATCAAGGATTAGAGAAGGATTTTAGGAGAAACAGGTGTTGTGTGAATACAAAAACATGACAATTTTAACAAAAATAAGGAAGGAGAGTTAGAGAGAAAATCATAGTTTTTTCCTTAAGATTTAAAAAAATATTATAAATATAACTCGGAATTAAATATTTTACTATCCATTTTACATAAAATTAAGAAATATAATATAGATCTGTCAATTGAAGCATATTGGTGACAAGAAAGAAAATCTTATGGTAATTCCTTGTCATGGTCATTATGAGGAGTAGAAACAATTATAGGGATATTATAAAATAAAAGTATAAAAAATTTTGTCCATATCATTCAACTTTTTATATTTTGCCAAATAAATTTTTCTACCAAGTCAGATTATTTAATTGTTCCATTCAAAAAGCATTCGAGATATTTTTCAGAGTAGCACAGCAGCTGTTAGGATAATTAAATAATTGATACGTAGTGAATCAAATATCTAATAATGAGAAGATTTTTTCCATGTCATTTCAAGAATCAAATATTTGTAAGATTTTTTCACATCAACTTGGATATAGCGAATTTTATTATAGAAATATTGTCAAAATCACTTTCTTAAATATTTGCTAATAGCGCAAAATCAGTATAAATGCATTCAATACTGTCAAAATGATATATATGTTGAGATTTTCAATCACACCAAAAAACTATTCTTTATATTCTGTCAATATATTTGATTAGGCTACAAGGAAAAAGATTGTAGTTTTTTATTTCCTCATTTAATCATTATATAAAAATTTCGGAGTTTTAAATTAAAATATTATAGATTCTAAAAAGCAGATATTCCTTTTCTAAGTCGGAATATCTGCTTTTTATTTGGTTATTTTAAATATTTTTGCACATCATCCAGCGTTTCAAAGTGAAAGATTTCATTGGTAATGATGTCAATCCTATAAATATCTAAAGATTGAATGTTTTTTCGCATCTCTTGAGGAAGAATGCCAAATCTTTTTGTGAGTAAGTTAATTAAAACTTCTGATTTTCCTTCTTGTACTCCCTTTTGCAGTCCCTCTTGAATTCCTTTTTGTAGCCCTCTTTGCAGTCCTTCTTGTATCCCTTCTTCTCTAAACAATTCTGCCCATGTCATAATTTGCTCATCCCCTTTCGGATAGTTTTGTTCTATAATTTGAATCATTTGCTCGTAATGTTGTTTGTTTAAATTTTGTTTTGTTGTTGAAATATAAAATAAAATGGTGTTGATAAATGGCACAAATACTTGATTTTCCAAATGATAAAGCTGTGCAATCTGGTTTAAAAAATTTTGCAAAAAATCCTCTGCTGACAAGGATTGAATCGTTTTGAGTACTCGGAAAAAGAAACGCAATTGTTCATTTCCTTTCAGATCTTCATCTGAATAACGTGTCAGGTCATACAATAAATATTTAAAATTTGGTATATATGCTTGGTATTCAACTGGTAGCTTATTATAACCATCCAAGATTTCTGCAAGTGATTGTTCGGTTTCCCAGCTTTTTGTTCCATGATAAATAACAATTGGAAGAATCAAAGGTAACTTCTTTACTTTTTCTTTTTTATATTTTTCCTCCCAAATATTACATATATACCGAAGAAGCTGTAAGGAGATTTCTTCAGTTGGATAGCTTTTATGTTCAAACAGAATGGAAATATAACCCACATTTTCTTTTGTCTGGATTTGGAAAACCAAATCTGAAAAGCTTTTTTTGAGTTTTTCATCTATATAGCTGTCTTTTTGCAACTGGATGGAATCTAAATCCAGCAGCTTTACCATTTCTTTTGGGAGATAATTTTGAATAAAATCTTTGGTGATTGAAATATCAGAAAACACTTCTTTAAATACTCTATCATGCGGATTTTGCAGTTTCATAAATATGCATCACCTGTTTTTTCTTAATTATAGCATATGCAGAGCAGGGATTTTCAAATCATTCATAAATTATAAAAAGGAAAGTTTACCATTTCGGTAAGGTATAATGCAAAAAAAATTCTCCATAAACTATATTTAAACCTGCTATTTTGATGGGAACATATTGAAACAGATGGTCTGCAATTACTGAAAATAAATGAAGAAATAAGAAATTATAGCTGCGATGAAAATAGAATTAGAAAAAATGGAGCTTTAGCATATCAATAAATTGCTAATTATTCCGGGCTTAAACGATTTTTATACAGGAGTAGATACAAAAAGACAAGTTGCCCTTGAATGTAGCCAATACATTAAACAGAGCATATGCCATTTATGTAATAAACGATCGGACTTTAAAAAACGGCAGATTTATTCGAAGCCAGTTTTATGGTTACAATTATATCAGAAGATTCCGGCAAATACCATGTATATCAAAGTAGTCAAGTTGTGTTGATCTAGTCAAATTACTTCCCGATTTGATTTATAGAAGAATATCGCGTTTCTTTGCTAGAAGAGCCCCCTCAACTTTGGAATACCTCTTTTTACCAAGTAAAATAAATTCTGTAAAAACGGAAGGAGGTCATGCTATCAAAAATTTGAGCAATTTCTTGGAGAGAATAGAGGAATATTTGTACAAAAACAGAAAGATTTTAACCAGAAAATTTATCCTATTACTTCATCATATCTAACTGTATAAATTTCTGTTTTGAGCTGGAAAATTTAGTTAACTAGATATATTTTTATAACCAATTTTGATATGATTAAGCTAGTTATTGAAATACATAGTGTCAAATGATTCTAGATAGGATGTTTTGATCATTTGTACATTGAATCAAACATAGGGAGGATTTATGATGAAAAAGAAAAAATCTATTGCTGTTTTGACTTCTGCTGCTTTACTCACATCTATTGCGACACCAATTGTAATAGAGGCTGCAGTACAATCAAATGTGAAAATTATGAATGTGAAAGTTCAAAAGGCTGAGAAACTTCAAGTAACATATATGAAAGCAAACAAAACCTATACCAGAATAATAGAACCTTCGACCCCTGTAAAACATCAAGCAAGATTGGTCAATTTTCAATTAGAAGGAAAAAAATACACTTTTAAAATGGAGAAAAAGTTTCTCAATCCAAATTATGTATCTTATGGTAGACAAGTTGCAAAGGCAAAAGAAGCTTTAGAAAACGAAGATTTGGTAACAGCACAAGAAGCAACTGCAGCGGCAGAGCGTCATCTAAAATTAATTAAAATCACTTATATGTCTCCAAATACATATCGCAACGCCTTGGAAACATTAGAAAACTTAAATGAACAATGCAAGGCATTCGGTGCACCTGAAATCGAAGCGATTACGGTTTCACAAAATAGCAGCAACGAGTTGATTATTTCAGGGCAACGCTTATCGAAACTTACTGCTCAAGATATAACTATGGACATCGCCACAGTTACTTCAGCTACAGTAAATGCCACAGGTACTTTAATGACAATTAAATTAAATAAAAATCTACTGAATTTAAGTGCTTCTTTTCCTATCTACATCAATATAAACAACGAAACGAAAAAATTTGAAGTAACAAATACAGCTGAGATTACCAGCATTGCCATAAAACCGGGTACATATGATTATAATACTGCAAATCAGAGACTAACGCTGGTTGTAAATGGTCAGGAAAAAGATATTGCTTCATTGCAAGCACTAGGCTATACGGTGCAGTTTTCATCCTATAATGAAACAGGTAAAATTTTAGATACTGGATTATTTGTCGGAAATACTGCGACTTCAGTTACAGGTATGCTAGATAATACCATTACAAACAATACAAATTATCAAGTGAGTGTAACAATTTCTAAATCTGGAAAAACATTAACGTCTAATTTGGCTACAATTTATATTCGAGATACAAAAAATCAAGCGAATCTGCGGTTAGATATTTCATCCGTTTCTGCCAGTAAAGATGATATTTTATACTTAAATAACGCATCTGATGTTTCTGTAACTTATCAATTGAATTATTATAATACATCTGGTGCGTATACAGGTATAGCCAAAGTGACCGATTATAATATTTATTCGTCCAATCCTGCTGTAGTTAAAGTTACAACATCTGGAACTTCCAATATTATCGCAACCGGTTTAAGTGCAGGTACAGCAACCATTTATGTATATGATAAAGACAATTCACTAAAAACTTCTCAAATGATTACAGTGAATGCTTCAGATGTATTAACAACACAAGAAGAAGTAAACTACTATTTGACACAAAATCCTACAACAGCCGAGCTGAATGTAAATATAAACGGAAATTTATATTTATCAAGCTATTATGCTCAAAATCTTACAGTAAAAGGACGAATCAACGGAGTTCTAACCGTGAATACGCCAAGTGCACATGTTAAAAATAACGCAACCATTTTGGGCGGTGTCAATATTGAAGATGTATCCAAAGCTTCATTTGTAAACGCTGGATCCATTCAAGGAAATATCAATATCACAGACAAAGACGGAATGATGTTTTCAAATGACGGAACCCTTTATGGTACTGTGTTGATTCATACATCTGCCCCGATTATATTAAGTGGTACCAATGCATATCAAGCTACTGTTATGCAAAATAATTCGTCTATTAAAAAGATCGGGACAGCGGCAACAATTTCTGTAGCTCCAAATGTAGTTGTTGGAATGGTAGAAACTGGAAATATCGTTTTTGCCTCTCAAATGGTTAATAGTACAATTTTACCAATCGGATTTATTACAGTAAATGATGCAGATCGGAATGTCAATCCAAGTACGCCTGATATGGTCAGTATTTCGATTGCAGGTATCTCTAGGGAAATTACCTTGGTTGAAACTGGTGCCAATACGGGCGTGTTTAAAAATCAAGCCACAATTGACTTATCTTCACTAACAACATCTAATGTAACAGTAAGCTATGTGGATACCCAAACAGCAAATGGATCAGCGCAAACGATTCAAAATACATTTGCTGTTTCGCTGCCAACGCCTTCTGCTCCAACATTAATTACAAACCATATACAAACCATTGGAGGAACCGGAAGCATTACAATTGTGTCGCCATTGAATAATTATATTTATCAATATTCAACAAACGGAAGCAATTGGTTAGACATTCCGGTCGGACAATACACCATTAATGGTTTACT
Source organism: Candidatus Harrysmithiimonas galli (assembly GCA_904373265.1). Taxonomy (GTDB): domain Bacteria; phylum Bacillota; class Bacilli; order CAJFEE01; family CAJFEE01; genus Harrysmithiimonas; species Harrysmithiimonas galli. The sequence continues at coordinate 7,791 of CAJFEE010000054.1, read as the reverse complement.
TGCTGGAAACTATTGGATACGAGTGAAAGCTATGAACTCAACACCTGCTGGGAATGCAGCGCAAATAACCCTTATGAATCCGGAGCCTGCTGCACCGACTGGTCTCAGTGGACGAAATGCCTCAACAGGCCAAGCAAACGGAGCAATTACAGGTTTCATTCAAGGTATAACATATGAATACTCAACCAATGGAATAAACTGGAATTCTGCAGTTGTAAATAATAATGAAATCAAAAATTTACCTGCCGGAACTTATTATGTACGGATTGCAGCCAAGCCAGGTTCTTTTACACCAGCGAGCGCACCGACTTTGGTAACGATTGGTATTTCTCCATCTTAAATTTGATAAAGATTAAACTGAATTATGTGTTCATGGTGCTCAAATGTAATAATGAACAAGAAGACTGAGACAAAACTGGAAGTTAAAGTAATGGATAACAAAAACTTTTGATTATTTATCATGCCAGGAAATATCAGGTGATACAAAAACAAGCACGTAAAAATGTTGACACACCTAGAAGAAAAAATTATATAGGCCGCAAGCCTTTTGTCTTGCGGCCTTCCTCAAGAAAAAAGGACGTGTTTATATACGATTTTTCATTTGAACCATTTTTGTTTCACTCCTTTCATTCTTTTTGTTTTATGTTTATTTGAATGAAAAAGCTATGACCAGCTCCTTCTAAGTTGGAAAAATGTATAAAAAACAATATGCTATAGGCATAGATCGAAAAAAAGCAGTCAAATGAAAAAGTTAAGTATAGATTCAAATGAGTTTTGCATGTACTGTAAAATTTATATTTAGAAGCTCTTACCATTTCTTCTGTTTTACAAAAAAAGTTGTCGATCTTGTAAATTTGGAAACCCTAATTACATCAATAATGATTAAAAATATGTTGGAATATGGAGAAAGATAAGCAAAATGACATATATTTACTACAGTGTAATCTTCTAGATATTCAATTCAAAGCAGAATTGAGAAAAGAAGAGACACTGTTTTTTCTATGTGTGCTGCTGAGTTGCAAATGCACTAGACTTCATCTCATTTTGGATTCGAGGATGTTCAAGAGTTACATAGATATTTATTTCAAGATGTATACCCATTTGCTGGACAATTTCGTGATATCAAGCCTATGAAGAATGGAACCTTTTGCCAAGTTTAATTTCTGCATGATTATGTAAAAAAGTTATCCTGAAATTCCAACAAAAACCATGCTGGGATTGTGTTGAAAAAATTGCTAAACGATTGGCTTATTTTAAAATTGAATTGAATATGCTGCGCCCATTTCATGGATTGAACGGATGAACCATTCGAATTTTTATTCATATATACGCGCATTCAAAAGACATCGAATGGCATTATGAAAAATTTTCACGCAAGAAATATTTGAAAGAAATGATCCGAACAATTATGGATACAAGTAAATTGGAGCCATCATTCTTAGAAACCTCTGAAGCAAGTTTTCCCTGGTCTGTAAGAAGTGAAAAAAACACAGCGGCTATGCTTTTCTTTTCAACTGATGAATTGACAAACATAGTCATCTATCTTTATAAATATAGTCTACAATTTTAACAAATGGTTGATATGGCTATATGTAAAAATCCATTATTTACACATATATTCTAATTATTATTTTAAAAAAATATTATATATTTATTCTTTGACTTCATTCATTTTGCGGGCATAAATCTTTATAACAAATCGTGTGTTTCTATCAAATTTTGACCTACCACAATCTTCTCATCTCCCTTCCAACGGCAACTTTATAGTTATGACCAGGTTTAAAGAACCTAGAAGTTGTCATATCAATTGTTATTTCCCATTTGTTACTACAGTAGCAGCAGCAACCGTATCAGTATTTGTTGAATCAGTTAAATCTTCTACTTTTCTTCCAACAATTTCATCATACTTATAGTTGCTTTGTTTGTTGTCCCAAACGTATCCTTGGCCCTTCATGTAGTCACCTAGTTCTTGTACTGATATGAATCCGTTTTTGAGTGCAACTTGACCGATATTTACATTTTGGCAACTCAATTGGCGTACTAATGTGATCAGCTTTGTTGTTCTGGAATTGCGCATCATGTATTGCCTTTGGATCTTCTTCTTTTTCAATAAATGTTGTATCATTCCAACAAAAGCCTTTTCTTCTGAGATACATACCAACCCCTGTCCAGCCATGTCCAAAATAGTTAGCTATGTCTTCCTTTGACTGTCCTTGCCCTAGTAGTTCGAGTACCTTGTTTACTTTCCCATCATATATACATTCGCACATGTTTGTTTTCCTCCCTTTGATATTTAATGTGATTGAGAGCATCCCTCAAATCTTCCTGCTTTGTGTGCAGATAGATAGAAGTAGTTTTAATATTGGCATGTCCAAGTAACTTTTGAATGATAACTACATTCACATCTTCCTTCACCAAGTAACTAGCAAAAGAGTGACAAAGAATGTGGCTAGATACATGCTTTTTGATTCCTGCCTTGATACACGCATCTTTCAAAATTCGATTGATGTACTGTGTACTGATTATTCCTGTTTTCTTCAGTGCAAAGAAGAACTATGATTCCGTCATAGGACGGTGATTGGCTAGGTAGTCTTTCATCTGACGAATCAAAGTATCATTCATAGGAACATTGCGATCTTTTCCACCTTTGCCTCGTATAGTGAGCCAGTCAATTTCACTTCGTTTGATGCCTATCAGCTCGGATATCCTTACACCTATATATAGCAATAGATAGATGATGAGCTTGTTTCGAATGCTTACTTTGCGTATATCTTCGATATAGAACAATAATCGCTCTACCTCGTTTTCATTGAGTGCGGTCACAACGTGTTCACTTTCACTGGAGATTGGTACCCTATCCTTCTTAAGCTGAATGTAGCTCTCTGATAGTTCTCCAATCAAAATAAGATAGTCATTGAATACCTTTAGGCTGTTGATTTTCTTGTCGATTGTTGTACTTTTGTAGTTGTCGTCTATCAGGTGTTGCTTGTAGCGAACAAAAGAAAAACGAGGAAGGAACATAGAATCTGTCCCTTTCTCGCTCATATAGTTCAAGTATTGTTTTATGTCACCTAAATAGGATTGGATTGTCGTGTTAGCTTTGCCCTCCTCAATCAACCACTGTTCAAATCCTATGATGGTTTTATCTTTGTTCTCCATTTTTGTTTTTCCTTTCCAAAAACGTGCATCAGCCTTTTATCGCCGCTTCTTTGTGCATATCCTCATTTTCCTACGCATATAGGGATTGAAACTGTTTTTTGATGCCAATAGGTAGCTTTTTGAGGATATATATTCTTCCCTGACAAGAGATTTTTTCTTGTTTTTTCATCTGCCCATTTTTGTAGTACAATTTCTATTCCTTGCACTGGTTGGTCACACATAGAGAATCTCCCATAGGCATTCCCTATCCCTACAAATGGTTTCTACTACTATTTTGCCTGTGTCTATCTCGTTGCCAATGCAGCCTAGCCAATCCGATTCAGTATCATCTAAGTATCATCTACATAGGACATGACATAGAAAAGAATTTCTTCTGGCAACAGCTCAATTTCGCTTTCTGAAAAATACTCACCATCTGCATCTCGTTCATCTCTGCATAGGATATACGATTCATTTGCGACTTTCTTCTCATCAACCTCCACATTGAAGTAGTGCGCTATTCGCCCTAGAAACCATTCAAATTCTCTACTCTTTTTTTCCATCAACTATTCCTCCTTGAAATGAAAATAGCTCAAAACTCTGTGAATGGAGTTTGGACTGATTGTGATTCAAGATGGAAATGACGACAGTTCTATAATTATGGCGTGAGAGAGATTGTGGGAAAAGGTGAAGGATTGTTGGGAAATATAAATTTATAAATTGAGGTAGAATAAATAGTTACTTTTGTCGGGAGTTTGAAGGAAGAAATGTCATGAGAATATACTGAGCGATCATAGCTTGGAAACATAACTGAGTGCCGATGGCATCCTGAAATTATATATAGATATTCCTTGTATAAACTGTTACAATAGTAGAAAAGCGATATATGCATGGTGGGCGGTGACCAGCTCTCTTTCCTGTCTTTCTTAGGCAGAGAAAGGAGGTGGGATGCATGACTACATATGAGGCAATGAGTTTAGTCGCACAATTTGGTATTGTGATTCTAACACTTGTTGGAATCATGGTAGATCTGCAAAACAAAAAGAAATAACCGTCCCACATTGACAGATGATATGACGGTATATTTCTTTATGAAGTATTAGTTTTATCAGCTGGTCATCCGCTCTTTATGCGGACATATTGCTGTAGTCAGACTCGGGTGTTAGCGCACTCGGGTCTTTCTTTTATTGTATCTGATTTAATTATAAAATATGCATGGTGAGAAATGCAATAGAGATGGAAAATTCTTTCAACGAGAAGTTTAATTTTATTGATTCTTTATCAAATATAGTTGTGCCTCTCATACTATCATAATCCATTACGCAGAAGTAAATGCTGTCTAAATCTCATTTACTTCTTTTATGTTTACTTTGAATGCGTTCTTTCTTATCCATTTCATTTTGAGTTTTACGTCTAACTTTATCAAAAACTCAGTAGGCTTGACGCATATAATGAAATCGAAGTGAATTATTGGTGTTTTCATACACACCACATGATTTTCTTTTTATAACCAAGAAAATCGGTAGAGATCAAAATCTCCACCGACTATGTTTATTTTTTATTCAGTTGAATGCTTCACCAACACAATTTGACAAAGAGCCAAAAACCCTCCTCTAAAAGTGATATATTTCATCAAATTTTAGAGGAGACCGATTGTTAATCAATTAATGATTTTAAAGCCTTATTTAGTATAGAGTCAAAGATTTACAGTTGCTTATTTAGTTGTAATTGATATATCTTTAACCTCTGATGCTGGAAGAGTGGTAGTTGCTTTTACACGAATATGGATGTATGTTTTCCCATTCACAACAAAGTCATCTTTAACGGTAGATACATCTCCTGTTAAAGTACTTGCTGTAGACCAAGAAGGATCGTCTCCTCCTAAAGTTGAAGTATCATCAAGTACATATTCATAAACTACATTTTCTTCTAAACCAGTAAGTTTTGTAGCACCACTAGTATTAGTAGCTGCTTCACTAGCAATATTTGGAGCTGCTGCTGCTTTAATATCTACTGCTCCAATTGAGTGTTTGTAAACTGCACCTTCTGGTACTTCACTACCTGGAGTATCTACAGCCTTCACACGTACTTCGATGATATCGCCTATTACTACAGTTCCCACTGAATCTTCTGCAGATCCAGTACCTGTAGTCCAACTTTGTTTTTCAATTCGACCAGTAGAATCAGTTATACGATATTCTAATGTACTAGCAACATTTACTGATGTTTTACCAGCTGTCGTAAGGCTTGGTGCTACTGTTACAGCTGACTTCTCAGGTGCTGCTGGTGCTTGATTCCCAGGAATATCTACATTGATTGTACCAACAAATACGATATTGCCTGCATTGTTTGTAATACGAACTGCTACTGTACCAGTAACTGCTTTAGCAGCATTCACAGGCGCTACAGTAACTGCTAAATTACCACTGCCATCAACATCAGGTGTAGCAGAACCGTTTGTTAATGCATTTAGTACTTCTACTTTACCGTATGTTGTACTAGAACCATCAGTGATTGTGATAGGAGAAGCATCATTAAACTTAACAGTACTTAATGTGCTATCAAATGTTAATCCTTTAACTTCTAACACAGGAGTAGCAGTTTTAGTAGTAATTTTTACATCTTTGATAAGGGTTGCCCCAGTAACTGTTGGGGTAGAATCATTTACTGTTACTGTAACTGTATTAACTTTTAATGCACCTTCATAAACATTTACGGTAATCGTACCAGCTTTTTTAGCGGTTAAAGTAAGTACTCCAGTAGTGCTTAAAGTTGTTGTATCAGCAGTTGCAATCTCACCAGTACCTGCTTTATTACCTTTAGCATCTTTTTCTACAATTTCATAAGACAATCCTACTGGAGCATCCGCATTATAAGTACTTAAAGTTAGCACAGGTCCAACTAATTGATTAGCAGCATTGTATTCATTTAACACTAAGTCTACTTTATTATCTTGAGCTTTTGAAACGTCAATTACAGCATCATCTGATTGACCATCTTTTTTAGCTACTTCTAATTTTCTAGAATCTACTTTATTTTCACCAACTGTAACTGGGATTGTGATAGTTTTATCAATTCCATCTACAGTAACTTCTACAGTTATAGTTGTAGAGCCTTTGGCTACGCCAGTAACAGTGAACGGATTAGCACTAGCACTATCTATAGTAGCAATATCAGTTTTTGCTGATGTCACGTTAATAGTAGGTGACGATAATTCATCTCCGAATTGATCAAGCGCTTTGATTGTTACAGCTTTAGTAGCTTTTTCAACGATAGCTACAGATGTTACATCAGCTTTTACTGTTGTAAGTACACGTGCTTCATCTTTTACTGTTAAAGTTACAGCTTTAGTAGCATTACCTGAAGTTACAGTAAGAGTCGTTGTACCAGCCGATACAAGAGTAATATTACCCTCAGCATTAATCAATGCTACTTTTTCATTAGACGATGTATATTTTACATCTTTAAAACCAGTAGTGATTTCATTCCCTGCAACATCAGTACCTTTAGTAAGAACTAATTTTAAATTAGTATCACCTAAAGCTACTGTAGTAGTAGCTAATGCATTTGAGTCTTTTTGTAACTCTACTTCAGTGATAGTTTGTGTAGCTGTACCATCTACTACTGTTACTTTTCCAGCTGTAGCTGTAGTGAAAGTATCTTCACCTTTATTAACTGTAATTGTGTAGTTGAACGTTTCAATAGTACCAAGGTCAGCCAATAACTCACCAGTTTTAGAAGTAGTTTTGCTACCATCAAATATAGCAGCATTTGATGCGAATGTAACAGTATATCCTGCTTCTTCTAATTCAGCAACTGTAACTACTTTATTTCCATTAATTTGAATTGGTAATGTTTGAGCAGCTTTTTTCTTACAGATTGAATGTCTAGTGTTTGAGCAGGGATTTCCTCTCCTTTTCCAGCTAACTCTTGTTCTAGTTTCTCTTGAATCTCTTCTGTAGATAGATTTGGATTTGCGTTGAACACACTGTCAGCATCTGAGAAAGTATATAATTCTTTTGGTCCTTCATAGAAATAGTTGGTTGGGTTGGTTTGAATATCTAATAAACCAGCCAAACCAGATTGTAAGAAAATCTGTCCGCCACTACCCAAGTTTGTTTTTGTACCATCTGTATTCAATTTCCAAATATCTCCTGGTGCCGCAGAGGTAGTCGCTGGAAAAATAACACCAGCTGCTAATAGAGCCGCCACAGATGCTTTTGTAATTCCAGATATTTTTTTCTTCATAGCTATATTGCCACTCCCTATTTTATTTTTGAAAAAACGGAATCATTAAGAGAGGAATCCTCTCTTAATGACCTTAAAAATATTAAACTTTTTTATTGAAAGATAACGGTGTAAGTTTGACCTGAAAACTCAAAAGTAACTGTTGTTGGTTTGCTTGTTGCTATAAATCCTAAAGTTGTGCCACTTAGAGAGTATTCAGACGCAGCCAGTACTTTTCCATCTACAGTCAGATTGGTTATATCGGTTGCTGCAGTTACACCAAGGCTTCCGACATTAAAAGATGCAAGCCCTAAAATTGCACTGTATGTTCCTGCCAACTCATTTTCACCCAATTGTGTTTTTGTAAAGGTTTGGGTGATGTTTTGTGCTACACCGGATGCATTCTTTTGATCTGCATATGTTACA
>CAJFEE010000053.1:662-4822 GCA_904373265.1 Candidatus Harrysmithiimonas galli | reverse complement strand
CCACCAGGAAAAGCAGCAAAGGCGATAAAAACAGGTGGAAAAGTAGTTGCACAAGGAGTAAAAAAAGTAGGAGATGCGATAGGCAACGTAGGTAAGAAGAGTAAAGGAAAAAGTGGTTCATCGGTAACTAAACCAAGTAATAAACCTTATAAAAATAATGCAGAAGCTAATAAGCAGGCACAAAAACATGGATATAAAGATGCACATGAATTAAAAGCAGACTATGTTACCAAAAGATATGTTTCAAAGTATGATATGAAATATGATACTAAAACAGGGGAAATATATTTGGAAAGTAAGGACGGAAAAATCCAAATTCCAACAGGTTTAATAAATAAAAAATGAGAAGGAAGTGAATAAGATAAATATGAAGAATTTCCCGTATATTGAAGCTAATTTTATTGTTGAAGGAAAACTTTTTGATATTGCATTATTTACAAAAGAGATAGGTATTTTGCCTACAGAGACAAGAGAGATTGATGATTTCCCAAGTATAATTAAAAATAACTCCAATATTCCAAAAGAATTACAACCTAGATGTATATGGAGTATTACACAAAAAGAAGAGTTTTGTAGGACAATTCAACAACCTATTCATAATATAATATCTCAGCTGATAGGAAAAGAAGAAATAATCAATTCTTTTTGTAAAAAAAATAAATTAGAAAGAGCGTTAATTATTACGATTCATGCAGAAACAATGGATCTGCCTGAAATAATTCTTTCTTCTAAAATTATATCATATTTTGGGAGTATAGAATCAGAAATAAGTTTCGATATATACACATATTAATTTTTTAGATATATTTTAATATATCTTATATAATATTAGATTTATTGTGTATATAGTATTATTTATTATTTGAAATTAATATAGGAGATTGAAAGTCATAATTATTGACGTGTGTCCAGATAGTCAATGAGCTTAGAGACTATTTTATAGGACAAAACTTAAAAGCACTGGATAATGAAATATTAATTTAGAAATATTTTAATTTTAGTATAATAATTTCTTATTTTTGGATATTATGTTTAAATAAACTATTTCTTAAAAAATTTGTTATAAAAATACAAAATAAAGTAATGGGGAATTAGGGCTAACAGTTATATTGTATAAAAATATATTATAAATATATTAAATAAACTAATTTTTTATGATAATTAAAAAAGAAAGACAAGAAGATGTAGACAAGGTTAGTTATCATTCAAATGGTAACTGACCTTATTTTATAACGAAGAATCTTTATTCATTTATAAATATCAATCTTTATTCATTTATAAATATCATAGTCCGCAGGACTGTTTTGTGGGTATAAAAATCCAAATCAAAAGCCATTAAGCCATTCAAATAACGAGTGAACAAGACATCCAGTTTCAGACCTCCCAGTGTACACCTCACCGCAAAAGAAGAAATTTCACTTGAAGGAAAAGATAGCAGCCTCATTTTAGATAAGGAACCCCATTTTAAAGAGAGTAAAATTTCTGAATGGGGTATACCTGTACCGGTGATGTATCAAGAACGTATGATGCCGAAGAAACAAACAAAGAGCCAGAAAGAGAGTGGAGAGAAAAAACTCACCACAAGAAGCGAGCAAACGGTTATAGTAGGTGTAGAGGCATCTGTAAAGAATTTAAAATCAAAAATGAAAGCCAAAAACGATGCAATAGAAGAAGCTAGAAAAAAATTAATTCAATCAGTTAAATCATATGAACCACCTATTCTTAAAGATAAGAAATTAAAGAAATTTGCATCGGATATTACAGGAGTTTCTGCGTTAGAACAAGTTATAAGTGATGTTTCAAATAAACAAGTAAGTTGGAAAACAGCATTAGATGTAGCAAGCATTACACCAATAGGAAAAGTTACGAAATTAACAAAAGTTACTTCGAAAACTAAGGGTGTAACTGTCAAATCAGTAAATAATATGGATGAATTTTTCAAGACAGCTTTTGGTAAGTCCATTAAAGGTAATGTAAAAAAAACAAAACAGCGATTTCATGAGCAATCGATATATGTGGTTACTAAGGAAGTTTCTCCTTATTTGAAAAAAGGGTATAAATTATATTTAGATAATCTTCACAAGGATCATTTAGAAGTTTTTGATAAAAACGGGAAATTTAAATTAGTTTTAAATTTAGATGGAACATTAAATCAAGATAAAACTAAAAAAGCTGAAGGAAGAAGTTTAAGAAAATAAAAGGAGAAAAATGCGATGAAAAATAATATAGAAAAAATATTTTTGATAATGAAAAATATAAATAAACAACATCATATATTTAAGACAGATGAGTTACAAGAAGAAGAAGAAAATATCAATGATTTACAAGATACATTGAAAAGAATAGATGCATTATTATCTTGTATAGATAAGAAGTCAGTGAACGGATATGATGATATGAAAGAGTTAAGAGACGATATGTTTCAATTGCATTTAATTTTAGGCGATCTGGAATGGCAATATCATATAATCCATGACGATATGGTTAATAAAGTAAGGGAATTTACCTCGTTAAATAAAGAATAAATTTAATAGAATGAAAGTGAGTTATCTAACTTATAATTAAATTGATATTTTTTGATAAAAAGGATTTTAATTATATTTTGATCTATATGATGGTTTACATATATCAAAAACAAAAAAGTTTAAGATAAGAATTTTAGAAAGTAAAAGGAGGAATACTATGGAAAATAATATAGAAAAAATATTTTTGATAATGAAAAATATAAATAAACAACATCATATATTTCAACTGGGGGAGTTAGAAGAAGAAGAAAAAAATATTAATGATTTGCAAGATATATTGAAAAAATTAGATGTATTATTATCTTGTATAGATAAGAAATTCATAAGTGGATACTCTATTGAAGAGTTAAAAGATGATATGTTTCTGTTACATTTGATTTTAGATGCTTTAGAATGGCAATATGATCAAATTCATGAAATGGTTAACAAAGTATCGATATTTACTTTGCCACCAAATGTGAAAGAAGAGGATGCTTTGGCATTAAAAGATTCAGTCATTTTGGCATTAAAAGACTCAACCATTTTGGAATCAAAAAATTCAATCGAAATATATGAAAATGATATATATTTTATTGAAGCTATAAAAAATAAATTTATAATAAATGATAATTATAAGGGAATTATGATTTTTGACAGTAAATTGAATTTAATAAAGAAAATGAAGTTATTCAAGGATTTAATTATAGAATTGTCTTTGAAAAATGAGAATAAACTTCTGTTAATTTGTCCTGAAAATGATAGAATCATATATATTGATTTCGATTATGATCAATATCATACGATTTTATTGGGTGATGAATTTAAGGATTTTATATTTTCTCCATTATTTGAATGGGATGAAGATAAAATTATGTTATCTGATTATAATGGAAATTTCGCAAAACTAGATTTAATAAATTTAAAAATAAATAAAATTAATAAAAATACTTCTAATCTTTCTATTAAAAAAACATATGGAAAATTAAATCAATTTTATGTACGTAAAGTATTTGTGTTAGAGAAAAAAGCAATTTTAGAAAATAGATCTGAAAGGTTATGTTTAATAGATTACACAGAGGACATCACTCCAGTGATAGAAATTCCAAAAGAAGAATTTCATGATTTTGAAATAATGAATGAATATATAGCTGAAATTGGGGAATATAAGATTATCATTACGAATATTGAGAAAAGAGAAATTCACCAGTATTTTCCTGAAAAAGGAAATCGTTTTTTGAGAGGGAAATTTATGGTAGAGGGGAAAAGAACAGTATTTTATTTACTTATAGAAATGGAATTTAATTATAAAATGCGAATTGAAAAATATATATTATGTTCTTAAATTCTACCATACAACTTCCAAACCTAGAAATCCAACTGTGGTAAGAAAGAAAGAAAATTTATTGGATAAATTGCCACACACGAAAAATAATTTTTCAGGAAAAACAAAAGTGTTGTATGGGCAGCATTATACCAAAGGGAAAAATGGGAGAAAGGAATTAAAACCAAATATTGAGTATACTACACCAAATGGTTATAAGTATCAAACCGATTCCAAAGGAAGAATTAGTAGCGTAGAAGGGATGTTAAAGAATCAAACCGCAAAGCGGAATGCATATGCACAAAAAGTTGTAGGCAGAGAGGATCGCAAAAAAG
>CAJFEE010000053.1:0-594 GCA_904373265.1 Candidatus Harrysmithiimonas galli | reverse complement strand
TCATCTTGTGCCTATGCGAAGGAATTTAAATCGAGGCGATTGGAGGAGTATGGAAAATACGTGGAAAAGTGCATTAAAGAAAGGTCAAAAAGTGCAAGTGGAAATCAAGATAAATTATAGTGGAGCCTCCCAACGCCCTATTTCATTTGATGTAAGGTATAAAATTGGGAAAAATGTTTGGAAAACAGAAAAATTTAAGAACTAGGGGGATGAATTATGATTTCAGAAGAAATTTTAGAGTATCATTATGGAGAAATTGCAAATAAATTGGATGAAATGATTCCCGTGGAATGGAAAAAAATTGTGATGCAAGCAATAGATTTTGGTACATCAGCAACAGTTTATTTTTATTTTTATACTAAAGATGATCAATTACACGATGGTGGTGCTATACCGAATGAATACAATGTTGATCAGACAATTTATAATAATTTTGTTTCTGAATTAATAGATATCAATTCTAATTTTCGGGAAGAGTTTGTGAAAGCGAATATAGATCCATGGGAATCTATGACATTTATTTTAAATGAGGACTGGAGTTTTAAAGTTGATTTTGAATATGATATTAATAAAGAGATAGGGAATTTTGAAAGA
>CAJFEE010000052.1 GCA_904373265.1 Candidatus Harrysmithiimonas galli | reverse complement strand
TTATCCCCGCAGGAAAAGTGATCAAACTTCCTAAAGTCATAAAAGCGATAGGAAACGTTGGAAAGACCGGATTTAAGAAAGGAAAAGAAGGAGAAAAAATAGCAAAATCCGGTCAAACGAAACAGATAAAAGCGAGGGATAAGGGGGAAAGTGGAAGTAAGGTAGACACGGTTGGTGGAGATGGTTTAAATTCTATTATTGAGAATGGAAGAGTATCTATTGGTGATATAGAGGCTAATCCCAATGCTTTTAGTGGAAAATCAGCAGATGAAATAGCACAAGTTCTAAGGGATTCAGGTTATGATGTGACGGTAAAAGAATCTACAAGGTCTAGAAGTGGGGCACAAATTATAAAAATAAATAACGCTGGTGGTGGTAAGAATATTTCTCAAGTACAGGTTTCACCAGGCGGCGGAAGGCATGGAAGTAGTCCTTATGTAAAAATAAGTACAACAGACCAAGGAATAATTAAAGTCATTGATGGTCCAAAAAGTCTTTATAAAACAGATGGAAAAGAAACTGCAACAATTATTTTTTCAGGAGGTAAGTAATATGAGACTAGATATTTCGGCTCCAATAATTCCATTTGAGGGATTTGGAGGAATAAAACTATATAGTACAAGAGATGAATTAGGAGAATTATTAGAATTAAAAGATACTAACTCAATAATAATTAATAATAAATGGATTCGATATGATATTCAGAATAGCATAGAACTATTCTTTCATCTTGGCAATAATAAATTATTTCGAATAACAACGTTGGAAAATTATAAAGGAAGATTATTTGAAAAAATAGGAGTTGGCACTACAGAAGAAGAACTGTTAAATGCCGAACCTTCATTTGTGTATGATGATTTTGAAGAGGTATGGGAATCTGATAAAGGTGTGTTTATTGAAATGGATGCCGAAACAAATACAGTTAAGTGGATTTCAGTCTACATACCAGAATTAGATTCGGAAAGTTTTGATGAATGTAAATGGTAAACAGAAGGATGTAATTTAGAAGTTTATCTCAAATTTTATTTAAACCTTTGAATCGTGCTATCCTATCCAATTTCTTTCTTGATATAGTATCATTATCTATCTATTTTTGTATAACACATTATATTTTGTACAATTTTTATACTAATACCATTATAAATTAAGTACTAATTTAAATAACTAATAGATAAATTATAACTAGATTTCTAAAATACTTATTAAACAAGGTTAGCTATTCGTAGTGTATGACGACGAACACTAACCTTGTTTTTTTATTGGACAAAAAGGAGGAAAAACTATGTTAAAAGAAATTCAAGAAAAAGATACTTTTCAATTATTACAAGAAAACATCGAAAACTGGATACGCTTATCTATTTTTTGGGTGGGGATTTTTTTACAATTCACCCCAAAAAAGAAAATGCTGGACGAATTATATTTCAGTATCCAACAGCGCAAATTTTATTTTATATCATATGTGATTATGTCAAAGAGATAAAAGAAATTAGTATACAGTTGGTTAGATAGAAAAATAAAGCTATATGAATAATTTTAAAGATATTTCAGTGTTTATTCATCCGTTTTTTTTAAAAATAAATCAACATTCAAGTTCTTATTATCAAATTTCGACTCTTGTATAAATATCCATTCATTTATATAATTTAGCCTTTGCGTTTTTAATTGAGACTCTCGTAAAGCGGAATACATCAAAAATAATTCTTTATTGGTACGTTTGGGAATATCTAAATGGTCTAAAAGTAATTTTTGAAATTCAAGTCGATATTCTTCAGTATCTTTACCATAGGTTTCTTGTAAATGATCTAAATCATGAAAAAAGATTGCGTCTTCCTGCAAAATTTTCACCATTTGAATTGTCGGGATATTTCCTTACCCAATAGCTGTTCAGGTTCAACATCTAAGACTTCGATAATTTTTGCAAGCTGTTTTCTAGTTGGAAAAGATACAATTCGTATTGATTTGTACTATGCGTAGGTTAATCCGAATTATTTTTGGGATGATGAAGTATAAAACAGCCTATCAAACGTTTCAAAATCCTGTAAAAAATCTAAATTAGAAAATATATGGTAGAATAAGGTAATACCAATGTTTCTACCCATTTTTCTAGCCAACCAATCCCCGCCCAAAGGGGAAAGTGGAAGTAAAACACAAACATTTAATTCTAATATGATAAGACATTATGTTAGAGATATTGAAATCAGAACAGGTAGAAGTATTCCGAGAAATCAAAGAGAAAAATTAAAAGAAGCTTTGAGAAGTAAAGAATATAAAAAACTGACTCCCGAGCAAACTCGTAAACACCGATTAGAATTTGATAGAGTTAAAGAAAAAATAATTAGAGAGTGGGAGGAGAATACGGGTCAAACATGGCCTAGATATTCAGAAGATGTAATTTCAGATAAAACAGGTAGGGTAATTAGAAGAAAAGGGACAAGATATGATGCACATCATATTATAGAAAATACTTTTGATGGAGAGCATGAATGGTGGAATATTCATCCAGCTAAATTTCCTGATGAACACCAAAGAGGAATTCATGCTAAGGAATCTCCAGCAAGTGAGATATTTGGAGGAGGTAAAAAATAATGCTGTTTGAAAAAATAAAGTATAATGATGGTGCTAGTTTTTATCCTATTAAAGAGAGTGAAATCCAAAATGTAGAAAAAGAATTAGATATTATATTTCCTTTAGAATTACGAAACTTTTATTTAAATATTGGGTATGGATTTCTTAAAAACTCAGAATATAATATTAATCGTATTATGGATCCTGAATCGGTAAGAGATTTTAGATTAAGGAAGAATGATTTTGAGTTTTATCCTGACATAGAAGTATATAATGATGTAGAAGATGGAAAAGTAATTTTTTATGAAGTGAACGAAAGTACATTAATTTCCATTGAACTATGCGATAAAGAGAAAAATAAAATTTATTTATATGATATAAAAATTGCTGATTCTTTGGAAGAATTTCTAGATAAAATGTTAAAAAATGATTCTTATTATTTAGATATATTAGATTTAGAATAAATGTTTTATTTGAATCTTATTTTAAAATAGAAGACAAGGTTAGCTATCCGTAATTTACGGACAGTAATTTTGTTTTTTTATTTTTTATGCAAAATACAAAAGCTGGTTCAATTCAGATTGAACAAATCAAAGTCGGCATTTTGGTGCATAATGGAAAGAAAACATGCAGTGG
>CAJFEE010000051.1:1323-2494 GCA_904373265.1 Candidatus Harrysmithiimonas galli | reverse complement strand
TATGCATTTTATCATTTTTGTATGCGTATGTTACGCTATTTGCAGGTGCTTTGTATTTGTATTTTCAATAAATGCTTTTACCTTGTCATAATCCCAACCACAATCAACCAAACCACTTACAAGATTTTCCATAGATTGGATGGATTTTAATTCTTCTTCTGAAAAACAATCATGCAAATTTTCTTTTTTGCTGATTCCGAATTTTTCTCATTACTGCCCTCTTTATCAAACAACCATTTAAACATTCAACCCTCTCTCCTCGCTTTTATATTATAAATTTATAGTATTTTACTGCGAATCAAAAGAGGTTTTATAAAATTTTTACCAAAAAAGTAAAAACACCCATTAAATTTACGTAAAATACGTACTTTTTATTTACAATACGTATTATACGTGTTATAATTAAATTATAAGGAGGGAACAACATTTATGAGGTTTAGGGAAATTGAAAAAATCATTCTGAAAGACGGATGGAGACTAACCGATGTAAGCGGCTCTCACCATCAATACAAACATCCAGAAAAAACTGGTAAAGTAACAATTCCTAATCACTCTGGTGATATACCGAAAAGAGTTGTTCACTCAATACTAAAACAAGCAGGGCTCAAGTAAGAGCTTTGCTTGTCAAATAAGAAAGGAGTAATCCGTTATGAATTACGTGTATCCTGCAATTTTTTATCCTGAACCAGACGGAAAATTTTCTGTCATTTTCCCTGATTTAAACGACCTTGCAACTTTTGGTAATGATTTATCAGACGCCTTCGCAATGGCTACAGAAGCTTGTTCAATGTATCTTTTTAATTCTCTCCGTGATGGTGAGCTGCTTCCAAAGCCAAGTTCAATTAACGACATCGAAAAAGACGATGATAACGCTTTTGTAAATATGGTTCTAGTCGATTTAAGTGAATACGCCAAACATCACAGCGATAAAGCCATCAAAAAAACATTGAGCATTCCTACTTGGCTTAATACACTATGCGAAAAGAAAAATATAAATTATTCAAAAGTGCTACAAGAAGCATTAATTAACAAAGTGCAAGAAAAGATATAAAAGGGGCATTACGCCCCTTTGTCCTCCTTGCTTTTTTCCTGTATAACCTTTAACTTATCTCGGATTGCAGCAGGTACATTTACGCCAAATTCCGCAAGGTTTTCCAAAATAGATAAGCCT
>CAJFEE010000051.1:0-1241 GCA_904373265.1 Candidatus Harrysmithiimonas galli | reverse complement strand
CAGAACACACCAATCTTTTTTGCATACCCAATCCATGCGGTTTTTGTAAAAAGACAACCTTTCTTAACTGCTTTTAATATGCCCGTTATGATGTCAATTGCCATAACTAATAATAGCAAATCCAAAAATTTTGTATTTCCGAATAAGTATCCTTGTAAAAATTCCATGTAAACGTGTCCTTAATTTCAAAATATAAAAATTTATACGTTTGATTACATCAAGCTCACCCCCTTTAGGAATAAAAAAAAGAACCTCCGTAAGGTTCTATACATCTTCCTCTATCCAGTCTACTGTGTTACTCATACCTTCACCCTTTTCTATCCAATACCTGAAACTGCTTGTAGAAGTGGCACTCAAGCTTGTATAGTGAGATTTTTTTTGGAATACAAAAGTACAACCAGTCACGCCTGTAAAAGAAGCTGCGTTTATACTTGGTTTTGACTGTCCGAAGCGAAATCTTGTTAGATTTATACAATCTGCAAATGCTCTTGTATATAATGTAACCACTTTACAATTACTAAAGTCTAAACTCGTTAGAGCTGTGCAATTTTCAAAGGCACTAGGATTTATGTAGATGTAACCTGAGTAATTTCCGGAACCAAAATTGACGCTGTTTAAATGTTGCAAGTCTTTAAACGCATAAGAACCATAGTTAGAACATGCCGGAAAATTAACCGTACGAATATTTACAGAATTTTCAAAAGCATATGACCCTGTAATTGTGGTTAATGCATCTGAGCTTAAAATTTCTTCTAGCTGTTCCTTTTGGGCGACAATGGCAGGAATCAATATCACTCAGGGTTACTACCCTTTGACCTTCAAATATTTTTACCTCCAATTTCTTTTCATGAACCTTTACCAAATTTGACATAAATAAAACCTCCATTTTGTTTGTTTGCCAAAATAGAGGTACAGTGCTAAAATATTTATACCTCTAGTTTGGGGTTGGAGCAACTATTTCACTTGGTCGGTGGAGTTGCTCCTATTTTTCATTTATCACCATTTCAATACCCATTCTAACAATATCCGTTTTTTTCAGCCCATGCTTATTACAGTAAGCAAGCAATTTCAAGTTTGTTTCCTTATCAATCCTTGCTTTGACTTCTATTGTTTTAGGATTATCTACTTTTGGTCTACCTGTGCGTGGTGTCATTTCATCACCTCACTTTTTGTACTCCGCAAATTAATTTTATATATTGGGGTACAAAAAGTCAACCACTTTTTTCCAATTTTTTTCTACC
>CAJFEE010000050.1 GCA_904373265.1 Candidatus Harrysmithiimonas galli | reverse complement strand
GAGCATTAACCTTTTAAATATTCCAATATAAATTTATTATTTCCAATTATCATCATGCACCAAATCATACGGATAATAGGGGACATCTTTTCATTCGCTATCATCTAACCCTAAAACTTTCACCATTGCCCCACTTTCAAAATCCAAAATATCGTGAAATCAACGGATTCCCAGGTGGATTTCGCCACACTGTCGATGGACATCGCCCAGCAAAGCCAAGCGAATATTTCTATTTATTTAACAGATATACCATATTTAATTTTACTTAATCCTTTACCTAAATCCAAATATCCTTATGTCGCGACACAATTTAAATTACATCCTCTTGATTTTTTACAAGGTTCATTCGTATAGCCAATAAAGACAAAAAACAAGAAATATTTATTTGGACAATACCACCATTTTGAAGGAAATCTTAGACTGGAATACCGCTTTTTTAACTAAGTTTACATCTGAAATACCGCCTTTTGAGATTATTTTTTGATATCTATCATACAGATAAACGCATTATACCTGCAGCACCAAATGCCATGAAAACAATGCGTTCTGCATCTTTGAAAAAAGAACATTTCGTTTTGATTTCGAATGTCCTTATGTGCATCCAGATGACAAATTTCGCCCTAGAGAGGTCTTTAAATTAATCTATACAACTAACCTGACTTCGTAGGAGGTATTTCGATTACTTTAAAGAGCATGATTAATTTTTAGGTGGTGGGCATCCTTAAGTGGAGACATAAATAAATTTATTCATGTAACATTGTAATTAGCTCTTCAAAAGAATTGCAAACGTGCTTATTTACAACTCTTTCTTCGTGACTCCAAAATACAATCTCGCAAGTATTTTCTTCGAAAGAATAACAGAATAAATTTCCGAAAGGATCTTCTGCTACTGGCACAAGATTAGAATCACTAAAATTTTCGGTATCACTAATTATGTCAAGAATAAAACTTGCATCCCCTTCTAAAAAACTTACCAGATTATTCAAGACTTCCTCTTGTCCTTCAACGGTTATTTTATTTGGTATAGGATATCCACCATCGTATTGTTTAATACTAGCAATAAAATCTTTTGGAAACGTAATCTTAAGTTTTGTTTCAACTGCTTTAATAATATCGTCTGTCACAACATTATTATCACAATTCCATTTCATATTAACCTCTTAACCTCCTAATTTCCAGGTCCCCAGATGCTAAATCTACCTGTATGTCCTGTTTGCCCGTGTGTTTTTCTATCAACAAGTTGTTTTTTCTCTTCTTCAGTCATATTTTTTCTAACTTCCTAATTTGTTTATCGATTTGACCGATCTGACTTTGCCATTGTCCACCTATTGATTGACTTACTTTTGCATATTTTCTCCTCCTTTCTTGCAAATAAAAATAAGGTCCTATTGATTGACTTACTTTTGCATATTTTCTCCTCCTTTCTTGCAAATAAAAATAAGGTCATGCTTAATGTAGTTTACGACTCACTGACCTTGTTTTATCCTAGAATCATAGAACCGATTGTCTTTCTATATCAAAAATATCTATTTTCTTATTTTCAAAAATAGTTTCTAATTTATTGACATCATTTTCTTTAGCAAATAAAAATTCCTTTTCTGAAATTGGGATAGCAAGTAACCATGCTATTTTTTTTTCTGGAAAATCTAATGTGTGTAAATCATCCCATAAAAACGGGGTAGACAATAAAATATGCTTCATATCACTTTCAGGATAATATTCATTTACTACATTTAAAAATATTTCTCCATGGAATATTTTTAGATTAGAATTCATAACATAAAATGCACAAGTGGCTAGTATGTTAGGAGCATATTCATAGTCAGATGCAAAAGCCCCCACTATCTCTACTCTTAGCGATTTATCTTCTACAGTATAACCAGTAGAATAATCTGACAAACCGATTGTACAGTGTGAGGAAATAAACTCCATTGGAGAATTTTCTACTGTTAATATATCTATATTTTTTATATTGTTATTATCCCAATACTCCCATATTTTAGGAGTATTTCCAAAAACTGTCGAAACTACTTTAGCTATTCTTTTTTTATCGTTTGAAACCACAATATTCCTCCTAAAACCCTAATATAGTGTGTATAATCATTTGCTAAAATCCCAGATATTTCTTAGTTTTATCTTCCCCTTTATGACTAACATTCGAAGATGGTAACTCAGGTCGATAATGCAAGGCGGTATTATGTTCATCTAAAAATTGTTTTCTAGAAATTCCTCTTTGTTGCGCACTATCTTGATGTTTTCTAAACTCATATCCTGGTTTATGTCCCATATGCCATGGTTGATCTTTCTGCATAACTTTTTTTGTTAGAGGGTCTCTAACAATACCATTTTTATCCTTTGCCAACTCCCATACCTCATCCCTAATTTTTTTTCTAAAATGTGTAGGACGTTTATATTTTTTATTTATAGTTCTTTTAGAAGCATTTTTTTCAGGATTTACATTCCTTCCACTTCCTCCCCTATCCCTCGCTTTTGTCTGTTTCGTTTGACCGGATTTTGATGCTTCTTCTTGATTAGGTTTAGATGTTGTTATACCACTCTTACTACCTGCTCTTGACTGATTCCCTTTATTCTTATCAGGTTTTGGCTTATCTTCTCGTGTAAACCGCTTCCAAACGGTTTTTTCTCCTTCTTTTCCTTTCTTAAACCCGGTCTTTCCAACATTTCCTATCGCTTTTATGACTTTAGGAAGTTTGATCACTTTTCCTGCGGGGATAAGACTGGCACCCGC
>CAJFEE010000049.1 GCA_904373265.1 Candidatus Harrysmithiimonas galli | reverse complement strand
ATTTATGCACTTACAACATTTACATTAAACGTCTGTTCCAATCAACATGGAAAAGTTTCTTTGACTGGAACAATTGAGAAACAATATGAAAAAAGCGTTATAACATGTAAAGATGATGCTGTAAAATTTATCATCAAAGATAAAGCAGGAGAAGAGAAAATTTTATTTTGCGGAGTGATTCACACCATTGAGTTAAAGCATATGAAAGATGTATGTGTTTTAACCATGGAAGTCATGAGTCATACGATACAATTGGACAAGCAAAAAAAGCGAAGAAGCTTTCAAGATCAAAATCTTTCTTATGAAACCTTGTTAAAAAATATTGTGCAAAAAGAATATCAAGGAGATCTTTTAGACAGCTTGACCCAAGGCAAAAAAATCGAGTCTTTTTTGTTACAATATGATGAAACAGATTGGGAATTTTTCAAACGAATCATTTCCAGATTAAATGGCGTACTGTTTCCGGAAATTTGTGCACAAAGTCCAAAAATTTATGTTGGACTGCCAAATCCAGGAGAAAAGTCTATAGATATAACCCATGATAAAACCCTTTCATTGGACCTTACTCAATCGGCATGGACAAAAGCCAATGAACAACGTGGAACAGAACTAGATCATATCAAACAAAGAATTCGAAGTCAATCTGAATATCCGTTGGGTACAAATTTGATTTATGAAGGGAAGCCATTTACCATTACAGAACAAACGATACATGGCGATATTCAAGTACAAGGCGGATATTTGGAAAGAACCTATACTTTACAGCCACGAGGGGGATGCTATATAAACCATTATTATCAAGAAAATGATACAGGTTTGCATTTACAAGGGAAAGTATTGGAAGTAGATCAAGACCGTTTTCGAGTTCATCTGGATATTGATGAAAAGCAGGATCCAAACACCGCATACTGGTTTCCCATTCATTCAGATTATGTTGCCAATCAGCATACAGGTCAGTATATCATGCCGGAAAAAGGTTCTGTCGTTTATTTATATTTTCCCAATCGAAAAGAGGAAGAAGCATCGATACGAGCAGTCCGTCGGATAGATGGAGAAACAAATGCCAAAACACAAGATCCAGATACAAAGTATATATCCAATGCGACAGGAAAGCATTGGAAGATGGATAAAAGATTTTATCGAGCAAGATGCGAGTAAAGGAATCCAAATCAAAAGCAACCAAGCCATTCAAATAACGAGTGAACAAGACATCCAGTTTCAGGCTCCCAGTGTATACCTCACTGCAAAAGAAGAAATTTCACTTGAAGTAAAAGGCAGCAGTCTCATTTTAGATAATGAAACCCATTTTAAAAGCAGTAAAATTTCTGGATTAGGCGTGCCTGTACCATCTTCATATCAACAAGCTGTAATTCCAAAAACATCATCGAGAGTATCCAGTCAATTCACCAAAAAAGTACAAAATAAGGGAAATAGAAATTCGGGGTTCAGTCCACCTGTACGAGCTCTGTATAAAGAAGCTGTGACTCCGAAAACATCACCAGGGGTATCTGCTCAATCCACTGGAAAAGTACAGAAAGAACAGACTACCTATCCTCCAATCATTCATAGAATATTTAATATGGTTCAAGATAGACGTTTGACTCCTGAACAAATTCAATTGCGTGATGCGGTAAATCAAGAAGCAGAGCGATTGTATACATCTAAAATGTCAGATAGAGAGGTAGGTCCTGCGGTGGCAGGGGTATTTGATATGAAGACAGGAAAATATTATTTTGGAAAGAATAATGCAGGAGGAAGAGTACCACATACACTTCATCCATTAATTAGAGAAAGGATTAAAAATATGCCCAAAGAAGTTTTGGATCGGTATGCAAAGTTTACTTTGGGTGCAGGTTCGCATGCAGAAGTGATTGCGTTAAATGAGGCATTATTGGCAAATCCTAAAGCTGAATTAAAAGACTTTATGGTTTATGTTGTTCGATCAGGAAGAAAATTACAACCAAAAGGGTTGCCGATGCCAAGATGCCCGCATTGTGAGTATATAACAAATGGAGTAAGTTATTTTCCGGAGGGATTGCATTATGGAAGATCTTAATATATTAACAAAAGAAGAAGTTATAAATCAAGGTGTTCATTTTAGTGAACTATGGGATGAATATGGTAGCGATCGATTATTAGATCGACCTGAAGAAGATGGAGGGCAGCCATTTACAGGGATTGCTTATGAAAGTGATCAAGATGGAAACTTGATATATTATTGTTATTATGAAGATGGATTTTCACAAGGAGCTTACGTGGAATTTTATGAGGATGGAAATGTGAAAAGTATCCAGAATATGAAACGAGGTAGAACCCATGGTTCAGAGAAGATATGGCGTAAAGACGGTGCTCTGCAGTTGGAGGCTATATATGAATATGGTATTTGTGTATATGTAAGGGAATGGGATGAGAAAGGTATGCTTATTCAGGAAAAATTATATCCAACAAAGGAGGATCTGGAAATGATAGAAAGTCAGAAAGCATGGTATGAAGCAGCAATAAAAGATAATAGATAATTGATTTTAAGGGAATATATGAATTTTGTTTCACAAAATAGAGATTTTAAGTCATTCTATATTAAATTTTTCCATTTAAAATATTATTTCTTAAATTTTCCCGAACCTCCTAATTGATGTATTATAAAAATATTTATTTGATGGGAGGTTTTATGGCAGGAAAAGAGATAGAAGAAAATTTTTTGCGCTACAATTTGTTTTTTGAAAAAATTAAATGTAAAATTTAATAACAATTACAATACACATCTTTATTATATAAGGAGAATGGTATATGGAATTAAGTGAAATTCAATGTATGGGTCCATTTCCAATTTATGCACTTACAACATTTACATTAAACGTCTGTTCCAATCAACATGGAAAAGTTTCTTTGACTGGAACAATTGAGAAACAATATGAAAAAAGCGTT
>CAJFEE010000048.1 GCA_904373265.1 Candidatus Harrysmithiimonas galli | reverse complement strand
CTTGCACCCGCTTTTAGCGTATCTAAGTCAACTTCTCCACGCCCAATATCTGTTATGACCTTTTTTGCGTCATAATACCCAAGTAAATCTAGAAAAAGGTTTTCTTCCTCACTTGGCTTTGGTATTTTCCCACTGCATGTTTTCTTTCCATTATGCACCAAAATTCCAAGCTCGCCAATCATATACGTATACCAATTGTCCACTTCAAAGTTATAAACTTCCACAGGAGTTTTATAGAACTCGATGGTAATCTGATCAATCGGGATTTGCTTCTGCTTGCCGTCTTTTATATACACCAGTTGATCGCCGGTAACCAAGTCCTGTGCTGTCACAAAACCTTTTTTATAGACATACAACCTGTGCATAGCTGTGCTTTTAATTTCCATATTTTCTAAGTAAATATGAAATAATTTGCGAACTTTACTTTTTGAAATGGATATAACTTTTTGATAATCTGCTTCGCCTGTTTCTACATTTTGTGCGTAAATCCATGTGCCAACTTCAATTTGTTCAATCGGGATTTGTCCATTTTTTGTGTGAACAATTGTTCCGCCTGGAAAACAAGTATTCCCTAAACATCTTTTTGAAGCTTCAAATTCTAGTTTTTGAATCTCTCTTTGTTGAAGTTCGTTAATTTGTTCTGGTGTTAATTGCTTTTTGCTTGCGCTGGTTGTTGTTTTTTTGTAAATATTTTGTTCCAATTTCTTTGGTAAATCGGAAATTTTTTTAAAATTTTTCCCGACTTTTACTGCGCCTGCCATATCACCTGCAAGCGGAATCATTGAAAATATACTGAGTGCTGCTTCTACATGCTTGCCTCTTGCCAATGAAGCAGATTTTTCTTTATGCCAAAGAACCAAAACAGAGAAAAATGGTAATAATGCACAAATATAATTTTCAGACAGGGAAGGCAACTTTCTCTTGCCCCTGTAAGAGCCTGTGTTACCCCTGTGTGCGATTTTAAGAGCGAAGTCGAGGTAGTTACCCATAATGGAAAATTTTAGCCTTGTTGGGGAAATGTAAAAGACATGATTTCTTAAGATACCGCCAAAATAAGTAGGGTCGAAAATAGTGCGGGTTAAAGGCTTTATGCCGCCGGGGACGGCATAAACCGGAAAACACCCACCGGCAGAGCCGTTGGGAGAGATATGGAATGGCACAACTTTTCCTACTGTTCAGACATTTATTATGCTTGGGGACAATTTTATCGGAATTGCCATGTAACAAAAAATCGAGAATGTTCTATGGCGGTTGTCGCCAATAGAACATTCCCGATTCTGTGTTTAAGCCTAGGTATTATGAAGATATCTCATCCCCCTTATACCCCCTAGTGAGTACCATTGTAACATGGATGTTTTGGAGGCATCAAGGAAAATGTTACAAAATTGTTACATTTGCAAACCTAACTAAACAAATTCTATGTTTTCGCCTAAAACCTCTAAAAGAATTATTTCATTCCACGAATCGTAAAAGGCTATGCTTTTGACCTCTGCTATTTCATCAATTGTGCCATCACCGTTTACAATATCTTCTTTCAATTCCTCTAACAGTGTAGAATTTGTTTGAATTAGTATATCTCCTATCTCTCTACCTATAGAATTTTTTTCTTTGAAGGCATAGTAGTCCGAAAAAGTAATTTGCCTAATTTTTTGATCCCAAGTTTTGATATATATAATCAAGCAAGAATCTTTTATGCAAATATCATGTATTGTATTATCCATGTTACTTATGCTATTTATCCAATCCATTATTTGTTACCTCTCTTATTCTGGGAAGGTCTCTCCTGGTATGAATCCAGATCCTGATCCAGGTATATATCCTTCAGGATACCATTTCTTTACATTATTTTTGTTATTCCAACTTTTTGTAGGATTAACCTTATATTCCACATGATAATGAACGCCATGATGCCTTGGATTATAGGTTTCGCCTGGCAATAACGGATGTTGTTCTGCCCTTATCCTAATATTATCTCTCATTTGAATAGTCTGACTTGTTGTACCATTAGCTTTCGTTACTTTATTTCTCGGTATTTCTGGTAACAAGTCATCCGGATTTTCTGGAAATACATTTTTAGGTTTACTACCACTCTCTCCAGCACCACTTCCCCCCTTATTCTTCGCTTTTGTCTGTTTTGCTTGACCGGATTTTGCTATTTTTTCTCCTTCTTTTCCTTTCTTAAACCCGGTCTTTCCAACATCTCCTATCGCTTTTACGATTTTGGGAACTTTCGTAATTTTTGCCACAGGGATAAGACTGGCACCCGCTTTTAGGGTATCTAGGTCAACTTCTCCATGGGCAATATCGGTTATCACCTCTTTTATGTCATAATAGCCAAGTAAATCTAAGATAAGGTTTTTCCCTCTTTTTTCTCTAGATGAATGGTATGACTTTGTCATCGGGCTATAATCTGCTTTTTATTTGGTAAAGAATTGTGGCTCTTTTCAAGTCCACCTTTGGTGGAATCTGAAGTAATAAAATAAAGGTTATTTTCCTACAACAGAGCATTAACCTTTTAAATATTCCAATATA
>CAJFEE010000047.1 GCA_904373265.1 Candidatus Harrysmithiimonas galli | reverse complement strand
CGTTTGTATACTATTTTTCATCCACGCTCGAAAAGTGGTATGCGGCAGAGATTTTCGCTTGTTGAACCGATTTGAGATAAGGGGATTGGGAGTCAAAACGCCAAATCTGGCAAGATAGAAATGTGTGCAGGGTAAAGGCTGGGTGGCGTAAAGCCACCCTAGCCGGGAATGTCGTCCGGCTTTGCCGGGCAAAATTATTACAATTAAACTTAGTCATCAATAACAGCATTAAAATATGTTCCTTCTAAGTCTTTTGAACATTTTTCAATACAATTACTAATGAATTCGTTACATATATGTGCATTTTCTTCACCATCTTTTGCTTCATCATATAACGATATACTATCTATCCCTTGCAGTTTATAATATGGTATAATTTTATTATCAATTATTTGAAAAAACTCTAGACTTAATATACTTTTTTTTCTTTTTCTACACTCCTCAATAAATATTTTAATCTCTTCAAATTTGTAATAAGTTTCTCCATATAATTCTATCTTTTTCATATTTACCTCGCAAATTATTCTGATATATCCCATGGTGCTATCCAGTTTGGATCATTTTTATTACTAATTTGTGTAATAACTCCTGTTTTATCATTTCTGACAACATAGCTTCCATCTGAAGCATAGTAGGCTGTAGCAGGATCGTCTAAAGGTCCATCAGCTCCTGGAAGCCATCGAGTGTCTCAAGTTTTCATTGTTCTAACTGGATTGTTTAGTGTTTCTTGTATACTTTCCTCTGTCCAACCGCGTTTGCTCATCTGTTTTCCTATTTTCTTGGAATCGTAAGAAAATTCAATGCCACTATCTCCCTTATCCCTCGCTTTTGTCTGTTTTGCTTGACCGGATTTTCAAATGGATTTATGAGGATATTACCAGCATAATCAATCATGAGCAATTTTTGAAGCTCTCCGCCCAATATGAAACAGAACAAAATAGACTTGAACAACTCCGCCGCTATTATCAGTAAATATATGGGGATAACAAAATCGACGCCTACAATCATCAATGAGTTTATCAAGAAAATCTTTATCCATGCGCCAGAAAAGTTAAACGGCAAACGTTTTCAGAAAGTTGACATTGTCTTTAACTTTGTGGGAGAAATCCACTTGCCTACCGATCCACAAACAGAAAAGAAAAAAACGAATGAGCAGAAAAAGACGGCATAGTCTTTGTTACAGAGCTGTGCCGCTTAATCAGAAAATATACTTCCTTGTAACCCGAAAACCTTGTATTTACAGTGTTCCTAATAAGAGACAATCATATGAATACTGTTTTAAACATACATTTAACCTATCTCCTGTGGAATGTAAAAATAAATCAATTCCCTATTTTCCCCTTAACATTTGCAAGATAACATAGAGATAAATTTATTTTTTAAAGAGGGATTTAAGTAGTTGGAAATTCTAAAATATAACCATAATCTAAATATATTATTAATCATTCCATAAATCATCATCTAATTCAATTTCTACCTCATCCAAATTAATCATATTTTCTACTCGTTTTTCAAAGCTTAATATAAATTTATCAAAAGATTCTGCAATCAAATAGTAATTTAGATTTTCATCCTCATCTTCATGGTACACATAATATATTTTTCCGAATCCATCTCCCTGCACCCCTATACAAACGGTATCTCCACTAGCCTCACCAATAGGTATCATTTCCTTTCCATAATTTGAAATATATTGTTCTGCATTTTCTATAAAATCACTACTATACAAAAAATCGATAGTTTCAAAGCCACTTTTAGGTGTAATCATCGATTTTTCAATCATTGGAAATTGATAATCAGAATTAATGTATGATTCACTATAATTCACTAAAAACCATCTATATTCTTCAGGAATTTTAATTTGAAACTTATTTTCAAAGGCATTTATTTTTTCATTAGACAATCTATTATCATGAGTAACAATTTCCTTATCCAAAATTTCTTCTAATTTTTTTCTAACTGTTTTAATCATTTTATTGCCCTCCTCTTAAATCTGCTGCTGAACCAATATGTGGTATATTTTTATGTAATTTTGTTGGTATAAGCTCTATTTCTGTTGCACTTTTATGATGTGGTGTTAAACCTTTTTCACGTAACCAATTTTTAGCTTGATTTCTGCTTGAAAAACCTTTCATTTGTTTTATTTTGTCATAAACTGCGTTAAAATCAGCTTTAGAACCATCTAACACCCCTTCTTTAAACTTCAATGAACCCTTTTTCCATTTTGAAAAATCTGGTCTCCCATTTTTAAATGGTACTCCTTCTCCTTTAGTAATTTCAAGCACATCCGAATTATTAGAAAACCATTTCCCATTACCCGGCTCTCCTTTCCATTTTCCATTTGTTCTTGGTATCCTTGCTTTACTGTCACCCTTACTACCTGTTTTTGACTGATTCCCTTTATTCTTATCAGGTTTTGGCTTGTCTTCCTGTGTAAACCGCTTCCAAATGGTTTTTTCTCCTTCTTTTCCTTTCTTAAATCCGGTCTTTCCAACGTTTCCTATCGCTTTTACGACTTTGGGAACTTTCGTAATCTTTGCCACAGGGATAAGACTTGCACCCGCTTTTAGCGTATCTAAGTCAGCTTCTTTACGGGCAATATCGGTTATCACCTCTTTTATGTCATAATAGCCAAGTAAATCTAAGATGAGATTTTCGTCTTTCTTTGGTTCTGGAATTTTCCCACTGCA
>CAJFEE010000046.1 GCA_904373265.1 Candidatus Harrysmithiimonas galli | reverse complement strand
AATATCTACAAACCAAGTCCTAAGCATGATCCGAGGTCAGGATGGGGAACTCCAAATCCCATTCCAAATAACAAAGTTGGACAAAAACTATTAGATACAGCATTTTCATCCAATAAAAATAAACAATTATATAATTATTATGAAGGACAAATTATAAAATTCCAACCTGATGGAGCTGGAGGTTGGCATTCATATGCTGTTTTGAATATAAAAAAGGAAGTTCCAATTGATGTATTAAGAGAAATGCTAAAGCAAAATGTTATTACGAAAGTTCAATATAATAAATTTATAAAAAATGAAAGGTGATAAAATGCATATCTTTGGAGATAAAAAATATTTTGGATTTGGGTTAAAGTTTTTAGATAATGATGCAGGTGAACTTAGACTTTTTATTCAAAATGAGGATATTTTACAATATAAATGGAAAGGAAAACTATATCATTATGTTTGTTGGGATTTAAAAGAAATTGTAGAGTGGTGGGAAAATAATCTTGATATTATTCTTACAGAAAAAGAATTTCCTATAGAAATTACTGGAATGACAGGAGTTGAGAAGTATACAAATAGTCTTGAAGGAGATTTAGATATGTTTGAAGAATTGTTTGAGAAAATTCAAGATTGGGGTTTTCAACATTCGTGGTTTTCAGCACGCGTTGGTTCTTGCTTAGCAGATGTTTATTTTAGGAAGGTAGAAAATGATATAGAAATTTCATGGGATAATTATGATTTATTCCCTAGCGTTACATTTATACATGAAAAAGGCGTATATTATGTAAGTCTTGAGGACTTTAAAGAGTGTATTCTCCAATTTATTGAATGTTATAGAAATAATAGAAATAGATAGAATGAGCATAAGGTTGGTTACTAATTTATTTGGATAATTAACCTTATTTTATAACTACAATTCTCACCCATAGGTAAAATTAAATGAGAATTACAAGTAATCATTCATTTGCTAAGGATAATTGAAATGAAAAAACAAGGTTAGCTATCCGTAATTTACGGACAGTAATCTTGTTTTTTTATTTTTCTTACGAAATAAAGAAAGGAGGGAAAACTATGCAAAAGGAATTTCAAGAACGAGAAGATATGATTCAATTATTACAAGAAAACATCGAAAAGCTAGATACGCTTATCTATTTTTTAGGTGGCGATTTTTTTACAATTCACCCCAAAAAAGAAAATGCTGGACGAATTATATTTCAATATCCAACAGCACAAATTTTATTTTATATCATATGTGATTATGTCAAAGAGATAAAAGAAATCAGTACAAAATTAAATAAAGCTATGAAGGTAAATTGAATCATCAGACTTGATAAATGATTTATTTATCCTTTTTTTCAATAATTATAGCTGAGGAAAAAGGGTCTTCTTTAATGATTATAGGATTCATTTCTACTTCAGATTCTTTATAATCTATCCATTCATTTATAAATTTCTGTTGATGTTTTTTAATTTTTGAATCTAGTAATGCACTGTACATTTCAATTAATTCCTGATTGGTTCGACTTGAAATATCAATTTTTTCATAGAGAAGTCTTCTTAATTCATTTTGATGTTCTTCAGTTCCACGTCCTAAATGGTCTTCTAAAAATTTAAGTTCAAAAACAAAATTTGATTTCTCCTTGATTTTTTCTAACAATTGAATTTCTGAAATCATTTGTATTTCTTTTTCTCCTAACAAATGTTCAGGTTCAATATTCAGGATTTCAATTAGTTTGGCAAGTCGTTTTCCTGTAGGAAAATTTTCTCCGCTTTCATATTTTGAAATAGATTGTGGTTTTACTTGTAACTTTTCTGCTAATTCAGTTTGTGTTATCCCTTGTAAAGTGCGAATCGCTTTTAAATTTCTGGCAAAGGTCTTTTCAATACTCATAAAATGTTACAACTTTACATGACGGGAAAAGGTTGCAGAGATTTTGAAAGGATTTTAACCATGCAAAACCGAACATGGTCTGATTTTTTCAAAAAACTATCAAACTATCCGATTAATTACCCATGAATTGATATTGCGATTGATGATAGAAAAACATATTTCTCCATCGAAGAAATCATTGAATTAACCGAGAAACAATGTTGTAAAACAAGATTAAAAATCGGAAAGAAACATGGAACATTTGATTTACAAAGCGGAGAAAACAAAGGAAATACAATTGATTTTGGTTCACGTAGTAGTGAATTTTGGATTACATTTTATGAAAAAGATAAGGAACAAGCTTTAAAAAATCCAAATACAAAAATTACAGAAAATTGGAATCGATATGAGTTGAAGTTTCGACAAAATAAGGCAAGACAGATGATACAATATTTCATTCAATCACAGGACATTAAGAAAATTGTTATGGAAGTTTTAAATGATTCTTTGCGGTTTGTAGAACCAACAGAAAATCTAGCTAAAGAACGAGTAATCTTTAAAAAGTGGGCAGAGTTTATGAAAGGGATAGGTAAACTTCATTTGATTACCCCAAAGCCAGAAACAAGTTTAGCTATCATGTTAAATTGGTTAAAAACAAGCGTTGCCCCATCATTAAAGATTCTTCAAAAATTAGACGAAACCTTTCATACAAATATGATAGAGGAGGTGATTGATTCCGCAAAACTAAATGACCGTCATTATAAACAATTTTTACAGTATAAAACAGAATATGAGATTCAAAAACAGCTTTTAACAAAATAAAAAGTGTTCATAATGAAAAGAAATTTCTTAGGGTTGAGCATTTCTTTCACTATGAACACTTATAGGCAAATCAAGTATAACACATGGTTGAAAGAAATTCTCTATAAATTTGTATAAAAAGTGGTAAGGCTGATTCCCCCTTGCGCAGATTCCTATGGAATTTGAACGCTTCAAACTAAGGTTGCCATCACTTTTTATCCTAGATAAGGAGAATGAAATGAAAGAAAGATTGAATTATGTGTATGTTGGAATAAATATTCATAAAGAAACACATACAGCCGTTTTAATGACATTTTTAGAAGAAGTATTAGGTAAAATCAAAATCAACAACAATAGGACAGGATTTAAGAAACTATTTGCGTTTGTGGAAGAAAAGAAGGGAGATTTCATCCCAATCTACGGACTAGAAGATGTTTCTCATTTTGGAAGAAATCTAGCAATCTTTCTAATTGAAAAAGATTGCGTTGTAAAAGAGGTTAATTCTGCGCTTTCCTATATGGAGAGAAAAAGCTATCCAACCACAAAGAAAAATGATGAATGGGACGCACAATGTGTGAGTGCCGTTCTTATGCGTAGATTTCACCTATTACCAGACGCAAATCCACAGGATTACCATTGGACAATGAGTCACCTTGTCAAGCGTAGAAATGCGTTGGTAAAGGCAACAACAGCGTTAGCCCATCAATTTCATGACCAACTACAAAATTATTATCCAAGCTATAAACAATTTTTTAAAGAAATTGATTGTTCGACAGCACTTGCGTTTTTTGAACAGTATCCATCTCCCAAACATCTAAAAGGTGTTACAGCAGAAGAACTAGGCGAATTTTTGCGTATCAAGAGTCATAATCGTTGTTCAACCAAGCGAGCAGAACGTATATTATCTCTTGTAGAAGATGATGATATAAACGAACGGAAATACCAGTTTGTGAGAGATTATGTCGTGCAGAGTATTGCACGTCAAATTCGTCTCAATCAAGAGGAAGTCAAACGCTTAGAGTCTGTCCAACGAAAATTTTTAAAAAAGCTAGATTACCAGTTAGAAACGATTTCAGGTGTAAGTACGGTTACAGCGTGTGCTTTAATTGGACATATTGATGATATTCAGCGCTTTTCAAATGCCAATAAACTGGCAAATTATGCAGGAATTGCGCCTATCAATCATAGTTCAGGCGGAAAAGGAAAAGACGAACAGAACAAAAGTCAAGGCAATCGGGATTTATATGCGGTCGTTTATTTCCTTGCGATTCAACAAATTTGTGTAGATTTAAAAGGAAAGCCAGTGCGAAAGATAGAAGTCGCATGAAACCATCTACAAAAGAAGCACAAAATAAGCAAGGCGGTGAAATGTCACAGTATTCAAAGGAGATGAAGAAAAAATATGGATTACAATGAAATAATAATGAAACATTATAAGGAATTTTGGGGCGAATTTACAGAACATAAATTCAACAAAGGACCTATTAATGAATTGCCTATGGATTTTAAAATTTTAAGATTTGCTCCAAATAGTAAACGCAATATGTGGACGTATGCGACTTGTGGTATGTCAACAAATAAAGTAGGTGTAAATCCAATTGAAATTCATATATTTGCCCCTAGTAAAAATGACTTTTTGATAGAATTGCTTACAATAATTGTACATTATCATGTTACTGGGGGAAATTTAGGGTTAGGCCACACGATTAATTTTGGTTGTTCATGGTATGGTAATTCAAAGTCTGAGTATGGGTTAATTTCATTACCTTATTTGGATGGGCCACTGTTTGAAATTCTTCAAGTTGAGGTAGAGAGAATACAGTTTTTATGGCTTATTCCTATAACTGAAACGGAAGTGGAGTATAAAAAGAAAAATGGATTGGAGGCATTAGAAGAAAAATTTGAAGAAAATCATTTTAACTACTTAGATCCCTATAGGGAAGGAGTTGTTTAGCAGTTTGCCTAGCTTTTTTGGGAGATGCCCTATGGTTCGAGTAGCGCCAAGCTACTCAAAAAGAAAGAAGTTGGTACTGCTGACAGGAGTATGAAACTAAAATGTAAGAGAAAAAGACTTGACTTATCGTTCTATTCCATAGTAAAACAACGCATACCAGGGGGATGAGAGGGAGAAAATTTCTTTCAAAAGTCGACTGCCAGAATCTG
>CAJFEE010000045.1 GCA_904373265.1 Candidatus Harrysmithiimonas galli | reverse complement strand
GAATTTCAGCACTCCAAACGTCTTTTCCTTATCTAACACAATTCCATTCGCTAATCTCATAATCTGTTATCCCCCTTTACTTGCTTTCCTCGGCTGGAAATAGAAAAGGAACACCTGTCTGGGCGTTCCATAATCTACTTGCGATATTCAATTTTTCAATTTGTGATACTGATATGCTGTGCCATGAACAGGTATCTTTCTGCTGATTGACACCCATTTTTTGTAAAATGACGATTTCTGATGGGCTAAGACAAAATCATAAAATCCGAGAAACGCCCATAAATAAGCATTACGGCACTCTATGAAGTTAGACAAAATCCACACCGCGATAACAATTAAGAGTGCTTATTTTATCTTTGTCTCTAAAGATTAGAAGCTACCTTAATTTTTCAGTAGAATCTCTAAGCTGCATGTATAAATTTTATTGAAATGAAGCACCTACTCTTCATTCAAGAGACGATTTACTTCATCCCAATTTACAACATTAAAGAACGCATCAATATATGAAGCACGTTTATTTTGATAGTTTAAGTAATATGCATGTTCCCAAACATCGATACATAAAATTGGTTTTAAACCATCCATAATCGGGTTATCTTGATTCGCTGTACTTGTTACCTCTAATTTTCCTTCTTTATTTACAACCAACCAAGCCCACCCTGAGCCAAAACGTCCTGATGCTACTGCTGAAAATTCATCTTTAAATTTTTGGAAACTACCAAAATCTCTGTTTATTGCTATAGCAACTGCACCCGTCGGATTGCCACCTGCATTGGGTGCCATAATTTTCCAAAACATGGAGTGGTTTGCGTGTCCTCCCCCATTGTTACGTACTGCTGTACGAATATCCTCTGGAATTGCATTTAAATTGGAAATCAATTGTTCAATAGGTTGTCCAAAAAATTGTGGATATTTTTCCAATGCATGATTTAAATTTGTCACATAAGTCGCATGATGTCGATCGTGATGAATTTCCATTGTTAACGCATCAATATGTGGTTCCAATGCATTAAAGGCATACGATAAAGCAGGCAGTTCATATTTCTGACCAGAAACAGTCGGATCTTGAGCGGATGGAGTTAAGGGGGTTTCCAATGCTGTAAGCGCATTTTGTAACTGTGCAATTCTTTGATTTAACGCATGATATTGTGCTTCACTTACTTCTGTAGTTTTTAATCTTGAAAAAAATACATTTGCATGGCTAAGTGCTTGATTTGCATCTTCTTTTTTACCATTAACAATTGCTAAATCTGCTTGTTCTAAATGATTTAAAGCGGAAATGTAGTTTTTATTCACAAATGGTGTTTTAAGTTTACTAGAGTACGACTGCCCTTGTAATTTAAACTGGACAATCGTCGCACCATGCTTAATCACCTTTGTTGTTTTTACATTGGTGCTATACTTTTTTCCTTTTTTTGTGTATGAAACTTTAACCGTTGAGGAATCCAGCGCAGATACACTATTCACTTTTACATCTGCTGTTGCGGCGTTGGCAACTGCCACCGGTACTACACTTGCAATCAAAGCAGCAGCGGTTAATGTGGAAATCACTTTGTTTTTCATTTTCTCTTATTCCCCCTAAAAATTAAATATAGTTAAATTTATAATACAATTATACCATAAATTATGAAAACAATAAAATAGTAAATTACCGAATTTTCATCATAATTTTTCATAAATCAAATAAGATAAAATAAATCTTTAATATTATAAAAAATATTTTTTAAATTTTCATTTTATATATTACGATATTTATGAAGTCAACTACTGTAAGAAAAAATGGATTTCAATATAAGCACACTACTTCGTATCGCATGATCAATTTATTTATGAAAGATTCGGAAGATCATAGTTGATCTATTTCAAAATTTGAAATAGATCAACTATCCTATCTTTAAGTCCAAAAAAATTTAAATAACTTTGATAAGAAAGAATTTTAAAACAAAAGCCAAATAAACGGCAAAAAAAAAGATGATCTCAAGTTTTTCATTAAACCCTACTTATAGATCAGATACATACTTTGTACTGATCTTCTTTGCATCATTTTATCTATTATCCAAAACCTCTTAAGAAATTCTCTAAACAATATGTTTTTTAAAGCGAATTCATTCAGAACCGATGGATAAAAATAACATGCTATCCATATAATACAAAAAGAGCCCCGAGTAATTGATATTGTAACTTGGGGCTCTTGTAAAACTTTTTTCTCTTTCTCTGTCTATCGGTCTACTTGAATTACTTGTCTTTTGATATTGAATAAGCTTCCAGACGATAAATGGGATGCCCTTTAGCGGAAAACTTTTGTTCATATTCAGTCATAACCGGATTCGGATATGTGCTCTCATGCAAGTTTAAACTAATGTTTTTCAAAGCATAACCAAAACTTGAGAAATAGGCTAAGCTCGCCTCAAACAAAGCTTGATTATCTGTCTTCATATGAATTTCACCAGATTTTGTTAAAATACGTCTATATTTTTTCAAAAAATTTGTATGTGTCAAGCGGCGTTTATGATGTCTTTTTTTGGGCCATGGATCGGAAAAATTTAAATAAATTCGCTGCAATTCATTTTCTGCAAATATTTCTTCAAGCTGACTGCCATCTATATTTAACAGTTTCACATTTGGCAACGGCTCTTTCAACAGCTTTTCCAATACATCAATGATTACACTTGTATATTTTTCAATTCCAATAAAATTCATCTCCGGATAAAGTTTAGCCATTCCAATAATAAAATCACCACGACCCGTTCCAAGCTCCATGTGAATGGGCTGTCTATTTTGAAATACTTGCTGCCATTTTCCTTTATAAGCATCCGGACAAGCAATCACATATTCCGGATGCTGCTTAATTTTCTCCCAAGCATAGGGCTTATTTCTTAACCTCATGGACCGATTTTCTTCCTCCTAAGCAATATACACATTTTATCTGCTTGATCTGATCATTTGCTCAGTCACACAGAAATAACTACATATAAAAGCACCATTAATGAATTGTAGTTTTTTATTCAAACCATACAAAATCAACCATAACAATATTTTATAAAGAAAAAGACCCAAACGTCTTTATATCCTTTTCAATCAACTTGTATCATTTATTTTCTGCTGTTTCATCCAATTCTTTTTTCTCTATCAATTGTTCAAGCTTTTTCATTTCTGCATAATTTAAAACCATTGCATCTGAATCCTCTTCATCTTTTACATGCAGCTTTTCCATTAAATCATGCAAAGGATGAATACCATGCAGACCATGTGTGTGCACAGTCTTCTCTTGGCTTTCTTCACCTGATACTTCTGCCAAAATATGTTTTCCTTTACGAATGGCCGTATTTGCTAATAAATCTTGAAGCACACAAAGCTGTGTAAACTTAACTGGCGAATGAGAGCTGCGCATTTTATCCAACCATTCTTCATATACACGTTTATCAACAACTTGTGTATCCGTTGGTGTATCATCGTAATTCACATAAGAAAACGGACATAAAATAATTTTATAGATTGGAAAATGCTCATCATGAACTAACGTGCGAACAATCTTGGCACTTCTTTGCAAATGAAATAACGGATTTAAAACCTTGGACTCCTGATCGCCATACTTTTCCACCCAAAATTTTTCTCCACTACCAATTAACACACTTTCCTCTCTACGTTCCATATAAGAAATACAATAAATTCCAGTTGGACCAATTAAAATTGGACTCAGCTCCACTGGTGCCTTACGAATTTTAAAAATTGGATCATGCAGATAAAAATATTGATCGGGAAACCGCTGAACAAAAAACTTTAACCGTTCATCATACTGATATTTCTTCATCATTCGAGCCGTATAGTTTGTTTCATCCGCACTGACCCATCTAAGCTGAATTTTTAAAAGCTCATCTAAATAAATCTGCTTTAAATCTTTTTCTTCTTCAATACTCTGTAAAATTTCATCAGAGATCATATAAGCAGTCTGCTCTTCAATTTCTTCCTCGAAATCCAACTTTCCCTTCCTCCATTGAAAAGGGTTAAATTTACTTTTAATTTTCTTAAAAATGCCTTCTTCCGGTTCAATAAAAGCATCATCAAAAATCCGTGGTTCCGCACGATCTCGCTCAACCCATCGCGTGCAGGTGGCCTGCCAAAACTGTTTTTTTAAACGTGGAAATTCTGAGCTATAATATTGCGGATCCCTTTCATATCTGGATAAAAAATCTTTCAGCTTGACCAACTGAGCCATTTGTAATCCCTCCAAAGCATGTATCTCTTATCTAAATGCTTCCTCCTATTATACTACGTTTTTTCAAAAAACAGGTGGATACTTTATGTCTTTACGAATTTTTTTATCTATATTCTGTAATAAAATTTTTATATCCACAAATATTTCCATTGAATCAATATCATACCTGCAAACCCAATGTGAACTACTCACCACTTAGCTAAACCTAACGGTTCTTAACGCTTGAAGTAGGAGCTTCTTGGGAATAGAGCATACTTGCGAGCGTATTTCTTTACTCACAGCGGTTTCTCTTATTGACCAAGCTATCCCCGTAGTTCCTACGGTTTTTA
>CAJFEE010000044.1 GCA_904373265.1 Candidatus Harrysmithiimonas galli | reverse complement strand
ATAACCTTTATTTTATTACTTCAGATTCCACCAAAGGTGGACTTGAAAAGAGCCGCAGTTCTTTACCAAATAAAAAGCAGATTATAGCCCGATGACAAATTCATACCATCCATCTCAGAAAAAAGAGGGAAAAACTTTATCTTAGAGATCTACTTGGCTATTAGACGCAAAACAAGTGGTAACCGATATTGCCTGTAAAGAAGCTGACTTAGATACACCAAAAAGCGGGTGCAAGTCTTATCCCTGTGGCAAAAATTACAAAAGTTCCCAAAGTCGTAAAAGCGATAGGAAATGTTGGAAAGACCAGATTTAAGAAAGGAAAAGAAGGAGAAAAACCGTTTGGAAGCGGTTTACACAGGAAGACAAGTCAAAACCTGATAAGAATAAAGGGAATCAATCGAAAATAGGTAAAGAGTGACTTAAATTCTATTCCAGATAAAGCAACAAACATAGCAAAGTGAGTGAGGGCTTACAATAGAGCACAAAAACTACCAAAAAGAGTTCATGATCAAGAGTATGATATTCATCCATATGTTAAGGAACAGAATAGGGGTGCGGAGAGAATTATAATTGATGATGATGGTTCTGTTTGGCATACAAATGCCCATTATTATACATTTACAAAAATCAAATGAATGCGATGATAAAATTTATGCCCAAAGATTGTTTAAATTTATTGGAAACGTAGGAATTGAATTGGAAAAAGGACTTACTTTTGAGGGGCTGCTGCAAATAGTATAGATCTATGAAATCAAATTTCCTGATGGTTTAAGAGAATGCTTCATGTTGGCATAACCCATATCAAAAGGATTTTATCATTGGTGAAGAAGGAGAATATGAAATTTATAAAACAAGTGATAAAGGAATTACTGATGGATATTGATGATAGGGCAGAAGAGGTTTATTCATAGAATTGATTAAAGAAAAAAGTAGAAATTAATAATATTTTTTGAAATCATGAGAAAATAATTAAAAAAGTGTCTAAATAATTCCCAGTTTATGCACATTGTTATATGCCAATGATTTTAGATAAAAATCCTTCAATAATATCTGTATATGGTATAGATATTATATATTATATCAAAAATTTATATAGTGACTTAAAGATTGAATTTAAAAACTATAATACAA
The DNA here is from genome assembly GCA_904373265.1 of Candidatus Harrysmithiimonas galli. Taxonomy (GTDB): domain Bacteria; phylum Bacillota; class Bacilli; order CAJFEE01; family CAJFEE01; genus Harrysmithiimonas; species Harrysmithiimonas galli. Next base: position 4,063 of record CAJFEE010000044.1, on the reverse strand, counting down.
TATATTTTTATAATATTAAATATATATATTTTTGGATATCATCTGATCGGGAATAGTCCAGTTTATCTTTTGCTTGGAGTCAAGTTTTTTTCTTTATAAAAACATTTTTTTTGTAGAAACTAAGCAAAAACAGATGAAATTTTTTCAAAAAGGTGTATAATAATAGTCAGAGATAGTCAAAAAGTTAAAAAAGGTCAGGATGAAAGGTGGAAAATGTAATGAACCCAAATGAAATGACAGAAAAAGTTTTACAAGCATTTCAAAGTGCAGAATCCATTGTCAAAGAAAAAGAACAACAAATGCTAACCGGTATGCATATTCTTCTTGCCTTTTTACAGCAAAATGACGGACTTGTACCAAGGATTTTGGAACGTTTAACTGTTTCTGTACAATCGGTTATACAAGCGGTAGAAGAAAAGGTAAATCAATTGCCACAGATACAAGGTGCAAACCAGCAGCTATATATGTCTAATGCATTGGTTGAAATAATACAAAAGGCAGAGCAAGATAAAAAAAATCAAGAGGATCAGTTTTTATCAACGGAGCATGTATTTTATGCGATGGTAAAAAGCAAAGATTCTGATTTGCAAGCTATTTTTAACCGGTTCCATATTCAGGACAAAGATGTGAAACAAGTGATAGATGAGATTAAAGGAGGGCAAAAAGTGATGAGCCAAAATCAAGAAGCCAATTATGAAGCATTAAAAAAATATGGAAGAGATTTAATTGAAGAGGTGAAAGCAGGGAAACTGGATCCAGTGATTGGACGTGATGCTGAAATTCGGCGTGTGATTCGCATTCTTTCTCGAAAAACAAAAAACAATCCAGTGCTTATTGGACAACCTGGTGTTGGGAAAACTGCAATTGCGGAAGGATTGGCGCAGCGTATCGTACGTAAAGATGTTCCTGAAGGCTTGAAAGATAAGACAATTTATTCTTTGGATTTAAGCGCATTGGTTGCTGGTGCGAAATACCGTGGAGAATTTGAAGAGCGTCTGCAAAGTGTCCTCAATGAAATCAAAAAAAGTGAGGGTAATATCATCTTATTTATTGATGAAATTCATACGATTGTCGGCGCTGGTAAAACGGATGGCGCAATGGATGCGGGCAATATGTTGAAACCGATGCTGGCACGTGGTGAATTGCATTGTATCGGTGCCACTACATTGGATGAGTACCGTAAATATATTGAAAAAGATCCGGCGTTGGAAAGAAGATTCCAGCAGGTTCAAGTGCAGGAACCGACGGTTGAAGATACCATTTCTATTTTGCGTGGCTTAAAAGAACGCTTTGAAATTCATCATGGGGTAACGATTCATGATCGTGCGTTAGTTGCAGCAGCAACTTTATCTAACCGTTATATTACGGATCGTTTTTTGCCAGATAAAGCTATTGATTTAATTGATGAGGCATGCGCAACCATTCGAACAGAAATCGATTCTTTACCCAGCGAGTTAGATGAGTTGAGTCGCAAGGTGATGCAGCTTGAAATCGAAGAACAAGCATTGAAAAAGGAAACCGATAAGACTTCGAAAAAGCGATACGAGGAATTACAAGGAGAGTTGGCCTCTTTAAAAGAAAAGCTGAGCGTTTTAAAGCTGCAATGGGAAAATGAAAAAGAAAGTTTGCAGTCTGTACGTGATATTCGAGAAAAGTTGGAAAAGGCGCGCCACGACTTGGATCAGGCAGAAAATAATTACGATGCTGTGAAAGCCTCGGAATTAAAATATCAAGTAATCCCAGATTTAGAAAACCGCTTGAAGGGATTGGAAAAAGAAGATAATAAGCCAGCTTTGCTTCGAGAAGAGGTAACCGAAGATGAAATTGCGGATATTGTTTCCCGTTGGACCGGTGTGCCGGTTTCTCGTTTGGTTGAAGGAGAGCGTGAGAAATTGCTTCGTCTTTCTGAAATTTTACATGAACGTGTAGTAGGTCAAGATGAAGCGGTAAATTTGATTACAGATTCGGTTTTACGTGCACGTGCTGGAATTAAAGATCCAAATCGTCCCATTGGATCCTTTATTTTCCTTGGGCCGACTGGTGTTGGAAAAACTGAGCTTGCCAAGGCATTGGCGCAAAGTTTATTTGATAAGGAAGATCATATGATTCGCATCGATATGAGTGAGTATATGGAGAAATTTGCTGTCAGCCGTTTAATTGGTGCGCCTCCAGGCTATGTTGGATATGAAGAGGGTGGTCAATTGACAGAGGCTGTTCGACGCAAGCCATACAGTGTAATTCTTTTAGATGAGATTGAAAAAGCACATCCAGAAGTTTTTAATATTTTGTTACAAATTTTGGATGATGGTCGTGTAACAGATTCACAAGGTCGTGTTGTTGATTTTAAAAATACAGTGATCATTATGACCTCAAATATTGGTGCACAATTATTGTTAGAAGGAGTAACGGATACAGGAGAAATTGAAGAAAATGCACGTACGGGTGTAATGAAAATGCTATCTAGTCATTTTCGTCCAGAATTTTTGAATCGTGTGGATGAAATTGTATTGTTTAAGCCGTTAACGGCTAAAGAAATTTATAATATCGTTGATAAATTGATGAATGAACTAAAAGATCGCTTAGCAGAAAGAAATATTGAAATTGCACTTTCAGAGCCAGCAAAAAAATTGATTGCTGATCATGGCTATGATCCGGTTTACGGTGCCCGCCCACTGAAACGTTTTTTACAGCGTCGTGCTGAAACACTTGTGGCAAGAAAAATTATTCAGGGAGAGATTGAGGATCATGATCGTATCTTAATTGATGTAGAAAATCATGAATTAGTTGTCAGAAAATTATCTTAATAGATAGCTATAATTAGAATGAATTATTTTTTTCCTTGATTTGAACAAAAAAGTAGGAAATTTATTGAGCTGCCAATGCCTGAAAGCTATTGGCAGCTTTTTATGTCGTGTTTTAAAATTTGGTTTTCATCCAAATAAACATAGAAGGTCTTTGTTGTAGACAAAGAAATATCCAAACAAGTTTTGTTTTTTTTTAGAAGCTCTGATTTAAATATTAGAAATGGTTTAGTTACGTAGTGGCGACAGCCTACAAATAAGAAATAGATTAATTTAAATGATCGTTTAAGCCTGTATTTTCAATATTTTTTGGTATGTCCAGGTTGAAAAAGAGTACAGTAGCAAATCTAGACGTGTGCATTTTTTTATTTTGATTCAATTGATTTGTCTTGCTTTCATCGATTTGGTTTTGAAGCAGAATAAACTAAATAGAAGGATTTTTATGTTGGTAGGTTTTGTAAAATAAAAGAGGTTGGATAGCTAGCATACATCTTATGATTTGTCTTGGTTTTATGTTTGCAAAATGGGCATAAGGCTTACTTTTTCAGCATATAAAATAGATGTCTATATTATAGAAGACATACACCATATGGAAAAATTTGTTTATAAGGCGATGAAAAAAGAAATAGAACACTTGTTTGTGTTTTGGGTTTGTTGTATACTATAGAAAACGAACAAATGTTCACTATAAAATAACGGAGGGATTTTAAAATGACATTAGTTGACGCATTATTTTATTTTATTCATATTGCAGCATTTCCAATAACCATTGCAGCGATGCTTGGAATCTTTGTTGCTTTTTTGCCAAAGTCATTGCTGAAATCCATTATTCGGTTTATTGATCAAGATTAAAATCGTTTGTAGCAGTAGTTAGATTTTTGGTTTTGTGTTTTTGAAAGAAACGGTATATTTTGTTGATGGATTGTATGAGATTTTTTGATGAAAATATGCCGTATTTGATTTCGTATTTTTATTTAAAAAAATGTTTTTTCTTTATTTATAAATGAAGGATGAAAAATATTTTTATATAATTTTATACAAACACCAAAGCTGTTTTTAAATAGTATATCCCATGAAAAACTGCCTGATTTTTTTTGGAGCTTCATCTTAAGAACAAACGTTTTTTATGAAAGAAATCATATAATTTGTCACTTACAGTTGGTTTTTAACTTAATTTCGGCAGAAGTCGCCCATCCTCTATAGGTGGGTGATGAATGTCGTTCGGTATGAGGGTTATCTTTGGTAACTCGCAAACTGATAAA
>CAJFEE010000043.1 GCA_904373265.1 Candidatus Harrysmithiimonas galli | reverse complement strand
AAATAAGGAAGGAGAGTTAGAGAGAAAAATGAAGTTTTTATTTTATAAACGGAGTAATATAAATCAAAAATACTATGTTAATTTTGATTTATCATTTTTATATTAAATAAATAAAAAAGACTAAATATGGTTATTTAGAGAAGCAGATATAAGTTATCGTTTTTATCTAATCCAGTCATTTTAATATAAAAACTTAAAATTCAATAATTTATAAATCATTTTTATACCTAAGAATATCCAAATTCAAATTTCTTATAATAATTTGATATATGTTCAGTTGTAACATACAATATTTAACAAAGAATATATCTGAATAGATAGTTATAAAGAGTTTTTTTATGAAACCAAAATTTTGAAAGGTTAGGTGACTGGTTGGTTATGAGCTGGGAAATGATAAAAGAATTTTTTCCTTTTATAAACGATTTGTCAGAAGAAACACAGAATGATTTAAAAAAATATGGAAAAATAAGCAAAGTAAATGCAGGTAAAATTTTATTGTCATCATCTGATTCATGCGATTTTGTTCCACTTGTTATTCGAGGAGTTTTACGTGTTTTTCAAGTAGGGGAAAATGGTCGGGAAGTCACACTTTATCGTGCATATTCAGGAGATACTTGTTTATTAAACCTTGTTTGTGCTCAAGAAGAAATTTTTCTGTCAGCACAGGTTATTGCAGATGATGATTGCGAAATTTTCATTATTCCTAAATCTATTTTTTATACAAAAATTTCTGATACTATATTTTGGAAAAACTTTTTAATTGAGACATTATATAAAAGACTAAGCGAAACGATGATAGTTTTAGAACAAATTGCATTTATTCGAATGGATAAAAGATTGGCACAAACACTTCTGAATTTATCCAATCAACAAAATGGTGTGATCTCTATTACACATGAACAATTGGCAATTGAATTAGGAACAGCTAGAGAAGTTGTGTCACGATTGTTAGGTGAGCTACAAAGAATGAACATTGTTCGATTAAAAAGGGGGAAAATAGAAGTAGTTGATGTAGTACAGTTAAAAAATATTTTAAAAGATTCTTTTTAAGTGACTTTGTTACATACATCACTGCCCCCCTCTGGTAAGATAAAAATATAAAAAAGGATATGACATGGAATTTTGAATGAACAAATACCTTTGATCATTTTAAAAATGTATATCTTAAACAAAGAAAAACAGTATTATATGAAAAATAAAGAGGGGTGTAAAGCATGAAAGTATTAATCGTTGGAGGTGTAGCTGGAGGAGCAAGTGCAGCGACCCGCTTACGTCGTCTAAGTGAGACAGTAGAAATTGTTATGTTTGAAAAAGGTCCATATATTTCCTATGCAAACTGTGGATTACCTTATTTTATTGGTGGAACGATTAAAGAAGAAGAAAAACTTATTGTCACAAAGCCTGATTTACTGGAAAATCGTTTTGGTATAGATGTTCGTATAAATAGCGAAGTGGTTTCTATTCAGCCAGCTAAAAAAACGGTAACGGTGAAAAACCATCAAACAGGCAAAACATATGAAGAAAGCTATGATCGATTGATTTTATCTCCCGGAGCAGAACCAAAGCGTCCACCACTTCCAGGAATTGACTCAGAGGGAATCTTTTCTTTAAGAACTGTTCCAGACACATTAATCATCGACCGCTATATTTCTGAAAAAAAACCAAATCGAGCTGTGGTAGTTGGTGCGGGATTCATTGGAATTGAAATGGCTGAAAATTTAAAAGACAGAGGATTGGATGTAACAATTGTTGAATTTGCGCCTCAAGCGATCGCACCTCTTGATTTGGAGATGGCAGCAATTGTACATGAACATTTACGTCAAAAAGGTGTAAATTTACTATTTGGTACAGGTGTAGCATCATTTGAAAAAACAGAGCGTGCTTTAAAAGTTCATACAAATACAAATCTAACCATAGATACAGATCTTGTGATTTTAAGTATTGGTGTAAGTCCTGAAAGTAAACTTGCAAAAGATGCAGGACTTGAGCTTGGCATTGCAAATAGCATTAAAGTTAATGAATATTATCAAACTTCTGATGAAAATATTTATGCAGTTGGAGATGCAATTGAAGTTCATCATTTTGTAACAGGAAAAGAAACATTAATTCCATTGGCAGGACCAGCAAACAAACAAGGTAGGGCAGTTGCTGAAAATGTGCTTGGTTTATCTATAAGAAAAGATAAAGGCGTACAAGGGAGTTCTGTCATTAAAGTATTTGATTTAACAGTTGCAGCAACTGGATTGAATGAAAAACAATGCCAGGCAGAAGGAATTTCATATGAAAAAGTTTTTATTCATCCATCGAGTCATGCCACATATTATCCAGGTTCCACACAAATGTCCTTAAAGCTATTATTTACACCTGAAGGGAAAATTTTGGGGGCACAAGGTGTTGGATATGAAGGTGTTGAAAAACGTATTGATGTATTGGCCACTGCCGTACGTTTTCATGGTACAGTATTTGATTTAGAAGAATTAGAGCTTTGTTATGCGCCGCCATACTCTTCTGCAAAGGATCCGGTTAATATGCTTGGATTTGTTGCAGCAAATATTGTTCGTGGGCAAGCAAAAGTTTTCCATTATGATGAAGTTGAAAAATTAGATTTAAGTGCAGTTACATTGATTGATGTTCGTACAGAAGAAGAGAATTATTTTGGTGGGCTTCCAGGGGCAAAAAATATTGCATTGGATGATTTACGCGCACATTTATCTGAGATCCCAAAAGATAAACCTGTCTATATTTCTTGTCAAGTTGGACTTCGTGGATATCTGGCACAAAGAATTTTAATGGAAAATGGTTATGATGTATATAATTTAAGTGGTGGTTACCAAACGTATATTGCAGTTATGAAAGACAAAAAAGCAAGGGAAGAAATTGATCAAAAATTTCTTTTAAATGAAAAATCCAGGGGGTTACCCTCGAGCATAACTGAGCATAAAGAAGAAAAAGAAAAAAGTAGTATAAAAGTGCTTGAAGTTGATGCATGTGGTTTGCAATGCCCAGGTCCAATTTTAAAAGTTGCTGAAGCGATAAAAGAAATTGAGGATGGCGATATTGTTAAAGTTCGGTCAACAGATCCCGCTTTTGCAAGTGATGTAAACGCATGGTGTGAAAGAACATGTAATGATTTAATTGACATCCAATCAGAGAAAGGAATCTTTGAGATTACAATAAAAAAAGGATCTGAAGTTTGCTTGGTTTCCAATACACAAGTTGGAAATAATAAAACAATGGTTGTATTTAGTGGAGATTTAGATAAAGCACTTGCAGCTTTTATTATTGCGAATGGTGCAGCTGCTATGGGAAGAAAAGTCACTTTGTTTTTCACGTTTTGGGGTCTAAATATTTTAAGAAAAAATGAATCTGTAAATGTGAAGAAAAATTTCATCGAGAAAATGTTTGGTTTGATGATGCCAAGGGGATCAAAAAAACTAGGGCTTTCACGTATGCATATGGCAGGGATTGGGCCCAGAATGATTCGGGGTGTAATGAAAAGTAAAAATGTTCAATCTTTAGAAGAATTGATCAAAGGTGCAATGGATAACGGTGTAACCATTATTGCATGCCAAATGTCTATGGATGTTATGGGAATTAAACATGAAGAATTAATTGATGGTGTAAAAATTGGAGGAGTTGCTACTTATTTAGGTGCAGCAGAAACCGCAGATACAAATTTATTTATTTAAAATAAACAAGAATGGATTTATGGTATTTAGTTGCTTTAATAATTTTTTTGATGTTTTCTGAAGAATAGAAAAGATATTTCTAACATTATAATTAATAATAATGATTTTTGGTTTATTTTGTTAAAAAATAACAAGTAGCCAAAATGAATGATTTCAAGCATACTAAGTTTCAGATGACATTCTTTTTTACATTATGACAACATGCATATCACAGAAGTCAATTATATTATTTCGGGTATAATATATTGATGCACTCAGATCTGTATCATATTATCTTAGACTTTGAATGTACAGATTATAAAAGTGAGTGTGGTTCTATCTTTCCCAAAAGTAGATCGAAACCGAATGCTATAATTCCTTATATGTACACAACATTCAAATAAATCCGGCTATACCTTGGATTTTGTAGTATATAAGGAATTTTGCATAAGGTTTTTGTTTAGAATCTCTGGGATGTGCATTTGGTTGTTTTTTTTTTCTGAAACAATAAACGATTACCATCGGATGTTGAAAGGATATACACATATGTCAGAACAATTAAGGAAACAAATTAATTATATCATTGTATGTGTAAATGAATTTGCACGGAGAAAAGCTATTTCATCTCGTACAGCATTCTTATATCTGTATAATTACAAAGGAATTGACTTTTTAAAAGAAAATTATGATATTGAACATACATTATCTTTAGATGATTCTGTTGAAGACTTAGAAATGATATGCAGAAAGAATGGAGGAGAGTTGATATGAGATTGTACCATGGTTCGAATATGAAAATAGAAACCATTGATTTTTCAAAATGTAGACCGTATAAGGATTTTGGAACAGGTTTTTATCTGACAACGATTTATGAGCAAGCAGAAAAAATGGCGAAACGTGTTTCACGTATTTATGGTGGAAAACCATGCATTAACATGTACGATTTTGATAAAGCTGCTTTTAAAGATAATGATTTGAGTATTCGTATTTTTGATAAACCCACAAAAGAATGGGCATTATTTATTATTAATAATCGGAACCGTGATTTTTCCAATATAACGGACTTGGAATGTAATTTAGATAATAAATATGATATTGTAGTTGGTCCAGTGGCTAACGATGATTTGGTTTTACTTTTTCGGCAATTTTCTAATGGCTTCATTGATATGGATACATTAGTCAAAGAAATGGAGTTCAAAAAACTGACAAATCAATATTCTTTTCACACAAGAAAGGCATTGCAATATTTGGAGAAAGCAGGTATTTCAAATGAATAAACAAACACAATTGATGGAATATGTCACTCAAGATGTAGTAGCATATCTTGTAGAAGATTATAAAATTGATATGGTGAAAGCTATGTATTTGTTCTATACATCTAAAGTATATGAAAAGCTTTTAGATGAAGACACTGGGTTATATTTTGAAAGTTCAGCTTATATTTATGATTTGTTTAAATCTGAATATGAAAATGGTACGTTTTTACAGAATGAAATTTAAGAAATTTTATTTTAATTCTCCTCTGTATGTCAGTATAAATTTCTACTATCTTTTTTAAATTTTTATATAAATTTTATATTAAACAGTCATGTAGAAGTTAAACATCTTTCTTAATCTATAAATCTAATGATTCATCTATACTTTTATTAATTATATGAAAAAAATGATAAATCAAAATTAACATAGTATTTTTGATTTATATTACTCCGTTTATAAAATAAAAACTTCATTTTTCTCTCTAACTCTCCTTCCTTATTT
>CAJFEE010000042.1 GCA_904373265.1 Candidatus Harrysmithiimonas galli | reverse complement strand
GTATTGTGTACTGTAATGTACTATTGTTTCATAGTGTTTGGACATTTGATGTTCCATTTATTTTTGGGTACCAGTTGTTTTTTGATTTGCATAATAAATTCCTCCTTAAAATAGAAAAAACCCTACCCCTTTGGTAAGACTTTTATTGACGTATATTTTTTGTTTTGCTAGAGTAAACTTAAAAAAGGGGTACTAGCTTTTGGTCAGGCGGTTAGTCCAAAAATGTATTTAGATGGACCGCTCCTACAAAGGGTGGTCATTTTTATGTTTATTGATCTGGATTTTTCACAAGAGAAATAGCGCCTATAATAACAAGGCAAAATGTTAAAAATTCCATCCATGTCATTATGGGGTTCCATTTCTTTCTTTACAAGAACAAAGGATAAACACAGGACTATAATAGAATAGAAATTGGCTTTACATGTACTCATGCGGATGAACATGTAAAACGACAAAGACGAACATGGGTAACTTGATATGCAGGATTGCAAAAAGATGAAAAACTTAAAGGATTTTCATGCATGCTATCATACCTTTACAAACAATATACTCTCACTCTCTGGCAATGCCGCTTCAAAAAAGTACAGGAGATATAGGACATACGAGTGTGAGTATCACGATGAATATTTACACTCTACTTCAAAGCGTTCTTTTGCAGAGCTCTTGAATAAAGGGATTCACAAAGAAACAAAAACTGTTCCTCGTTCCGACTAGTAAGGGCAAAAACAAAAGAAAATACATAAGAAAGGTAGAATACACTACCAAGAAATCCAGTAAAATTAAGAAAGCTTTAGAGAATGACTAAAATCAATTGGAAATGGAAAGAGGAAAAAAGATGATTATTTTAATTACAGGAGCTTCACATACAGGAAAAACCATACTGGCACAAAAACTATTGGAAAAATACAAATACCCTTATTTATCTATCGATTTACTAAAAATGGGACTGATCAGAAGTGGAAATACAAACTTAACACCAGAGGATGATCATAAACTGGAAAACTATCTTTGGCCGATTGTTAAAGAAATCATAAAGACTGCGATTGAAAACCACCAACATCTTGTAATTGAGGGAGCATACATTCCTTTCAGTTGGAAAAATGATTTTGATAATAAATATCTGAAAGAAATTCAGTACTATTGCTTGGTTATGACAAAAAAATATATCGAAAACCATTTTGACGATATAAAGGGATTTGCCAATATTATTGAAAATCGTTTAGATGATTCGTGGTGTACCAAAGATGCTATATTTAAAGATAATGCACATAATTTTGAGATGTGTAAAAAATATGGTTGTAACTATATTTTGATTGACAATAGTTATCAAGTAGATATTAAATTATAAAATTCCCATTTATCGAGCAAATAGTAAAGCCAGCCGTGTATACCAGCAACAAGATGAACGGCTCTACAAACCACCGTTGACCACTTCGCTCAAAATAAACGAGAAAAATCCATCTACTTTTCAATATTGCTTGATGTATAAAATACAAAGTGAAGCGATATAACTACATAAGCAAAAACCTTGAAGCATAGCAAGATCACTTTGTATGCTCTATTTCAAAGCAAAAAAAGAAAAAAGTCCTCACCGTCACCGCCCTGTAGGACTAAAATAAGATGCACTTGTCCACCCACAGTTTGCAATTGCTTGTGTTGCCAACCATAAAGAACCATATAAAAAGTAAGCGATAGGCGCAAAACAGAAAGTCGAAGCAAAAAACAATTATGAGCAAACGAAATGCAAAATAAAGCCACATGCAGAAAAAAATTCTGCTAGCAAAATCCCCTCTATACATAAAAAATCTCGGAAGTGTCTGATATTTGAAACAAACAACAACTTCCGAGCATTTTCACATTTCATTTATGCTTTACAACTCTTCTCTTCTCAATATTTATCGATTCACTTCACTTTTTTAAAAATCAAACAAGCATTATGACCACCAAATCCTAAAGAATTGCTTAACGCCGCATTTACTTGCATTTTTCTGGCAAGATTTGGCACATAATCTAAATCCATTTCTTCTTCTGCCTCTTTAAAATGAATGGTTGGTGGTACAATATCATGCTGAACAGAAAGTATGGAAAATATCGCCTCAATGGCACCGGCTGCACCAAGCAAATGACCTGTCATGGATTTCGTCGAACTGACAGCCAAGCGATATGCATGATCACCAAAAACATCTTTAATAGCCATCGTTTCATATTTATCATTTAATTGTGTTGATGTACCATGGGCATTAATATAATCAATATTTTCTGGTTGCATGCCCGCATTTTTTAAAGCGAGCCGCATAGCACGTGCGCCACCTTCCCCGCCTTCAGCCGGTGCTGTAATATGATAGGCATCACCAGAAGAGCCATACCCTGCAAGTTCTGCATAAATTTTAGCACCACGTGTTTTTGCATGCTCATATTCTTCTAAAATTAAAATACCAGCACCTTCTCCCATAATAAAACCATTTCGATTCTTATCAAACGGACGACACGCCGTTTCGGGATCTGGATTGGTACTAAGTGCTCGTGCAGCGACAAATCCACCCATTCCTAGTGCACAAATTGCTGCTTCTGTTCCACCAGTAATCATAATATCCGCATCACCATACTGAATATAACGACTGGCATCACCAATGGAATTGGTACCTGAGGCACATGCTGTTACTGTACATCCATTCGGACCTTTGGCACCTAAAGCAATGGAAACTTGTCCAGCTGCCATATCCGCAATGAACATCGGTACAAAAAATGGACTCATTCGACGATATCCACGTGCCTTTAAAACACCAAACTGTGTTTCCATCGTTTCCAGACCGCCAATTCCTGAACCAATCCAACATCCCATTCGATTGGCATCAATCTCAGCTTGATCCAAACCAGCATCTTTAAAAGCTTCCTGTGCTGCTACAAGAGCATATTGTGTAAAACGATCCATCTTTTTTGCTTCTTTTGCATCCATATATTTTGTTACATCGAAATCTTTTAACTCACCTGCTACCTTTATAGGCATTTCACTTTCAAAACGTGTTAAAGGTGCAATCCCGTTTTTTCCTGCCAATAAATTTCCCCATGTGGTCTGTACATCATTTCCAAGTGGTGTTAACAATCCAACACCTGTCACAACAACTCGTCGTTTCATCTTTATTTATGCTCTCCTTTCTTTCTACCATTTTATGACTAAACCACCCCATGAAAGTCCAGCACCAAATCCAACCATTAAGACGATATCATTTGGTTTTAATTTATTTTCTCTGACTGATTCCCATAAGCTTAAAGGAATAGAAGCAGAGGACGTATTACCATATTTTTGTACGGTGCACGACATTTTTTCTTTGGGTAAGTTCAACCGTTTTCTTGCGGCTTCCATAATTCGAATATTTGCCTGATGTGGAATTAAATAGTCAACATCTGATTGATTTAAATTTGCTCTATCCAATAAAATTTCTGTACATTCCTCCATTTTCCGAACTGCAAACTTAAACACTTCGTTTCCATTCATATAAATTCTTTGATTGGCATATAAATTTTCCTTACCTCTACCATCTGCACCTAGCTCAAAAGCGAGCAAACCTCTTTTGTCACCAACTTCTGAAACAATAACCGCACCTGCTCCATCTCCAAATAAAACATCTACTGTACGATCCGTCCAGTCCAATAAGCCAGTCATTTTCTCAGAACCGATGACAAGAATATTTTGATACACTTTTGTTTGGATAAATTGTGCTGCCGTTACAACTGCATAAATAAATCCTGTACATGCTGCATTGACATCCATAGCCGCAGCTTGAAATGCGCCCAGTTTTTCTTGTACCAGGCAGGCAACCGACGGTGTTGCCATATCTGGTGTCATAGTTGCTACCAAAATCATATCAATGTCCTGTGCACATAAATTTGCATTCTGAAGTGCTTTCAGTGCAGCCGCATAGGCAAAATCTGATGTTTGTTCATCTGGATCCGCAACATACCTACTCTTAATTCCTGTTCGGCTATAAATCCATTCATCATTTGTGTCTAAAATCTTTTCCAAATCTGCATTGGTTTTAAAATGTCGTGGTGTTGCACCTCCAACACCAATAATACCAGCACCCATGGGTAACCTCCATAAAAATAACATGTGATTTTATTACTTGGTACCAATATTAATAGAAAATCTTTTTTTTGTCTATCCTTCTTTCTTGAAAATTTGCAGATTCTCCACAAAAAAATTTTTTAAATTCTCCTCATCATCATCCAAAAAATTCATTTTAGGGTATTGCTCTTTTAGTTCTTTCTCAGGATGATTTTTCACATAGTGAATAACATGTTCATATTTAGCAAACCAAACAAGAAACAAATCATTTTTTATTTCACAGGAAAAAGGGAAATAAAAAATATTAAATACATCGGAATCAGGAATGTTTTTTAAAAAGGAAGAGACATCCATATAAATCAAATTCGCATTTCTGCCAAATTCCATCCAACTTTCTTCTTCCTGAGTATTGAGTTCTTCTAACGGTCGTTCACCAATACCATAAACCGTATAGCCAAAATCCAAAATATATTTACAAAGTGCACATGCACGTACATGAAACAAGTTAATAATATAAAAGTCCATTCCTTCCACCACTTTTATTAAATTTTTATTCTTTCTTCTTATATTTTATGGTATGATAAAAATGAATTATGTGCATAGAATTGGAAAATCAAACAGAAATCATATAGCACAATAAAAGATATAACTATACAAATGAAATAATAGCATAGGAGTGAAACAAAATGCGTTACATCATGACTTTCTTTTGGGGTATTATTTTGGTACAAATGATCAACTACATTTTAGGTAGCATGACAAATGTAGCCAACTTAGATTTTGGCATGGCTTTGGTGATTGGTATTGTATTTTCATTTTTGGTCATCATTTTAGGTAGTATGTTTAAAGATGATGAATTTTCTTCAGTTGGAGAACATCACAAATTGCAAAAATAATAACCAACGAAAAACAACAGGCAATATTTATGATAAAAACATCATAAATATTGCCTGTTTCAATGTACACAAAGCTTTAAATCTCCCCTTCTTCATTCTTTATTCTATTCCTCTTAATAAAGGTTGGACAAACGAGTATGTAGCAAAATTTTAAGAAAACGGTTCCAGCCAGTCAAGGTATGTTTACTAATCTAAAGTATAGAACACTGTGGATAGGTTCGGAGACCTAAAACAACAGAATTTATTGATTCCCCTACATAAAATGAACTTGACAATGATGTGATCACTGCTTACAAAGCGATAAATAAAAAAGCCTAGCACCTCCGTGTGAACTACTCACCACTTAGCTAAACCTAACGGTTCTTAACGCTTGAAGTGGGAGCTTCTTGGGAATAGAGCATACTTGCGAGCGTATTTCTTTACTCACAGCGGTTTCTCTTATTGACCAAGCTATCCCCGTAGTTCCTACGGTTTTT
>CAJFEE010000041.1 GCA_904373265.1 Candidatus Harrysmithiimonas galli | reverse complement strand
CTTTACACGATTCAAAAACAAATGTCAACAACTTTTTTTAAAAAATAATTTAAACTCAATTTCAAGTAGCTGATTTATTTTTGGCGCTGAATAAAAATAACATAAAATAAAAGTAGTTGTCAATAAAAATCGATCTATTTTTTATGACAACATTTAAAAATGAATCTTTGGTAAATTCTTCACATCAAAATGTAAAGCTTCTTTGTTTTGCGCTTTAATTTTATCTAAAATCTCTTTTCGAAAAACATCTATATGATCAGGCGCTTTAATTCCCAGTTTAATTTGTTCCCCTTGAATATCTAATATGGTTATCTCTATATTCGCTCCAATACAAATGGCTTCATTTTTTTTTCTTGTTAAAACCAACATAAGATCTTTATCCTCACTTTACCGTTTCTTGTCTCTTAAAAAGAGGCGTTTTCACTTGATAGCCTGACTGCTCCAAAAAAATTTGTTTTCCCAAATGTAACGATTGATTTATAATAATTGGTGCATACAGGTTGACTGTACTCTTCTCAAAAGGTTCCTTTGGGGTAATAATACCTAATGTCAAAACTTCTTCCGCTCGTTCCAACAGCAATTTATCAATCGCATGTTTAGGAACAACATAATCATATGTAGACTCAATTTTAAAAATGTCTACAACAAGAAAAGCAATCTCCGCTTCTTCCAAAGATTGTAAAATAAAAAAATCGCTGTCATCAAACGGTAATAACGTGTATTTTGTATATTGTTCCAGCGCAGGGATTCCATCTGGAAAATGAATACAAATCAATTCGTTTAAAGGGAGCTCTCCGTGATATTTTGTCAATACTTTTTTCATATTTCCTCCTCAGGATATTTGCCAACATAAATTTTAGGTCTATGCATATAAATTCACAAACGATATTTCCAAATCATTCCAACGGATGATTTCCCCTTTTACATCTCCTCTTGTATACGTAAAAATTGGTTTTTTAGGTGTAACATCAATTTCTGCTTTTTTCGCTTCATAGTGTATATTCAACTCTGCTGGCTCATAACGCATTTTCAAACTTCCATACTTTGGAACAAAATCCATCCAAACTGGTCGATATGGCTTACTTAAATATTTTTTACCAATTTGTTGAATGGCATTGCCACCATTTTCGATTTTCATCATCTGATTACCCTCTGAAATTCTACGTGCAATTCCCTCCATAACTGCTGCATTTCCCTTTTGCGCATTTTGTTCCATCATTTTTTTATTTGTAGTCAAGCCAATATCTTCACGGCATTGTTTGGCATCCATATACAGTTTCCCAGGTTTGGTTTTAATGGTCAGCTCTCCAAGAGGCTGCCGAATAGATAGATCTGCCTGTGGCTGTTCAATCTGATGTTTTGCATCAATGGTTTTTAATCCCAATTGAATAAATGTAGATTGCATTCGAATTTGTGGCAGCTTCATACGACAGCTCTCCTTTCCAGCTTTTGATAATTATTTTAATATTATACAATAACGTTTCTTACAAAATAATGATACAAATTTTCCCTAAACTTAGCTTAAAAAGTCAAGTAATGAAGGCTGAATCACTCTGGCAGAAACTGCCAAAGAAGCACGGTGCATACTTTCCTGAATCGAAAGATTCATAATTACTTCTTCAATATCCACATCCTCATTTTCTGAAAGCATCTTTGTAATAAACAATTCGGTAGAATCATTACGTGTAGTAATTAATTCTAAGCGATTTTGTTTCCCACCAACCTCTGCTACTGCTAAATTGGCACGATCAATCAGTTGATCAGCTGTTTGTAGCCAATGACTCAGTGCATTCGAAGTAAAATATTCACCATTGTCTTGTGTACCATTTACATAGTTTAATAAATCGTTAATCGATTCAAATACAGTTGGCTGTGCCAGCCCAGGTTGCCCATTATCTGGGTCATACTGATAATTGGTAACTGCTGGTGCTGTGATACCATCAATGGTTAAACCACCAGAAAAAGTCATAGTCATATTATTACCAGCTGGATTATTGGTATACGCCGTTAAAACCAATATTTCATCTCCATTCGCATCTGTACCCAGCTTTGCAATTGGAGAAACACCATTTTCTACAGCACCTTGATTAATTTTTGACATAATGGTTTTTGTTGAGTCGCCTACTGCCAACTCAACATTAAAGGTTTTTCCATTCACTGTAAACTCTATAGTTCCTGCTGCTGTTACACCATCCGCTCCAATTACACCCCATTCTGATTGGCTTCCCGCAGAATTCTCTGGAACAAAAAACGCACTTGGTAAACTGTTTACATCTAGCATGCTATCAAATTCTCCAGCACGTGAGACCTCTACGCGAACTGCGTCAAACGAACCATCCCCTTGATGAAAGGTAACAGTTCCATCAGCATTTAATGTAAATGGCTTTACATCAATATCTGTACCGTTAAAAATATAGTTACCTGCAATTTGCGTATTGGCAATATCAACCATTTGCTGTTGCAGCTGGGAAATTTCTTTTGCTGCCGCTTCTCGATCTACAGCTGTGTTTGTACCATTTGCCATATTATCGGCCAGCTCACGCAGCCGCTGCAAAATCTTTTTCGCTTCATCATAGGCAGTATCCGTAGCATCCACCCATGTATCGGCTTCCGTATCATTACGAATGTATTGGCCAATGCCAGCTAAATCAGCACGATTTTTCACACCTTTCATCGCAACAACCGGATCGTCGGAAGGACGATTGATCTTTTTTTGTGTTTCCAACTGTGTCTGATATTTATTCATCAATTCATAGCTACGATTAATGGCAGCAATCGAACGGCTTGCCATCATTCCAGTTGTAATTCTCATAAATCGTTTCTCCTTATCTTGATTTATTCTTAGCGTCCAACGACACCCATACCATTAATAATTTTATCTAAGATCTCATCAACCACGGTAATCATTCTGGCATTCCCATTATATGCATGCTGGAATCGAACCAAATCTACAAATTCTTCATCCAATGAAACACCAGTAACGGATAGGCGATTGTTTGTTGCTGTATTTACAAGCACCAGTGTATTGTAAGCCATACGATTGGCTTCTTGAGCATCCACGCCAAGCTGACTAACTAAACTCTCAATTTCAGATTTTAAATGATATCCTGGTCCATCATTGGTTGCAATCGGATTCCCATTCGCATCTATACTACTTTTTCCAACATTCCCAGATAGAATAAAATCAGCCAATGCTTTGGCATTTTCATTGTTTCCTGTTGAATTTTTGGTTGCCGCTGCAACTGCGCGCGGATCTGTAAGGGCAATTTCAACAGCTTGTGCTGCACCAAACTCATTTTGAATATCATTAAAAAAGCTGTTGTCTGCAGCTGCCTGATTCCCATCAAGATCAATTCCGTTTGCATGAATGGCATTAAACTCTCGAACGAAATGAAATGCCATTTCATCCAATTTTTTTAATTTATCATAAAACACACCGCTTGCATCGGTACCATTCTGTCCTTGCTGATTAACATAACCATAAGCTTCAATTGAGGCAAACAATCCCCCTCTTTTATTGAAATTTTCCAAATCTAAAACATTATTCTGCCCACCATTGGGATCCGTTACTGTAATGGATTGAAAATAATCATACTCTGTAGCTGCCGCACCAGCTGCAGGTTGTCCGCCCTTTTGAAGAGACACCTCCGCATATTTCATCGTCTTTCCATCAACAAGTGTAAATTTGGTTCCATCATTTTGAACCAAACTGATTGTATATGTCCCATCTGCTGTTGGATTTTGTTTTTCTGCTATATTATTTCGTTCCACTTCGATTGGAACAATACTGGACAACTGATCAACCAAATTATCCCGCTCATCATATAAATCGTTTGGCTTGTAACCAACAACTTCAAGCTCCATAATTTGTTGGTTTAATGTATTAATACTTTCTAATAATGTATTAATGGTTTCCACATGCACATCTGCTTGCAACCCAATCTCTTCACGCGCTGTTGTTGTTTGCGTTGACATAAATGCAAAGGTTTCTTTTAATCCTTTCGCTCTTTCAAGCATAACTTGGCGCGCGGACAAATCACTTGGTCTTGTCGTTACATCTTGAATAGATTCCCAAAAGGAATTCAACACCTTACTTAATCCGGCATCAGATGGCTCATTCACAATATCTTCGACTCGTGCCAAAGCAGTGGCTCTTGTATCCCAGTATCCAAAATCGGGGGTTTTATTTCGCAACTGTGCATCTAAATAAAAATCACGAATCCGATCAATCGTACCAGCCTTTACACCCGTTCCCAATTGCCCAGGAATTTGCGGACGGTTTACACCAATGGCCGGCCATGGAATAGTCGTTGTAAAATTTACACGTTGTCGTGTATACCCTTCTGTACTTGCATTTGAAATGTTATGCCCAGTCGTGTTTAATGCCAATTGATGTGTCATCATTCCCCTTTTGGCAGTCTCCAAATTCGCAAAAGTTGATAACATTCTTTTTTTCCTCCTTATCTTCTGATCGGTTTTATACTTTCAAGCCTGTGAATCAAACATGGATTTTTTTTCCATCATTGATGGCGCACCTTGTTTACCCGTCGAACCATAATTATTGGGCGCAAGCTTTGGCGGGCGAAGCAAATCCAAAGTAAAATTCACATAGTTTAAAGAATCTCGTACAAGCTGTCGATTTAAGGTATTACATTGAATCAAATCTTCTATCGTTGCCAACAATAAACTGCCCGTTTTTTTGATTCGTTCTTTTTGTAAAGAATCTGGCATTGTTTGCAAACAATTCTCCAGCGTAAATGCATCTGCTGGAATATGGTCTGCAAATAATTCTTTTAACAAAGTCACTCGTTGTTTTTCTTCTTGTTCAATTTTTCTTACCAAAGCCTGTTCTTCAAGTGTTATTTTTTCAAAACGATCAATATCTTTATTTGTAATCACTGTTATTTTTTCTTTCCCTAGATCAAGCAAAGCGCTATGATATTCCAATAGATGCGATAACACTGTCTCTAGTTTATCCAGCATAAATAAACTCCTTTAAATTATGGTAAATTTATCTTCCACGATAAAATTGATACATACTGTTTGCAATCGTCTGTATATCCAGATGGTATTCACCGTTTTGTACTTGTTCTATAATCTGAGCAATTCGATCGGCTCGTTCTTTTTCAAAACCACTAACATCTTGCAACAATTTGGCTTCATTTGAAATTACAATTCTATCTTTAACTTTCCCGAAATCCCCTTCACCCTTTGCTGAAATCGGCTGACTCTGACGGTACGGATTCATTTGAAAAGAATTTACGCCCTGAACCTTCATTTGTTCAACAACCCCTTCCTGCCTACATAAACTCAATCTCCAGAAACTTATTCCTCTTTAGATAGGTAAGTAACTGTCTCGTTTTTAATAATTCTTTGCTTCACTTCTTCTTCTGCCTGTTTTATTTCTTCTGAGCGTCGAACCTTTCCGGATAAGTTATCTAAACAGGTTGCACATAGATTCCCTTCACGAATCCTTGCACCACATTGCTTACATGGGTAACTAAAATTCGGTAAAGAAGTGATTCGAATTTTTCCTGTTTTAATAAACCTTTCGATTATTTCTACCGGAACCTTTGTAGCCTCCTCTACCTCCTGCAAGGTTGCTTGCCGATTGGAACGTTTTTTCAAATAATTCAACACTGTATCCAATCTTTTTAAATCTTCACGATAACAAGTTTCACATACCATTTTGGTAGATGTTTTGACAAAAATTTTTCCGCATTCCGGACAGTTTGAAAGACCACTCATATTATCACCTACATTATTATTTAACTTGGGTTCATTTATATTATCGTCAAAGCCACTCAAAATTTTAACAGATG
>CAJFEE010000040.1 GCA_904373265.1 Candidatus Harrysmithiimonas galli | reverse complement strand
TCTTTTTGTGTTCCTTTATGCTCCGCTTCTTTTTTCGTGTGAAGCGCACGTTTATTGACGCTTGGCTTATTTGTTGGTTGTTCAGTTTTCAAAGAACTTCTCTATCGCTGTTCTCTTGCAGCGACTTTTCTATACTAACACATTGTTTTTTTTGTGTCAATAGTTTTTTTAAAAAATATAAATTTAAATTGAATAGCTCACAATAAATTTTACGACAAACCCCATTTTATTAAATTTGCACGTACATGTCAACTACATTTTTTAAGTTGCGAAAAAATAAAAAATACCCTTAAGTATTATTGGACGAAAACCCAATAATATTAAAGGTCTAAATCAATTAATTTACATGTTTTAATTCTTTTTTGACCTGACATTCTGGGCAAGTACCATAAAATTCCAATCGATGATTTGTAATTTCAAATCCCGAGAATTCGGCAGCTGCTTTTTCTACATCTACACATATATCATAGTCAAAATCAATCATTAATCCACACTCACTACAAATAATATGATAATGATCATCCTTCCAATAATCAAAACGGCTTGAAGCATCTCCAAATTTTAATTCCTTAACCAATCCCGCATCAATAAAAGCACGTAAATTATTGTATACAGTTGCTACGCTCATATTTGGAAAACGTTCTTCCAACGCTTTATAAATTTCATCTGCTGTTGGATGTGCCATCGATTGAACCATATATTCTAAAATCGCATGTCTTTGTGGGGTGATACGGACACCTTTATTTTTTAAATATGCTAAGGAATCTTTTAATGTTCTTTCACAACTCATCACTACACCCTCTTTCTTATCTGATATCTCCTATTAAAATATAATGGTTATAAACAATATATTATTCTTTTCATTTCTTGTCAAATTTTTTAAAGAAAATTTTGCCGTGGTACACTAGCTATATTGTAAAAAACTTAGAATATCTTCAATATGATCTTTGACACGAACTTTTGAATAAATGTGTAATATTTTCCCCTCTTCATCTATAATAAAGGTTGAACGAACAATTCCCATATATTCTTTACCAGCCAGTTTCTTTAACTGCCAAACCCCATATTGCTCACATACTTTTTGATTTTCATCTGAAAGTAATAAAAATGGCAATTGGTACTTTTGAATAAATTTTAAATGTCTTGCGATGGGATCTTTGCTAACCCCTACAATAACTGCATTCAATTGATTAAACTCACTCTGATAATCACGAAAATTACAAGCCTCTGTTGTACAGCCTGGAGTCATATCTTTTGGATAAAAATATAAAATTACCTTTTTACCTTTCATATCGTTCAAACAAAAGGATGAGCCATCAGAAGCTGGCAAACAAAACAAAGGCGCTGCATCACCAATTTTTATTTTCATAACCCTCTCTCCATTCTTTTCCTAAATCCTAGTTCTCTATTAAAAGTATTTCCAGTGCAATTTGATTTCATTAACTGCCAACTCCACGGTATTTTTTTACACCATAATTCCAAAAATAAATTGAAATGATAAATACAATCAAACCCATTATGGGTGTAAATAAAGCGTAGCCTACCCACTCCGTCCGATTTAAAAAATATGAAGCTGGGTACGAGCCTACAAATGCAAACGGTAAAATCCATGTTAAAACAAAACGAATGGCTCGATTATAGATTTGAATTGGATATCTTCCATAGTTTCCTACATTATACATCATCGGCATAATCGACAACTTTGAATCGGTAAAGAACGCTAAACTTGCAAGAAATACAAAAACTCCACCATAAACCAAAACACCTCCGATTACAAAAGGCAAAAACAACAACATATCCTTAATGCCAAAAGAAATATTTAGTGCAAAACCAGAAAAGATCATAATCGTTGCTCCAGTCAGGCATCCTAACAGCGACTCCAGCTCCATTTTTTCCAAAAGCACTTGGTACAAACTGTGAATCGGTCGTGTCAACACACGATCCATTTGTCCTTTTATAATATATTCATCATTAAACTGCCAAATATTAAAAAACGCCATAAAAATTGAAAAAGGAATTAAAAAATAACCATAAATAAATATTACTTCATCTCTGCTCCAGCCATTCATAGAGCTTGTATAATCAAATACAAGAAAAATAAAAGTCAAATTTACAACCTGCTGTAGCAAATCAAATAAAAATCCGACAACAACGTCACTTCGATAAGCCAATCTCGTCTTTATATACTGTCCACTGTATTGCAAGAATAACTCAATGTAGCGCATATGCTTATCCTCCTTGCACCACTACAATTTTTTTTGCTGTTTTCCATAGCAGCATAATTGGGACAATCAAAATAACACTCCAAAGTAATTGTTTTCCAATTGATAAATAGACCAGTTCTGTTGTGAATCCACCAGAAAAAATCATACTCGGCACATAGCTGATGGACTGAAATGGTAAAAATGTAAAAATACTTTGCACCCACGCAGGAAACAAATAAATTGGGATCAACAATCCAGACAATAAATCCAGTAAAATGCGTTTGGCCCGCATAAAACCACGATTATTATAAAAGAAAAAAGTAGTAAGACCAACAGCCAAGTTAATCTGTGTAAAAATTAAAAAGCTGAAAAAAATCGAAACAAAAAAACTTACCCAAAGAAATGGGTCACTTGGCAAATGAACAGGAAATAACAACGAAACAATGATAAATCCTGGAACTGCAAAGCAAAAAAAACGAAAGACTCCTTCACCGAATGCTTGGGCAGTTTTCATCAGAACATAGTCATACGGACGAATCAGTTCAATGGCTACTTTTCCTTCCTGAATATCTGCTGCAATCTCTCGATCAATATTATTATAATAAAAAGACCGCGCCATCCATCCAATTGCAACGTAAGTTGTCATTTGTACAAAATCTACATTCCCGATTTCTCCTTGACTTCCGTAAATCGCTTTCCACAAAAAATAATATGCACCAATATTAATAGAATAAATAATAATTCCAGTATAATACTCCATTCGATAAGCCAACATAGTTAAAAAACGCATACGTATCATTACAAAATATTTATCCATGAACAGCGCCCTTTTCATAAATTTTTCGAATGATCTCCTCCAAAGCTAGCTCACGAACTTGTAAATCAACAATTTCATTTTGCTTAGAAACGGCTGTCATTACTTCAGAGATTGAAGCTTTTTCTCGAATGGAAATCGGTAAAATTCCTATCCATTGATGCATATTTTCTCCAGCCTTCCATTTCAAATTTAAGTGCTCGGTCTGTGATGAGAGCGTTTGAATATCGGTCGGCTTTGTAAATTCAAAGGAGATTTGTTTTTTTGTTACATATTTTCGTCTTAATTCACTCAAATTCCCATCATAAATAATATTGCCACCATCTAACATAATCACTCGTTCACAAAGCGCTTCAATATCAGAAATATCATGTGTTGTCAATAAAATGGTTGTTTGATACGTTTGATTAATTTCTTTTAAAAACTCACGAATTTTCATTTTCACCAAAACATCCAAACCAATTGTCGGTTCATCCAAAAACAAAATGGCAGGATTATGCAACAAAGCTGCTGCCAACTCTGCACGCATACGTTGTCCCAATGACAGTTTTCGTACTGGCTTATCTAAAAGTTCGCTCAAATCCAATGTAGATAAAATCAAATCCATATGATGTTGATACGTCCTATCATCGACTTGATACACCTTCTTTAGCAAACGAAAAGATTCCTGAACCGCAATATCCCACCAAAGCTGTGAACGCTGTCCAAAAACAACGCCAATGGTTTTTACATAAGCCTCTCTTTGCATATGAGGATTCATACCGTTACAAATTATTTCCCCACAGCTTGGGGTTAAAATGCCAGTCAGCATCTTTATTGTTGTTGACTTTCCAGCTCCATTCTCTCCAATATAACCAACAATTTCCCCACGTGGAATATGAAAACTAATATCCTGAACCGCATTTACTTCATAAGATTGTCGACTAAACAAATCACGAAATGCACCAGCTACACCTTTGCGCGCTGAATGCACACGATAACTTTTATGTAAATTTCTTACCTGAATCATAAACCCACCTCTAGCGTATAGTCTAATCGAATTTTAAGAAAAAGTACAAGAAACATCGACTGAAAAAAATTTTTTTATATAAAATATATACGAAACGAAAAAATCTCTTCCTATATATACGAGCTAGATGCTTGAAATAAACGGGATTTCCCGACTTTATTTGGAAAATTTTTTATTGCAAAGAGTGAATATTTATTGCTATTCTTGATATTAAAAGATTTGATTTTTTTCTTTAGTGCGCATGAATAAAGAAAATCATTTAAAACAAAATAATAATTATACAAGGAGGTCTGTGCATGAATCTAATGGCACATATAAGCGGAACCGTTGCAGATGTAAGCAACTTCCAATACTTTTTTGCAATTGCAGTTTTCTTAGTTGCGTATGCGATAATTATTTCCGAAAAAATCAATCGCGCAATTATTGCCCTCATCGGTGCTGCTTTAATGGTAATTATTGGCGTTATGGATTTAGAAACCGCTTTTTTACACGTTGATTGGGGAACCATCACACTTTTGATTGGGATGATGATTCTTGTAAATATTACCAGTCGATCTGGTGTATTTGAATATGTTGCGATTAAAGCAGCAAAAGTGGGCAAAGGAAATCCATTAATGATTTTGATTTATTTATCCTTATTAACGGCTGTCGGATCAGCGTTTTTAGACAATGTAACAACCGTACTTTTAATTGTACCTGTAACTTTTGCAATTACAAATATTTTAAAAGTCAATCCTGTTCCTTATCTAATTTCGGAAATTTTATTTTCTAATATTGGTGGAACCGCAACATTAATCGGAGATCCACCAAACATTATGATTGGAAATGCAAATAAACATTTGGATTTTAATGCATTTCTAGTCAATCTTGCACCTGTTGTATTAATTATTATCCCTATTGCCTTGATTTATTTGGTGCTGATTTTCCGTAAACAACTGATTACCAAACAGGAACGGGTACTTGAATTGATGGCAATTGATGAAAATAAATACTTAAAAGACAAAAAATTGATGATTAAGTCCTTAAGTGTACTTGGATTGGTTATTTTAGCCTTTATACTTCACTCTGTATTTCATATGGAGCCAGCACTGGTCGCCATCTTCGGCGCTGCCATTTTAATGTTAATTACGGTGAAAGATGAACATGAACTTGAACATATATTTGCACGTGTGGAATGGATTACCATTTTCTTCTTTGCCGGGCTGTTTATTCTAGTTGGCGGATTGATTGAAATCGGATTAATCAGCCTCATGGCAGAAAAAATGCTCGACTTCACCCAAGGAGATATTGGACTGACAGCTTCATTGATTTTATGGGTTTCTGGTATTGCATCTGCAACCATTGATAACATTCCGTTTGTCGCAACGATGATTCCAATGATTCAAGATTTGGCACAGCAAATGAATCTTGCGGTTTCTTCACCAGAAATCAATACATTATGGTGGTCACTGGCATTGGGCGCTTGTTTGGGAGGAAATGGAACAATTCTTGGTGCCTCCGCTAATGTCATTGTTGCAGGACTTGCAGCACGTGAAGGAAAAGGATTTTCTTATGTACAATTCCTTGTTATCGCTGCACCATTAACCTTAATTACTTTATTGATCTCTCATGCCTATATTTGGCTGCGTTATTTATAAAAAAACAAATTGCGTATTTTCAAAGCTGGGACAAAAAATCTCCACTCTTAACACCCCATAAACCAAAATTTTTAAAGTTTATGGGGGATTTTTTCATAATAAAATAGAAAAGGAACTACCCTTAGAACAATTTTTCTTAAGTTGAGTGCCATAAAAATAAATCCTAATTTATTTTTACTTTTTCTGTATCTTCAACAAAAAACAATGGAAAACCAAACTAGCCTTCAAAAATTCAAAGACTGTCTTGACATCAATTTTCTATATTTTGTAGATGCTCTGAGTTTCTTCTTTAGATGAGAACAGCTTAATGACCTAGAGTGTAAAATATTTTATATTAGATTTTTCTTAATTCTCCTCCATTTATCTGATTTTGCTTTGATACCATTTTCTCAAATGGAGCAATCTACGTAGCATTCCTATTTATATAAAATAAATATAATATTTATTTTAAAAATATATTTTTTTCATTCAACAAGATTTTACATGTAATTTGTGTATGAAATGAACATAATATTTTTATAGATGCAAAGTCAAAGAATAAAAGAAAAAATAAAATATATATGAGAAACTATGTTATTTTATAAAATTCCAAAGTCTTGGATAAACTGGAAAATCTGGTTAGAAAGTAACATATCCATTCAATTATACGTGAATTTCTTGCATGACAAATGGGGTATCCAAGCTTTGTTCATGCATTTTTTCAACGATTTCATACCCACCAGAAAAAAGACATAGCCGTTCAAAATATCCATTGCTTATAAATGGATTTATCTTATAATCATAAAAT
>CAJFEE010000039.1 GCA_904373265.1 Candidatus Harrysmithiimonas galli | reverse complement strand
CGTGGTGTCATTTCATCACCTCACTTTTTGTACTCCGCAAATTAATTTTATATATTGGGGTACAAAAAGTCAACCACTTTTTTCCAATTTTTTTCTACCACGTCTGTAATATTTTTTTCTGTCACAAAAAGTTAAACCCTTTTGCCAATTTTTACCAAATGTGTTTTTCCACTTTCTCCCAAAATAAAAAGCCCTGCTCTAGCAAGACTTTAAAAAAGTGATATAATATTTTTGTTGTCCGCTCCATTCCTGACAACAGATTCTAATCTTACTAAGTATTTCTATCGTGGCAAATGTGGCGGCAAACCGCATCTGCAAATGGCTGGATAGAAACTAACGGACACACAGCCTTACTTTTATAAAAGCAAAAGTAAAACCCACGAGCCGCAATCTCGTGGGTTTTTGTGTGCAGTAATGGATTGCACTCCTAATCTTGTTAAGCACATTATAACACATGTGCTCAACAAAAGTATACGCATTTTATCATTTTTGTATGCATATGTTACGCTATTTGCAGGTGCTTTGTATTTGTATTTTCAATAAATGCTTTTACCTTGTACAAGATTTTCCATAGATTGGATGGATTTTAATTCTTCTTCTGAAAAACAATCACGCAAATTTTCTTTTTTGCTGATTCCGAATTTTTCTCTTAATTGCAGTGCCTAAAACTTATCAAAATCCGCCTGAGTGGCTCTTCTAACTTTTTCTTTCGGTTCTTTATCATTGTCTCTATAAAACATATCAATATAGCTTTCTATGTAGTCAAGACAATCACCGACTGTCATTATTTCAAGGTCAGCATTTGTTAATCTGCATTTATAACATAAGGCGAGAAATACCTCTGTTGTTATTATCTCGCCCTCGTTATTGCCTTCACTTACTTTTTTTTCGCACTTCGCACCAAACTCTCCAAAAGCTCGCTGATTTCTTCAAGCACATCGAAGGCAGGGAATTCATCGAAGGTGTCGAGCCACTCCATCATAGGAGGAATTTCCTTATCTGCTGTTTTAGCCATAACCCATGCAATACGGTAGACTACATCTAAATCAATTTTCTCAGGGTCTACTTCTCCCAATTTTCCGGTTAAAATTTCTTCAAGTATAGCCATGTTTACAATCTCTGCTAAAAAATCTCGCTTGAATTGTGACTTGTACCTTATTACGGTCGCCCCCGTAGATTTAAAAGGTATATCCTTACCACCAATATTGATTATCTTTTCCATTACACACCTGCTCCTGCTACAGTAAGTGTAATGTCATACTTAATACTTGTCTTGCCTGTTTCCGAAACGGTCAGCGCAAAAGTTTTTGTTCCGCCGTCCACTGCAATTGTACTTGTATCAACTGTAACCGTATCACCTGAATTGTTTACGACATCACTGTCTGTTCCGCTTTTTCTAAGCGTTTGCTGTGCGGTTTTGGTCACCGATAAGACAACGCTTTGTGTTTGATTCGCAACATTTACTGTTACTGTTTTGGTTGCGCCGCCACCACTAATCGTATTACCTGCTCCTTTTGTTGGCGTCGTTAAATCAAATGTCACATCTGCTGTTTGCGGCTGAGTCAGCTCTTCCGAATTGGAAATTTCACCTTTTCTAAAAACTGTTTTATACCAGTTATCATAAATTGCTTTAGCGCTCGGTGATTCGCTTGCCACCGTTCTAACCTTAACAATTTTCTCTCCATCTAATTCTATTGGAGAAGCAGTTATTTTTAAAGTTGTGGGAGACGCATCAATTTTATCTTCCAAACTTTTACTCTCAATGTCTCCTCTTGTCGCAGTGCAGTTATAAAAAAGGTGTCGGGTTGGGCTTTGATCTGTTTCAAATTCCCATAACAGGGCAAAAGCGCCACCTTTTGCATTGGCAACCTCTGTCATAGTTCCATTTTCTTCATCATACACGACTCCTAAAGCGTGTGTCTCGAATTCTCGAGGCACATTGTGAATACTCAATTCCACTTCATATCCCTGGTTTGCGGATACTTCATAATAAACTCCGTTGTCCGCATAAATTTTGACAGATTCCCCAGCAGGAGACGCTTTAAATTCTGTTGCCCCATATAGTCTCATCGGCGTGCCAAAGGTAATGCTTCCGTCAGCTTCCACCGTAATCGGTGCAAAATGAACCTTATCCAATCCGTAAATTAATTTTTCAGCCATGTTTTTTTATCCTCCACAATCTCAATATAATACTCTTTCATAAATAGGTTTTCTTCTTTGATATATTGCTGTGTACTCGTCCACAAGATGCCGTTTTTCTCCAGCAATTCTTCAAGTTTTTTCTCTGTGGAAATATCTTTTTTACTGGTGTACAGCTCAATCATTACACTGGTTTTTGTCGAAATAATTTTGTTGTCCGCAAAAATATTTTCCTGTTCATCCTCATAGTGACATATAAAAGGCGGACTTTTACTTTCGTTAAAGTGAGAATAAGCAACCGGAAATCCAGTCATTTTTAACATTGCGTGCAATTCCTGTAAGGTCATCAATTATTCCCTCTTTCCCTCAACAGTTATTTCTGTATTTCTTAACTTCGTGAATTCTTTTTCAAGTTTATTGGTTAGTTTGTTTATTTTTTTTATTCTTTTTTCAAGTTTATCCGTTTGAAAATCCAAAGTAATCGTAAAATCTTTGATAGGCTCTGCCATGTTATCACCCCCCTTTTACATTGAATTGAGTAGCTTTTCTACCTCATCAATAAATTTTTGTACGCCTCGTTCTTCTGCCTTTTTTATGTGCGGATAAGCTTTAGCTTCTCCGATCTTCCTTCCGCCGCGCTTGACATCATGTCCATACTCTAAAAGATGGGTTAACCTATAATGCTTTGCATTGTGTACCACCACACCATTTCGACCACATCTTTTAACCTTCCATGACTTTGCGTAACGTCCTCCGTTTTTTCTCCTAGGTGAAGTTTGACGCAATTCTTCCACGATTTCCTTTCCGACAGTCAAGGCTGCTGCTCTTGTCGCTTCTTTCACCTCGATTGTGTAAAGTTTTAATTCACGTTCTATAATGCTGGATAGCTGTTGCATCATGTACCACCCCTGCATGCACAATATAGCTCTGTATAACCGTCCAAACGATTCAAAACCTTGTAAATATGGTATTTTTGACCTTTATATATCAATAAATCTTCGTTTCTAAAATCCATACTTTCTACGATTATCTGTATTTTTTGCTTCAATTCACTTGTAAAATCATCTTTTCTTTCCTCGTTTAAAAGTTCGGAATGAGAACACTTGCATTCTCGTTTTTGCTCTTTACCCATACATGGATCGAATCCATCAACTTCTTCGGTAAAAGAAATCAATTCACACTTATCATTCAATACCATTTCATAAACATGTATCGTCAGCGTTTGATTTTTCATGCTGTCGTTAACAATTGAAGCGATTGTAAACACTTGTTTTCGGTGTAAAATCCGCATATTTTCGTTTATTTTAGGCGTAAAACGGGTAATAAAACGGATTTTCAAGCCGTTAAATGCGTTTGAATTGTATATTTCATCCGATTTTATGGTTTTAATGGCTGCCCACAAAGAACAGACATCCATCCATTTGCCTTTAACCGCAGAAAATTTTTGTACTGTAATTTTTTTGTTAAAATCCCCAGCCTGCATTATTTATCAGCAGCTTTCTTTCTCGCTGGCCGTTTCTGTTCTTTCAAGAAACCTTTGCTTATTAATTCATCTGCACGATTTATATCATCTGTTTCATAAAAACTGCCAATACGGTATAAATCACTTGTATTTTTGCAAATAAATTCTTTTAGAACTTCATATTTCAACGCTTTCACCCCATTTTTTTTAATTTTAAAAGCAAATTATTATATGATACGCTCAACTTTTCTACATTCACTGCCGCACTACGATTTTCATAATGCATGGATACATGGAGCAATACTGCCAGCCGATACATGGAAAGAAAAGATTCATTATCCTCTATGACAACGCCGCTTTCTTTTAACTCTGCTTCGGCTGCATCTATTAAAAAAGAGAGGATTGTGTCGTCCTCTCCTTCCAATAACCGCAAATACTCACGTGCTAATTCTATGGATACAGCTGCCATATCATTATACCGTTGGTGTGCCGGATGACACTTCAGCAATACGAAACGCCGAATGCAATTTAATGCGGTGATCAAACCATGCTGTGAGAACAAAATTTTCAATACCGGTTTTTACATCCTTATCTCGCTCGTACAAGATTCCAATATCATAATTAAAGTGCGAGTATGAAAAATCGCCTACAATCGGTTGTTTCGCTGCATCTATAAATACGACAGGCTTACCTAAAACTTGTTCAGGCTGCACACCAAATAAGGAAGTACTTCCGTTCGATAAATCCTTAATAATCGAAATATAATCAAGATAGCTCATGACAATTGTCGCATTTTCACGGTAATCTTCCGCAAGATCAGCTAATGCCAAAAGAATGGCTTCAAATTTTGTTTTTCCTATCACTTTTTTAATTGGCGTTTTGGGTAGAATAAAAACTCATATGTTCCTCTCCACTTGCTGGAGAAGTCGCAAATGCCACTTTTTTTTCTTTAGCTGCTACACCACTTTGCAAGGCTCGTTCCACATGAGAAACAAGATTTGTATCTGTACCGTTTAAAATCGTTTCAGATACACCTGCAAAAACCTTCAATTTGTGTCTCCCGAAAGCAACTGTACTTCCTGTCAATTCCAGCTCCTTTGCTGTCTCTTTATCTTGAATAAAGCCATCGTCATCTAATGTATAAGCAAGTTTAGGTAGTTCTAAATTGCTGATTTGTGTAACCATCGAAATTTCTCTTAAAGGATTTTTTACATAAGGTTCTGCGATAATATCATTTGATACGGTTTTTGGCAAAAACTTATTTCCGTTTGTTGTTGAATCATCTCCTAATGCTTGCCGTACATCCGGCGCAATTGAAGCATTGCGAAGGGTAGCTCGAATTAAATCCGCTTTTGCTTTTACAATTTTTTCTTTTGGGTCTAGTGCATCTAAAGTTCCTTCTTTTGGTATCAATTTTTCTTTAATATCTGCTTCCATCTCATTCTTTTGCTTTTCAATAATATTATATCGCATACGCAAATCTTCTTTAGATGACTGCAATGCACGGATTTCCTCAGTTGTAGCTGCTGGATCCGCGGCTTTTTTGGATAATTCTTGTTCGGTCTTTTGTAATTGCTGCCCAATCGTTACCAGATTTTGTTGTAATTCAAAAAGAGTGACTTTTGATCCTTCCCCAAAAAATTGAATGTCCAACTTTAAAAATGGTTTATTTTGCTTCATATGATAGCCCTCCTAATTTTGATTGAATATATAAAAAACCTGCTTTCGCTTCGTCAGAAATTCGTTTTCTCTCTGATTTACTTAAAACAGGTTCTTGGTTTTTAAATATGTTTGGTATATTTTTGTACTGATTCATCCATTTTTCTTCTAATTTTGCCACCGCTTGATTGGCTTCAATCACCTCATCACACAATCCATAACGAAACGCCTCCGTCGCACTCAGCCATGTTTCTGCATCGAGCATTTCTTTTAGCTTTGCTTCATCTAACTTATCACCAGCTTTCTTTAAATAAAACTGAATCATGGATTCATTGATTCGTTCTAAATCATCCGCTGCCTTTCTCAGTTGCTCTGCATTCCCAACTGCACACGTATATGCGTTATGAATCATAAACATTGAGTTTTCATATGCGGTGATTTTGTCTGCAATCATCGGGATAACGGAAGCACAAGAAGCTGCTACGCCGTCAATAAACGCATGAATCTGCGCCGGATGACGCTGAAGCATGGCCATGATCGCCATCCCCTCAAATACTGAACCACCCGGGCTGTTGATGTATAGATTGATTTTGTTAATTTCTTCTCCTAACGCATTCAATTCATTTTTAAACGTAATAGATGAAACCTCTCCATATTCTTCAAAAGCGTACTTAGTAATTTCGCCATATATATAAATATCTGCTTCGGTATTATTTTTCGCTTTGATGTGAAAGAATTTATTTTTTTCATTCATTCTTTTCACCTCCCTTATCTGTTTTTCTTTCTGCAATTGGCAAATCAAGCGGATATAAATCTCCTGAAATCCACAGCTTTTCAGCATTACCTCCGACTGGTGGCAAATCCTCAAGCTGTCTAATTTCGTCCGGCTTCATTCCTGCTGACCGAATCATCATTTGATAAAACGCTGTTCTTGCGGTTACATCACCGCGCAGCAGGCTTCCGATATTGAATTTGAAATAAAAACCAGCCATTCTTTCTGCTTGTGTAAGCAATTTCCGATTCAATTCCTGCTCGTACTGACGGATAATGGGCGTTAAAGTCATCTGCACAAATTGAATCATTAACTGCTCATGACTGGAATAGCTCCCACCTTCCGAATCATTTAAAAAAAACAGTGGCACATTAAAAACATTCGCTACCCGCGCGCGCGTAATTTGTTCAGAAGCGATTGTATCAGAAGAAAAGTATTGTTTTTTTATCTCAGTAATATCAACGCCGGGCTCTTTAAACAAAATGCCGCCGTTTTCGGCATAAAAACGTTTAAAATGCGCTATAATTTCTTTCCGTTTTTTCTCATCAACATTTGTGCCATACGATAATACAAAACTTTCCTTCTTTTCCATCTCGGATAAGGAAAAATCTTGAACGGCTTTATCAAACCGCAGCGTATTATTCAGAACCTTTAACGGGCTAATGCCTTCCAATCTTCCAACACCAGTTATATGCTTGAAATGAAGCATATCCATATTGTGAAAATAGTAGGTTTGACTGCCATTGACCTTATACCACAAATCCCCATCATCACGATTGATAAATGGCATTACATATGCTGATTCAATTGGCGCGATCTTTTCAATTTGTGAGCGAATATCGCGGAAAATAATTGCATACGCATTGCCGGTTTCGTTCCGACTCACTTCCAGCTTATTGAACAATTCCATACTAGTCATGTTGTGATTCGGGTTGTTTGCAATCACATCAAATGTATTCGTTGTTTTGTAGTCATAAGATTGATACAACTTCAACGGCAAGGAAGAAAAGATATTTGAAAGCCTGCTGATAACGCTGAAAATATTTTCGTTCGTCGCTAAATTAGAATTATCAATACCCCAAAACTTCCGCCCTTCCCAATGAGAAAAATCATAAGATTCTCCTTTCCAACCCGCTGCAACCATTTTTGCTGATAACTTTAAACGTTCAAATATATTCAAGCTCACACCTCCTACAAATCGTTGATTGAAAGAAATTCTATGTTGCCTGTTCCTGGTT
>CAJFEE010000038.1 GCA_904373265.1 Candidatus Harrysmithiimonas galli | reverse complement strand
TTCTTTTACATCTTCTACAATTTTTTTGGCATCATAATAACCAAGTAAATCCAGGACAAAATTCTTTTCCTCTTCCTTTTTCTTAGACGAATTATATTTTTTTGTTATCGGCATCATACGTTCTTGATACATCACCGGTACGGGTATACCTAGTTCAGAAACTTTACTCTCTTTAAAATGGGTTTCCTTATCTGAAATGAGACTGCGATTTTTTCCTTCAAGTGAAATCTCTTCTTTTGCGGTGAGGTGTACACTGGGGGTCTGAAACTGGATGTCTTGTTCACTCGTTATTTGAATGGCTTAATGGCTTTTGATTTGGATTTTTAATACCCACAAAACAGTCCTGCAAACTATGATATTTATAAATAAATAAAGATTCTTCGTTATAAAATAAGGTCAGTTACCATTTGAATGATAACTAACCTTGTCCACATTTACTTATTTTTCTTTTTCTTCTAGGTATTCTTCTAATATTCCTTTTTCAAACTCATCTTCTGGGTATATGCCTAATTCTTCATGTGCCTAAACAATCTTTTCTTTATTATATAATCTATATCTTGTCTATTTCATACGCATAGTTTCATTTAAAATTCCAAGTCCTCACTACATCTTCATTTAATTTGTATCAAATCCCTAACATAGGAGCAAAAGAAATAATTAAAATATAGGCTAATCTTATTTTCCACTTTAAAATAACATATTTAATTTTGAAGATATACATTAAAGACTTTCGGCTTTCCTCCTACAATAACAGTTTCAACTTCCTTTTCCCAAAAAGGTAAGATATCTTCTTCAAAACACTTGAAAATGACTTCTTTAAATTGCTTATCATTTTCTAAAAAAAAGGCAGCATTTTTGATAATTAAATAAATTTTATCTGATCGTATCCAATCTAAATCACACATCCAATCTAAAAATCTATCCAGGCTACCTTCACAAGGTCTAGGAAAACTAAAACCCTTCTCTACTTCTAAAAAAAACTGTTCTTTTGTTTGCATGTTTTTTCCATCCAATTCAAGTATTATACCATCTTTAAATAGACTTCTATCAATGTAGTTCATATAAAAAATTTTATTTTTCATAGTATTTAATCACCTTATTTCATTATTCTTTTAAATGTTGTATAGTGGTCATCTGTATAATATTTTGAACCATTACTTCCAAGTAACAAACCTCTCCTTATCCCTTTCTTGACCTGGAATTTTATTATTAATATCAAACTCTCTGTAGGTAATTGGTTCTCCAGAAAAAGTATTTTGAGGAAGTTTTCCATCTCTATTTTTATAAACACTACCAGCCTTTGTCCCAGATGTCTGTCCAGATACATTACCTTTCCATCCTGCTTTTTCATATTTCCGATACATTTCTTTTACATTGCTAGGTAATTTATCAAAGCTAATAACACGAATAGTTTTCTTTACCACAGGTTTATTTTTTTTAGTGATTTTCTTCCATACTTTTTTAATACCTTTTCCAGTTGCTTTAAGCCCATCCTCTGCCAATTCTAAAGCTTTTCCAAAAATCTTAGCTTTACTATACATTTTTTTAGGCGTTTTTACATTGAATACTCCTGTATAGCCATTTTTCGTTTGATAAGAAACTACTATTCTCTCACTTTCTTTCTGGCTCTTTGTTTGTTTCTTCGGCATCATACGTTCTTGATACATCACCGGTACAGGTATACCCAATTCAGAAACTTTACTCTCTTTAAAATGGGTTTCCTTATCTAAAATGAGACTGCGATTTTTTCCTTCAAGTGAAATTTCTTCTTTTGCAGTGAGGTGTACATTCTCTCCAGATACTACCTTGAATCTCGATATTCTTGTGTATCATCCGTTCTGCATTTATAATATACAAGCTACCATCAAATATTCAAAAAAATAGATTGATAGAATAATTTTATAAAACAATTAGAACTATGGTTTATATCTGATTTAAGATATAAAAAAACCAGTAGATTTTTATATTTACTAACTTTTTATATACTACAATAATCTACCAAAGTCGAAATGTGGATAGATTAAAAACTGGATGGCTTAATGCCATCCAGTACAAGGAACATGCCCATCAAAGCTAGACAAATAATTTTATAAAACACTACTATAATAGCAATATATGTTCAACTTGCTTATGATAGTCCAAATCTTTATCACTTTCAACATCAAAAGCCTTGTTTTGAAGCTGTAATATTCTATTTTCATAATTGCTATTAGGAGCTACTTCTAAAAGATACTGGATTCTCTGACTTCCTATCTTAGCCTCAATTTCTTTTTCCCAATAATTTAACCAATGTATAGTTGTTGGTATACCATTGTGTAAATACTCTCCGTATCTTCTTGCTATCACTTTATTTGATACGCACCCCCAGAAAGGATTAAAGTTTAATACTAATTTTCTGAATATTTCGCATATAAAATTGGAATTTCTATCCTCATTTAAACTAAAGAATAAAGGAATATTAATTACTAAAGAATTATAAAATCTTTCATCCCTATTACCAACTGTCATCTCAAATGAAAAAGACTTTTCTTCATCAAGTGATGAAAACATTGATATTGTACTACCTAAATCCTGAAATATTTCATCTCCTTCTCTGTTAACTCCATTCACTAATATTTTTTTAAAATTTTCAAAATCCCAATCTATTTCTTTTGTATCTTTTTTGGAAAAACCTGTTACATAATTAGGTCTACATTCTATCGGGTAATCATATAATACATTCAATGTAGCAAATGCTTCTTTTGCAATATCATCAAAATTTCTGTTATTTGTATCAGCTTTTTTCCATAAAATAATAGAATGTCGTTGTATCATAACTTTTCCCCCTTTTGCTATTTAGGCGCTTCAAATTTTAGCTCTATGCCCTTAATTCCTTTATCCATAAAAAGCTCTTGAACTACTTTTAATGTTTCTTTTTTAGAAAAATACCATTGTATTTTAGATCCTTCTGAAGCGGCTATTTGTCTTTTAGCCTCAGAAACTAAAGAATCTTTTCCCTCGAACCAACTATAAAATTCACCTGTCTCCTTATTAATAAATTGTGAATATTTCCCTTTAGCATCTAACAAAATTCCTTCTCTCATTCCATCAAATTTTACACCATTAATTTTTGGACTTTGTGCGTAAATTTCCAGAAACAGTACACCATTTAATCTGAAAATGATTCGTTTGAAAAATTCCCAATCTGTTTCATCATATTGTAACAAAAAGGACTCGATTTTTTGGCTATTGATTTAGTTATTATAAAAAATATTTTATTTTCTTATCTAAATTCAAAATATTAATTTTTTCACTACCTTCTTCTTTTAATTTATTTAAATATTCAATTGAACATTTTATTATTTCTTCTTTAAATTGTTTATACAAAATAGTTTCTTTATACCATTCTCCATAACAAAAATCTAATATTTCAAATTCTATATCACCTGAATTATCTAATTTATCAAATTCTACTAAACTAATTTCTAAAACATCCTTATTAATTCTCTTGAACTTGATCCATAAATTAAATGAATCTACATCACTTAAATACACACAAGAACTAGATTCTAATTTATGTAATATTCTCAAATAACGTTCAAAACAGTCATAAACCGATATTGTAGGCATAACTCCCTCAAGTTCCTTTGAATAAAAATCACCATAACTATGTTTATTACATACGATCTGGAAAAATCCTTCTTGCCCTAAAAAATCTTCATAGGCAGGTTTTGTTATCCTATAATTGATTTTAAACATTTTCCTCACCCTTATCTTAACTTAATTATCTAAAATCTTTTACAGTATATCTATAAATTCCATATGCAGTATCAAATTTCCCATCTGGTTTAATATAAACAACTATAGTTTCTCCTTATATTTTAACAGCTTGTTTCCCTGTTTTCCCTTCGTTTACCAATTTGTTATACGCTTGTTGAGTGTACTCAATAACTTCTTTCTCACTCCATTTTTAAATCCAAAAATAGATATTAAATTGAGAATATTCTTATAAATATAGTATCCATCAGCTAAAGAGTTAAAGGGATATAAGGAAAATTACAACGGAATTACAACAAATGAAAGAGTCTAATGTAACGACTTATAAAGAGAAATACAGAGTTATGAAAAATGACGCTTGAAATAGAATGTCTTTTTCTATGCAGTGTAACAACAGACTATATCATCTCTGTTTGATTACCTCAAAACTTATTAGCATATGGTTTGTCAAGGGATTATTGCCTAAGCAATGCTTTAGCACCCTTTACAAATCATATGTTAATCAGTGTTTTAAAAGAGCAGAAAAGATAATATAAAACACTTTGAAAAATTTATGCTGATTAAATCCATTATTAAAAGATATGAATAACTCCATAGTATTTGATAATCTATCAC
The DNA here is from genome assembly GCA_904373265.1 of Candidatus Harrysmithiimonas galli. Classification (GTDB taxonomy): domain Bacteria; phylum Bacillota; class Bacilli; order CAJFEE01; family CAJFEE01; genus Harrysmithiimonas; species Harrysmithiimonas galli. The sequence continues at coordinate 2,752 of CAJFEE010000038.1, read as the reverse complement.
ATATACAAAAATATATTTTTACTCTTATAATAATTATTGATTATCAAAGTATTTAGCAGTATCATTAGATATGTAAATTAAAATTTAGGAGGGATAAAATGAAAAAAAGACTAGTAGCCACTTTAATGGCTGGAATTATGTGTTTTTCTACATTCGCAACAGGAATAAGTACAGTTCATGCGGCGGAAACTGAGATTGCAGTAAATATTGTAGAACAGTTACCTATGCCTAAAGAAAATGATTATGCAAATGTTCCGAGTGAAAGAAATCTTGCAACTAAACTCATAAAGGAAGCGATTGAATTCATTATTAAACATGGTGATGAAGCTGCAAAAGTGATTGAAAAAGTTGCAGGTAAAACAGCCGCAAAAAATTTCTTGAAGTATTTTGATAAGATTTGCGATGCGTTAGAGCCACTTTTAGAATGGACAGAAATTCCAGCTCAAGCTGTTTATGATGCAGTTTATAGAGCATTAAAAAATACTGGTGTTTCAAGTGCTGTAGCGGCTAATATTGCCTTAGCAATTAAAGAAGGATTAAGTTGGTTTATTTAAAATGGACAATAAGGAAAGGTTATATTTTGATACTTTGACAGAACTTTCAGAAGCATTAGGACATAGTTATCAAAATCCATTATCATTAAGTTTATTATGCCTTATTCACGGAATTTCTTTTGAGCAAAAAGGCAAAATATTTGTCGAGTTTAATTCTATTCTTAGGGAATATGAATTTTATGACTTGAAAGTGGATTTATTTAAGAAAGCAATGGTCAAAATAGTTCCTGAAGCACGAGCTTTTTCAGAAATCGTTGTAATAGGATTTATTAAAGCCTATGCAAAACTATTGATACCAGAATTATATCCTTTTGCAATGACATTGTAACATTTGAATACCAGTAGTTATTTTTTGAAAGGGCAGGGACAAAGGTTTCTGTCCTTTTCTTATGCCCTGCTAGGGAAAGTATTGGAAGTAGATCAAGACCGTTTTCGAGTTCATTTAGAAACGTGCTTTTAAGGACGCAAACGACAACCGACGGAGTGATCCGCCCACGGTGGCGGTCGTAAGACATATCGCCACGCCAGCTTGCTGGCAAGAGAGCGGTTCGGCGAGCTTACGAGTCGTTCAAATCCCCCGTTATCTAACAAGGGGGACACAAGAAACTGGAAACAATAACCTGAAAATACAAAATATCCCGTATTTATGCGGTGTATTTGCATTTTCACAGATGTGAACCAAAGTATATCAATTTCACATGGCAAAACTGAATATTTTAAGCACAGGACAGTTGATTTTTAGATTGACTGTCCTTTTTTCATGCAACGAAACAGAAAGGACGGATAACATGAATAACAAAGATTTTATACAAGAAGTTAAAGGAAAGCGTGAGGACTTGTCCCTAAAGGAAAAGAAGCGTATCATACAGCGAGATTTATTTGACGGTATCGACACAAAGGAAAGCAAAATGACCTTATGTCAGCTATACGCTAGGAAGAACGCCCAACGCCCGGACGTGAAGAAAAGCACACAGCAGGGGCGTAAATACCTCATGGAAGCGTTAAAGCAGGACAAACTGGGAGCAAAGGAGATAGACAGCATAAAGCCGTCAGACGCTAAGGAATGGGCGGTCAGAATGAAAGAGAACGGTTTTTCCTACAAGACAATCAACAATTACAAGCGTTCCTTGAAAGCGTCGTTCTACATGGCGATAGAGGACAACTGTGTGAGGAAGAACCCGTTTGATTTCCAGCTAAGCGAGGTCATAGAGGACGACAGCAAGCCCAAAGTTGCATTGAGCGAGGAACAGGAAGCAAGACTATTAGGCTTCATGGAGCAGGACAGAACCTATCAAAAGTATTATGATGATGTGCTTATCCTGCTGAAAACAGGCTTGCGTATCTCGGAGCTATGCGGACTGACAAAGAGCGATATAGATTTCAAGAACCATACAGTCCGTATCAATCATCAGCTACTTAAAGACAAGGACGGTTTCTACATAGCAGAGCCAAAGACAAAGAGCGGTATTCGCAACGTGCCTATGAACGAGGAAACAGAGAAAGCCTTTAAGAGAGTGCTGAAAAGGAAGCAGAAACCAAAATTCAAAGAGATAGACGGCTACCACAATTTTCTGTTCATCAGTCCCAACGGCCACCCTATGCAGGAGAGCAGTTATAAAACGGTACTGAATGGGGTTGTGAAGAAGTACAACAAGAACCATGAGAAAACGCCGTTGCTAAGGATAACGCCCCACAGCTTAAGACATACGTTCTGCACACAGCTTGCACAGAAGAACATGAACCCAAAGAATTTGCAGTATATCATGGGACACGCAAGCATAACGATAACGCTGGACTTATACGCCCATGCATCAGAGGCAGGAGCAAACAGAGAAATGCGAAGTCTGATAGCATGATTTACAACGATTTATACAACGTTTGCGAGCAGAAATATAAGAGATTACGACCAGTTCCACGGTAGACCTGCAAAAAGAAAAAAACCGCTAAGTATTTTACCTGTTCTTTCATACCTTCAAATGTATGTTTTTTTATATGTTGAATATTATTTTTACTTAAAGCTACAGCTTTATCTTTCCCAGTCATTTTATTCCATACTTTTTTAATACCTTTTCCACTACAGGTATACCCAATTCAGAAATTTTACTGCTTTTAAAATGGGTTTCATTATCTAAAATGAGACTGCTATTTTTTCCTTCAAGTGAAATTTCTTCTTTTGCGGTGAGGTGTACACTGGGAGG
>CAJFEE010000037.1:3680-18159 GCA_904373265.1 Candidatus Harrysmithiimonas galli | reverse complement strand
TTGGCTATTAGACGCAAAACAAGTGATAACCGATATTGCCCATGGAGAAGCTGACTTAGATACCCTAAAAGCGGGTGCAAGTCTTATCCCTGTGGCAAAAATTACAAAAGTTCCCAAAGTCGTAAAAGCGATAGGAAATGTTGGAAAGACTGGGCTTAAGAAAGGAAAAGAAGGAGATAAAACGGTTTGGAAGCGGTTTACACAGAAAGATCAACCAAAACCTGATAAGAATAAAGGGAATCAGTCAAAAGCAGGTAGTAAAGGTAGTACAACAACATCTAAACCCAATCAAGAAGAAACATCAAAATCCAGTCAAGCAAAACAGACAAAAGCAAGAGATAAGGGAGATGGTGGAAGTAAGAAGCTAAAATCTGTATAAACATCTAAAAAATATGACAGATTATATAAAAAATTATTCTAAACAGAAAATAAATTTAATAAAGAAAATATCCTGTGTTATAAATATAATGAGAGTGAATTGGATGCTCAAAAAATAGGTGGTAAAAAATATGCAGTTGATTCATATAAGTTGGTTAAAGCAATTGTTTTGAGAAAGTTTACTCAATTAAGTAGTGTAAAAGAAAAAACAGTTATAGGATATATAAAAGAATTAGTAAATAAATATCCATCAGGTGCTCAAATATCTAACAGTCCATTTAATCCTAAAGCTTTGAGGAACAAAAGATTAAGAAGACAAATACTTGAAGTTCCAGTTCAAACAAAGCCAGTACCAGTACCTGAAAAAAAGTATTACATATGCTAAAGAGAACAGAGTAGAGATAAGAGATATTAAAGGAAAGGTATATAAATAATATAAGGGTATACTATTGTGACAAATGGAATGTAGTAGAGAAAAAACATGGAAAATTATTGATATTGATATAGTTTGTTCATATCATGAAAAAGGTCTCCCATATACAGCTGTTTTAGAGGACAATAGCTATCCTCAATATCACAGTAGAGATAAGAAAAGAATTTGTATCTGCTACATTCTATGATGAATTAGGTAGAATATATATGCTCAATAATTTTGATGTTAAGGAGAATAAAAGTTTATTTTTATATTCTTTAATTTTTTAGAAATATGAATATAATGGAAATAAAGAGGTAATGAATGTTGTTAGCTCATTTGAAGAAACTGAGGAATACATAGTTGAACGTAATGATTTCAAAAATGGAACTTGTGAAGAGGTAGAAGGAAAGGTTGTAGTGGACAATCACTGGAAGCAATTTCCTAAGTTTGGAGATTATATGCATTTATGTAAAGAGGAAAGATGTTTTTTATTTTTTGTGCAAAATACAAAAGCCAGTATGTTGGTGGATACGTAAAACTCGGAAACTGGAGAGAGTGGTGATCAAGCCGTTTTGTCTATTTCCTAAATGTGCGTTAGAAAGCCATTTCATATTCATGTTGAAAAAATAGAAATAAAAAATACAGCAATACATCGAATATATGTTTATCTAAATATTTCTTAATTTTCAAAAAATATTAAGATTATTGTTATATTTTCCTCGGTATATGGCATTAAATAAAATCATAAGATATTTTAAAAATCAGGTACTCAAAATTATTGTAAGATGAATTTATAAAAAGATATCAGGCTCAACATTGTAGGATAGAGGATTGAGTTTATTTGCAATTTTTTGTTTAAGTTTTGACTGTTTAACAGTATCAAGTCTTAAGTTGTGGATTTCAGTTGTTGATATGTAATCTACATTCACCACCTGCTTAAAGCAGGTGGTTGTTTCAGTGGGGCAGTCGTTTAGAGCTGTTTTTTCGAGGCTGTTTTTTGTCTTGTTTCCTTTGGTTTAATTTCGGATAATGATTAATATAGTATAAACAATATAACAGATGGTGAGAACCCCACCTAAAATCCGACCAATATTTTTAAAAATCAAACAGTAAATAAAAACGAAAAGAGTTATTAGTAGCATAAACAATAAATCTGGGAATATGGTGCTGCTAATTGTCATTGGAGAAATGGTTGCGGATAGACCAAGAATCATTAAAATATTAAATAAATTAGATCCAAGCACATTTCCAACGGCAATGTCGTTTTCCTTTTTTAAAGCTGCGGCAATACTTGTTACTAGTTCAGGTAAAGAGGTTCCAATTGCAATGATGGTTAATCCAACGAGACTCTCACTCATTCCAAATTGAATGGCAATTTTGCTGGCGGAATTTACTACAAATTCACCACCAATAATAATCCCAGTAATTCCAAGTACACAATAAACAACGCTTTTTCCAAGTGAGATGGTTGGAATTTTGGGTTCATCTATGGTATGCGCTCGGGAATGCAGTGCACTTCGTATTAAATAATACATAAAAATTCCAAAAAAAGATAATAGGACCAGTCCGTCACTTCTGGATAAGAAATCGATTTCACCATTTTGAAAAAGATGATCCATAGTCAAAATAAGTAAAACAAAAGAAATCAAAGTAACATAAGGAAAATCTTTGGTCAGACTGTCATGTTGAATATAGAGTGGATAAAACAAAGCGGATATACCTAGTACAGCCAAAAGATTAAATAGATTAGATCCGATGACATTCCCGATTGCCATATTGTTTGCACCCTTTAATGATGCACTAAGTGACACGGCAAGTTCTGGTGCACTTGTCCCAAAAGACACAATCGTCAATCCAATGATCAATGGAGGAATTGAGAACTTTTGGGCGAGTGCGGCAGAGCCGTCTACAAAAATATCTGCTCCTTTTACTAAAAAAATAAATCCGCTAATTAAAAGTAAGTAGGTCATATCTGCCATTCAATTCCTTCCATATTTAGAAAAAAGATAAGATCCATAGACAAAGGGGTGTAAACAGCAGCATTACAAGAAATCCAATTCCACCAAGAAGTACTGGTCGTATTCCAGCTGCTTTAAAGTCTTGTAGTTTAACGCCAAGTCCAAGCCCTGCCATAGACATAACCAGTAACCACACAGAGAGCTGAATCAGAAAGTTTGTCATACTTTGCGGCAAAATATTTAATGTATTGATACAGCTCATCGCCAAAAATCCAAGAATAAAATATGGAATTGGAAGTTTTGTTATTAAACTTTTGCCATTTTGTCGATCTTTTTGACTAAAGTAATAAGAAAAAAGTAATAGTACTGGTACGAGTAAAATCACACGTCCTAGCTTAACAACAAGGGCTGTATCAGCCCCTTCTGTTGAGAGTACGGCTCCCGCTGCGACAACATGTGCAATTTCTTGTAGGGTTGCACCAGCTAATACGCCTAAATCATGGTTGTCCAGTGGTAAGATGGGTTGAGCAATAATAAATCCAAGAGCTCCCAATGTACCTAAAATACCAATAATTGCAACAGAAAGTGCGGTTTGATGCTTTTGAGCTTTTACAATAACTGAGGCTGCTATAATCGCTGCAGCTCCGCATATTGCTGTACCAATGGTGACTAGAAATCCCAGTTTTTCATCTATTTTTAACCATTTGGTTAGAAAATGCATAGAAAAAAGTGCAATAAAAATTGCAAAAATATCAATTATAAGAATTGAAAATCCTTGATTTATAATATCTGTTAAATTTAAACGAAGACCCATAAAGATAATTCCGAGTCGTAGCAATTTTTTGGCACTAAAATCAATCCCCGTTTGAAGGGATTGAGAAACGGGAAAACATGCGTTTATACCGATACCAATAAAAATGGCTAGAATCATTGGTCCCATGACAGATAAATAAGGAAATTTGCTTAAAATCATACTGATACAGGCAATGAATAAAGTCAGTCCAACACCAAAAAGAAAATAAATTTTGTGGTGAAAATAACCAGATAACATGTGTAGCACCTCTTTTCTAAAAATAATGTTAGCATATCAGTCAATGAATTGTAACAGGATATGTTATATAATAAAGTATCTTATGGTGAGACTGCACCATTTAATAAAGATCATATGGCTCCAATGTATCAAAAAATTTAATATGATACCTGTTAATATGATCAGAAATGGACTGATATATGTATAAAAGTGATTTAAAATGAAAAAAATAGTTTTCTGCTTTACGAACAGATTAAAAATTGTATAAAATACTTTATAAACATAGGGTTTTCCCAGAGACAGGGGCAATGACTTTCGTGAAAAAAAATTTGAGATTTTTGCTAATTACATCAGTTATAATTGCTATGATTTTTATTTCTTGGATGTTTCAAGGTGTCATTTTGGATGAAAATCATAAAGAAAAAATGGAAAAGCAAAGCTATGACAATTTTTTTATGAATTACTATGATAAGGAAGAAGGAATTGTTTTTGATGTATTGGAAGAAAGGAATTATCAGAATACATCTTTTTCATTTTCACAGGTTGAAGCACGAGCTTATGAATATCTGAAAAGTAAAAACGTGGAAATTGATCATTTTTCTTTGATTATTGAGCAGGGTATTTATACCAATATAAGTCTAGGCTTAACGGAAGTTACTGCATGGCGTGTCATGTTTATTGATCAAACCAAGCAAATAGAAGGATCAGAAGATCTGAGTGCTGGCTCGTCCATGGGCTCAGATCATAAATCGGTGGTTCCTTCAGAAAAGGATAAGGGAGTCAATCAAGAAGAGGAAGCAAATGAATCCCGTAATTCAATTGATGCTTCTATTGAGCAAAAGCTCCGATATTGGATCGTTTTGGATGCTGAAGAAGGAAAAATTTTAACAGCATATGCCAATGGAAAATAATATTTTTATATTTTAAACAAACAAATAAAAATATTTAAAAAATCAATATTAATGATTTTTTGTTTGCTAAAATTTAGAAAAACCCAAATTATCTATATAGTTTACCGTTGATTTTGGTTCGTTCTTAAATAAAATGTATAAAGGTAGTTTTCTGATTAAAAAATAAGCCATTTGGTCTTTCTTATGTAAATGGTGCGATAAAGAGTAGAATTTCGGGAAATAATGGCTTTTTAAGCTTTTCTTAATATTATTTTATATTGTAGTCATATGAATTTTTTTAGTGAGTAATGATGTGCTTTTTGTAGATATGTGGAATAACTGCGATATATGACTGGTTTAAAATCCACAAGAATAAATTCAATTTGTATGGTTTGTAGTAAGTGTGAGAAAAACTTATAATGAAATCATTTTGGTTTGAAAATTTATAATTATTTCTGATTTATCTCAAATTATAAATTTTGAATTTATAATCTTGGCTGAATTTCTATTGTCTGATGGAATGTAAAATGAAATGATGTTGAAATTTGAGGCGGCTGTTTCATAAATAGCATGTCTTTTTTTTGTTTTTTAGCGTAAGATAAAGTAATCAATAAAATTCTGAAAGAAAGGAGAGAAAAAAGACGAGATAAATACGAAAACATAAAATGATTAAATTTATTTTAGTTAAAATGATATATTATATTTTATTTTTTTAAAAATATTTTGCTATAATTTATAAAGGATAAAGTGGTCTGTGTTTTTTGTTCTCGTCTTATTTTCAAATGGTAAGCATGGTGGAGCAGTTTTTTTTGCAAAGTATGAATTTGTTGGAAGAGCTGGGATATATTGGGATTTTATTGGGATTGATGGTTGAAGTCATTCCCAGTGAATTGGTGTTGGCGTATGGTGGATATTTGGTCTCCGTTGGAAAAATTCAATTTATTGGTGCTATATGTTTTGGTATCATTGGCGGTGTGTTGGCACAAATTTTTTTGTATTTGTTGGGCTATTTTGGTGGTCGAAAAATAGTTTTAAAATTCGGTAAATATATTGGAATACATGAGAGGCATTTATATTTAGCGGAGATATGGTTTGAGAAATACGGTGCAGGTGTTGTTTTTTTTGCTCGCTTTATTCCGATTGTCCGGCATGCAATCAGTTTGCCTGCTGGTTTTGCAAAAATGTCATTTTGGCGATTTTGTTTTTATACATGGATTGCAGTGATTCCGTGGACGTTTTTTTTTCTGTTTCTTGGTTTAAAGCTTGGTGCAAATTGGCAGTTGGTTAAGACTGTAGCTGAGCCATATGTTGAACCCATCATGATTGGAGCGATTACGGTCTTTGCCTTATATTTAACCTATAGTTTACAAAAAAAAACACATTGAATGGTGTTTATGCGTAAAATAATGCTATAAAGACTAGCGACTTTGGTTATATGATGATTGATCGGGTAAAAAAAGAGTATAGAGTAAAGGATCTATAAAAAACTTTATTCTTTAAAGTTTTTTACTTATATAAAAGTGTTTTTTATGAAAAATTGGTTTTAGTCCATTGTTTTTGTAACTTTTGTATGCGTGAGATGTTTGCAAAAGACAGCCAAGTAATCGGCGTGTTTTGTGGCAGAATTGTTACGTTTATTGAACGAAGAGGGATTAGATGCAAAGAGGATATTTTTTATTTTTGTCTTGATTTCTTTGTCAATATCAAAATGGATCCATCGCTAAGATTGGGAGCATCTGATATATAGAAACAGTGATTTTTGTAGAAAAACTAAAGCTTTTTCTTTTTTTCTATGGTAAATTAAATAAATATAATGAAAGTTAAGGAGTGAAACAAGTGATATTACGTGGAACAGCTTCTATCAATGGACAGGGGCATTTAGAAATCGGGGGTATGGATACCGAACAATTGGTAGAAAAATATGGAACACCGCTTATGGTTTATGATGTAGCATTGATTAAAGAACGTGCACGTATGTTTTTACGTGTTGTAAATCAAAAAGGAGTCGTTGGTCGTGCTTTTTATGCTACAAAGGCTTTGAATACAACAGCCTTGCTACAATTGTTAGCCCAAGAAGGAATGGGCTTTGATGTTGTTTCGGGTGGAGAATTTTATACGGCATTAAAAGCCGGTGTAAATCCGAAAAATATATTGTTTCACGGAAATAACAAGAATAGAGAAGAACTGGAGTTAGCGCTTTCCAACGGTATCGGAACGATTGTTATTGATAATTTTTATGAAATAGAATTGTTGGAGCAAGTTGCAAAACAACTTGGAGTGGTTGTTTCTTGCTTATTGCGTGTGACACCTGGTGTGGATGCATATACACATAAATATATTATTACTGGAAATGAGGACTCAAAATTTGGTTTTGATTTAAACAATGGGCAAGCAGATCGAGCATTATCGTACTTACATAATCATGAAGTTTTTGATTTAAAAGGCATTCATTCACATATCGGTTCACAGATTTTTGGCGAGGAAGGATATATGATTGCTATGGACCGAGTATTTTCTAAGCTTTTGGAATGGAAGATACAACATGGATTTACACCACGTGTGTTAAATATCGGCGGCGGATTCGGAATTCGTTATTCGATGCGTGATCACTTAAAGCCTTATGAAGGTTTTATTACATTGGTTGTTGAAAAATTCATCAAACGATGCCATGAGATAGATATCCCAGTTCCACAATTGTGGATTGAGCCAGGACGTTCAGTTGTTGGAGAGGCAGGAACAACTTTATATACCATTGGTGCAAGAAAAGAAATCCCAGGTATTCGGACATATGTTTCGGTGAATGGAGGTATGACGGACAATATTCGTCCGGCTTTATATCAAGCCGTTTATGAGGCTGTATTATCCAATCGAATGCTGGATGAGACAGAGGAAGAGGTTACCATTGCTGGGCGTTGTTGTGAATCTGCCGATGTACTTGTGGAAAATATCAAGCTTGCACAGGCAAAACCTGGTGATACACTGGCGATTTTCTGTACAGGTGCTTACGGGTACTCTATGGCAAGCAATTATAATAAAGTACCACGTCCGGCTGTTGTTTTTGTGGAAAATTTTAAAGATCAACTTGTCGTTCGTCGTGAAACTTATGATGATTTGATTCAATATGATTTTCCGTTGGAGGTAGAAGAATAGAGAATAAGAGAAATCAATGAGAACAAGGAGGGTAAGAAAAGTTAGAGAGTAAATGAGGTTGGTTTTTTGCAAAATTTCTGAGATTATTGTTGTTTATCATCAAGACAATGCGCAACTAAAAAGTGTTTTGTTTTAAATGATCGACAAAGTTGATAAGTACGAAATTATTTTAGAAGTTTCGTCTTGTCTTGGTTTTTTACAAAATAAAAATTTATTTTTGCATGGATAAAAATGAATGAGACAGTCATCTGGATGACAGATTATTTTTTCATAATTGAAAAATACGTTTCGTAAAAAAGGGGGCATGCTTCGTGCTGTTTCATATTGACAGAAAAAGCAATGAACCAATTTACAAACAGATTATAAAGAAAATCAGAGCTTTAATTCAAAAAAATGTACTGATTCCTGGTGAAAAAATTCCTTCTGTTGGAGAATTAGCAACCTTACTTGTTGTAAATCCCAAATATGTTTTTGATGCTTATTGTGAGTTGGAAAAAGAAGGTGTGCTGCAAATTGTAAACGGTAAAGGGTATTTTGTGAATACACAGATCAATCCAGTGAAGGATGAGAAAAAAATTTTGGAAATTAAAATTCAATTGGAAGCATTAATTGAAGAAGCTTATCGTCTGAGCTTATGCGAAAATGAGTTCACTGCATGGGTACATCATTATTATCACAGAGCAATGCAGCAAAATCATACGGATTTAAAGGATTGATAGAAAATGAATGGATTCAAAGAAAATAGGAGAATGAACCGTCAATGGACGTTGTATTGAATTTTTTCGTTTGATTTGAAATGGGCTCATGTTGTTTTTAGAAATAGTACATGAAAGAAATGGATCTTTTATGCTCATTAAATGGGCATTTGGAGGGCGTATACAATTGAGAAAGAAAACAAAAAAAGAAATTATTGTGAAAACTGTTTTTACTTGTATATGTATTTTCCTGTTATGGTGGGGAGTTTTGATTTGGGAGCGATTTGCTGATGATATTGCTGTTGATCATATGATTGATGATGTCAGTATGCAGATGCTTTGGCATGATTTGCAAAATAAGCGTTCTATTCCTGTAAATGCAAAAATAGAGAATTTTTCTTTAGCTGTGGATCATAAGAAAGTCATCACAAAATTTATGTTTACGGTCTATGGTGAAAAGATGAGACAACCGTTTCAGTTTTTTTATTCGGAAGCAAAGGGTACGAAACGAAGTTTTACACAAACCGAGGTAGAGAACATCGATCGGAATGTTTTAGAAGCAGCAAAATTTTTTCATGCTCTTCAAATTTTGCAAAATGAGGGAAAAATTATAAAAAACAGCCAGCTTATTTTTTCGGATTCATATACTCCGGCAGGTTCAGCAGATAAAATTTGGAAAATTGAAGGCAATCAATTGATTGTGACAACAAAGGATTCCATAGATGATTTGAGTGATACATGTTTGTGGTTGGAAGCAGACGGTATTGTGCAATGTGTATGGGTTGCAAAATAGTAAAGATGTTTATATCTATCTCTTAATATATTCAAGTATGGCATAAAAATTGAATTGTCTGTATAGTTTTTAAATTTGCTCGTGTGTTTGCAAAATGAAGAGGGCTCTGTTTAATACATGTAAGAATATAATACAAAGGATTCATTTGGTTATGCGTAAAAAGAAGGTGAGAAAATGTGGATGATTGAACAAATTGAAGTAGATCCAGAGCAACGTGGACGTTATGTTATGGATCTGTGTGAAGGGGGGCTACAAACGAGACGGATTTCTGTAGATGAGTCGACTTTGGGACAATTTTTGATGCGAAAAGGTATGGAGATGGATTCTGTTTTATTGGAGGAAATTCTTTATTTTGATACATGTACAACGGCGTATAAATGTGCATTGCCCTTTTTGTCCCAGAAAATGCGGACGACAAAGGAGGTTGTCTGCTTTTTGGAAGAAGAGGGTTTTACCCAGCCAGTGATACAAAAAGCATGTCAAAAGTTACAGAACTATGGTTTGTTAAACGATGTGGAATATGCAAGGGCATTTGTTCGAACCAAGAAAAATGTAGAACGAATTGGTAGAAGAGCGATTGAGCAGCAGGGGTTGCAAAAGGGTATACAGGCAGCTGATCTCGAAGAAGGACTTTTACAATATACAAAGACCGAGGAGCGGCAAGCCATCGAATATTGGTTGAGGAAAATTCAAAAGCGAATCGAGAAATATTCTACTCGGGAAAAAGAGCAGCGAATCAGGAGCTTTTTACAACAAAAAGGATTTGGCATGCAGCTAATTTCAGTCGTGTTAGCTGAGCAGAAAGAAAAAGTTGACATGACTGTGGAGGATATAGACTGGGAACCATTGGTAAAGCAAGGGGAGAAATTGTTGCGAAAATATGCCAATGTTCCAGATGATTTTACGCGAAATAGGAAAATTAAGCAGACTTTGTATCGCAAAGGTTTTCAAGCAGATGCCATCGCACGTTTTTTAAAGCAGTATGCCTCAAACATTGATACATAAAAAGATAAAAGAAGAATTGGATCATTGCAAACTCTTTTAAAAGAGTTTGCAATGATCCAATTTTTTTGTGAATAGAAAATTGGTGCAAATGAATGAGACCAAGCTGTAGGCCTTGGCATAAGATACAGTATTCAAGCTGTCTTATGCTTGAGAATAAAGCAGGTTAAGTCATGCTTTTGACTTGCTTTTACAGTAGAAAAGAAACTGTAAAAATCGATTTCAAATCGGGAGGGAAATCAAATGTTTTTAAATCGTAATCTTTTTAAAGCTGCACCAAACCGAATGCAAAATATGCCAATGGCAGGAATGCCTAGTGGTGTATATGGTATGAGTCAGATACCGTACAAAGGAGGATTTGCAGCAGGCAGTGTAAAGTATGGTCAGCCAGTTGTTTATCCAACACAGATGAATACAGTAAATACGTATGAGACAACCGTCGTTCCAGTAATTCATCCACAGCATACACAAGTGATTCATAATCAGTTGGTTCAAATGCAGCATTATTATCCAAATACAATTTCCTCAGAAACCAAAACGGCTTGTGTCAATCAAAATTGTGGTTGCCGATAAAGAAATGATTGTCATTTCCTGCGTCTTCTTGTTATAGTAAAAAGATAAAGAAAGGAGAGGTGAAGAGGAAATGGAAATTGTGAATACCAATCAGGCTCCGGCAGCGATTGGACCATATGTTCAGGCGATGAAGATCGATAATATCGTTTATACCTCTGGGCAAATTGCTTTGGTACCAGAAACAAATGAGGTGATTGTTGGTGGCATTGAAGCACAGACTGAGCAGGTATTGAAAAATTTAAAAGCGGTTTTAGTAAAAGCGGGTGCAGATATGAATACGGTGATAAAAACCACCTGTTTTTTAAAAAATATGAATGATTTTGCTTTGTTTAATAGTATTTATGAAAAGCATTTTGGCACGCATAAACCAGCACGATCTTGTGTAGCTGTGGCAGAGCTTCCGAAAAATGTTTTGTGTGAAGTCGAGGCCATTGCATTTGTCAAAAAATAAACGAATGTATTAGAAATATTTCTTTTATCATTCGTAAGTTGATTTATTTTAAGAGATAAGTTGATTTATTTTAAGAGAAATGTATTTGTTTGTTGAATGTTCTCCAGTTCATATGTCGATTTTAACGAAAAAATTTTTTATAGAAGTTGAAACATTTTTCTTAGGTTATGCGTCTAATAAATGAGGTGTTAAACCCCTATCCCCTAAAAAAGTCGGAAAATGACTAAATATATTTGTGGAAAAATACAGAGCGATTTAGTTTTATGGATGTTTTGATGATTTATAAAACTTATGCGCAGAAAACCTTTTCGAGGTAAAATCGATATTTCTACGTATATATTTTGGTTTATTTTCCGGCTTTTTGTATGTAATTTTTGCTTCAATATTGGTGTCCCACTATCGATGAAAAAAGGTCTGATCTATCTTATCTCATGTTCGCATATTTTCAGCGTGCAAAATACTTAAAAAACAATGTGTAGATTATCTGTTTATAAGGATGCAGTGTAAAAGATTTATTGTGTAAAAAGATAAAGTATAAGGCTCTTAGTTTCAGGAAAAATCTGTTTTCTGGCAAGAATCTTTTGGCAGTTGGTATTCAAATGGATCTTGTGCCAAATATACACTAGCTAGGCAGTGGGAGGATAAAGCGATTGCCTATAGCGTATAATGAAAAAAGGTGATTCAAATATTTTGGAGAGCAAAATATATAAAGATAGATGGTTTTTTGGAGAAAGTCATAAAAAATTTGTGTGTTTGCAACATATTGTCATCTTGGATCGTAGACAAATGAATTTTTGAGCCAAATAATGAATAAGTTCTGTCGCTATTTTATGTCTTAAAAACAATTTCTTAATCTAAAGCAACTGAAAAATAATGATATTGAATCATTTTTGGAATTTTGGTTTAACTTTGGATACGTAATTTAAATTAAAAGTAGTAGACAAGGTCAAAAAATCTTTATCTACAATTTGATCTAAAGGAGTTTTTATGAATAGAGATGGATTGTTGTTTTTAAAAAAAAGGTTTAAAATTTGTTTTATCCATCTATTTTTTGAAAATAGGATCGATTAAGATGTAAAAATGTACAACATTAAAATTGGTAGGTGAAGGGAGAGCGTTAAATGGAGTGGTTATTTTTATTTTGTATTGGATTTTTTGCGGCGACATTGGGTTCGATTATCGGGTTAGGTGGCGGAATTATTATTATTCCAGTTTTGACCTTTATGAGTCAACATACGGGCTTTTTTAATGAAATTACACCACAATGTGCCGTAGGGATTTCAACAGTCACTATTGTGATGACAGCACTTTCAGCTTTTTTTGCCAATCGAAAGAAAGGAACGATTGCGTATCGTATGGGAATTTATTTATTTATTGGGGCTGCACCAGGAGCATTTTTGGGTGCATTTGCCAATAGATTCTTAGATTTTTCTGAGTTTTCTTTTTATTATGGAGTTTTTCTCATTGTGGCAGCAGGTATTTTAATGCTAAAATCAAGGATTCGTCCGCTTCATTTAAAAATGCGAACCTATCAAAACACATATATCGATAATCAGGGTATGACACATACATATATTTATTCACCAATTATCGGTATTCCGCTCGCTTTTTGCGTTGGTTTTATTTCCGGGATATTTGGTATTGGCGGTGGTACATTGCTTGTTCCAGGTATGATGTTATTTTTTGGTGTTCCAGCAATTGTGGCAGCAGCGACTTCTATGTTTGTCATTTTGGGTACTTCTGTTTTAAATACAGTGCAGCAAATTGCTTATGATCATATCATTTGGTTGTATGTGCTATTTTTAATTCCAGGAGCCTGGCTTGGAGGGATTGCTGGACCGTACATTTCTTCAAAAATTAAAGGTCGTACCATTGTGATTTTATTGCAGGCTACCATGATTATTATTGGAATTCAATTTATTGTGCAGTCATTTATGGAGTAATTGAGAAACAAAACTGAACAAAAGTTGGGGCAAAATGGGAATGTTTAGCCGTATAAAAAGATATTTTAACTATAAAATTGATACAATCAAAAAGATGAATAGATGTGAAACCTTTCACTCTTGTTCGTTTTTTGAATCAAATCTTTTTTGTCTGTATCCGTTCGCTTTTTTTATTATAAATGAGTGGTTTAGAATAATTATCCAATTTATTAGAAAAGCTAAGTGAAAAAAGATGGGACGGATAGAATTTGCGAATGGATTGGATACATTTTATCGGAATTGTTCTGATTTTCTTTGCGTTGTATATATGTTTTGCTTGGATTGAAGCTGGTGAAGATACGGTTGGAACCTATATTTTTGCTTCAACATTATGGGGTACGAAATTTGCTTTATTTTTTTCTTTGCTTATAATTAGTTTGGTTTTGTCCTTTTGGCATATACAAAGAAAGTTTTGTCTATGGCAGTTGTTTTTATTGGTGGTGCTTTTATTTTGTCAATTGAATTGGACGCTCGAAATTCGTACGGTTTTGCTATTTTCCAGTACAGAAGGTGTCAATTTGCATTTTGGCATTGGATTTTGGCTTGCATGGATATGTTTAGTTATTTTATGGTTCCGGCAGTTGTATTTCATTCTGAAAACGAGTTCATGTTGATAAATTATTGATATAACAGAATTTTTCAGAATAAAAATTTTAATAGTGACCAAAAAATTCGATCGGAAATTTTCATTGCTTTTCTATATTATTTATGTCAATTGCATATATGGGTTTATGATCATTGGAATATTTGTATGTCCAAGTAGTTCTTTTACAGCCATTGTGTTTGCTCCGTTCTGAATTAAAATTGTGGCGCAAGTATAGTGTAAGCTGCAAAAGTTTAGAGGAGGTAAAGTTTGTCCCCTTAATAAATTTACGACATCTATTTGCTGGTACAACAATATGATTAGGCTTGTGTCTCATTGGAAAACAGGAACGTTATTTGACTGCCCTTTAAATCGAGCGCCTGTTTTCATATATTCGCAGCTTGCATCCGCAATTTTTTAACATTTCATGTATAGTTTTTTAATTTAGAATAGTTTTTCAGATATCTTAGTGGTTATGGGAATTGACATCATAACGGGCATATTAAAAGCAGTTAAGAAAGGTTGTCTTTTTACAAAAACCGCATGGATTGGGTATGCAAAAAAGATTGGTGTGTTCTG
>CAJFEE010000037.1:0-3608 GCA_904373265.1 Candidatus Harrysmithiimonas galli | reverse complement strand
AGGCTTATCTATTTTGGAAAACCTTGCGGAATTTGGCGTAAATGTACCTGCTGCAATCCGAGATAAGTTAAAGGTTATACAGGAAAAAAGCAAGGAGGATAAAGGGGCGTAAGTTGCGGAAATGAAGTACCGGCAATGAAAATATGATATCACGCTTAAGTACTCATTATTGAGTGCTTTTTCTATTTACAAAAAGAGATTAAAACAAGAAAAAAACTTATAAATACCGCATTTAAAGAAGTATTGAAGAAAAATATTAAGGAATTTACAACGATATTACAACAAATGAAAGAGCCTTATATAACGACTTATACAAAGAAATACAGAGTTAAGGAAGATTGGTATTTGAAATAGAATGTCATTTTCTATACTGCAAAACAACACAGTATTTCATTTCTGCTTGATTACTCTAAAACTTATTAGACTGTGATTTGTCTAGGGCTTGTTGCGTAAGCAATGCTTTAGCACCCTTTACAAATCATAGGATAATAAGTAATTTTTGCAAAAGAAGAAAAAATTATGATACTTAAAAAGGAATGATATAATATGTATAAAGATAAATTAGAATTTGTAGGTGAAAAGTTATGAAAAAATTTTGGGGAATTTGTAATAATGATAAATATAATGTTGGTTGTAATGGAGCAAGTGTTTATATTTATGATAAGAGTGGCAAAGAATTGAAAGTATTTAAAGATGCATCTTATACTTATCGAGCAAAATTTAAGCCAAATACTAATATATTAGTTGCTAAATCAACAGCTGGTTTTCTACTTATATATGATTTAGATGAGTTAAAACTTCTTAAAAAAATTAAAACTGCACAAATAGGTTCGCAAGATGACGGTTTTACATTTAGCAAAGATGGAAAATACTTATACAATATAGAAAGACCCATTTATTCTACTAAAACTAGATTAACTATTTACAATATGGAAGATTGTAGTGTTATCAAAACATTATTTGAAAACGATAAAAAAATTGTTCTTAAGGATTTAGAGTTCGATAACAATAATGTTTGTTATTTATTGGGTTTTATGCGAAATGATGAAGGTGTATTCGATTATGGATTTATCGCAAAGTTAAATAATAACAATTTAGATGGTATAAGAAATTTAGAAAAAGATAAGTATGACTATTTACGTGCCTATAAAGCTTGGGAAGATAGTGGCTTTTCTAATAAAAACTTAGAAGAATCTTCTAAGTTGAAAAATCTTGAAACAATCGAAAGAACTACAATTATTGAAACATATAATAGTTTATAAAATAATCGAAAATCTATATTTTAAAATTTATTTAAAAGATAACAAATAAATATTAGTTTATATGTTAAGTGGTAAATTCTGGTTTGTAGATAACTAACACATACATTACACAGACGGAGTGAGCTATTCAAGGTGGCTGTCGAAGACATAGAGCCACGCCAGCTTGCTGGCAAGGGAATGGTTTACTTCTTCTGTGAGCGAGCCTGTGGCGAGCGTTATCAAGCCCCCGTTATCTAAACAAGGGGGCACAAAAACAAGAAACGATATACACGAATGGACGGAAAACGCTGTATTTAT
The DNA here is from genome assembly GCA_904373265.1 of Candidatus Harrysmithiimonas galli. Taxonomy (GTDB): domain Bacteria; phylum Bacillota; class Bacilli; order CAJFEE01; family CAJFEE01; genus Harrysmithiimonas; species Harrysmithiimonas galli. The sequence goes on along the minus strand of CAJFEE010000037.1, from coordinate 2,049 downwards.
AAGGCAAAACCGCATTTTTGTAGGGTGTGATATAAATTGTACCTATATTACTATGAAAATTGAATAGAAAACAAGGGAAAGACAGTTGATTTCATTTTAGAAGTTGATTGTCTTTTTCTTTTGCAGAAATTTAAGCATAGGCAATTATCAATACATGGTAGTTGTCTTTTTTGATTGGAGGAATTTTAAGAATGAATGATAAAAACTTTATAGACGAATTAAGACAAATTAAGACAAAAGCGTGAAGAATATGGCGTATCACAAACAAGACTAGCTGTTGCTTGTGGTATCAGTCGTGAGCATTATAACCGCATTGAAAAAGGAACACTGCCATTAACAGACGAACTCAAAGCAACAATGGAAAAACAGATTGAGCGTTTCAATACGCAAGAACCATTGTTTTTACTGATTAATTACTTCCGTGTCCGTTTCTCTACCACAGACGCATTAGTGCTTATTCGTGAGGTACTAAAACTCAATCCCGATTATTGCTCTTTGAAGATTACGGAAAATACAGATATGAAAGTCAATATATCATTGGCGACATCAATGTGATGTGTTCCGTTTAAGCACATTTAGATGTGCTATTGGAGTTAAAAGGTTGAGGGTGTCGTCAAATGGAAAGTTATTTGCTTGCACAAGAAAGAAGTTGGTATGACTTCATGCTTGACTGTCTAACAGCAGGTGGTGTGATGAAACGACTTGATTTAGCCGTCAATGACCGTGCAGGGATATTGGATATTCCTGCCTTAAAGGCAAAGTATAAAGCAGGCGAATGTGTTTCTTTCTTCCGCAAACAAAAAGGCTATGAGGGTACAGAGAAATGCGGAAATGATACACCACAAAACACAGGCGAAACGCTTTATCTTGGCTCAACAAGTAGTGAACTATATATGTGTGCCTATCAGAAGAATTATGAGCAGTATGTCAAGAATGGTACAGAGGTTGAAGATACAGAGATTAAGAACCGCTTTGAGATACGCATGAAGAATGAAAGAGCCTATTATGCGGTTGTTGATTTACTGAATTATTGTGATGCAGAACGCACTGCTTTTTCTATCATCAATCATTATGTATGCTTTGTAGACAGAAGAGGACGAAAAGCCGAAAAGACAATGGAAAATCAATGAGGATTGGGAATGGTTTATAGGCAAAAACAAAGAGCCGATACGCCTTACCACAAAACCTGAGCCATCTACTTTAAAAAAGCATTGCATTGGCTACAAAGACAGGTCGCACCGACTATGAAAATGGTACAGGAATTAGACAAACAAAACCATACAACGATACTGCAAGACATGATAGAACAGGCAGAACTCAAAGACAAGCATAAACACTTATTACAATTAGAAAAATCAACCATAGAAGAACGAATAGATACCGCTGTTTCAAAAGAGAATGACGGCTATCGTCATTTCCTGTTTCCTAGTCCTCAAGGGTGTCCTTCTACACAGGAAAGCACTTAAAGGCTATACTTAAAGGAGCAGTCAAGAAGTATAACAAAACTCATGAAGTCGCATTGCCAAAGATAACGCCACATATATTAAGGTATCTTTTGTACAAAACTGGCACAAAAGAAAATGAACCCAAAGAATTTACAGTACATTATGGGGCATGCGAGTATCATGCTTACATTGAATTTATATGCTCATGCGTCAGAAACAGGAGCAAACATGAAAATGTGAAGTATGAAGCAGGATTTACAACGAAATGTACAACGATTGAGTGCAAAGATATGTAGGATTCTGCCCTATTTCTGCGGTGGTTCTGCAAAATGAGAAAAGCCGATAACCCTTGAAAAATAAGGATATATCGGCAATTCGAGGACTTATGAAAAGATACATAAAAAGTTGTACGGTTTTTATTTACAAAAAAAGAAATAACTTGCTAGAATAGAAATCTAGGGTTACTGTTTTGGCGGTTAGTCACTCTCTTTAATAAGGGGGTGATGCCTTATGGTTACTTGGACAGAAATATTTAATTTTTGCTTAGTAATTATAGGAGTCATTTCTTTATGTTTAACACATAAAAAGAAATAACCGCCCTTTG
>CAJFEE010000036.1 GCA_904373265.1 Candidatus Harrysmithiimonas galli | reverse complement strand
CCTGGAATTCTTTATTACGTTTATCAATTTATAATCTTTATACTCATGTATTTCATCGAATACACCTATATGAGTATTCAAACCGTCAAGCCTTTCTGAATCTGAAGCTTGTGGCTCTATCTTGGAAACGGTTTTATCAAAGTGAATAGCATCACGTAGAGTTCTAAATTTTTTCTTTAACAAGGGAGAAGCTTTAATCATTGCTTTAGATTCATCAAAAAGCAACCTTGCTTGCTTCATAGAATTCGCAAGCAAATGTATTTCTGCTCCGTTTTCATTGTCTTTGCTAACGCCATAAAGAGAAACACCTGATATTTTGGTTGTTTTTCCGTTTTTTCTCCCAACGAAAACAAGCGCTTCTTTAAAGCGCCTTATCCCTGTATCTTTATGAACCCATCCGAATATCGAACCTATTGTAAAGTGTTGCCAAGATTGGAGAACCAGTTTATTAAAATCGCCCTTTGATGGCTTACAAAACAACTCTATAAACCTAATTGGTCGATGCCCTTTTTCTTCTACGAAAATCCAAGGAAAGTCGTCCGTTCCTTGTCTGTCCAAATCATTTAAATGTCTTTTGCACGCTTTTATCACTTTTTGCGAAGCAATTGTTTTTCCGTTCACAACATTTTCGGGAAGCAATTGTTTTTCCGTTCACAACATTTTCGGCATACCAAGTTGTCAAAAGTTTTTCAGATGGATTAGAAAGAATCGAAATCATCTTCTCCCTCACCACTCCTTAACTTTTTACGCTGCGCCGGTGTCAACCCTAAAGATTTCAAAAGGTTGTTCAAAGTTTGCACGGTTTTTGTCAATTCAATCGTAAGGGGGTTTTTCACCATATTTGTAGCCCCAAATTTATTCGTATGTTCATAAAGCAGCTCAGAATTTTTAACTTCTTTCTGCAAACGGCGATAAAATTGATGGGTTTCAAGATATAATTTTATCAATTCTTCATCAGATTCCTCATAGTTCTCCCCAAGATAATCTCGAAGCATCTTCGCTGTTGGAACGGTCATAGGCTTACCCCCTTTCATAAAAAATTATCCGCGCAGAAAAGGAAAGGGCCCACCTCGGTCCAAAGGGCCCACCTCGGTCCCTGTATGCCAAAATACATTTTTAAGGGAGGGGGGCTATATCTTTTCTTCATTTGCTTTTGATTTTATTACTTTTATTTTCTTTGAGTATGTTTTTGGTTTGCTGCTTGTTCTTATATGCTTTTTGTTGTGACAAGCATTGCATAAGGACACAAGATTACTGAGTGTCAATGACAACTGGGGACAGTCCTTTAATTCTCTAATGTGATGCACCATATCCGCAGGTGTAAGTATGTTCTGCTTCAGGCAATCCTGACACAGATAGCTGTCACGCTCTAAGGCTAGTCTCCTGCACTTCTCCCATGCCGCCGATTGGTAGAAGGCTTTACGCTCTTTATTCCGCTTGTATTTGTCATAGTATTGATCGGTGTTCATTTGGATTCCACCACCTCTTTTTAATTTAACTACACAAAAAAGCACCTATAAAAAATAGGTGCAAAAGAGATAAAACGTATTTACATATGTATGTACGTATGTTATAATATAATCATAGAAAGGAGGTGAGGGAATGGTAGATATAGCGAAAGAAGTGATTAGCCTAATAACAGGACTTGTCAGCCTAGCAACTGCGATAATCCTGTACAAGGCTAATCGAAAAAAGTAAGGCTCTGAGGGCAAAAGCCCTCACCCTTACCCTCTTTAAAATTATATCATCTACCGTTCGTGTTATGCAAACGCTACAAATTATAACATTTTTAATTTATATAGCTGCTGGCATCATAAGTATAGCGGCTATATACAAAGCCATCAGGAAGGATTGATTTAAGTGCCAGAAAAGAAAAAACAGAAAACAGAACTTCTAACACTCCGCATTTCCCCAGAAATTAAAGAAATGCTAAACCAAACAGCAGAAAAGTATTCCATGAATGCAAGTGAATACGTCCGCTTTTTAATTCTTGAAGATGTTAGAAAGCATCGCCAAGAAAAAGCTGAACCTCGTGAATGAGGTTCTTTTTTTATAAGTAAAAAAGACACACCGCATTAATGTGTCTTAAAAATATTTATAAAATATTCCAGAAAAAACCTCATTTTCTATTTAAAACCACCAAAATTAGTGGTATAATAAAAACATAGAAAGGAGGTGAAAGAGATGCTTGAAATGTTGATAGTAACAGTTAGTCTTGTAACAAACGTCATAGCTTTAGCGACAGCAATCGTTGCATACAAGACTAACAAAAACAAATAAGGTTGAGGGCGAAAGCCCTCCCTTATCACTATTATACATTCAACATCAATCATTATGCAAATTATCACTTTAATTACAAGCGTTACCTCGCTAGTTACAAGTGTTGTTGTACTTATAACAGTACTTACACAAAGAAAGGATGATTAAGTATGAATCTAAAAGAAATAAGGCTTAAACAAGGATTATCCGTTCCCGCTTTACATCGCTTGAGCGGCGTGCCTGTTCGTACAATAGAGAATATAGAACGTAGAGATGAAGCGACTGTATCAAACGCAATCAAACTCGCCAAAGCCTTAAACGTAACCCTAGATGAGTTATGCATTTCAGAACCTCGTGAATGAGGTTCTTTTTTTTCCTCGAAACGAAAAACGGGATACTCCTTTTTGTACGCCCCAACAGACAAAGTGACCTATGAAGACCACACTATCATAATAACATGTTTTTTAGCGAACTTCGTTGGTACAAGAAAGTTCACTTATAAACTACACACGAACCTAAAGGTTCGTGTGCTTCTTGGCATCATTTATTTAAACATATCCAATTTTTTTCGCAGTTAAATTGATAATCACATTTCGTTTTCGCAATAACTTGCTCCGTGACATGTATAGTCTATCCGCAATATCTTCCCACTCATAACAATTATTCTCCTTATCCCAATAACGCATATTCACAATGGTTTTTAAATCTTCATCCAACTGCTCATATATTTGTTCAATGGACTGAACAATTTTATTAAGGTTTCGATATAATTCATCATTTGTAAGTGCAGCTGCTTTTTGCTCAGTTGGATTTGAAATACGATTTCCCCTTAAATTGGCATTTAAATCATCAGCATTATGCCGCGAATGCAACAGCTCCCATTCACGATATTTTAAGCGTTTCTTATTCTCATCATGGTTAATCCAATAGCTTTCAATCTTTTGAATATCTAAACGCTCCATTTTCCTCATCAAATACACCTACTTTCTTGAAAGGTAACAGATGGTAACAGATTTTAAATTTATCTGTTACCGCCATAAACATGATAACACCAGTGGTTCAGCAACACTAGAATGAAAAAGGTAACGCATTTACCCCCTATTTTTCTTATATATAATAACTTTTTGTTTTTATATATAAATATATAAAATATAAAAGAAGTTCATTTTATCTGTTACCACTGTTACCGCACCCGAAAAACATTGATATTACAACATTTATAAGGTAGCAGATATCTGTTACCGGTAACGCATTTTACTGTTACTTTCATGATTTTTATTAAAAATGGTCATGATTTTAACGGTTTTCGTGACCAAAAAATGGTCAAAACGATTTTTACCCCCTTGACCTTATCGCATTCGTTTTTACATTTGACTAAAAAATGGTCACGAACCATATAAAAACAGTCGAAAATGGTCACGAAAACCATAAAAATGGTCAAGCTTTTATAAATAACCGCTTGTTTTTTCCATCAACTTTTTGTTGCTTGCTTTCATACCCGTACAGCCGTTTAATTTGTTTGCTGAAACTTACATTGCTTACGGATTGATAGCCGTTTTCGGAACAATATAGCTTGTACTGAATGTAGACATCACTGACAACACTGCGTTCCAGCTCGACATCTTCATTGTTTATAAAACTGATTATCGGGTTGTTTTCCTCCTGATAAATTTTCATTTCATCTTCAATAACTTTTGACTTCGTAAACTGTTTGTTTTTCAGTAATGTTTTTAGGCTTTTCAATGCCAAAATTAAAACATACTGCATAGATTCATCACTCAGCAGCTTATCTGTAATAAACGGGTCATAATCTTCATCATCAGGGCTAAATTTTGCCTTAAAGGGTATGATTTTCAAGCGTCTACTTAATCCATCACTAAAATCATTGATTCTCGGTATATCATTTGCGGAGAAAATCAACTTTGCATAGTTTGTAAAATCAAACGGGTCTTTCCCCTTTCTTTCAACATTTAATGTTTCCCCGGTTGATAACTTTTTAAATGTAGATGATTCTTTTATATAGTTTTTAGATATATCATCCCCGATATTTACAAGCTTGCCGAATAACTCGGCTGTTTTAAAGCGCTGATCCAGCTCCTTCAAATCCAATGATGATGAATTATCAGAACCTACCATTTTCCGAATAATTTTGAGATAAGATGATTTTCCGTTACTACCCTCACCCGTCAATATGAAGGTCGCACCAAATTCATTGCGGCGAAATAAAATATAACCTAAGATTTCCTCCAAAATGGAGCGAATTTTTTTATCATTCACTGCGATTTTATTCAAAGTTTTATCCGTCACCTCATAATAAGCGTTTTCCACATAAGGGATCGGAATTTTATTTCTCACAATTATATTCGGGTTGAAATCCTCCATCTGCCAAGTATCCAGATTAAACACACCATTTAACAACGGAATAAACTGCGTCGGTGAAAAATGTTTGTTCGGTGCCTTAATTTGTAAATAGGCAAGTGTTTCCTGGCGCTGCATACGCTTCAGAGATGGGATATGCTTAATCATGGCGGCTTCAATATCCTCCTGCTTGTCAGAATAAATCCCGTCCTTGTAAATGTGCAGCAGATTTGTTATCTTGCATATATGATGTTCATTGATTAGGAAATTACCAAATTTCTCATGCTGAAACGCACCTTTTATAATAAAGGATTCCTTTAAAAACGCTTCATCTCGCAATATTACATTCAATTCATTTTGCGGAATGGGTTCATCCAGGACATAATTATTTATTATGGATATCGTATCCTTGATATCATCCTTTGCCATTCCCTGCGATTGCATTTTTAAAATATAGGTGAATAGCTTGTCATTCCTGCCATCCCCTTCTGCTAGATGAGTTAGATTGGGATTTTTCTTATTGTATGGATAAAGCCATTGAGGAAGCGGGTCATATTCATTGGGTTTGTGCAGCCATTTTCTAACAACAACATTTATTTTTAACGGATCCACAGTATTTTTTATACCCAGCTTGTAATCACACATCATTCCAATGTTTGAATACCACTTGATTTTATTGGAGGTAATATCATAGCCTTTGAAATAAAAATGCATACCGTTTGTGGTTTCAAGCACCGCACATTTTATATCTTTGTCCTCAATAATATCCAGCAGGGTTTCAGCATGGGTGACATCATCAACATCAACCATGATATAATCATCTTCTAAAATACCAACATATGAATCAAATTTTCTAGCTGTATGATAGGATAAAAGCTTGTTGCCGTCTTTAAATTTACTTGCAGCATGCTTTCCGTTTCCTTTCAGATATCCCTTATAAATTGGAATCACCTCATTTTTTTTTTTTTTTGCTTTTTGCAGGTGAGCCATAAAGTTTCTTCCCGCCAAGTCACTTCCTTCTCCCTTTCAAAACATCCACAAACATCATCAAGAAGTTTGGAAATTTCAAGGATCGTTTTGGTCTTGTTACTCATAAGTCGCTAACCTGCTGGGAATGTCCTGTAAATCCGGTCTTTTTTCTTCCGTCCACATAGCACACATTAAGTTCCATGTAGCCGCACATAGATGATCTTCATCTGTTTTACCGTCTAAATAATTCATGATGTGGCGAAGTCCAGAATCTATGAAGCTATGAATTGGAATACCCTTCTCCCAATTACGCTCTTCATATTTTTGCACCCCATTCTCAAAGTGCTTTGAAAGTCGAATCAATGCGCAGGCTGGTAATAAATCCATACGTCCTTTTCCTGTTTGAATATCTCGTACGGCTCCAGTTTCAAATTCTCGTCTGTTTCCGCTGTCTTGTATCATTGTTTTCACTCCCCAATAAAATCCGATATTCTTTTCTTTGCCAAATCCAAATACCACTCTCTATCCAATTTGTTTGGTATGGAAACTCCGGTTACATCTTCATTGTGAATAAATGCTCGTTCTGGTGTGTAGGCAATCTTTTCAGGTATTTTGTTCTTTACCTTGCGGAGTGGCTTATCTTGTTTATTAGTGCTGGCAAATACTCTAAACACTCTTTCGTGCATTAGATTATTTCCGTGCCGAGCGTGGTCATATTTCCCACTTATCTTAATTATTTTCTGAAACTTGACTAGTTCAGTACAATTATAGATTGTTTCCTTTGGATCGATTCCTTTTACGAAATAATTAACAACTGCTTCATTTACAATCGGCAGATCATAGTCCAACTTGTTTAACTTTTTGACATATGCACCTTTTGATTTATAGTTTCCATCTGCATCAATCAAAATGTAATTATTTACATCCTTTTGAATCACCTTCACAAACTCATCAAATTCGAGTTCCATCTTCGTTCTTTGCTCCCACTCATAACATATATCATCAATTAAATCGTAATCATCGGGATGATTTAATTTGATTAAAATACCATCTGTATTTGACTGAATGAGCGTGCAATATGGTTCGACCCTCTCAATTAAATCCAGCAGAAGCATCATGCCGCCAATACATACATTGTTTGCCATCAATGGATCGTAAAGTCCGTTATACTTATCCTTCATGGCTCCGTATGTTCCATTGATTACAATCTTCAAAGGTGCTTGCCGTTTATCCTTAGCTGCCTTATATTTAAGCCGTGTATCCCGGATCTCTCTGAATTTATCCGGATTCTTTACATTCCTGCTAAGATATCCGTATTCAATCATCAGCGCTGGATAATAACTGGCAACATCTATATTTAAGAAGTAACCTTCCCCAATATAATTATCCCTTGCACCATGTAAGCCGCCCCACGCAAAAGTATGTGGTACGCCTGCAACATCTATATTCAAAGTCTTATCATAGCTGCGGTTGGCATCATAAAATTTGATCACATCCGTATATTTGGCGATTGCCATTGTAGAAGGAAAAGAAAAATCAAATTCATCCTGCCGCGGTATCGTTGGCTGCTTCGCATCTAAAATAAAGGCAGAAAGCTGCGCCTTTGTTTTGGAAATATGCTTAAGCGGCAACTTAAACATCTTCAACAATTCAAGCTCTGATTCAAACTCTGAAATGTTTTCCTTGAAAATATACATGGTTTCATGTACATCATGCCGACAATACGAAATGACCTCCTGAATTTCATCTGATGTCAATTCTCTTAAAATACCAAATGAAACAGATGACTCATCTATGTCGTGACCTTGGAATCCTTCGAGCTGCTTCAATGATCTAAACTTATTCGTCATAACATCGTAGTTAAATAGTTGTATCTTCCAAAAATCTTTATAGAATTGCCAACCCGGTTTATTTTGAACAATGATATAATGATTGATTTCCTGTGGTCTGAATCCACAAATAATAGCCTTTAAAATGTACTGATCATAATGTCGGCTGTTGTATCCAATCCATATATCACTCTTATGTTTGTCGTAGAATTGAATCAAACCATGTGTATCATTTACAAATACATGCTCTGATTTTGTATCAGTATCAATAATTACAACCAGCCAGTCATATATGAAAACCTCAAAATCGTAGAAAAGCATTGACTTACCTCCTATAATAAAAGGGAGCTTTTTAGCCCCCTTTTATTCATTTCACATTATCCAAAACAACCTGCAAAAACCTAACATTCTTGCTGCCTGCTTGCTGGATAATTTCCAGTTGCAAAAGCCTTTTTACACGCTCCAAATCTTCCAAACTATCGTCACGCAAAGCCATGTTATATCGTTGTATTAATCTTCTATTGCGCAATACCATTTTTGTGTGTTCCTCGTTTTTCTTTACTACCATGTTTTACCACTCTCCCCTAATCCCGTTAATCTCACAATACAAATCCCAAACATCTCTATGCTTGTCCTTCCACTCCTTATCCACCATTCGTGGCATATTAAAGAATGTTGCTAGAATAATACTCAAACCTTCTAATGCCATCATTCTTCTACCGCCAATCTTGTGCATAATTATGTCAAAGTACATTTGCTTAACGTTGCGTAGAATCCGTTTGCGTTCACGTTTGCTCATTTGATTTCACCCCCTTTCCCTGCAAATATTTCATTAAAGTTTTTGTCCAAAAAATCAGCCATCTTTTTAGCATGAAATGTCCAAGGTTGTCCACTTGATTGCGGATAATGTACAAATCCGCCTGATTTAGAATCTAATATTTTCTTAAAACGTGGCTGGAATAAGATATTTTCTTTAAGCCAAAGCTGTTTTTTACCAGTTCGATTCTCCAAGTCTTTCATACTCCAGTACACCCCATGAAGCTGTTCGTCTTTCAACTCCTCATAGTGCGTCCGTGTTATAAGAACCATGTTTGACGGAATCGGAATAGAAAGACTAACGTCTAAGGTTTGCATTTTAATCGCCTACCTCTTCATCACGCTTGCACTCTTCAATAAAATCAATAAACTCCTTAAGTGCCTTGTATGATTTCTTGTCTCTGTAAATTACTGCAACAATATCATCGTCTTTAAAAATATGAATTGCGGTTTTATCTTTTGGATTGTAATAGGCAAAAATACCTTTATCTAACGAAACACCAATCATTTTCACCTCTCCTGTTTTATAGTTTGTTATTTTTGAATCTGAACAGTAATTGATATACTCGGCCATTTCTTTGAATTTGATTTTCATTTAAAATTCCCTCCTCATATTGTTTTTGAATAAAACGGTTCATCATGTTCGCCCGGAAACTGAAGTAAATGCGATTCCATTTCATTAACCAATGACTGAAACAACATTTTCACTTCACCGTTCGTGAATTCGTACTTATCAACCACTTCAAGTATTTCATCTGTTGCTTGAGTGATTAGTTTCCCAAAATTGAATTTAATCACTTTCATCTAATTAACAACTTCTCCATCACGATTTTTTTGAATTGAAAGCCTTAATCAACGCTTCTTTTCCAAATTCGTTATACTTAAAGCAAATAACTTCTTTTGAACTGTACGGAGATTTATCCATAACTGTCATTCCATATACTCCATCAATCTTCAAATTATTGGCATTGGCAATCCTTCCTACCATAGCTTTATTGCTACCTACCATTTCAGCTATTTCTGTTGCAGAGTACAATTTATCGACTCGTGGCAATTCAATCAAAAATTGACCGGTTAGAAGTTTAGTAGAGTACGCTAGTAAAGTTTGATTCGCTTGCTTAGAAAGATTCTTTCCGTGTTTCTCTTGAATTTTCAAAACCATGTTCGCTTGTCGTGTTCTGATTCATATCCATAATTTCAAGACGTTTGAGTTTTGCGGTGTTGTCTGATTTGGGCTTAGGTAAAATCTTTCTTTGTTCCATCTCATTAAACCGCTTCACGTATTTAGCTGTGAATAATATTCCTTTTTCGCCTGTGAACTTATTGGCAAGAAACTCACAGCCTAGTTTTGTACAGTTGTAGGATTTATTTGTTTTACCACTACCATCTGTATAAGTAGATTCAATGAAATAATCACTCACGCCCATTTGGGCTTCAGCTAAAATTTGAATATAACCTTTTCTATCTTTTGCCCCTTCTAATTTTCTTAAAATATCTCTGTGAGATACTTCCATCATTTCTGCAACTTCTAGAGATGAAATTGTGTTTACTTGATTTGATAGCTGATTCATAAAATCAACTCCTTTCCAAAACTATAAACATATTAAATTTACAAAATATTACGGTTTAATGGTAAAATTTACCTATTAAATAACAAAGGGGGTGAAAAAATATGTCTGTAAAAATAACAGGCTTCGATAAATTGCAAAACAGACTAAAACAGATGGAAAAAGGCATAAAAGAACTTGAAGGGCACAATCATGTTTCTTTTGATGATTTATTTACATCTGAATTTATGAGAAAGTACACAAATTTTTCTTCTTTGGATGAATTACTAAACGCCGGTAATTTCAAAGTACAATCACAAGAAGATTTTGAGTCTATTCCAGAAAATGAACTTGATAGCCATATTGCGAGCACAACAAAATTTAAAAGTTGGGAAAATATGTTATCAGAAGCTACATCGCAATATGCAATTAAAAAATTAGGATTTTAACATCCTTTGTTTCTTTGAAGCGAATCGATAATTTGTTTAGCTTCCCATAAAAGCTCTACAAGTCGATTTGCTTTTTTTAACACTTCATCGATGTTTGTTACATTCATTTCGATGTTTAATTTGCTTTTTGCCATGTTTGTTTCTCCTTTCCTCTAAATCAACTAACCTTCATTTGTTCAAACCGTTTCTTTACTTCTTTTTTATTAAATGCGATTAAATCGCATTTTTTACCTAAAAAAAGAGAACCGTAATCAATTTGAAACAGGTACATTATTTTTTTCAGCACTACATTTGAGATGTCTGAAGAATCTTGTTCAATGCTCCATAGTTTCTTAGGTGATATCTCTAGCATGGATGCTAATTCATTTTGTGTCAGACCATTACGTTCTCTTAATTCATGTATTGCAAATTGTTTAGTCATGTCGCCGCCTCCTTTCTTTCAAAATTTAAATGCGATTAAATCGTATTTATAATATTAAGTCACCCAAAACCATAAGTCAACACTTTTTTACTTTTAAATCGTATTTTATATTGATTTTGCAATTTTTTGCGGTATAATCGTAAATACAAGGAGGATTAAACAATGAAAAAAGAAAAGCAGTTAAATCCAGATGAATTCGAACGTCGCAAAATAATAGCCGCAAATATAGAAGCACTTCTTGAAAAAAATAATGTGAAAAAAAATGTCCTTGCTAAACATATTGGACTTGTTCCATCCACAATAACCGATTATGTTAAATTGCGTGCTACACCTTCACACGGAGTCATTCAGAAAATAGCCGATTACTTTGACATACCAAAAACAGAAATTGATACAACCTTCAAAACAGATGATTCACAAAGCCCTATTTCTTTATCTGAAAGTATTCTATTAAAACACTTTAATACCTTAAACGACAAAGGCAAAGAAAAAACCATTGAATATGCTAAAGATTTAAGTATAAATCCAATGTACCAACAAAATGATGTACCTCTTCTAAACGCTGCACACGCAAATCCAAATGCTACAAAAGAAGATATGCAGCATGACGATGACATCATGGATGACGAAAATTTCTAAAGAAAAAGGCATAAAATGATAAAAAAACAAAGGAGATAATTTACATGTCAAACCGTGAAAGAGCGTTACAACTCATCAACAATATTCCGGATGAAAAACTAATATTTATTGTAAACGTCTTGGAAAGTATGCAGTCCTATGCTGGAGAAAGTATTGAACCAGATGAATGGGATAAAGAAATGCTGGAAAGAGCAGAACGTGAAAATGATGGAGTGACTATCTCCCTCGAGCAATTAGCGGAGGATTTGAATATTGAAATATAAAATTGTATTACAAAAATCCGCTGAGAAATTCATTAGAAAACAAGATAAAAAAACACAAACCAGAATTATTATTGCACTAAACCAACTACCCTATCAAGGAGATATTAAGCAATTAAAAGGAAAAAACGTAAAATATCGTGTTCGTATCGGATCTATCCGTGCAATTTATAGATTAGATAATGAACAGTTGATTGTCGATGTTTTAGATATTGATAACAGAGGGGATATTTACAAATAGATAAATTAAGATGATATGTATGTATGAAGAACTTTTAAACGAAGCTGCAAACTGTGGACTGCTTGTGAAAGAAAAGCCTTTACGTGGATACGACGGAAGAATAAAAGGAAAACGCATAGCAATAAAAAGAGATATGCCAACTATAAAGAAAGCTTGTGTCTTATCCGAAGAACTCGGTCACCATTATACATCTTTCGGAAATATCCTCGACCAAAGTAAATTGGAGAACCGTAAGCAAGAAAAACGTGCAAGAAATTGGGCATATAAACGCATGATTCCATTAGACAAATTCATTGAAGCTTATCAAGCTGGTGTAACAAGCCGATATGAATTTGCTGAACTGATCGGCGTAACAGAGGATTTCTTGACCGAATCCATTAAGCACTACCAACAAAAATATGGTCTGTGTACAACGCACAACGGCTATATTATATACTTTGAAAATGTTGTAGTGGTCAAATTGTTTGAGTGATTGTACATTGTACTTCACTATATATTTTTTAATTCAAAATCGAACATACGTTCGAAAATGAGAGAAAAACATGAGCAACACAATGACATTGAAAGGTTTTACAGAGTACATGAAAGAAAACCTAACAGGCTATCAGCATTTCTATGAAAAGGCACTGGAATTTCAAAACGCTTAATGAAAGCCTTGCGGAAATTGAATTTGGGGAGGAATAAAAATGATAAAAATTTCTATTGAAGTAAATAAAAACTGTGAAACTCTTGCTACCGAATTACTGAAAAAAATCCAACCAAAACAAAATGCGATATACAGTGTGGACAAAGATGGCAGAATTGGTAAACCACATTTCGTTAGAAAGGAAGATTAAAATGGCGAGCTTTCAAAAAAGAGGAAAAACATGGCAGTACACCATTTCGAGAGTTATTGATGGAAAATCAAAACCAATCCGGAAAGGCGGATTTAAAACAAAGAAAGAGGCACAGGTTGCCGCTGCGGTAGTAGAGAGCGACCTTAGGTACAGGATTCGTACAAATCGCCACGAACGAATCATTTGCGGCTTATTTTAAGGAATGGGTTAATGTTTATAAGGTAGATGTGAATGCAAACACTATGGCACGCTACAAAACATCTATCAAAAACGTAGAAGATTATTTTTCTGCAAAGAAAATACAAGATATAACAAAAAGAGATTACCAGATTTTTATAAACGAGTATGCCAAAACACACGCAAAGGATACTGTGCGAAAATTGAATACACACGTTCGAGCATGTGTTAGAGATGCGATTGACGAGTGCGTGATTCGTATAGACTTCACACGAGGTGTAAAACTATCTGGAGACAAGAAAACAAAACTACCAGAAGAAAAGCATCTTGATTTCGATGAAAGCGAAATTTTGTTGAAGGAAACTAAAAATAGGCTTGATAGAGGATTGTCTTACTACTGCATTCTTCTTGGGATAACTTCTGGTATGCGATTTGCGGAAATGATGGGATTGCAGTGGTCGGATTTTGATTTTAAAAACAATACGGTTCGAATTTCTAAAAACTGGGGATATACAGCTAAAATGGAACAAGGTTTTTGTGCAACAAAAAACGAGCAATCTGTGAGAACGATTACAATAGATCAAGCCACCATGAACGAGTTCAAAAAACTAAAATTAAAAAGTATCGCAAACGAACATAACCTTGTATTTTTTGTAATGACATCTAAATATCACGTTCTTAGCAATGCAGCAGTAAATAAGACGCTTAAAAACACGTGTAAAGATTTAGGGATAAAAGAAATAAGTGTACACGGTCTAAGGCACCCGTATGTCAAGCCCACGACAAAAAAATTTATAACTTTTTTTGAAGTTTTTCGGGCAGCCTCATAGCTGCCCATAGCTGTTTCAAATGGGTAT
>CAJFEE010000035.1 GCA_904373265.1 Candidatus Harrysmithiimonas galli | reverse complement strand
TTTCGGGCGCGCCATATAAAGCGGGAAGTAGCTCAGCTTGGTAGAGCACCTGGTTTGGGACCAGGGGGCCGCAGGTTCAAATCCTGTCTTCCCGACCATTTAATGGGGCCTTAGCTCAGCTGGGAGAGCGCCTGCTTTGCACGCAGGAGGTCAGCGGTTCGATCCCGCTAGGCTCCACATTTGAAATGATATTAAAAATAACCAATTGATAGGAAATGGCGGTGTAGCTCAGCCGGCTAGAGCGTCCGGTTCATACCCGGGAGGTCGTGGGTTCGATTCCCTCCGCCGCTACCATTTGGACCTTTAGCTCAGTTGGTTAGAGCCGACGGCTCATAACCGTCTGGTCGTAGGTTCGAGTCCTACAAGGTCCACCATTATTTATTTTTGCTTACGGAGGAATACCCAAGTCCGGCTGAAGGGATCGGTCTTGAAAACCGACAGGGGTGTTAAAGCCCGCGGGGGTTCGAATCCCTCTTCCTCCGCCATATTTATATATCGCGGGGTGGAGCAGTTCGGTAGCTCGTCGGGCTCATAACCCGAAGGTCGCAGGTTCAAATCAACCAAAAAAGGTCCCGTGGTGTAGCGGTTAACATGCCTGCCTGTCACGCAGGAGATCGCCGGTTCGATCCCGGTCGGGACCGCCAGCTTTTTAAAAGGCTCGATAGCTCAGTCGGTAGAGCAGAGGACTGAAAATCCTCGTGTGGGCGGTTCGATTCCGTCTCGAGCCACCATATTTTTTTGTCTAAATAAGAAATGGCGGTTGTGGCGAAGTGGTTAACGCACCGGATTGTGGCTCCGGCATTCGTGGGTTCGATTCCCATCAATCGCCCCATTTTTTTGTAAATATGCGGGTGTAGTTTAGTGGTAAAATAAAAGCCTTCCAAGCTTTGGTTGCGGGTTCGATTCCCGCCACCCGCTTTTATATATTCGTGCGGACGTAGTTTAGTGGTAAAATAAAAGCCTTCCAAGCTTTGGTTGTGGGTTCGATTCCCATCGTCCGCTTTATTTATAAATTTGGCCCGTTGGTCAAGTGGTTAAGACACCGCCCTTTCACGGCGGTAACACGGGTTCGAATCCCGTACGGGTCATTAAATAAAAAAGAAAATCTATGCAATGGTATATGGTTTTCTTTTTTTTTAATTAAAAATGATTTTTTTTTGGTTTATATTAAAATATCTATTGTAAATAAAAAATATTATATTTTTATTATGAAATTCATTTGGAGAGAATATATTCTTTAGTCTATTTATAGATCAATAATTATTGGATTATCTTTATTATTATATTGTTTTTTCTGATCTCGAAAAGAGTGACATATACAAAAAATAAAGTTTTTGTTCGTTCTGTTAAATTTTGGTATGGATAACTAATGGAAATAAAATGGGATTGGACATAAGTTTTTTCCTTATTTATTAAGTTCTTTTCCTAAATTATTTTTATTTGTATTGATGTATTTTATAAGGGACAAATAAAGATAAGAATCATTTACGTTAAATGTGATATAAGCCTTTGATAATGTGTTTTCCATCATTGGATTTAATTTCATAATGTATTTTCTATCTTTGTTTCTTCTGTATAGGTTTTATAGATCTCCAAGTATCTGTCATAGGCGTGTTTCCTTTTGTAAGTTTTGACTCTATCATATCCCCAATCTTAGTTTTTACAGTTCAATCCATGAAACAACTTTGGATACAGTTTCTTTTGTATGAGTCTCTGTTAACAAGAGCATAGACCGATCTATCTAGGTTGGTTTCTTGATGTTGAGATTCCCTATCACGTTTATAAGGTTTATGTTTTAAAACGTCTAGCCTAACCTTTTTCAGTGTATAGAAAATAGTCTTGTTAAATTTAACAATACCTTTAAACTATTCAAAATCTATTGCTTTAAGTGCGTTTAACAGTTTATGTCTCCAAGTACTCTTCTACGATTTTAGCAGATCTTCACATGGAATAGTCTTTGAATATACGATCAACAAATAAATCCATTCATCATCTTTTTGAGTGTGATAAGAACATTAATGTGATTAAATAAATTTCTTACTGCAACATTTACAGTGATCGTATTGGTGACCATTGAGCCACATTGTACTTTCCCAACTTAATAATGTGTTTAGAATTACAATGAGGGCATTTAGACCCTCATTGAAACGAATTTTTCACATGTTAACCATTGATGAGGAAGAAGGTTTAACACAGTATTTTTATCCATGAAAACACATGTTTTTGCTGTATGTGCTAAATTGCTGATATGTTTTAAAAGATGATTGAGAATTTCACGAAATTTTTCTAAATCTCTGATATCTAGTATATAGAAATTCAGAATATAATATAAATATTTATTTTAAGAAAAGCCATTATAAAAATAATAAATGTCATTTGTTCGCCATGTTCCGTAATAATTTATTGATTTTAATTTCACTGAGAAATTCAATCAAGACAATATCATACAATGATTTGTAAGGATATGGAAGATGGATAAAAGGATTTATCTATAAATAGGTTTAAGGCTCTCGTTTAATATGAAAAAATATTTTTAAATAATATAATTTATTAAATTTTATTTCTGTAGAATTAAGCCTTTTATTGTTAAGATTATTCATCTCTATCCACTTCATTTTATTTTATGAATTACTTTGAAAAAATATCAATTTATTTTTATTATTCCAAAATATAGAATGAATATTATAATAATTTTTTCTTTTTTTATATTTCTATATTGCGGTAGGAGCGTTAAAAAAGTTGGTGTATACATATGAATGGTATCTGTATAATTTTTTTGTGTAAATATGGTTGCATCATTGAATATTTTTTATAAGGGTGTAATCAATTTTTTCTATAAAATCCTCTTATTATAACTGTAAAATTTTTATCCGATTTGATATAACCTGTCAATTTTTTCTTTAGATTAGGCAAAAATATAAAATAATATATGAAGCAATATCGAAGAGAGGATAAAATCTTTACGATTGAGCATGTTTCTTACAAAATAGGGTTTCAGGTATGGCCTCCAGGCGTTCTATGGGAATTTCTTCTTTGCATACTTTACATTTTCCATACGTACCATTTTTGATGGCTTCTAAAGCTTCATTAATATGATGAATTTGTTCGTTTTCAAAACGTAGTAAGGTTCCCTCCACTTCTCGTCTTTCGGTTTCAAAAGCATAGTCACTGGGATGATTGTCTATAAAGGATAGCTCTCCTGTAGCGTCTTTCATGCTTCTTTCTTGAAAGTCATCTAAGATTCGAGCATTTGCTTCTGCTTGTTCTTTCATTTTTAGGAGTTGATTTTTAAAATGTGTATATGTGTTGGCATTCATTTTTTTCACCTCAAATGTAGTTTGTACAAAGACATTTAATTTATGAAAAGGAGTTATCTTTTTAAGCAACACTTTTGATCAAAGAAATGGGTAAGAAAATATGAAAATATAAGAAGAATGTTGAAGAAATTAAAAAATTCATTTGAAAATCAAGTACATTTTTATACATATTTTAGACACGAAAATTTATAAACAATAAGATAACGGCTATCCGCATAATAGTTGGGTAAAATGTGGATAGCCGTTTAAGAAAAGAACAATAGAAAGTATATTTTTTAAATATTTATTCTCTGTATCGATTTTGATATTAATGTAAAAAATAGCTGAGTAGTAGACAAAGCGAAAATAGAAGTCCATAAAGGGTGTAAGTTTGTGCAATAGCAATCATACCAGGCATCATATCGGCAGGTTGTTCTTTTCCAAGAAATCCGTTGCAGGCCTGGATTGCTTTTGGCACAGCCAGTAAAGTAAGCAAATAAATCCAAGGTACGGTTTGGGTTAAAGCAAATCCTGCTGTAATGAGAAAAGTAAGTGTGAACATCACTTTTAAAAATAAAACAGATCTTTCTTTTCCCAATAAAATGGCAAGGGTTTTTCTGCCACCACGTGTATCTTCTTTTATATCACGAATGCTGTTTCCAGTTAAGATCAATCCGATTAAAATAAAAGATGGAAGAGAAGCAACGAGGGTTTCCCATATGACATTTCCAGTCTGAATAAAAAATGCAATGTTGATAATTAGAATTCCCATAAAAAATCCGGCAAATATTTCTCCAAATGGAGTATAAGCAATTGGTTTGGGTCCCCCAGTATATAAATATGCGATGCCCATGCTAAGCAGTCCCAGTATTAGTAAAATCCAAGAAGTCTGGCTACAAATATAGAGCCCAAGTAGCAATGAGGCAGTCATGCAAAAATGTCCAATGTTGCGTACAGTTTTTGGAGATACACCATAGCGGACAATGGTTCCACCGTTTCCGACAGATTCAGCTGTATCCAATCCTTTTACATAGTCAAAATATTCATTGTAAATATTGGTTGCAGTTTGTAAACACATACATAAAAGTAAAAATGCAAAAAATAATCCATAAGAGATTTGGATTGTATCTAAAAAAACAACAGACAGCATAGTTCCAATCAGTACTGGAATAAAGGAAGCTGTTAAAGTATGTGGTCGCAGTAAATCAATCCAAATGCGTCGTGTAGTTTTTGCTTTGGAAAGCGGCGTCGGTGTTTGAGATGTTGCAAGATTAGCCAAAAAGATCACTCTCCCAATAAAAATATATATTGTTTTTATGAATTTTTGTTTCAATTATATTACAAGTATAAAATTTGGTCAAAAAAATGTATAGCTCCATTAAGAGACAAAAATGAAATTTATTTCCATTTAAAATAGGATGCTCAATAAACATGAAAGAACCAACAAAAGAATTAAAGTGTGGAAAACTGTTGGATCATGTTTTTTAGAATGTTTCGTTTAAAGCAGATTCAATGATATATTTTTCATAGGACAATTTGACTTTTTCCTAAGATTTTGGAACAGATTTTGCTACATGATTGTTAGGCGTTTCATAATACAATAGAACACTTACAGAATAAAGAGAAAAAATGGTGAAGAAAGAAAACAAGCACTTTCAATTGAATCCTGGTATTGATTTGTTTAAAATAGAAACAATACAGAAAAATAGACGGAGATATTTATATGATAGAAATACAGTTGAAACACACCAAACAACAAATTAAATCTGTGATTGAAGCAGTGAAAAGCACAGGGTGTTCGCGCATTGTTTGCTTGTCATGTGAAACAAATATAAAAGATTTGTTGATGTGGAGCAACTTTTTTCATTTTGCAGAAGGTTTTTTTTGGACAACGCCCAATCGAACACTGGAGATGATGGGAATCTGTCCAATTGTGGCAGTGAGCAGTAAAGAGAGGAAAAATGTTTTTGAAGATATACAAAAAAAATGGAAAGAAATGTTGCATGAAGCCAAAAATTTGGTTCAAGACCAGCTAGGGTTACAATACCCGATTTCATTTGGTTCCTTTACTTTTGATGCTAAGCAGCCACATCAAGAAATTTGGCAGGGATTAGAAGAAAATCTTCTATTTGTACCAGAGTTTCTGTGTATCAAAAAGGGTGAACAAATTTCTGTTATCTTACAGTTATTTGTAACCAATCAAACAACATATGCTGGCATTTTGGACAAAATTCGAATGTATGAACAGCTTTTTCGTAAAGCGCAGCATCAGTTGAAAGAACGGAATCTGGTAATTTCCAAAGTAGATCTTCCCTATGATGATTGGCGTGTCTTGATTGAAAAAGCAAAAGTGGAAATTGCTGCTGAAACATTGCAAAAAATTGTTTTGGCAAGAGCGAGTAGTCTACGCTTTCAAAATGAAATTTGTGTTTCTGACATATTAAAACGTTTATATCAAGAACAATTGGAAAGTTATGTTTTTTTGTTAAGTAGAAATGGTAAAAGTTTTATTGGAGCAACGCCAGAACGATTGTTATATGCGAAAAACCGAAAAGTCTTTTCGGCATGTGTGGCTGGAACGCAAAAGCGTGGGTCTACTGAATCAGAAGATCATCAGCTAGGGCGTGCACTTTTGATGGATGATAAAAATGCATGTGAGCATCGTTTTGTTGTCGAAAAGATTAAGGAAGTCTTTGCAACGTTTTGTGATACATATGATGTGCCTGAAATGCCCGTTTTATTGAAAAATAAATTTGTTCAGCATTTATATACACCGATAGAAGGTGTTTTAAAGACAGGGACAAGCCTATTTTCACTAATGGCATCCATGCATCCGACTCCAGCGCTTGGTGGTATTCCAAAACGGGCTGCATTACAATTTTTACGTGATGAGGAACATTTTGAACGAGGATGGTATGGGGCACCGATCGGTTGGCTCGATCAGTCAGAAAACGGAGAATTTATTGTTGGCATTCGTTCTGGTCTTGTAGCAGGTAAAGCGATTACCCTATTTGCGGGTTGTGGAATTGTTGCGGATTCGGATGCTAAATTGGAGTATGAGGAAACAGCATTGAAATTTAAGCCAATGTTGGAGAGTATGGGAGTGACGATGAGAAATGACGAACGGTAATCAGACATTGACCAGATATACTGCTACGTTTGTTGCGCATTTATACCAGGCTGGAATGGAGGAGGTCGTTATTTCCCCAGGCTCTCGATCAACACCTTTAGCTCTTTTATGCATGCATCACCCAAAACTTCAAACAACCATCCATATCGATGAGCGAAGTGCTGGTTTTTTTGCTTTGGGACGTGCAAAGGCTACAAGGAAATCAGTGGGGTTGATTTGTACATCAGGGAGTGCAGCCGCTAATTATTACCCAGCTATTGTTGAAGCAAAGCAAAGTCGGGTTTCATTGGTCGTATTGACGGCAGATCGTCCGCATGAACTTCGGGATGTGGGTGCACCGCAGGCGATGAATCAAAATCAGATGTATGCAAGCTATGCAAAATGGTATCATGAAACAGCTTTGCCAGAATGTTCGGAAATGATGCTTCGTTATATCGGAAAGATTGCCGAACGTGCGGTGGCTGTTTCTACTTTGACGCCTAAAGGTGTAGTGCATATTAATTTCCCGTTTCGTGAGCCGCTTATGCCGAATCTAGCTGATGGAAATCTTTGGAAAAATGTAGTAGGGCAGGATGATTTTTTTGTTTCTCCTCCACTCATTTCTGCTACAGCTAAGTTCCATAGTACTCAATTGAAGCATATATTTGAACAGATAACATCCAAAACAAGAGGGTTGATTGTTTGCGGTCCAGAAATGGATTCAACTTATCATGTCGCGATAGGGAAATTGGCGGAAAAATTGCATATTCCGGTGTTTACCGATATATTGTCCCAACTACGAAGTATGGAACATCCTTGCTTTATTCATAGCTATGATACATTGCTTAGAAGCTCACTTGTTCAGGAAAAACTTTGTCCAGACTGGATTATTCGTTTTGGTGCAGCACCGGTCTCAAAAGCATTATCTCAATTTATGGCATCGGTTCCGTTTCTTGCGGTTGTAGATGAAGCAGCGGATTTTCGAGATCCATCTCATCGTGCCGATGTTTTTTATTGTGGTTCCGTTATAAGCTTTTGCGAACAGATTCTCATGAAAGAGAATGAATTGACTTTACAGAAATCTTTATATCTTTCGATCTGGCAAACGCTTCATAAGACAGTTCAGTTATTTTATAAGGACTGTCTTGGACATTTTTCCGATCTGGAAGGAAAAGTGGTTCTTCCAGTTTTGGAACAGTTAGATGAAAATGATGCATTAATGATTGCCAATTCTATGCCGATTCGGGAATTTGACAGCTTTTATATTGGTGCGCAAAACTGTGGGTTTGTTTATGCCAATCGTGGTGTCAATGGGATTGATGGCTTGGTATCAACAGCGATTGGTTTGGCACAGTCTTATCCAAGATTGACCCTGATCATTGGGGATTTAGCTTTTTATCATGATTTATCGGCACTTTTGCTGTTGAAGCAGCTGCCGTGCAATTTGAAATTGATTTTAATAAACAATAATGGTGGTGGCATTTTTTCCTTCCTTCCACAGGCTAATGATCAAACATATTTTGAAGCAGTTTTTGGTACACCAATTGATATGGATTTTCAAAAGGCAGCAGTTTTGTATAGTTTGCCATATGCTTGTGCAGATCTAGCAGATGCCAATCAAAAAATTATGGAATTGTATGAAACAGAGGGTGCAGCGATTTTGGAAATTTATTCAGACCGTTTTAAGAATCAAAAAGCACATGAAAAGTTATGGACAACCATATGTCAAAAGATTGAGCCAATTGTTTTGGAGCTGATGAAATAATTTGTGAAAAATTTAAGACTTTTTATTCGTGGAACATATTATCATATTGAAATTTCAGGTGTAGGTAGCCCGGCTGTTTTATTGCATGGTTTTGCAGGGAGTACAGTGGATTGGCTAAGTATTCAAAATCGATTAAAAGCTTCTCATCAAGTGATTGCAGTGGATTTGCTTGGACATGGTAAAACAGATGTACCAACAGAGACAAAGCGTTATCAAATGGCAGAAGCAGTTGATGATTTAAAGGAAATTTTTTTGCAGATGGCTTTGCCACCAGTCATTTTGGTCGGTTACTCAATGGGAGGACGTTTGGCGTTAGCCTTTGCAGCGACTTACCCGATATATGTGCGACATTTGTTATTGGAAAGTAGCAGTCCAGGCTTAAAAACTGAAAAGGAACGAATTGAGCGCTGCAATCAAGATACAGTATTGGCAGAACAGATTTTGCAAAATGGAACCGAATGGTTTGCTTCGTACTGGCGTGAGCGGCCAATCTTTCAAATGAAAGATGTGTTGGATCCACTGCTCAATTCACATTTACAAGCATTGTATCAACGGCAAAAAAAGTCCAATGCTTGTGGGCTTGCAAACAGCTTACGTGGTATGGGAACAGGTATGCAAAATAGCTATTGGTCATATTTAGAAAAAATTTCTGTGCCAACGACACTCATTTGTGGCGCAAACGATAAAAAATTTTGTACAATAAATAAAGAAATGCAACATTTGATGCCAGATGCCAAACTTTTTTGTATTCCCAATGCCGGACATCGTGTGCATTTGGAAAGGCTAGATGCATTTTGGCAGATCATGCAACAGCATATTACAGTAATTGATAAGGAGGGAAAAGTACGATGACAGTACAATGGAAAAGCTTACATACGTATACAGATATTCGTTATGAATTTTATGAAGGAATTGCAAAAATTACGATTAATCGTCCAGAGGTGCGTAACGCATTTCGACCACAGACGGTAATGGAACTGATTGATGCGTTTTCCAGAGCACGTGACCATTCCGATATTGGTGTCATCATTTTAACAGGTGAAGGTGAGATGGCTTTTTGTTCAGGTGGTGATCAAAAAGTGCGTGGGCATGGAGGATATGTTGGCGAGGATCAAATTCCGCGTTTAAATGTGTTGGATTTACAGCGTTTGATTCGTGTGATTCCTAAGCCAGTCGTAGCAATGGTTGCAGGCTATGCAATTGGTGGCGGACATGTACTCCATTTGGTTTGTGATTTGACGATTGCAGCCGAAAATGCACGTTTTGGACAAACTGGTCCGATTGTAGGCAGTTTTGATGCTGGATATGGTGCCGGTTATTTGGCGCGGGTAGTGGGACATAAAAAGGCGAAGGAAATTTGGTTTTTATGTCAACAGTATAATGCAAAAGAAGCGCTGGACATGGGTCTAGTCAATAAAGTCGTTCCCCTTTCCGACTTGGAGAAGGAAACATTGGAATGGTGTCAAATTATGCTGAAAAAATCTCCGATGGCCTTGCGTTTCTTAAAAGCAGCGTTTAATGCAGATACGGATGGCTTGGCTGGGATTCAACAGCTTGCAGGTGACGCGACATTACTCTACTATACAACAGATGAAGCAAAAGAAGGAAGAGATTCCTTTAAGGAAAAACGCGATCCGGATTTTAAACAGTTTCCGCGCTTTCCATAAAGTGGACAGGAACAAAATGAGAATTTTTATCCCCTATAAATGAATATTTTCAAATGATAAAGTTCATGCCGGTAAAAAGACGAACAGTTGTAAAATTTTATATTCCTGTTCGTTTTTTTTTGAATGAAATTCGTTTGTCTCAATCTCTTTTTGGTTATGTGATTTTAGATAATTTCATAGTCAGCAGACATATTTTATTTTATAATAAAAATAGAAAAATATGGAAAGGGGGAGAAGATTATGTTTGGAATTTCTAAAATGTATACGAGCATGATGAATCGTTTTTCACAGTCCAGTTCGTACTACAATTCAATGAATCATAATTCTAAGGTCAATAAGCAAAAGCAAGCGATGAATAGAATATATGATTACTATGATCGACAGTTAAGTGAGAAGTACTATGAAAAAATGGATCGTGGCATTGAAAAAATGGCTAACCGTTTACAAAACCAGGTAGAGCGTGCAGAAAAACAGCGTCAAGCTTTGCAAGATGCCAGAGAATTATCCAGCTCATTAACAGAAAAAATGTCTGTACTAAAGGAGAATGCAGATCGTTTGAAAAATACAAGTTTTTCTAGTGTGCTTAAGCCGCTTGGATATGGTAGTCAAAATGAACAGGTTGCTTCTGTTGTTTCTGGAACAGCAAGAAATTATGATAAAATTTCATTAAGTGTTGACCGATTGGCAGCAAAGCAAGTAACACATTTTAAAGAACTGGATTCAAGGGAAAAAAATGTGCTTTCTGGTCAGAGCAGTATGGAATTATCAATCAATGGAAAAACCCAAACGGTTCATTTTAATATTGCAGATGGTGCGACGACAAAAGAAGCATTGACTTCAATTGCCTCTGCCATTAATGATTCGAATCTCGGGGTGCAAGCCAGTCTAACAGAAGTAGATGGAAAAAGCATTTTAACCTTACTCTCTGCACAGACCGGACAAAGTCATGCATTTGAGGCAAAGTTTACCGGAAAACTTGCAAATGCATTACAGGTTCAGTCTACCATTGATGCTCGTGATGCGGTTTACACAGTGAATGGTGAAACAAAAACGAGTGCAAGCAATCAAATACAGTTGACACATCATGGCTCCAATCTGGTGGTCAATCTCAAAGGTACTGGAGATACAGTTTTGGCGCAAGCTTCAGTCAACACATCGCAAGTGGTCGATCAAATGAAATCGTTTATTAGCGCTTATAACGATGCAGCGCAATTTTTAAGTGAAAATCAAACAAAATCTACACAGCTTTCTACATTGAGCCATGCGTTTGGCAATATGCGGTTTTCATCTAGTAGTTTGCAAGACATTGGTGTAGATGTGGATGGTAGGGGTCGTCTTTCTTTAAATGAGAATAAGTTTGTTGAAGTGCTGCAAAAAGATCCAAAAGCCATTGAATCAAAAATTGGCAGCTATAACGGTTTGGCAGGATGGGCTTCCAGTAAGGCACAAAGTGCAATGATTTTTGGTGATTCATTGGTTAGAAGTTCTGCAGGTGGACTCGGAATCGGTTCTTACAATTCTTCTGGGCAGGCTGTTGGATTTTTCTATAATTTGTTTGTTTAACTGAAAAGAAAAATGTCCTATCTAAAAACATCAAAAGAGGTCAAATGGGATCACTGACCTCTTTTTTATGTGGTTTAGAAAGAAAACCATGGTTTTTGTTTTTGGTGTGACAAACAGATATACAGAATATCAACGTAAGTTGTTGAATGGTTTTTATCCATATGTATCAAATATCTTTTTGTTTCAGTTTTATTTTATGATTTTTTTGCTTGTTGGTTTATCATAATCAATATTTGGCTAGGATTTGGTGATATATTTGGTATATGATTACATCTTTGTTTTCTATGCTCCCGCATGGTTGCCTGCACAGAAACCCGTGCTCATGGCCGCAGTCAAATTATATCCGCCAGTATGGGCGTGAATATCCAGCAGTTCCCCACAAAAATATAACCCAGGCATTTTTTTGGAGGCCATCGTTTTGGGATTGATTTCTTTGACAGATACACCACCACCCGTAACAAAAGCTTTTTCAAATCCAAGTGTTTTATCAATCGGGATAAGAAAAGCTTTCAAAGCATGAATGAATTTTTGTAAGGTTTCATTTTTGCATTCAGCAAGTTTTAGCGTATTTGAGATTTTGAGAAAGTCAAGCAAAAAAAGTGCATATCTTTCTTGTGTAAACATCCCAACAGTGGATTTTAAACTTTTTTGTGGTGATTGTTTTTTTAAAGTGAGCAGTTTCTGATAAAGTTCGGTTTCATATGAGTCCGGGCATACATCTAGTTGGAGGGAAATGGATTTTTCTGAATCCCTTTTTTGTCGGAGTGCTTGTACATATGTAGCCGCACGTAATGCAGCGGGACCAGATAGACCAAAATGTGTAAACAATAGATCATGCCGAATCTCCTTTATTGCTTTGCCTTTGGAATTGATAACTGTAATGGAAATATCAGGAAAAGTTAAGCCCTGTACCCTATTAAGGTTCATAAAATTCTTTGACACTTGCAGGGGTACTTCAGTTGGATACAAATTTGTAATCGTATGGCCAGCAAGCTTTGCCCATGGGTACCCATCACCAGACGAACCGGTTTTTGGCAGTGTTTGACCACCAGTTGCGAGAATCACAGCATTTGCCTGCATGATCTTCCCATCTATGCATTCCACATGGTGCCATCCGTTTTTTGCAAGAAAATGAATCGTTTGTACAGCACAGTTGGTTTGAATTTGTACATGATTTTTCTTTAGATGAAACAGAAAACCTTGCAAAATGCTTGTGGCTTGATCATCTTTTGGGAACATGCGTCCATGTGCTTCTTCTTTTAGCTCAATGCCAGCTTTATGGAAAAAGTGTATGATATCTTGTGCGCCAAATTGAGAAAGTGCTGAGTACAGAAATTTTCCATTGCCAGGTATTTGTGTAATCAATTCGTTTGGCAGTTTATGATTTGTAATATTGCATCTGCCACCACCAGTTAATAAAAGCTTCCTGCCAAGTGATGTGCCTTTTTCCAGTAAGGTGACAGTTGCACCAGCTCTTGCAGCGAAAATGGCAGCAGTCATACCGGCAGGTCCGCCTCCAATGACAACAACATGTTTTTTCATAGAAAAATTCCTTCCCGCTTCATATTGAAGCCATAAAAATATCAAGGGCAGTACCGGTTTTTTTTTATCTTCTGAATGTAAAATTTTGAGTAGATGTATTGATAGAGAGCGGATAAAAAAGTTCGCCTGTTTTTTCATTTCCAACAATAAAAGTATAAATTTTAGAATCATTAAAATATTAGTTTTTAAGTTGGAATCAGACAAAAATGCTGATTCATATAAACGAATAATTCAAAATGGTAAGGTTCATCAAGTTAAAAAAGACAAGCAGGTGTAACAATTAGGTCAAATTTGTATAATCTTTTGTTTTGTTCTTTCCAATGAAGTCTTTTTATCTTGGTCTTGCATTTTTGGTTGTTCACGTATCTGAAACAAATTGAGCGGCTCATATCGATTTTTCTAAATAGGAACAACGGAGTTCAATTTTTTGACAGAAAGCCTTTTATAATTTGTTTTGTATCCGGTTATTTTAGCAGGTAAGGGTATACACGTCAATTGCAAGTCGGTTTTTGTTTTATTTCTGTTGGATTGTTGTGTAAAATAGTAGTAGCAGAGCTGATGATAAGGAAAGAATCGTGTTGATCCATTATAATGATACACGGTCAGTAAAAGCAGTGAAGTTTTCTTATTTGGATAGTCTATATATTATTCTATCCAGTTATGGTAAATTTTTGATGTAAGACAGTGTTTGTGAAAAATATATGAATGGTGTTTCGTTTTTGCTGAAGATAGGAGAATTTTATGTCAACTTCTAAATTCCTACGGGGAACATTAATTGTAACCGCAGGTACGTTTTTTGTGAAATTTTTGGGGATGATTTATGTTATTCCTTTTTATCAATTGGTTGGAGAGCAAGGTGGTGCTCTATATGGTTATGGATATAATCAGTATTTAATTTTTTTGAGCTTAGCAACAATGGGAATTCCACTTGCAGTTTCGAAATTTGTGGCAAAATACAATGCGCTCGGACAATATGAAACGAGCCATCGAATGTTTAAATCCGCTTTTGTTTTTATGTTTTTGATGGGAATTTTGGCAACGGCAGTTTTGTATGTACTCGCTCCACTATTTGCACCATTCATCCTTGGAGGGAATGATACAGGCAATACGGTTGAGGATGTAACCAATGTGATTCGATATGTCAGTTTTGCCTTGTTATTGGTACCTATTATGAGTGTGATCCGTGGATTTTTTCAGGGGCATCAATCTATGGGACCAACAACAGTTTCGCAGATTGTGGAGCAGATTGCACGGATTGTCTTTTTACTAGGTGGTGCGTTTTTGGTTATTGTCATTTTGAAAGGAACGATCCCGCAAGCAGTCAATCTTGCAACGTTGGCAGCTTTTATTGGCAGCTTCTTTGGTTTTCTTGTTTTAATTTATTATTGGATAAAACGTCGAGATGAGCTGAATGCACTGCTTTTAGCAAGTTCACCTGTAGCCAATCCGCCGAGTTTGAAGGAGATGTATAAGGAGCTGTATATTTATGCGATTCCATTTGTGTTTGTTGGGATTGCCATGCCCTTATATCAGCAGGTGGATATTTTTACGTTTAATCGAACTATGGTTGCAATGGATTTGCAAGAAACAGCGGAACATCAATTTTCGATTTTCAATATGTATGCGCAAAAGCTCGTAATGATTCCAGTTTCGCTTGCTACAGCTATGGGACTAACCGTTGTACCTACAATTACAACTTCCTATATGAGTGGAGATCGCAAGGAATTAAAAGATCAGATTACAAAAATATTTGAGATTGTGTTTTTTCTTACGCTTCCAGCAATTGGAGGACTAACGATTATGGCTGGTGAAGCGTACACTACTTTTTATTCATATGATCGTTTAGGCACAGAATTGTTGGCTTGGTCGGCTCCATTTGCGTTAATGTTTGCTTTGTTTTCAGTAACCATTGCAATCTTACAAGGATTAGATTTTCAAAAGCATGCTATGATCAGCTTAGGTATTGGACTTTTGGTGAAACTGATTTTAACCGTTCCGCTTATTTTCATTATGCAAGGGAAGGGAGCCGTTTTGGCCACAGCACTTGGTTTTACCATTTCTGTCTTTTATAACATGTTTATCATCCGCAAATATGTAAATTATACGTTTCGTCGAATTGCCCGACGTTTTAATCAAACGTTTGTATTTACAGGGCTGATGATGATAGGTGTTTGGTTGTTGAAAATTGGATTGACAACTTTTATTGATCCAACTTCTGGGAAATTACCAGCGCTGATTGTATTGGTACTTTGTGTTTGTGCGGGTATATTCATTTATGGATTTTTGACCATTGGTTCTGGACTTGCCAAACATGTGTTGGGGAGCCGGTTTCAGTTTTTAAATCATAAATAGACGCAAAATAGCAGGTATACATTGAAGATGAAAAGCTGGTTGGCAATCAGTCTGTCATTTATGGAATTTTATAATTTGGAAGTGAAAAGGTATGCGGTTGGATAAATTTTTAGCAAACAGTGGTGTTGGCTCACGCAAGGAAGTAAAGCAAATCATCAAAAAAGGCAAGGTTTGTGTGAATGGCAAGTCAGTGAAAAATCCGCAACACATAGTTCATGAAATGTTGGATACGGTAACATTATTTGGAGAACAAATTGTGTATGAACCGTGGATTTATATAATGATGAACAAACCTAGTGGTGTTATTTCTGCAACAAAAGATCAAAGAAACCAGACAGTGGTTGATTTGCTGGAAGATTGGATGCGAGACTATGAACCATTTCCTGTCGGGCGTTTGGATAAGGATACAACTGGATTATTGCTGCTTACCAATGACGGACAGCTGGCACATCAGTTGTTAAGTCCCAAAAAGCATGTGGATAAAAAATATTGGGTAAAAATTGATTGTGAAATGAGTGAAGCAATGCAAGAAGCCATAGCGCAAGGCATTACCCTGGAGGACGGATATACAACAAAACCTGGGAGACTTGAAATTTCATCGGCTTTGGCAGGTGAGGGTTATATCACAATTCAAGAAGGCAAATTTCATCAGATTAAACGAATGTTTCAGAGCATGCAGGCGCAGGTTGTGCAATTGAAACGTCTGGAAATGGGTACATTAAAGTTGGATAACAATCTTAAGCCAGGGGAAGTTCGATTGCTGACAAAAAAAGAGCTAGAGCAGTTGCGGCATATAAAAAAATAAAGCTTAACTTTCATTACTAAGAAAACTTAAGCTCTTAAAAATTCGGATCATCCGTTCTGATTCATCATTTTGAGAAATGCTTGACCTTTTTGTCTGTTACAGTCCATTTTCCTCTTGTTGGACTGTAAACCAGTCCATTGCTGGCAAGGATGTATAAATCTCTTTGAATGGTTCTTGGTGTGCTGTCAAATTCTTCTGCAATTTGTACAGAACTGACTGTGCCTTCTGCCTGAATATAAAGATAAATATCTTTAATTCGGGTAAGCATTCTGGATGTTGAGTCTTTCATAAAATCATACACCCCCAGATTGAAATCCAATAAGATTTCTGTTTTGATATATTCTATTGTAATCGATAAACCATTTGTTGGAAAAGAAAAACCCTGTAATGTCATGAAATATCTTGAAAAATTATTGACAATTGAATATAATGTATTACTTTATTGAGAAATAAAGTTGAGATCAAAAACTTAAGTAAGATGGTAAGTACAGTAAAAATATGGAAAGTTGTGATCATTATGAGTTGGTTTAATCAGGCGAAAGCCGAAAAGGAAAATTTTATAAAAGATTTGCAACAATTTTTGCAAATTCCAAGTGTACTGGATGAAGCAAGTGCAAAGCCAGGAGCACCGTTTGGAGACGATATTCGCCAGGCGTTGGAATATATGTTGAATTTAGGCAAACGAGAAGGTTTCATAACCAAAAATATTGAAGGCTATGCTGGGCATTTGGAATGGGGTACAGGTGAAGAATTGATTGGAATTTTATGTCATGTAGATGTTGTACCTGAGGGAGATCATTGGGATATGTCACCATATGCTGCCGAGGTTCGGGATGGACGAATTTATGCACGTGGTGCACAAGATGATAAGGGTCCTACGATGGCCGCCTTTTATGCGTTAAAAATTTTAAAAGATTCAGGAATTCCGTTTATGCGTCGGGTACGTATCATTTTTGGGACAGATGAAGAAAGCGAGTGGCGCTGTGTTAATCGATATTTTGAAACGGAAGAGATGCCGATGCTTGGATTTGCACCAGATGCTTCATTTCCAATGATCTATGCAGAAAAAGGGATTAGTGATGCGATTTTTACCGGAAAAGCTGATACATCAGGTACGCTGCTCTTCTTTGCAGGTGGAAATCGGTTGAATATGGTGCCAGATAAGGCATATTGTATACTGTGTGCAAAGCAATTCCAAAGAGATGAGATGTGGTTTACGCAGATATGCGCGCAATATCATGTGCAAGGACACTTTGAAACAGATGGTAAAGAGGTGAAGCTTTCGTTAAAAGGTGTTTCCGCACATGGTTCAGAGCCACAGCGGGGAAAAAATGCTGTTACAACATTGGCACATATTTTACACACAGAGATTTCGGATGCAGGTCTCGATTTTTTGGCACGGTTGCATGAGGATTTTTATGGTGAAAAAAATGGCTTTGTATTAAAGGATACAGTTTCAGGTGCATTGACATTGAATGTGGGAAAGGCAATTTTACAAGAGGGAGTTTGGGAAATTGGAGCCAATATTCGTTATCCAGTAACCGTTTCTTTTGATAAGGTACAGCAAGCAATGGAAAATTTGGGTACAACAGCTTTTCGCTTACTGTCCATATCCAATATGGAGCCACTTTATATCCCAGCAGATCATCCACTTGTTACAACGCTTTTACAAGCATATGAGGCAGAAACTGGGCGTAAAGATCCATTGGGAACAACTGGCGGTGGAACGTATGCCCGTGCATTGAAAACAGGTGTAGCGTTTGGAGCGCTGTTTCCAGATGAAGAAGAGCTGTATCATCAGCGCAATGAGTCAGCAAGTATTGATGGACTGATTCGCGCCATTGCTATTTATGCTAGAGCCATTTATGCATTGGCTTGTAAAAAGAATGATTAGGTATTGTTTTTGTTCTATATTGAACGACCTTATTCCATAAATCTGTTTTTTTATAAAAGGGATAAAAAATATGTCTTGGTGAAACGATTAAAAGTCGTTTCACTGTTTTTGGTAGAAGTGTATTGAATGGATTTTAACTTAATTTCGGCAGAAGTCGCCCATCCTCTATAGGTGGATGATGAATGTCGTTCGGTATGAGGGTTATCTTTGGTAACTTGTAAACCGACAAATAAAGCGCTTTGCCTTTTTATTTTGTCCTATGTTATAATCAGTCTATACAAGAAATGAATTGATATAACAATGGATTTAGATATAAAT
This sequence comes from Candidatus Harrysmithiimonas galli, assembly GCA_904373265.1. Lineage (GTDB taxonomy): Bacteria > Bacillota > Bacilli > CAJFEE01 > CAJFEE01 > Harrysmithiimonas > Harrysmithiimonas galli. The sequence goes on along the minus strand of CAJFEE010000035.1, from coordinate 18 downwards.
AATCATTCAGTATTTCTT
>CAJFEE010000034.1 GCA_904373265.1 Candidatus Harrysmithiimonas galli | reverse complement strand
ACTGTTGAACCGTAACATAGGATGTATTGAAATGTCAATTTTAAAACGCTATAAAAGTTTTAATTAATTGTTGAACCGTAACATAGGATGTATTGAAATTGTCTTTGGGTTGTCCGTAGGTCTGCCCGTTTTCCGTTGAACCGTAACATAGGATGTATTGAAATAGGCTGTACATCCTTGAAACGCGTTACTGGAGACCGGTTGAACCGTAACATAGGATGTATTGAAATATGATAATTCTTTTACGATTGCTACAATGTATAAGAAGGTTGAACCGTAACATAGGATGTATTGAAATCTTATTACTTGGTTTAGCCATTTGTTTTTATATAGGTTGAACCGTAACATAGGATGTATTGAAATTGTTTATGGCATATTCTTCTGGAATCCATAACAATGTTGAACCGTAACATAGGATGTATTGAAATGCGTTTTTTTCGTAAGGCAAAAAATTGCTTTTGTAGTTGAACCGTAACATAGGATGTATTGAAATTTACATTTCCTCCTCCAACCAGTTATAAAATATTGACGTTGAACCGTAACATAGGATGTATTGAAATTATTTATGATTACATTTCGTTTTCGCAGTAATTTGCGTTGAACCGTAACATAGGATGTATTGAAATAATTCTATAGCTCTGCGCTTGGGAAACTGCCAATTGTTGAACCGTAACATAGGATGTATTGAAATTCTCTTTGATACTTTGGTCTCCAATATAGGGAACCAGTTGAACCGTAACATAGGATGTATTGAAATTGATGCTTTCATGAGCCTTTCCATCTGCAGGCTGCAGTTGAACCGTAACATAGGATGTATTGAAATTTCAACTGGTTCTTTCTGTTGTGGCCGGTGTAATTAGTTGAACCGTAACATAGGATGTATTGAAATTCCCTGATCCAACTGGTGGTGGTATTGGTAGATTGTTGAACCGTAACATAGGATGTATTGAAATTATGGTGCCAAACGATTATTTTCAATCAGCCACTCGTTGAACCGTAACATAGGATGTATTGAAATCTTTTGCCGCCTCTGCCGCTACGATTGCACAGAATGTTGAACCGTAATAGAAGATGGATTCAAATTGATATGTCAAAATACTCTGAATCTATATGAACTGAGTCGAACTGGCGCAATGAAATGGGGATGAAAATACGCTGTTTAAAATCATTGGCGTTAACTTTCAAACGACTTGAAAAGCAAATTGGAAAAAGAATAAGTCCATAAAACAAAGGACTAAAAAACACATAGAATGGATACCGCTCTATATTTATAAAAATAAGATTTGGGAAAAGAATACTTATGATACATTCTTGATCACGAATGCAAACATTGCTTCACAACAAGCTTGGGACAAACCATTTCCAAATAAATGTAGGGGAAGTAAGCAAAAATGGATAAATACACCGTTCACACAATAATAGAAAAGGCACTCCATGTTTTGAAGTGCCCATCGAACATATTTTTGATTTATTATTTTTGCTGTATTAAGGCTTATTCATAAGTAGTTAATAAGCAATACAATAAAATCTTTGATTCAATTTTGTAGAACATGAATCCATAAAATGTTTATATTGATAATCTAATTTTTCAATTCTTTGAGATCTAAAAAAAGCACCGCAAATTACGGTGCAAAAAATTTATTTTAGACTGCTACATCTTAAATCGTATATTCAAATTTATTTATGGCTTGATTGTTCACTGCTACAGCAATTTCCAGCAATATGACAGCCGCCGCATTTTTCACCACAAGCCGAGGTACCTGTATGATATTGCCGAATCAACCGACGAATAATCAAGGTAATGACAAGCAAAAGCAAAATACTAATCACAACGGTTGCCCCATTTTCGATCAACCATTCCATTTTCTCATTCCCCCTCTACATTTTTACATCTGTCTTTAATGTATGAACTTCCTTATATGGCTTAAACAACATAAATAAAATGATAAACGCAAAAATAAACGCAAATACTAAACCGATTACATTTTCATTTCCAGTAAACAACATACCGAATTGATAAATCATCAATGCAACAACATAGGCAAAACCAGTCTGATAAAGAATCGCAAACCATGTCCATTTCCCACTATTCATTTCACGATGAATTGCTCCAATTGCTGCAAAGCATGGTGCACACAATAAATTAAAGACTAAGAAAGAATAACCAGCCAATGCGCTATAATCTGCTTGCAACAACGACCAAATTTCCATACCATTTTCTGTCACTTCCGTATAACCATAAAGAATACCGAATGTCGTAACAACATTTTCCTTTGCGACCAATCCCAAAAATGTCGCAACGGCAGCTTTGGCATTACCAAAACCAAGCGGAGAAAAAATCCAGGCAATGGCTGCACCGATATAGCCAAGAATACTGCTTTCATATTCCTCGACAGCTCCAAATGAGCCGTTAACAAATCCATAACCACTCGCAAACCAAATGAAAATAGCAGAAAGCAAAATAATGGTTCCAGCCTTTTTCATAAAAGACCAGCCGCGTTCCCACATAGAACGAAGAACTGCACTTGGAAGCGGTGCGTGATAAGCAGGGAGCTCCATAACAAACGGAGATGGCTTACCTCTAAATGGCTTTGTTTTCTTTAACATAATGCCCGAAATGATAATTGCTAAAATTCCAACAAAATATGCACTCGGTGCCACCCACCATTGACCACCGAATAGAGCACCTGCTATCAAAGCAATAATCGGAAGCTTAGCACCGCATGGCATAAAAGTTGTTGTCATAATAGTTATTCTACGGTCTCTTTCATTTTCAATTGTACGCGATGCTAAAACGCCAGGAATACCACAACCCGTACTGATTAACATTGGGATAAACGACTTGCCGGACAAACCAAACCTACAAAAAATCCGATCCAGCACGAAAGCCACCCGCGCCATATATCCACATTCCTCAAGAATCGCCAACAAAATAAATAAAACGAAAATTTGTGGAACAAAACCAAGTACTGCACCGACCCCACCAACAATTCCATCAACCAAAAGTCCTTGCAACCATTCTGCGGTATTGATGCTTTCCAAAAATCCTGAAACTCCTGGAATAATCCACTCAGCAAACAATGTATCATTGGTAAAATCGGTTAAAATTGTTCCAACCGTTGTAACAGAAATATAGTACACAATAAACATAACTGCTGCAAAAATCGGAAGTGCCAAAATTCGATTTGTTACAATACGATCAATCTTATCCGACAAAGTCAATTGCTCCCGATTTTTTTTCACATAACTATCTTTAATTGCTGTTGTAATATAATGATAACGCTCATTTGTAATAATGCTTTCGCTATCATCATCCAATTCTTTCTCAAGTTCCTGTGTCAGCGCCTCTACTTTTGCCAAAATATTTTTTTCGATTTTAATATTAGATAAAACTTTTTCATCACGTTCAAATAATTTAATGGCATACCAGCGTTCTTCATTCACAGGTACTTTTCCTTCTAAGCTTGATTCAATTTGAGCCAAAATCCGTTCGACTGAATCATTGAAAATCGCAACCCGTTTTTCTCCTTTTTTCTTTGCAACCTGAATCACTTTATTTAACAAATTGTCAATTCCATTGCTTTTCATGGCAGAAATTTCCACAAACGGACATCCAAATGCTTCCTCCAGCTTTTTCGTTTCAATAATGTCTCCATTCTTTTGAACGATATCCATCATATTTACAGCCACTACAACTGGAATCGAAAGCTCAATCAATTGCGTCGTCAAATATAAATTTCTTTCCAGATTGGTACCATCTACAATATTAATCATACAGTCTGGCTTTTCATTTAATAAATAATTTCGTGAAACAACTTCCTCTAACGTATAAGGAGAAAGCGAATAAATTCCTGGTAAATCTATAATGGAGATCTCTTTATTTGATTTCAATTTTCCTTCTTTTTTCTCAACGGTTACACCCGGCCAATTCCCCACGGACTGATTGGCACCAGTCAATACATTAAACAAGGTCGTCTTGCCACTATTCGGATTTCCTACAAGTGCAATTTTACAGCTCATTTGTAACATCCTCCCTCTCCTAAGTTAGTTTAGACTAACCAGCGGGTAAAATACTCGGCTGTATCGTAAAAACTACGACAAGCCGTTTTTTCATTCTATCTCTATCATTTCAGCATCCGTTTTTCGCAATGAAAGTTCATATCCACGAACATTCAGTTCAATTGGATCTCCAAGTGGTGCAACTTTACGAATATAAATCTCGGTTCCTTTAGTAATCCCCATATCCATAATTCTTCGTTTAATCGCACCTTCACCTTTCAATCTTTTTACCTTTACGGTCTGCCCTACTTCTGCATCTTTTAATGTTGCCATGAATACCCTACCCTTTCGTATCTTTACCTCATTATTCTGTATTTCAAACCATAATTTTACTTGCAATCTCACGGCTAATTGCAATTCTGGACTCTTTTATATTAATAATCAAATTCCCACCAAATTGTGAAACAATAGTAATCGTAGCACCAACGACAAAACCAAGATTTTCTAAATGCTGACGAATTTCACTTCTTCCACCAATTTTCTTAATAATATTTTTTTTACCGATTTCGACAAGTGTAAGTGGCATCATTGATATCCCCCTTCATATCAACTCTAAATGAAACAATCATTTTCCTCTTTTGTATATCACATTCACGTAATTGATAATCATTCTCATAAACCATCTTACCGAAATTCTTCCAAAAATACAATATGTTTTTATAAAAAGTTAGTTATAAGTAATAGTTTTCAGAAAAAAATATGAATAACAATAGTAACTATCTTTTAATAATTATTTTAAAATGATTACCTACATATATGAGAAGCCCTTCCAATTCACAGAAAATCAATACTTCAAGTAAATTTGATCGCTGCACAGATTTGAAGAATTTTTGTCAATATATCCTAAATCCAAAATAACCTGCCCAAAAATCATAAAGAGCAATTTTAAAACAGCCTGTTTCTTTAACAAAATATAAGTTAAACATTTTCAAGATCATCTGTACTTCTTTATATCTTTAAAAATATAGGCATTTGAAAAATTCTTTCAGTGATGGATATTAGCCTTTTCACTATAGACTTTACTATATAGATACAAGGATAAAAGATATAGAATATATGATTTATAAGGATTAAAAAGATCACTCACATTAAATTGTTTTCCAAAATCTATAAACCAGTCAAAATCATATATCAAAAAAATATTTTAATATGTAAAAATTTATATTTATAACCCATATCACATAACTTCTATGTTTGCCATACCAATAGCCTAAATAAAACATAAGATGTTAGAACAGTTCATAAAGAATTTATATACCATTGTATACTTTAGATAAAGCTTAACCTTCTGGTATGCACTTTTCTAAAAAGATAAACTGCTAAAGAAATACTTTAAAGATAGCACAATCACAACAAATAAAAAAATAGAATGATACCTAAATAATGGCAGTTAGATTTGGAAATAACCAAATAAAAATTCTATACACAACATAAAAATGGATTATACTACAATGAAGATATCTCTAAAAACCTTTTCAAAAATATATCAACAAATATTTATTCATTTATTCTTTCGTTCATCTATCTAAATCAAAACGATAAACAATATAACATTCCATAAAGCAACAAAAAGGTATCTAATGATTTACAACTTAATACATATAACAGCATATGGACTCAAACACATGTAGCAAAAACTACTTATATACAAAAAATCTGTTTACTACATTTCTAACAGATTGAGGCATTTTGATATTCACATCACATTATGCGCATCTTCTAAAGAAATGAAGCAAACAGATAAAAAATACATTATCCTGTTTAGATGGTATGCTAGTATGTAAAATATATGTAAACAATCAAACATATATAATTCTACGCTATACTAACAAAGAAAAAACACCAATAAACACTGATATATCAACATTTATCATTTTACACCACATATAAAAACATTAAAAAAACGCACCTAGAGGGATTCGAACCCCCGGCAGACATGGTACCGGAAACCATCGCTCTATCCAGCTGAGCTATAGGTGCATAAATTATTTGTGACATGTTCCATATTATAATCAATTTTTCTATACAATACAAGTTTTTTCTTTCAAATGTTTAAAAAAGAACAATATCGGAAAGAAATGAATACTGTTCCAAGTTTCGAGTAAACATTTCAATGTAATAATAATGGCTTAAAAATTTGAACATCATATTTGAATCATGTAAGATAAAGTCATTCAGGTCAATTTATTTTTAGAAATAAGGAGGAATTACCATGCCTTTAATCCCTACAGTTATTGAGCAAACTAGCCGCGGAGAAAGAGCTTATGATATTTATTCTCGACTGTTAAAAGATCGAATTATTTTCTTAGGAACAGCAATTGACGATCATGTCGCCAATCTAGTTGTATCGCAGCTTTTATTCCTTGCTGCAGAAGACCCAGATAAAGATATTTCACTTTATATCAATAGTCCAGGTGGTTCTATCACAGCTGGAATGGCTATTTACGATACAATGAATTTTATTAAACCTCAAGTATCAACCATTTGCATTGGCATGGCTGCATCTATGGGTGCATTTTTACTAGCCGCTGGCGAAAAAGGAAAGCGCATTGCGTTACCCAACAGTGAGGTTATGATCCACCAGCCACTTGGTGGTGCGCAGGGACAGGCAACAGAGATTGAAATTGCTGCCAAACGCATTCTGTTTCTACGTGAAAAGCTCAATCAAATCCTTTCTGAAAAAACGGGTCAACCATTGGAAATTATTGAAAGAGATACCGAGCGTGACAATTATATGACTGCTGAACAAGCATTAAAATATGGACTTGTTGACAAAGTTGTCACAAGCTATAATCAAACCGTTTAAGAGAACTTTTCAATCAAAACCCTAATACGGGAAACATTGTGCTATATATAGCCGCTGCTTCCCGTATTTTTTATTAAGAAAACATGATCATATGAGATACAACCTTTCAATAAAAAAACAATCCCTTAACTACCAAATATCTGCTATTTCATTAACCAGAATAATATGTTATCTGCATATCATCTATTCTCTACACGGTTTATCATATATCTTTGGCATTTATCTAAAAGAAGCAATAAAATAACTAAATATTATAGATAAAATAAATATATGAAAGGATTTTTCATTTTTTGTAAACGATTATAAGGATTTATAATGCCTTTCTCATCTATTTTAATCCATGAAAAATTATAACTGAGTCCTTTACTCCATATTGATTCATTTTCTCTCTATGCTATCCATTACAAATCTGACAGATTGAGAGAATAGACACAACAATTTCAATCAAGTTGACACGGATTCATTTTTGAATTTGTAAAAAGCTCTACTTGATAAAATGTACCTCTCATAAAGTCAATAGATTGTCTTTTAGATCATTTGACAAATATATGGGGAATGAAAAAAGTCCATAAATCAAGGCTTTCGGGTTAATAAGGAAGTATATCTTCCGATTAGGCGGTAAACCCCATTCAAGGGATATGCCGTCTTTTCCTGTTTATTGGTTTGTTTTCGTTCTGTCTGCGATTCGGGCAGAAAATGAATTTCTCCCACAAAGTTAAAGATCATATCTACTTTCTGAAAACGCTTGCCGTCTATTTTCTTTGGCGCATGGACTACGATTTTCTTTATAAACTCATTGACGATTGTAGACGTTTTGACGGTTTCTGATTTTATGAGCCGCTTCATCTTGTCATAGAGCCGTTCAGAGCCGCCGCAAGAAGTAGACACTTCATAGAATGTGCCGCCGATTTTGTATGTAACCGTTTCATGTAGCGGATTGCCTTTTTCCGGCAGCAAATTATTTTGTTCTGTTTCTCGTTTGCTTTCCATTTCTTTCCCGTCCTCTCCTTGTTTTGTAATGTGATAAGTTTCTTAGCAAGCATAGGAAAAGGGTACCCTTTTCGTAAAACCCCTGCTTTCTCTGACCGAGAACAGCAGGGATTTTTGCTTGTTGGGAAGTTTCCCAAACCCTCTAAAATTCCTCTCACTACCTACAACACCACACCATGCAATTTTGCCGAAGTTTTGAGAAAGATTTTTCAAAAAGGGGGTCTTATCTCCTACTACGGGAAAGTTTCAAAAATACCAAAGACAAAGAAAAGAAAAACACCATAATTTACAACGTTTCTAAAAATTTCATATTGCTTTGTATTTTATCTATCAACATAAACCTGCACTTCATAATTCCAGTGCAAAATACCGGACACAACAATTAACTGTACTGTAAAGGTTGGCTTAACACCATATTTTATTTGAGCGATACGGATTATCTCGTTTAATACTTGTTTCCTATTTTCTTCGGTACAATCAGCGCATAGGTATTTTCCTTTCGGCAATCTCTTTAACCCGTCTATATCTGCATGGCGAACACAGATAGCAAAAAGCCTTGATAATCCGTTCTCAGTGTATATACCGGCTAAATCCTCAAAAGCGAACTGCTCTTTTAAAGCAGGTGTCACTTTTTCATAGAAGTGGCTAAGATAATTCCAAAGATTATCAAGCGTAGGCATTTCTAAGGTATCAGACAGCAGAATAACACGCTCTGGAATATCTTTGATAAACGTACCGGTTGGATTTTTTTGTCCTTGCAATTTTCTTTCATAATCTGCTTTTGCTAACTGGATTTTTGATTTACTGTATTGCAATGCCGCAATTTTTTCATCAACTTTTTTCTCTGCCTGTACCAAAAAATCTACAATTTTTTCAAGTTCTCTATATTCCAAAACCTTTTTTATTTCCTGTAAAGGCAAATCCATAAGCTGCAAAGCACGCACCGTATTCAGGCGAACAATATCCTGCTCGGTATAATAGCGGTAATTCGTCCATTGGTCTTTTTTGCTCGGCTTTACCAGTCCGATACGGTCATAATGCCGCAAGGTTTCACTTGTCGTATGGACTGCCTTTGCAGCTTCTCCAACCGAAAAATATTTTTTCATTTTGCTATTCTCCCCATTGACTTTTGTGTTACACAAAAGTTTACAATCTATTTTAGCATAGGATATTGTGAAAAGTAATTCAACTTGTAATGCATTTTAGGAGGAATGGCTGCATGATAGAACTCAAACAAGTAACCAAGCAGTACGGGCAGGCAACCGTACTAAAAAACATTACTCTTGCGATTGATGAACCGGGAATTTACTGCTTGCTTGGCAGAAATGGCGCAGGCAAAACAACGCTGCTTAAATCGGTTGCCGGGTATCAAAACATTACAAACGGTACAATTCAAGTTGACGGTAAAACAATCACGACTTCTACCTTAGATACAGGCGTCAGCTATATTGAAAACTTTGCAAAGCACTTTAATCTTCCAGTACGGAAACTGCTGCGTATTGCTTCCGAAATAAATCCCAACTATGATTACGACTTTGCTTCGGAAATGATGGAACGTTTTGAATTGGACGGTAAAAAGAAATTCAATCAGCTTTCACTTGGCATGAAAACAATGGTTTCCACGATTATCTGTTTGGCAAGTAATAAAAGTGTTGTACTTTTAGATGAACCTGTCCTCGGCTTTGACGCAATTATGCGTGTGGAGTTTTACGATATGCTGACAGAGAGTTTTCAGAAACACCCCCGAATTATTATTGTATCTACCCACATCATTGAAGAAATTGCAAAGACAATTCAAAAGCTAATCATCATTGATAAAGGAAGTGTCCGCTTCTTTGATACATTGCAATCGGTTGAAACAAAAGCATTTAGTATCAGCGGACTACAAAAAGATGTGGAAGTTGCAACCAAAAATCTGAATATCATTGGGCAAGATACCGTTGGCGGTCTTGTAACAAAATATATTTTTGACACCCCGCCGGAGCAGACCGCTTCATTGGAAATTCACCCGTTATCCTTACAGGATTTCTTTATCCAAATGGTCGGACATAAGGGGGGTACAACAAGATGACAGCTATTTTCGCAATCGTAAAACGCTTACTTGCAAGCAATAAAATCAGTTTTATCATTACGGCTCTTGTAGTGCTTTGCGCTACATCTTCCGGCGATGTTGTTTTAAGTAACGGAAATTACACTTGGCTGCTTGCAGTTATGACCCCATTCTTTTTTGTGTTTTATGATTACACAAAGTTAATGCACTTGGGAGCGAACAAAAAAGATTATTTTCTCGGCAGCCTAATCAGTTATGGGATTTTGGCATTTTGTATTTCTTTTATCAATACCGTAATACATCTATTGATTGACCCTGTATATTCGGAAAAAACAGTTATCAATCTGATGGACGTGTGCAGATGGACAGAAAACGGGATTATCATTGCCGGATTGCAGCAGATGTTCTTTTTGCTGCTCGTTATGGTGTTTCTTCATGTACTGTTATCTATGCAGCCCCATTGGTATGGGTGGCTGACAGACACGGTATTGGTTGCCATTATCTGCATTTTTATACCGATTGCAGTCTTGCGTGTTATTTTGGTTCGATTTTTTCAGATTATCATGCTGAACGGCAACGCATTTTTGCATATTGGTGTCTGCCTGTTGCTAAGTGCTGCCTTATCTTTTGCAGGGCTTTTGGTCTTGAAAAAGAAAACTTTATAGAGGGACAGCCATAATTAAGATTAAAGCCGTTGATGAACAAAACATATTGGACGTGTGCAAATTAAAAACAAATCAAGACGATATTCGCAAATCGATAGAGGGACATTCATACTGCAACGCAATTTCCATAGCGCAAGCAAAATATCATTCAGAAATGTACCCGAATGCGATTTATAACAACGATATACTGATTGGCTTTTTTATGTATCAGCGTACAGAAAATCAAGCTGATACCGTAATCATTTTCCGCTTTATGTTAGATGGTAGATTTAAGCAGAAAGGACTGGATGAAAAATATTTTGAGTACATCTTGAGAGGGTTAAAAATTCAAGGCGTTCAAAATGTAGTTTTTGTGATAGATGATTTCAATGAAAGCACAAAGAACCTTTGTCTTTCTTTCGGATTTCACTTTGCGGGAAAGAATGATAATGACGAATATTACTATGAATTAGAATGGCAATTTTAATTTTATAAAATTATGGAGGAAACACTATGAAAAAAATCATTTCACTTGTTTTGTGCGTAACATTGGGAAGTTTCGTTTTGTCGGGTTGTTCGGACAAGGGCGAACCATTTGAGAAAAAAAGTTATACGCCAGATACACAGATTAAAGAAATCAATCTTGATGTGCGGGATGGGGAAATTGAAGTGTCATTGTCCGAGGACGAGCAAGTTCATATCGAGTATTCTGAAAACAGAAAAGAATATTACGATATTTCCGTTTCGAATGAAAATGTGTTGACTATGACAAGTGCAAGCAATAAACAGTGGTCAGATTATATTGGTGGAAAGCCCTCTGTCGGAGAACGAAAAATATTGTTGCAAATACCAAATGCGCTTTTAGACAACCTTACACTATCCACGACAAATGAAGATATATCGCTTCCGGCATTAGCTGTAAGCGGAAGTGTCAGCATTTTCGCTAACGGTGGAAACATTACATTTGGAAACTTAGAGGTTAAAAATTCCTTAACCTTAACCGTCAAAAACGGAGATATTTCCGGTGCGGTTGTAGGAAATTATGACGATTTTTCCATTCAAACAGCAATCAAAAAGGGTGAGAGTAATTTACCGAGCAATAAAGACGACGGAGAAAAGACATTGAATGTATCGTGCAATAACGGCAATATCAATATTGAGTTCGTAAAAGAATAATTCTTTTTCTGAAAACCGTTGTTTTGCGGTTAGAGAATGCGGACAAACGGCGGTTTTAGAGTAACACAAATTCGAGCCGCCGATTTTCTTTTGAAAGAGTTGAAATTCGGAGGGCGTATTAAAGTCGCCCATTTTTAAGGATATGGCGGTATCAAATGCTTAAAAGCATTAGGAGGTATCGTCATGTCCTTTTTCTATATATCAAGCAGCCTTAAATCATGAAAAAAAGCCTGTTCTATTTAACGGAATATTGCGACTATAAAGAGGAACACACATATCATTTAGTATGCTTTTATAATTCGTATTACTCAACGCTCATCCGGTTTTGCGACTGCATGGGCGTTTGTTGTAATAGCCCCCTACTGGGAAAGAAAGGGGGTGAGAAAAATGAGTTATTCTGAAGAATACAAGGAGCATATCGAGTACGCCTTTGCAGCCTTTGTAAAATTATTCCCCGTAACGCCGCCCTGTCCGCTTATAGAGATATAGGCAGGAAACAGGAACGGGAAACTTCTCTTGAATACCTTATGGAAAAAAAAGTATTACAAACCGTCTACAACAGACAAATACTTTGAAGAACAGCCAACAGTATTTGTCGTATGCGGCGAGATAATCGCATTTGAAAATGAACGGTTGGCAAAGGCATTTCCCGGCCTATCAGAATTGCGGCAGGAAGTTTTGGTACTGTACTTCTTTTTCCGATATATAGATAAGAAAATCGGAGAAGCGTATGGAAGAAGCCGCACCACAGTAAACTACTGGAAATTAGCAGCACTTAAGCAGCTAAGAAAAGAATGGGAGAGATTGGAGCATGAGAAACGAAAAAATGATACCTTTTGAAGTGATTGAAAAAGTGGTTGCCAAAGAGCCGGAAGCTGTAAATGCTGTCTTGCACCATTACAGAGGGTACATAAAATATCGCTCCATATTTCAAGGGCATTTTAATGCCGATATTCAAGACAAATTAGAAGCACAGCTAATCAAGGCAATCTTGCAGTTTTGCCTCGACAGGTAACGGGTAGCAAAGCCAAATGGAACAGACCGGTTGCAAAGATATATAAAGACAGCATCCGGTTTGTCAATATCCTGATAACCACCAACCCGAAATTTTTCAAGGGCAATCTTGCTAAAAAAGCGACCTTTTTTCCAGTGAGTAGACCAAAAGAAAACGATGAAAACTACTCCAAAATCACCGCCTCGTAAGAGAAAGTCACTCATGTAAACGAGGGAGATTGAAAAGCCGATAGATACCCTCTCTGCCTGACAAGCACAAACAATGTCCTACTCTCCTATGGGAATGACGAGGATAACGAATCTGGGTGAAGCAAGCAGAAATTTTTGAAGCAGATAGCAGAGCTTACTGTGGAAGCCATCCATCTGAAACATCCCAGAGAGATTCTCTGCTGTTTGAGAAAATGTATTCTTTGGTGACAGTGGATTCGCTGATTACTACCATAGCTCACCACAAATAACAGCGTAAACATTACATAGAAAATCTGACGAGCGGAAACACCACCTGTCAGATTGTTACCCTGTACAACACCTTGTAAACTATATTTTCGAATCTGCTAAAAACAAATTGTTACATAGCAACCCAAACCAATAGATTTTGCAACAATGCCTATACAAACATGGCAATATTATATTTCTTCTTGCATCAAAAAATTTTGTAAAAATATAAGTGCTTCCGGTGCATCCGAACCCTCTGCTCGAATCAATACTTCTGTTCCCTTTCGTATTCCTAGGCTCATTACACCCATAATGCTTTTGGCGTCAATCACACGATGATCTTTAATTAGAGAAATTTTACTTTCGAAACGATTGGCAACTTGCACAAATGCAGAAGCAACTCGCGCCTGTAGATCAATTCCCAATGTTACAATAACCTCTGTCATATTCCACACCCTCTCTCATTTTTTGAAATATTTATAAATGATTTGCCGATTTTAGTTGCTCGGCAAAAATGGCAATTTTTCTCAAACGATGATTGACGCCAGACTTGCTAATTGGACCAGAAGGCAGCATTTCTCCCAATTCCTTTAAAGTTACTTCTTCATTTTCTAGCCGAATCTCTGCAATTTCTCGCAGCTTGGGTGGCAGGGCATCTAAACCAACTCGATTTTGAATAAAACGAATGTCTTCAATTTGACGCACAGAGGCTGAAATTGTTTTATTTAAATTCGCTGTCTCACAATTGACCAAACGATTGACTGAGTTTCGCATATCCCTGACAATACGCACATCCTCAAAACGTAACATAGCCTGCACAGCACCAACTAAACTTAAAAAATCGGCAATTTTTTCAGCTTCTTTTAAATATGTAATATATCCTTTCTTTCGTTCAATCGTGCGAGCATTCATACCCAAACTCTGCATCACTTCGCATATTTGCTCGCTAAATTTTTGATCATAACAATAAATTTCCAAATGATAAGCAGAAGTTTCTGGATTATTCACCGAACCGCCAGATAGAAATGCTCCCTTTAAAAAACCACGCTTGCAACATATTTTTTCAATTATAGTTGGGGGAATCACCGGCTGCCAATTTCCATTTGCATCCACCAAATGCCGGTTTTGCAAAAATTCAAATACATGTCCTTTCAAACGAATAATGTAGATATTATTTTTTTTTAGGCGCATTTTTTTCTGCACAAGAAGTTGAATATCTTCATAATAAGCTGCTCGAACCAATGTATAGATCCGTCTTGCAATCGCCGCGTTTTCTGTTTGAATATCCAGTATTTTCATTCCATCAACGGCTGCATCATGCAGTGTTCCATTCATTCGGATCATTGCAAAAAGTTCAGCTTGCTCACAACATACTCTATTGTGAATTTGTGTTAATTCTTTTTTTGTCTCAGAGGCAAAAGACATGATACTCCCCCTCTTCAATCAATTTTCGGCAACATTCCCATTAAAATATTTGCCAATTTCTTCGTATTATGACGGATTAAATCTCCTTCAAATTCTAGCAATTCATCTTCAATAATCATCAAATCCAAATCTTTTAAATCTCTTTGATCAATAAATACAGGTCCGCAATACTTTTCACGGTATTTTTGCAAAAAACCATCCGGAATTGGCGCATTATTAACAATAATTCCATCTAATTTTAAAATCGGCACGTGCTGATAAATAGCATGTACATGATCACTTGCTGTATAACCAATGGTTTCTCCTTCTTGCGTCATTACATTACAAATATAAATTTTTTTTGCTATGGCATGAGCAATTTCAATTCCCAATCTTTTCACCAGTAAATTCGGAATAATAGAAGTATACAAACTACCTGGACCAATTACAATTAAATCTGCTTTCCGAATCTCAAGTATGGCTTCATTTAGCGGCTCTACATCATATGGAATTAAAGACAAGGATTTAATTCGCTTTCCGCTTTTTGGAATAATGGATTCCCCAGAAATGACAGAACCATCGTCCATTTGCGCTTGTAATACCACACTTCGATTCGCTGCAGGCAATACCTTCCCTCTGACATTTAACACGCGACTTAACTCTCGAATTGCATGTCGGAAATCACCAGTAATATCTGTCATACCTGCTAACAACAAGTTCCCCAGAGAATGTCCTTCCAAACCATCACCAGTATGAAACCGATGCTGAAACATTGCTTCAATTAAGGGCTCAACATCCGATAAAGCTGCCAAAACATTTCGTACATCACCAGGTGGAGGAATATGCAAAGCTTCACGCAGCTTTCCTGAGCTTCCCCCATCATCTACAACATTAACAATTGCTGTTAAATGGATGGGATATTTTTTCAGCCCACGAAGCAAAACAGACAGCCCCGTTCCACCCCCGATTACCACAACACGCCCAACTTTATCCATTTTCCTTTTTTGAGCGCTTTTCAATATCTCGATGGGTTACGACAGTACGATATGTCCCAGCAAAATATCTGCTGATATATTCTGCAATGGTAACAGAACGATGCTGCCCGCCTGTACACCCAATGCCGATTACAACTTGGCGCTTTCCTTCCTTTTGATAATAAGGTAATGTAAACGCAAGCAAATCGATAAATTTTTCAAGAAACTGCTTGGTTTCTGCGTATTTTAATACATATGAAGAAACGGACTCATCTAATCCAGTCAATGTGCGAAGCTTTTCTACATAATATGGATTGGGTAAAAAGCGTACATCAAACAACAAATCTGCATCAATTGGACTCCCATATTTAAAACCGAATGAAAAAATATGAACAGAAAATGTATCATCATTGCTAGCGGAAAAATGTTCTTGTATTTTATTTTTCAATTGAACCGGTTTCAGTCCCGATGAATCTAAAATAATTTGTGCCTGCCCTTTAATTTCACTGAGCAAAGCGCGCTCTCGCTTAATGCCCTCTGAAATTCTTCCATATGGTGCAAGCGGATGATTTCTTCGCGTTTCTTTATAGCGCCGAATCAAAACCTCATCCGAAGCCTCTAAAAACAAAATTTTCTGGATAATCCAATCTTTTTTAGCTATCTCATCCAATGCTTTAGACAAATGACGGAAAAACGCACGACCACGCAAATCCATAACAACCGCAATTTTATCCATTTTATTTTGTGATTGATCAATCATCTCAATAAATTTAAGCAAAAGCATCGGTGGCAAATTATCAATACAAAAATATCCCATATCTTCTAAACATTGCACTGCTACCGTTTTCCCTGCTCCGCTCATTCCAGTAATAATAGTCAGCCGCATTTTACTTCCGTTTTCCATTTTCTCCACCTCACGTATTCATTACAGAAAAACGATGTGAAATCAATTGTTCTTTTTCATCATAAATAAACGTTGCACTTAAAATACTTTGATGGTTTAATAAATGTTCCAAAATAATTCGATCACCAGCTGCCATATCTTGTTGCAAAATTTTATCTTTTGGAATCCACGATAATTTTCCTTCATGACAAGAATCCCAATTTTCTCCTTGATACTTTGTTGCCAAAAAGGTAAACATAAGTATCTGTTTTACCACTTTTGTATCTTTTTTATAAATATTGAATGAAATAGCTTTTAGTTGGGGATCAATCAAGGTAATAGCAGTTTCTTCTTTATATTCACGAATCACTGCCTCTTGCACATGTTCAGCCAATTCTATTTTACCTCCTGGGCAGACAGACCAATTTCTTCTTGGCTTACATAAAAACAAGGCCATACCTTGATACAAAAGAAGACAATTTACAATGATTTGCATAACAATCTCCTATAAGTTTTTATCGGTTCTTTAACAAACGGCATTAGAAAAGCTTCAAGCAGAGTAAAAAGAGCGGTGACTTATTTACAGACCAACACAAATATAATAAAATCTTTTTATCTTACTCTTCATTATACTATGCCTTGATTTAATATCCAAAGAAAAAAATGCCGTAATTATAATCATACGACATCTACTTTAAATCCTTCATTTGATTTCATTCTACAAGACTAGAGCAAAAAGATTTGATTCAAAGAAAAAACGAACGATGATGCAAAATTTCGCATAAATTTTCATACTTGTCCGCTTTTTTAGTTTTATACATTTTATTATTTCAAACGATTCACTTCTATAAAGCGAATGCTTTCATCTTTTTCCAACTTCTTTGCAAAATTAAACGATACTGTATACCGAAAAAATAAACGATCATTTTGAAGTAAAAATACTCGATTCTCTTTAAACATAGCAAAGCTTTTCTAAATTAAACGACTAGGCACTGGATTACATTACAAAAAGTTTTATTTTGCATTATTTAAAGTTTCCAAGTAATGAACCACATGTTGTCCAGCAACCGCTCCATCACCTGTTGCCGTTACAACTTGACGAATTTCCTTCTCTCGAATATCTCCAGCCGCAAAAATCCCTGGAATCTTTGTCTCCATTTTTTCATTGGTTTCAATAAAACCCCACTCATTTGTAATTCCTAGTTTTTTAAATGGTTCAGAAAGCGGATCCATCCCTACAAACGGAAATACACCTTCAACAGAAACAACTTGTTCCTCTTTAGTCTGAGTATTTTCAAGTATAACTGCACCAACTTTTCCGTCTTTTTCCTCTATAGACTTTACAACATGGTTCCAAATAAATACAATTTTCTCATTCTCAAACGCACGATCTTGTAAAATCTTTGTTGCGCGTAGGCGATCTCTACGATGAACAATATAAACCTTGGAAGCAAAACGTGTTAAATAAATACCTTCTTCAACAGCCGTATCACCACCACCGATAACCATAATTTCTTTATTTTTGAAAAATGCTCCATCACAAACCGCACAATATGAAACACCACGTCCAGTAAGCTCATCTTCACCTGGAACACCAAGCGTTCGATATTTGGTTCCTGTCGCAATAATCACTGCACGCACATGAATTTCTTCCTCCGCCAATTCAATAACAGGCAATTCATTTTCTATCCGTATTTCTTTGACATCACCATATTTATGAATGGCACCAAATTTTGTAGCGTGGTTACTAAGCTTCATACCTAACTCTGGTCCGGTTGTTTCTTCAAATCCAGGATAATTTTCTAACTCTAAAGTATTCATCAACTGGCCCCCTGGTACCCCACGTTCTATAATAACTGTAGATAATCCAGCACGAGATGTATATACAGCCGCTGAAAGACCAGCAGGCCCTGCACCGATAATTGCAACATCATAAATTGTTTCCAATATGATTCACTCCTTTTCTGTTATTTAGTCTATCTGCTTTTAATGGAAAAATCCATAGAATTGCTCGAATGATATATTTTTCTTTGTCATTTTTAATAAGCTTGTTTTTTCCTTTATGTTTACCACATATTACAAATGCTTTATACTACCCTGAATAAAGAATAAACATATGATAAACTATTCTTTATTTTTACACTAAACTTCAAAAAACATATATCTTCCATAAAAAATACTATCAAGCCATGACATTGTTTTCATATCCAAATTTTTTATGTATACATAGTCATAAGCATAGTTTATTTGCCTGAAATACTTATACAGAAAATTCTTTCTTCGGTTGACAAATCTTCTCATGAAACCTCGTAACTTCCATCCACTGTTTTGTACTGTATTCTTACGATCTTTTTCCGCTAAGCATTCAATCTATATATTTAGAAAACAAAACTTTGATTTTACAACATTTCTTCCATAACTTACCCAATTTCCAAAATATTCTTTTTTTCGTAATATAACACTCATATTTTTATATATGTTTATAAAGTGGTTGATTTCATTTTTGGAATATACTTTAAAAAGCATGTATATGTGATCTATACTATGATTTCATTCCTATAAGTTAATAGTCTATTTAAAAGTTATATACGCAAATGCTTCTTTTTTTCAATTAAGAAAATATCATCATTAAAAACTTCCTCCTAATATTTTATAACTTATACAAAATAATCATAGGATAAAAAGACTAAAATGTATGATTCCCTCATTTCATTATTATGCTGATTTGATACTTAATCAACCTGACTGGATATAATCCAATATCATATTCTTTTCAACAGTTTTCTTAATCTTTCTAATAACTACTTATCTTCCTTATTTAAAGAAAAGAAACCTTTAAAAAGTTAAATGGCTTGCTTCTCTTTATTTGATCGAACCTTTTCTAAAACCATATTCCTTTTATTTCCTAAATAAACATTATAAAACCAACCATTTAAACCCTTACCTTTTCACCCCTATAAAGAAAAAACTGCTATTTGCATAACAGTTTTCTAGCAAGATCTTCTATATTTTATGGGAAAGTGCATTCTACATCGGACAATATAATCTTAAGATGAGCGGAACATCTCTCCATCCAATAAGAATAACTTTTTCTCATTCGATATTCTGGACGATGAATATTTTTTAAACATAAAAAGGCTCTTTCAAACTTTTCAGCGCTTGCCAATGTACAACCGAGCTTTAAACGATCTGCTTCGTCTATCGGAACCATTTTCTCAACTTTTTTGATAATTTCTTCCATTTTTTCTTTTTGACCACATGACTGATATAAATAAATTAAATTACACAACCCCTGTATATTTTCAGGTTGCTTATCCAATAACCGAAATAAATATTTTTCGGCTGCAGCATAATCTTTTATACATATATAAGCATGTGCCAACGGATTATATACAGCAAAATTTGTATCGTCAATTTCTATCATTCTTTTCATAAATACAATGGCTCTTGTAATTCCTTCAAAAGTATTTAGCTCCACAGATTCTAAAGCCAAAAGCAAAAACTCTCGCATTACTTCATCTTTTGAAAAATTTTTCGATTTTAACAATGCCTGTACTTCATGTCTTGCAGTAGTACAAACAAATTTATCTGCGTATATTTTAGCTAAATCCTCCTGCCCCATATTTGAATAACAAATTGTAAGCAATAATTGACAAGTATCTACTTGTACATTTCTATTTAATAACCATTCTAGCATATCAATTGCATCTGTCCAATTTTTATTCTCAGTCAATAAAACAGCCAGTTGAACTTGATATTCCTCATTTTTTCTATCCAGCAAGCAAGCTTCTTGAATATATTGAATGGCTTGATCCAAATCCCCCAGATAATATGCACGCATTCCTCGCTCAAATCGAATAGCCGCATTGTAAATATAAGGAACTATATTGTTTTTCTTAGTCATACCAGATCCGCTCCTTTTATAATAAATTTCTCGGATAAAATACATTCACTGCTTACTTATAGTTATACGGATTCTATGGTACAAATTCAATATGTTGTTCACAACTGGTCATTTTTCGTTCATAATTGGTCATATAAAGAAAGAAAATAGAAGATAAAACAGCCTTTAAAAGAATAATAAATTTATAATATATTTTCTGAATTATTATTTTATAAAAAACTAGATCGTCGAATAATTTCCTGGAATTTTTCTTTTACTTCCGAGGAACGATGCCGACTCATTGGAATTTTAACTCCATTCTCCATAATAATATCCGATACACCCACCCGAAATATATAAAAAGCATTCACTAAATAACTCATATGAACCCGAATAAATCCAAGATGCGAAAGTTCCTCTTCTTTCGTATTTAATTTTCCTTTATAAGAAATTACTTTATTGTTTAAATAAACATACAGATAATGTCCTTTGCTTTCAAAATAGATAATATCCTTTACATATACAGAAAATACATTTTGGTTGGTTTTAATCACAATACGATTTTGTCTATAATTTATTTCATTTAGCAATGCAGGTACAACTTCCTGCAATTCCTGATCCAAATAATCCTTACGAATATACCTGAAAGGATTAAATTTAATTGAATCAAATACACAGGAGTCATCACTTGTACAAAATACAATAATAATATTTTCTTGCATTTCTCTTAATTTCCCTGCCAATGTCAATCCATCTAGATTCGGCATAAATATATCAAGAAAAACCACTTGAAAAGGATTTTCTTTCTGTGATTGAAGAAAAGATAATCCATCTTGAAAGCCTTTTATTTCAACCGCTAATGTTTCCTCAGCAAACAATTCTTTTAACTTATTTTCCAAAGCTTCTCTAACAATTGGCATATCGTCCACTACTGCAACTCTCATTATATACACCTCAAGTCCCGGGATTTCATATACACATTTTATTAAAAATTATACCATGCTTTTTTTACCTTTTATAGAGTAAAACTGAAATCTAAAATACATTTCTTTCAAAAATATCCTATGGTGTAAATCCTACAAAATCAATATTTGAAAGAATTTTTTCCAGCTAATACCAGCAAAAATAAAATCATTCTTCCACCCTTTCCTAAATCCTTTCTAATTTTATTATTTAAAAATTATTTTCATTTTTTCTTTATTAAAATCAAAATTTTTAATTATAAAATAAAAAATGAAATACACTTCATTATCTATCAGTCAATAAGAAAAGTTGTCAGCACTCATTGAGCTTTAATTCATTTAGATGTTATAGTAATATCATGTGATAAAAAATAAAATGCATAATATTCATAACAGAATATTATGCATTTTATTTTTTATCAACCCGGCAACGTTCTACGCTCGCAGGGGGAAGCCCCCAACTACTCTCGACGCTAAAGAGCTTAACTTCCGTGTTCGGTATGGGTACGGGTGTGTCCTCTTTGCCATCATCACCGGAT
>CAJFEE010000033.1 GCA_904373265.1 Candidatus Harrysmithiimonas galli | reverse complement strand
GCTGAACATCAATTCCAGCCAACCTTATTTTTATCAATCTATATTGAAATAATAGAATTTTTCCTATTTTACACTTAGGATTCATATCGCTTCTTTTGCCACAATCTACTGCAAAATGGATAATAGGAAAATCATGGACAAAATTTCTGATGTTTTTTCTATTGTCTTGATCAGGCAGTTTCTATATTATGTCCTTCTTGTAAACCACAGCCCAATGATTAGACACCATCTCACAATTGGAGTCAGTGTTTTATCGATCAATTTACAAACAATATATAAAGTCATTTCTCAAAAGGCAAACAATATATAAAGTCATTTCTCAAAAGGATAATGCAAAACAAATGAGTATTACAAAATCGCAATTCCAATAATAATATAAATCTCATGAAGAAAAAAGATGCAGACTGTAATGAAAGCGAAATTTAAAATGAGCTCAGTATAATCCTAAACTCACTTTAATCAAGTCACCTGATGAAATAATCATATCTAACTTTTAGAAATCACTTCACATAATATCTTTATCTTGTAAAAAGCTCTTTTTTCATATTATTTTGTTGAACCACGAAATTCAATTCGATACGGTAATAAAATTTGTGTCTCAGCAATTTCTTCTTTTCTCATCAGCTTTGTTAAAAGACGCATGCTAACTGCTCCGATATCATACATTGGCTGAACAACAGAAGAAAGTGTTGGGCGCACCATTCGAGTCAACTTTGTATCCTCAAAGGACAAAACTTCAAAATCATTGGGGACATTCAAGCCATGATCCTGAATTCCATGAATGACACCAAGTGCCATCTCATCATTTAAAACAAAAATGGCCGTTGGACGTGTAGCCGGAGACATGTTTAAAAACACTGCCGTGGCCTCTAATCCGGATTTATAACTGTTATCGCCTTCATACAAATAATGACTCATAAACTCTGCCTGATACTCAGAAAGTGCCTTTTCTGCACTTGGAATAATATACTTTTTTAAAATCAATTGCCGCATATTCCCCATAATTAACCCAATTTTCCGATGACCCGCTTTAAGTAAATGTTTCATACTGTCATAAGTAGCCTGCCCGTAATCAATATTCACCGACGGAATTTCATTTTTCCCATCCAATAACCCAGCAAGGACAACTGGAACCTTCAATCCTTCAAAATATGTACGATGTGCTTGCGTCAATTCATCACCCATAAATAAAAGACCATCAACCTGCTTTGAACTCATATCATTAATTAGTTCCAATTCTTTGTCCAACTTCTTATCTGAATTTGTCAATATAATATTATATTGATACATCTTGGCAACATCTTCAATTCCTCGAGTTAGCTCTGAATAATATGTATCAGATATGTCTGGAATAACCACTCCGATTGTTGTTGTCTTCTTACTAGCAAGTCCTCTTGCTACTGCATTTGGACGATAATTTAATTCCTTAATTACATCTTGAACTCTTTTTCTCGTTTCTGGTTTTACATTTGGATTTCCGTTCATTACACGCGATACAGTTGCCATTGAAACATTTGCTGCCTTTGCAACATCATAAATGGTCACATCCATTCATCTATCCCTCCGTAAAACAACCTTATACTTATAATTTACTTTATAATAAAAAAATGAAAAATTCCACTTAAATCCATGAATAAATCTTTACAGTTCTATAGTAAACACATGAAAAATGGAAATGATGCTTGTTTATTTTTCAATAAATCAACTTTTCATCATTTTTTTTTAAACTATGGCTCATTTTTATAGTAAAATAAAGCTATAAACATTTAAGTCATAGTTTTTTGAGGAGGGAACACATGTCCTATCAATTTGCACTGGATATCGGAACAAGATCAATTGTTGGTGTTGTCATTGAGCGTGAAGAAGATAAGATACAAGTGATTGATCTTTGTCCAATTGAACATACAAAACGTTCTATGGTAGACGGACAAATTCATGATGTAAAGGCAGTTGCTAAAACCATTATTAAAGTCAAACAAATTTTAGAAGAAAAGTATGGTCCGGTTGAAAAAGTGAGTATTGCTGCTGCTGGTCGTGCACTTCAAACTGTTCATGCTACAGCCAAATATGTGCATGCACCAAATCAACCCATCCAAAAAGAAGATATTAAACAATTAGAATACACCGCCTTAAGTGAGGCGCAAAAACAATTGGCTTTACAATTTCAAGATCAAAAAATATCGAATTACCACCTTGTCGGATACTCTACTGTAGCAACATATTTAGATGGAGAAAAAATGGGACAATTAGAAGGGCATAAAGGAACAGAATTAGGGATCGAAATTATTGCAACCTTTCTGCCACATATTGTTGTAGATTCCTTATATACCGCTTTATATGAAGCAAACTTAGAAATAGAAGCCCTTACACTCGAACCCATTGCTGCCATTCATGCCCTGATTCCAGAAAGTATGCGCCGTTTAAATATTATTCTCGTTGATATTGGTGCTGGAACCTCTGATTTAGCAGTCACCAAAAACGGCTCAATTGTTGCTTATGGTATGGTGCCTTTTGCTGGAGATGAAATTACAGAAGCTTTGAGTGATGCATATTTACTTGACTTTCATGATGCAGAAAAATTAAAACGAAAACTGCAAAATGAAGAAGAGGTCAAAATTACCGACGTGCTCGGCTTTGAAACGGTGCTTAAATCTAAAGATATCATTGAAACCATTCGCCCTACGATTTCCAATTTGGCATTTCAGCTAAAAGAAGAAATTCATAAATTAAATGAAGGCATCCCGGCTGCCATTATGTTAATTGGTGGCGGAAGTCTAACACCAGAGCTTGGAGACGAGCTGGCTAAACATTTAGATTTACCATCACAAAAAATTGCCATTCGAGATGTGACTGCCATTCGAAATATTAAACTGGCTAAACGCATGCGTACGGGACCTGAGAACATTACACCGATCGGAATTGCTCTGTATGCCAAAGAAAATCAAATTCGTTACAATCGCATCACCATTAATGGACAGCATCACCAAATTTATGAAACGGGAACACAAACTGTCAGCGATGCTTTCATCAATGCAGGTATTAGGGCAAAAGATTTATATGGAAAAATGGGTCTTTCCAAAGTCATTCATATAAATGGTGTGCAAAAAGTTATTCCTGGTATTCAAGGAAGTCTCCCAGTTATTACAAAAAACGGACAACCTTGTACACTACAAGATCTTGTAGCCGCAAATGATGTATTTGAAATTCAAAAAGGAACAGACGGACGGGAAACGGAAATCACACTTGCCGAATTACTTCCACCAATGCCAACTTGTAAAATTTATGCCGAAGGAAAACCAATCGAAAACCCCTGTCGAATTCAGGTAAATGAGAAAGTTGTTGATTTAAATACATGGATCCATGACCGGGACCATATCTCCTTTTCTCCAATTATAAATGTACAAGATATTATTACTCTTTTAAAAGATAAAGAAATTTTTGCATTTACCATTTATATTGATGATGAACCTTATATTTGCCAAAATTTTCAATACCGAATTTTCATCAATGAAAAAGAAGTCAATCCATCAACATTGATTCAAAATGGCGATATTATTGAATGTACCAAAGAGCCCTTTCGTATCGAAAATTTAATTGAAGAAAAAAAATGGTTGCCAAACATGCCAATTAAACTTACCTTTAATCATCGACCATTGATTATTGATATTCCACTTTTTCACCTATATGAAAAAGAAAAATTGCTGACACCAAGTGACCTATGCGTCAATCATATGCGTATTACAAAAGTGATCAATCAAAAACCATTAATATTCCAAGATATTTTAAAATATGTTGATGTCAAAAAACCAGAAAATCAAACTGTTTCTTCCTTTAAATTATTAAAAAACGGAAAAGATTGTACGTTCACAGATATCATTCAAGACGGAGACGAAATTGAATTAACATGGATTGCAACATAAAATCAAAATTACAATAAATAACCCATGTACTATAAACACAAAGAAAACGAGGCTGGTCAAAAGTTCTTGATTATTTAAAGAAAAAACGAGCAGGTAATGCAAATTTCACATGAAATTTTATACCTACCCATCTTTTTTGACTATATAAACTTTACCACTTCAAAATATTTATTGATACAAATAAGAATGCTCGTTTTATCCCAGCCTCTTTTCATAAGTTCGAGCAATATCGACTATAAAATTAAAAAATTATTATTAGGAGAAATATAAAATTGTGAATACGCTCCTAATATGGCAAAATAAAATTGAAATCACACAAATTTCACTCTAATCCCACACAAACAAATCGCCTTCATGTTTACATAGTTCACAATGAAAATAACTGAGATCGTGGCTATTCATTATGTTACCAAATTATAAAGCACAAGATTTATTTCTTTTCTAAAAACGTGTATAATAATATTAATTCTAATTTAGAGTTTTATTATTACAGAAAGGAAAGAAAAACTATGCTATTTTTTAATAAAACCGCAAATTCGACTGCAAATAGACAATTACCAAATAACAAAAAATTCCTACTGCTTTCTACAGATCATCCTTTTTATGAAAAAATCAATTTTATCGGACTGACTGAGCAAGACTTACAACTCGTAAATGAATTATATCCTTATATTTTAGAAGAAATCGATTCAATTATGAACGGTTTCTATCAAAAAATTCAAGAAGAAAAAGAATTGGTTGACATTATCAATCAATATAGCAACATTGAACGACTGAAAAAATCTTTGAAAAAACATGTAACACAAATTTTTGAAGCCAAAATTGATGAGAAATATATTGCCACTCGTGAAAAAATTGCGCATATACATTTAAATATTGGACTCAAAAGTAAATGGTACATTGGGGCAATCGAAAATCTAACTGGATGTATATCAGACTTCGTTCTACCTCATATGCAACAACAACCTATAAAACTTGCACAATGTATGAAAGCGGTTTCAAAGTTGCTGAATTTAGAACAGCAAGTTGTCTTAGAAGCAATTGAACAAAAAGAGCTCGAAATGCAGCAGGAAATTTTATATCATAAAGAAAAGAACACTGAGAATCAAATACAAAGTGCCATTAACTTTCAAAAAATTGCTGATGAAACCAGCCAATCCTTTCAAAAATTACAAGCTCGGTCAAAAGATATCGTTGATTTAGCTGTCAAAGGATTAGATTTATCCATTCAAACAGAAGATCACGCTTTTCAAGGAAAAAAACAAATGAATCTGCAATACAAAAACATGGAAAATATCCAAAAATCGGTGGAAAATATTACACAAAACAGTCAAAAACTTTTGTACATTACAAAACAAATGCAAGAAATTATCAATATTGTTACTGGCATTTCCGATCAAACAAATTTGCTATCTTTAAATGCTGCAATTGAAGCAGCACGAGCTGGTGAGCAGGGTCGCGGCTTTTCCATTGTTGCACAAGAAGTTCGTAACTTATCAGAAGAAACTAAGAAATCGGTCAAAAGTGTCTCTGAACTGATTCAAAATACAGACGCACAGGTAGAGGAACTCCAGCAGTCTATTCAAAAAATTCAAGAAGAAGCAAACAACGGCAAAAGTAGCACAGAAGAAACCGATGCCTATTTTGAAAACATCGTAACCATGATGAGTGAAACCAAAAATCAAAATACAGTGATTGAAAAAGAACTCGTTGATTTCTCTAAAATTATTGCTGAGCTTGGAGAATCTTTCCAAAACATTATGCAACAAGTAATTGAACAACATCAGTCACAACAAAATCAGGAATAAAAAGTATTTTGATTTCAAATCATTCCAAGTTGATAAACAGATCATCTTTCGCTCTTTTATCAACCTTTTTATTTCAAGCTCCAACCGATATTTGATAGAAATAAAAAAGTAAAGCTTTGTACAGATCATCTGTCATTGACTTTACTTTTCATTAGTTATTAGCAAATATCCAATATCTCATGTGAATAAATGTAAAATGAAACTACAATTTTCAGAGAGAGCCACCTAATGGCTGCTCTCTCTTTAACCTTATGTTATACGAAATTTCATATTTATGCCAAATGACTTGAACGGTGCTTGAAAAAATATTGCAAGCTTCAAATAGATTTCTCTCAAAATTACGTTGGCATCCTGTCCATTTTTTGATGATATCAACTATTATGGCTCAATCAAGCATCTGGAACAGACTGCCCTTTATCACAGATCTCCAAATTTCGCATTTTCGTTTTCACCCATCTACAATCTAAATTTCATAAATTCCGTTTATGTGTGATACCCATTACACATACTGCAATCTGTCGTTCACTTTGCAAGTAAAAGACAACTGGCAGCCATAAAAACAATCGCATGGATATTTTCTCAAAGTCTGTTTTATGATTTTTTCATCGGAAAAATCTTATCAGTCATCTAATTTTTAACATATTGTATAATCCAATATGTTAAACTTCCTGGATATAAAACTTTATATCTTTCAGTAGTTATGTCTTTGGCATACCTAGATATCATTTTTTCTTAAGATAATTCTTATAAAAGTATTCTGTTATTTCTTAATTAGCTAAGGAATGCCTTCTTATGATCACATAAAACCGTACCATTTATTTCTCCAAAGCTTGTTTTTATGAATTTCTTTTTATATCCGTTATAACTATTTTCCATATTTTTAGGTAACTATACTTTCTATGGCCTAATTTCCCTTCCCCTTCATCTTCTAAACCATCCTTTCGTACAACTCCAACCAATCTGTTCCTACCTTTTATTCCATTAATATTGTATTCTCTTACCAGCTCCTATATTTTCTAATCTATATTAATTTCTTCGAAACTTCTGTTTATTTTCTTTATAATAAAACTTCCAAATTGATACTTTTATTTTATATCAGATTTGGAAGTTTACACAAAATGTAAGACGGACTCTTTATTTTCAATTTGATGTCCATACTTGTTCTTTATTTATTTTAAAATATTGGCAATGATATTTTTAGGAATGACAAAACTTTGTGTTCCCATATATCCAGGTGCAATTTCATATTTTGCAAAGAAAATCACCAAATCGCCTTGCTCATTAAAATAAAAGGTTTGATTCGGCGAAATTTTTTCAAAGCCTATTCCCAATTGATCGTCTTCCTCTTCCACAAAATATATCATATTACTATCTTTTTGCATGCGTTCCTGAATTTGTCGATGAATTTCTTCAGATATAATATCTACATATGAACTACCCGGTTGAAACAAATCAACGAGCGCCAACTCCTTATTATTTAAAATATCTAAATTATACAGATAAACCTCATTCCATGAATTCGCACCAACATCTGAGAAAACATGAACAGCAAAGGATACCTTATCTTCTCCCTGATAATACACATCATAGTCGCCAATAATATTAACTTTTCCTGCCTCTTCTACTGGGGTGCCTGTTTCAATTCTCGCATTGATAAAAATATCAGCTTCCTTTTGCATTTCTTCCACATGCTGTTTTACCTTTTTCTTAATTTCATCGTTGACTTTTTGAGCAAATTCCGCATCAGTCAAACCTGTAATACTTGGAATTTTTACACTCGTTTTAGAAGTCTCCAACTCCTCCTGAATATGTGTCATCATGACAATCTGGGCAATATGTCCCAATACTGGAATATTGGATACACTTTGAGCAAACGCCACCGACACATTTACACCAACAACAAATACAAAAGCAACAGAAGCCGCCAAGCTACCGATTGTAACCCAAATTTTTTTGTGTAGCTTTTTCTTTTTCATCTTAATCACCCCATTTTTCTCATCTATCTGCTGTGTTTCAAATTCCGTTGTTTTCATTTGAACTGCCTCTCTTGATTCTTGAATAGCTTGATTTACAATTTTATCCAATTGTTCTGGAATTTCTACATTTTGATATTTTTCCTTTGCTTGATCCCAATCCAATTTCATTTTTGGTCCCTCCTAATTCTTTTTTTAACACTCGAAGTGCTCGATACAACTTTGATTTAACCGTACTCACATTTAATTGCATTACCTGGGCAACGTCCTCAATTTTCATATCTTCAAAAAAACGCAGTGTAACAATCATCTTACTTTCCATATCTAAACCATCTATTGCAGCATAGAGATCAATATATTCTTCATCCTCCTTCCCTGAACAAAATTCAATTATATTCTCATTATAAACAAAATTCTTTTCTTTCTTTAAAATATCCAAACTTACATGAATAATAATTCGGCAAAACCATGTTTTCAAATACTGCGGCTCACGAACCTTTTGATAGTTTTTAAATGCTCGATAAATGGATTCTTGTACTACATCCAATGCTTTCTCTTTATTTTTCATATATTGATACGCCATAAAATAAAACTGATTTTGATTCTCTTTAATAAATGTAACCATTTCTTCCTCTGACACTTTATTACTTCTTTCTTTTTCATTGACTAAGCTATTCATTCACCTTACTACCTCCTTTTCATTTGTTAGACTGCTCCACTATACAGAAAGTTGCGACCTATAACATAAAATTTCAACCATATATTGCTACACTTTTATTGTATATCATAAAACTTTTACCCCTAATACCTTACTTCTTTCTTTTTCGTTTATTAAGCTATTCATTCACCTTGCTCCCTCCTTTTTCATTTGTTAGACTGCTCCACTATACAGAAAGTTGCAACCTATAATATAAAATTTTAACCATGTATCACTGTACTTTTGTTGCATATCATAAAACTCTTATCTCTAATTACCTTACTTCTTTCTTTTTCATTTATTAAGCTATTCATTCATCTTACTCCTTCCTTATTTCATTTGTTAGACTGATCCACTATACAAAAAGTTGCGACCTATAGCATAAAATTTTAACCATATATCGCTGTACTTTTATTACATATCATAAAACTATATTTTTTATTTTAAGAATAAAAGTAGATATTTGCTCCATTGTCTAAACAACAAAAAAAGCATCCATCTGATAAAATTTTGGTTAACAAAACCAAATATAACAGAAAGAAATGCTTCTTCATAAATCACTGTAGCAAAAATTACCTAGAATACTTTTAAGCAGTTACATATAAAAGCATAATTTCATTTAAGAAATTAGATGTTATGGTTTAAAAATATAAATAATTATAATATTTCTAATAAATATTCTTAAAAAGACAGATCAATTGAATATTTCCTATAAACCGTATGCTTCTCTATTTAGATGGATAGTTATTCGATAAAATATTGCCAATAATATGATTTTATTTTTTCAATCATTTGTTATATAAAAAACCAAAGAGAAGAGCCTCATATTTCATTTGGAACAGTGGTTTAGAAATCAAATAGAATTGGAAAGGTACACATATGGATGTAAATTATTCAGATGGAAGGAATGAAATATACTTCATGCAACCATCAGAACTTTTCACGTTTACATGATAAAATCTATCTGATTCAAAGTATAGCCTTCTCTTAAAATCAAAAAATCGGTGAGACAATTTCTCACCGATTTTCATGTTTTATTTCGCTTAAATATTCTACCAATATAATCTGACAAAAAATCAAATAAAATCTATTTTCTTTCCAACATAGATGTAATAGATGCAAAAACTACTGTCTTTCTATCTAGAAATCTATTTATTTTTTCAAAGCATCCTGTGCTTCTTTTGGAATTGTAAATGTAGAAACATTGTCGAAATTACTGCTTTTCATGGAAATTTTCACTTCTTCCACTTTCAGCATCTGTTTTAACGAATTCAGTTCCTCCGTTGAAATTTCCCCTACCAATTCATCCATATTTGCCACAACATCGATCATTCCGGTCACCATTTTCTGCGTGAAATCAGTTAAATCCATTTCATATTTCACACCATAATATGTTTCAGCATCAATCCACATTTTTACAGTAAAATCTCCCATATCCTTAAACATTTTGGATAGTAAGTCTTGCATGAGTTTTTCTTCATCTGCTGTAAGACCTAAATCTGAAACATCTGTAATTCCCAAAAGCCCTGTATCTTTAAAGAATTTTTCCATATCTTCGCCCAACATCTTTCCTTCAATGACATACATATCTCTGCCATCTATACTTTCCATTCCAACTGCCCGCAAGCTTGAAAAACCATCGAAATTCATTGAAGAAGATAGGTTTAATGAAGAAGATAGATCTAATAGTGAAGAAACATCCATTTCCTCAGCTACCCAGCCTGTACTGTCTTTCATATATACATAATACTTATTCGCCTTTTCTTCCATATACATTTCCAGTGTCTCTTTACCTGCTTCTCCCATATCCATTGTCAAATTATATTTGGCAAGTAATGGAGAAACAAAAATCGATGCAGCACCATTCATATTCATATTCATGCTTTCACCAAGCATGGAAATTTTTAACGTTGCTGCGATATCCACATCCATACTTTTAACAGCATTCATTTTTTCATTGGATTGATTAAACACATTTTGCGCATCAAATGATGCAGAGATAGAGGCAGCCTGAATCGCTTGCTCCAATTGTGTAATCTTATTTTTTAATATACTATATTGTGAACTACTTACCTCGGTTGTTTTTAATCTTGCAAAAAACGTTTGTGCATTTTTCAATGCTTTTTCTGCTGTATCTATTGAATTGGATTTTAATGCTGCATTTCCTTGATTCACATTATTTGTTACAGAAACATAATTTTTGTTGGAAAATGGTTTACTTAACTTTGCAGAATAGTTGTTTCCTTTTAATTTAAAGGAAACAATCGTTGCGCCATGCTTGATGACTTTACTTGTTTTTACAGTTTCAGTATATTTTTTCTGATTGACGGTGTAGGTTACTTTAACATTATTTGAGTCTACAGCTACAACCGAAGCAATTTTTAATGTTGCCGGAGCTGCTTGCGTCACTGCGGCAGGAACAACTGTTGCGACCATTGCTGTCGCAGTAAAAGCAGAAATAAGTTTCTTTTTCATGAATAATTCCCCCTAAAATATACAATATTTTCCATTTTCATCATAACAAATAAAATTTTAAAATGAAAGCTTTACTTGGATTTTTTTTACAAATAAATGGATAAAATAAACAGGGCAAACAAACCAACAAATCTTTTGCTTACCCTGCTGCTTTCATTTTATTCATCATTTTTTCTTATAATCCAGTTGTTTTGGTGTAGCTTCCATCAATTCCAATGCGAAAACAAAAAGCGGAATACCGATTAAAAGTCCCCACACACCCAAATAATGTTCGCCAAACAACAGAATAAAGAAAGTAAAAAATACTGGTAGATGCATTTTATTGGCTGTCAGTTTAGGATTCAAAATATAGGATTCAAACGCATGGATCAATAAAATCATAATAACCACAATAATCACATCCGTTATACCACCATTTTGAAATGCCAAAATACTGAGTGGAACAAAAGAAATAATCACACCAGCCACTGGAATCAAACCAAGCACAAAAATTAAAAATGCTAGACCAATCGTATTGGAAAAACCCATAAAAGTTAAAAATGTAACCGACAATGCTGTATTAATGGTAGAAATAATAATCTGCAACTGAATCATTTTCCCAAATGAATTGCTAAACTTTTGTGCAATCTCTTTATAGTATTCATAGAAAAAAGAAACACGACTTGTTTCAAAGTTCTTCATAAATTTATGAATGCGTTCCTTCTCCCAAAGAAATAAAAAGCTAAGCAAAAAGGCCATTAATAGATCAAAAACAAGACTCCAAATTAAAGATAAATTCCTTATAACAATACTGGCGGCATCGGCAATATAACTTGTAATATCTTTTGATAAGTCTAAATTGGCAATCAATCCGATCATACTCTCAGGCAGATAACCCTCTAGCTGCTTTAAAGAAAACTTAGAAACTCCAGTAAACACATCGTTCAACTGATTGATAATAACAGGCACATAAGATGAAACCAAATAAACAAGAATCGTTAATACCAATATATATGTAACAGATTGAATGACACGCTCATGAATCCGCAACCCGATTTGCGCAAAGCTCTTTTGAATAATTCCTTTAATATTTGCCATAATAAATCCAATAATAAATGTCAAAATAATAACATTAAGCATCCCTCGAATCGCATAGACAAAAATAATCAGCAATAAAAAGGCTGCTGTTTTTTGAAAACCGGGATTTTGTAAAATTTCCCTTATTTTATCCATACTATTTCTCCTCATAAAAAAATGACTTACTTTCATTATTTTACTTCAAATATCACACAAAAATCTATCCTAATATTTACCTATATTTCACAAATGTTTTCGTTTCACATAAATTGATATACGGTTACAAACATAAGCGACACATCTTTTCTTTCCAAATCCATGCGATTCCTTTATAATTATATTAATTGTAACATAATATTATAACTCACATGAAAAAATATCATTTGACGACTATACGTATAGGAGGAAATTCACAATGGAGTATAATGTTGAAAGCTTTACTTTAGATCATAGAAAGGTAGTTGCCCCTTATATTCGAACTTGTTGTTCACTACAGGGAAAAAACGGAGATATTGTAACAAAATTTGACCTGCGCTTTACACAACCCAATCAAGAATTCATGCCAACCGATGCCATCCATGGATTGGAGCATTTGTTGGCACATTACATTCGTGACGAAGATTTACAAGTTATTGACCTATCCCCAATGGGATGTCGAACCGGTTTTTATTTATCCGTATGGGGAGATATTCAACCTGCAAAGATTAAAATTGCATTAGAAAATGCATTAAATCGGGCACTTGAGGCAACAGAAATCCCTGCTGCCAATGAAATTCAATGCGGAAATTACAGAGATCTTTCTTTGCCAGGTGCACATCAATTTGCCAAACAAGTACTTGAAAAAGGATTTTCGTTAAATGTTTTTGGAGAAAATAATAACTGACGAAAGGGGGATTAAAATGGGAAAAGCATTTGTGAAGTCAGCAACTCCACGCGAAATAAAAACCGAAGAAAACTTGCGTAAAACGGTTTCCTCCATTATTCAAGATGTGATTCAAAATAAAGATCAAGCCGTTCTCAAATATAATCAAAAATTTGACAACAACTCGCGTGAAATGTTTCGTGTAACAAAAGAAGAAATTCAAAATGCATATAAAAAGGTTTCTGCTTCATTGATTGAAGATATGAAAGTCGCACATCAAAACATTGAAAAATTTGCAAAAGCCCAGCTAGAAACCATCAATCAACCATTGGAAACAGAAGTGATTCCTGGTGCTTTTCTCGGACATAAAAAAATCCCAGTCGAATCTGTATGCTGCTATGTTCCGGGTGGATACTACCCACTTTTTTCAACGGCTTTAATGCTAGCTACACCAGCCAAAGTTGCTGGTGTCAAACGAATTATCGCTTGCTCTCCCCCCGCAAATGGCACTACATCGATTCATCCTTCTACATTGGTTGCACTCGATTTAGCCGGTGTAGATGAAATTTACACAGTTGGTGGTGTGCAAGCAGTAGCCGCTGCAACTTATGGCACCGAACAAATCAAAAACACAGCTCTAATTGTCGGTCCTGGCAATCAATATGTAACAGAAGCCAAACGACAATGTTATGGAAAAATCGGCATTGACTTTATTGCCGGTCCTTCCGAAGTTCTGATCCTTGCCGATGAAACCGCAAATCCAAAATTTCTTGCTGCTGATTTATTGGCACAAAGTGAACATGATAAAAATGCAAAAGGGATTTTAATTACAACCCATCGAGAAACTGCAGAAAACACAGTTCAAGAAATAAAAACGATTCTGCAGACATTATCAACCAAAGAAATTGCCGAAGTTTCATGGGAAAAGAACGGAGAGATTATTGTTGTCGATACAATTGAAGAAGGCATTATACTCACCAATGAAATTGCACCAGAACATTTAGAAATCATTGTAAAAGATTCAATCGAAAATCATGTAATTGAACAATTGACCAACTATGGGTCCCTGTTTATTGGTGGACTTTCCGCAGAGGTATTTGGAGATTATGTATCCGGCACCAATCATACACTTCCTACCATTGGTGCACCGCGATACACAGGCGGATTATGGGTAGGTACATTTATAAAAACTTGTACCTATCAAAAATTCACACCAGAAGGCATACATGCTCTTGCTCCGATTGCTGAACGCATGGGATATGCAGAAGGCTTACATGCACATGCCTTAGCTGCCCGCGCTCGTTTCAATGAATAAATGAAAAAGGAGAGATTGCTGTGGAAAATTTAAAAATCGAGCTACTGCGTGCATTGGAAGAAAATGCACGCTACAGCATCCCTGTTTTAAGCAAAATGCTTCAAACAGACGAGGCTACTATCAAACAGCTAATCAAAACGCTGAGAGAAGAAAATATTATTTTAAAATATACAGCTCTTGTTGATTGGTCAAAAGTGGAAAAACATGAAGAAAAAGTATTCGCTTTGATTGATGTAAAAGTTCAACCAAAACGTGGCGTCGGATTCGATGAAATTGCTGAGAGAATTTACCGTTATAATGAAGTACAAAGTGTTTATTTGATGAGTGGTGCCTACGATCTATCTGTTATGGTTGAAGGAAAAAGTATGCATGAAATCGCTATGTTTGTCTCCGAAAAACTTTCTACACTGGATTCTGTATTATCCACCGCTACACATTTCATGCTGAAAAAATACAAACATGATGGAACAGTATTTGAAAAAGTAAAAGAAGATAAAAGAATCGTGGTGACACCATAATGAACAGTTCCTATTTATCCGATTATGTGCAAAAAATTCCACCGAGTGGCATTCGAAAATTTTTCGACTTAGCAGCAACCATTGATGGCGTGATTTCCTTGGGCGTTGGAGAGCCTGATTTTGTGACACCTTGGCATGCCCGCGAAGCATGCATCAATTCATTAGAAGAAGGCTATACAGCTTATACGCCCAATGCAGGATTACTAGAACTTAGAAATGAAATCTCTGATTATTTATATCGAAGATTCAATGTTTCATATCATCCGACCAATGAAATCATTGTAACGGTCGGCGGTAGCCAGGCACTGGATATTACCTTACGAACCATTTTAAATCCTGGAGATGAGGTGCTAGTTATTGAGCCCTGCTTTGTTTCCTACGCACCACTCATTGATCTTTGTGGTGGTATCTCCGTTCGCGTATCCACCTCTCCTGAAAACGGATTTAAAATTACACCGGAACAACTAGAGACGGCCATTACACCAAAAACAAAAGCTGTAATGCTCTGTTCGCCCAATAACCCAACCGGAACATTTTTAAATAAAAACGATTTGGAAGCTTTGTCAAAGGTTATCATTCAGCATGACCTACTCGTTTTATCTGATGAAATTTATGCAGAATTAACATATGACGAAGAATTTACTTCAATTGCTTCTATTTCAGGTATGCGTGAAAGAACATTTTTAATTTCCGGATTCTCAAAAGGATTTGCCATGACTGGATGGCGACTTGGGTATGTTTGTGCACCAAAAGATTTTATTTCTCCAATGCTGAAAATCCATCAATATACCATTATGTGTGCACCGACTATGAGTCAATTTGCTGCAATTGAATCTTTAAAACATGGAGAAAACGAAGTGGGAGAAATGATTCATAGTTATCGAAGACGGCGAAACTTCTTTGTAGAATCTTTAAATGAAATCGGACTCCCTTGTCATAATCCTGGCGGTGCTTTCTATGTTTTTCCGAGCATTCGAAACACCGGATTAACATCTGAAGAATTTGCCGAAAATCTTTTGCTGAAACAAAAGGTTGCTGTCGTTCCAGGAAGTGTGTTTGGAAAAAGTGGCGAAGGTTACATTCGCTGTTCTTATGCATCCTCTATGGAAGCTTTACAAGAAGCTCTAAAACGAATGAAAAACTTTTTATATACCTTACAATAAAAGAAAATGTTTGTTCCTGTTTAAAAATATGTATTGTGAGTGAAAACCCGTATAAAACTAAATAATAACTGTATATTTATAAGTAGATTCTTACATAAAGATAAGTTTCTACTTTATTTTGTATGAAATATTAAATAAGGAAAGATTGAAATTACTTTGACATTAGAATGAGTAGATGAAAAGGATGGTGTACATGAAAAAAGTAAACAGACCTATTGGCATTGGCTCTGTTTCATTATTTTTAGTCGTATGGACAATAATTTGGAGCTTCAATATAGGCGAGTTTTGTCTTGGCGATAGGGTTTTAAATACCATAAATCTGCCAGTCTACTCTGATGGTACACAAGGCATACACTATACGATCTTTTATTCTTATCTATTTTTAGTACCTGCTTTACTTTTAGCAATAAAGTATAAAAATAATTTGTTTGCAAAGACAGGAAGAAATTTATCGATATTTTTAATTGTTATATTGTCGATATCTGGATTTTTTATCGTTATATAGAAAAAGAAAGTTAAAAACAGCCTTGATCAGGGATAAAGACCTTACAAAGGAAACATCTACATTGAAAATTACTTACAGTTACTTTTGAGGGCTATTCGATTCGGTAGCAACCTCTTTTTTTATGTTTTCTGATAATCATTCTACATTGGAATGGCTTTGGTGGACATTTACAACATGCAGTCTAAAAAAAATAATTTTAAAAAATTAATTATTTATATAAATATTTAAAAATATAATGTTTCTGATAAAAAATATGCCGTTCTTTCAAATGAAACAATAGCACGACAAACCTAGAACAAAAGGCATTTTACAAAAAAGTGCTTAAAATCTTTTGAAACAGAAAAAAACTAAATACTGTCTTACAATAATGGCTTTAATTGATCATAAGACAGCAGCGTTTTTCTCTATACATCACATGTATCTCAAAAATTCAAGATAAAACACGATAAAATTCTCTTGTCATTTAGATACAAATAGTTCTGTTTGATCTTTACCTCTTTTACTATATAGCAATTAGATGAGAATCTATACTCACTGGTCTAAAGTTCTTTCCAATGTTTTTGGTGGAGTAACATCCTTTACAAAAGACAGTTTGGTTTGGATAAAACGTTCAATTTCAACAAGAACATTATACAATACTGCACGTGTTTCAAACTCCTCACGTGTTTCAGGCAGTGCCATTTCTTTAAAACTCCCCTTTAACGCACGAAGATCCATTAAAATCCATTGCCCATTATTTTTTTCACCCAAACATTCTGCCGTTCGATCCAAAAAATCAGCAATCATATCTACTTGCTCAAAATTTTTATGCACATTATGCAATTCCTCAACAATATGTTTTAAAATTTCAAATTGCTTTTTACGCATAGAAAAATAACTTACATAGTAGGTATCTGCATTCATAATCGTATTTTGTACATTTAAATTCGCTTGATTTCTCCCTTTTTTCAGTAACTCTGTAGTATCATCAAATAATCCCATTTCAAAATTCTCTTGTTCTTTACGCAAAGTACGTGCCATCATATTTAAAATCTTACGATAATTTTCTTCAACTGCCGCAATGGTTTTTTTTATTTCTGTTTCAACATTAGGCATATATAAATTGGCAATCAAAGCAACTGTAATTCCGATAAACAAATTTAAAATCTCTGTTGACAACGTTTCAAACGAAATAGATTCAACTGTGTAAACTCTTGAAACCGCAACGACCGTAACTACAATACCCTCCGTTACCTTTAAACGAACCGCTGTAGGAATCCATACGAGCATAAACAATCCAATTGCCCAAATTTCAAAGCCAAAAAAGTAAAATGTAACCGCAGCAAGCAGCAAACCAACAAATGCAGCAATAAAACGCTGTACAGCATAATCCAATGATTTTTTGGTTGTATTTTGAACACTAATAATGGCAATTAAGCCTGCTGGTGTATAAGAAGGCAGTCCAATAAAATATGCAATATACATTGCACAAACCGCAC
Source organism: Candidatus Harrysmithiimonas galli (assembly GCA_904373265.1). Taxonomy (GTDB): domain Bacteria; phylum Bacillota; class Bacilli; order CAJFEE01; family CAJFEE01; genus Harrysmithiimonas; species Harrysmithiimonas galli. Next base: position 4,862 of record CAJFEE010000033.1, on the reverse strand, counting down.
TAATTACAGTTTTTAAGGTTCGGTAACCAATCCAACGAAACATCATATGTCCTCCTTGTTTTTTCTGTTATACCATCTTAAAAACCAAAAATTTCTACGCGCATATTTTTCTATATCATCATTTTATTCTTCATTATAGTCTATCTGTAAACAAAACGGATAAGAAAAACAAAAATTTTTGGTTAAAAAATCTGGAGATTTCGTTTATTTTTTTACTAAAAATTGACAAAATGCATAGCGTTATGAAATATATCCCTTTTTATACTCACACATGTTATACTAAATATATGCAGAAGCTGGAACAAAAGTATAGAAGACAAAAAAATCGGTTACTCTTTTGCCCTGATCTGCAAAATACTCGTGAACATTAGCCAATTCAAAAGCATAAAACTGCGATACTCTAATCACAAATTCCAAACTATATATGACTGATACAGGTAAATGATTGGAACTCAGTTAAACTATCATTTTAAAATACAAATATACTTGGCTAGTCTATTTCAAAATTCCTGTAAAAGTGAGTTTATTTCTTAGCCACATTGTCAATCACCTTTTTTAAATCATCTTTAAAATAAAACTTCTTGTCCGAAACACATTCAAAAAGAAAAGGAGGAATCGAAAATGGAATGGAGTGAAATATTTTTGCAATACGGTTGGATTTTTGCTGCTGCAGCTATGTTTCTAATTGAATTGGCAACACCGGGTGCATTTTTTGGCTTTATTTTAGGGCTTGCTGCCGTTATCACCTTTGTTCTTTCACTCTTTATATCAAACTTCCTGATTCAACTTTTTATTTTTATTGTTTTATCTATTATTTCCTTTTTTTATTTGCGTCCATTGTTTTTAAAGTTAACGCAAAAATCTGTAAAGGTTCGCACCCAACATGAAGAATTGATTCATGAAAAAGGAATTGTTACCAAACGAATTCTTCCAACCAAACCAGGGATCATTCTAGTTAAAGGTCAAGAATGGAGTGCCTTTAGCGAAGAAATCATTGAAAAAGGTGAAGAAGTACAGTTGGAACAACTAGACGGAATTTCGTATCGTGTGACCAAAATCGGTTCAAAATAAACAGAAAAAGGAGTGTTATGAAATGAATATGGGACTTTATGTTTTAATTGCCATTTTACTTGTTGTCATTGTATTTATTTTAATGGGTGTTCGTGTGATTAACCAAGGATATGTTGGTTTGGTGGAGCGCCTTGGAAAATTCCACCGAACATTACCTCCAGGATTACATATTATTATTCCATTTTTTGACCGGATTGCCCGAACCCCTGATATGCGTACCATTGTTTTAAATTCAGATGAGCAGTCGGTGATCACAAAAGACAATGTTGGATTTACAGTTGATACAGTCGCATATTTTCGAATTATCGACCCATATAAAGCCATTTATGAAGTCAATAACCTACGTATGGCCATTGAAAGTATTATTGCGACAACTTTACGAAATGAATTTGGGCAGCTCGACCTAGATGAAACCTTAACAAGTCGAGATAAAATCAACCATTCCCTCCGAGAAACGCTCGACTCTGTAACGACACCTTGGGGGGTTCGGATTGAACGTGTCGAAGTGAAAAATATTGATCCACCTGCCGAAATTCGAGAAGCAATGGAAAAACAAATGCATGCCGAACGTGTACGTCGTGAAAAAGTTACACATGCAGAAGGAGAAAAAACCGCTGTAATTTTAAAAGCAGATGGTTTGAAACAATCTATTATTTTAGAAGCTGAGGCAGATAAACAAAAACAAATTTTGGAAGCTGAGGCACAAAAGCAATATCAAATTTTGCTTGCAGAAGGAGAAAAACAGGCCATTGAACTCGTTGCTCAGGCAGAAGCCAACCGTTATGAATTGATTTATTCCAAATTAAAATCACTTGATGTCGATTCATCCATTTTACAAATCGAAGGCATTAATGCCTTTAAAGAGCTTGGTAAATCTGAGAATAAAATGATTGTTCCATATGAAGCAGCTGCTTTAATGGGAGCATTAAAATCTGGAAAGGAAATGCTAAAAGGACAATAATTTTTAGCAATTTTTCAAAATATAAATATTCAATCATTCTTATCTAAACTTTTCTTAACAAGATTATATAGAGCAAGAGATTTTTCTCGATCTTTCTTACCAAATCACATGAATTTTTATTGACATTTTCCGATAAAAATTTTAGTATTTGTTTATAAACTGAGTAAACGTTTGAAAACTTTGAGTAAGAGAAGTACATTTTGCGTATCTTTAATTAGAGAAACGGCGGTTGGTGCAAGCCGGTAAGGAACGCCATTTGGAATGGGCTTACGAGTGGAAGCTGAAAATTTTTGAGTAGGCAACACGGATTCCTTCCGTTACAAAGGACAGAAAATATTCGTTTTCTGGTAAAGTGGGCTTATTTAAGTCAATTGAGGTGGTACCACGAATTCAAATTCGTCCTCGGCAATTACAAAATGATTTGTAATTGCGAGGACGATTTTTTATTTTTATGGCAATTGACGCTTCCACGTTTTCAAACAAAAACATTATAAAGGAGGAATTGATATGAAAAACAATGGTGGATATTTTGGAGAATTTGGTGGTCGTTTCGTCCCGCCTGCTCTGGAAAAATCTTTACAAGAATTGGAAGATGCGTTCTACCGTTATATTGAGGATCCGGAATTTCAAGCTGAACTAAAACAGCTCTACAAAGACTATGTCGGACGGGAAAGTCTGCTTTACTATGCCGATCGTTTAACAAAAGAGATAGGTGGTGCAAAAATTTATTTCAAACGTGAGGACTTGAATCACACTGGCGCACACAAAATCAACAATGCCATCGGACAAATTCTGTTGGCCAAAAAAATGGGCAAAAAACGAATTATTGCTGAAACCGGTGCTGGTCAACATGGTGTAGCAACTGCAACTGTATGCGCATATTTCGGTTTAGAATGCATCATTTATATGGGAGAAATTGATGTAAAGCGACAGGCACTAAATGTATTTCGCATGGAATTACTTGGTGCAAAGGTTGTTTCTGTAACAACCGGAACAAAAACATTAAAAGATGCAGTTGATGCCGCATTGGATGACTATGTCACGAATTATGCCGATACCTTCTATTTACTCGGTTCAGCTGTCGGACCCCATCCATACCCAACCATGGTGCGTGAGTTCCAAAGCATTATCGGAAAAGAAGCGCGTCAACAAATTTTAGAAAAAGAAAAACGCTTACCGGATTATGTCATTGCCTGTGTTGGAGGTGGAAGCAATGCCATCGGACTATTTTATCCATTCCTTGAAGATCAATCTGTTAAAATTATTGGTGTAGAACCGGCTGGCTTTGGATTGGATACACCAGATCATGCAGCAAGTATTTCCAAAGGAACAGTTGGAACCATTCATGGTTTTAAGTGCTACACGTTGCAAGATGAGAAAAACGAGCCACTTCCAGTACACTCCATTGCTGCAGGTTTAGACTATCCAGGTGTTGGACCAGAACATAGCTATATTCACGCAAGTGGACGGGGGAAATACACTGCTGTTACTGATGAGGAAGCATTGGAAGGTTTTTTTGCCCTTTCACGTACAGAAGGAATCATCCCAGCAATTGAAAGCTCTCATGCTGTTTATGAAGGTATGCGCTTAGCAAAATCGCTTGACAAAGATAAAATTATTATCGTGAACTTATCTGGACGCGGAGACAAAGATGTAGAACAAGTGAAAGCATTTTTTGAAGATCCAAATTGTCCGTATGATATGAAGAAATTTTTAAAAAAATAATAACAAATGAGGCAAAGAGAAAAATACAGGAACAGACAAAATCAGTTTAATTTTTCTGTTTTTATCTCAGCCTCTTTTTACAAGTTTTATACATAAAACAAAAGGCTCTATTAACCTTTCATGTAAATAAAATCATATTAGAATCATTAGGTCAGATAAACAATATATTGAATCATATCAATCAATTGGAATAATTTCTAAAAATACATCGGATCTACCAACAAAATTCATATGCTATCAAAATCAAGAACAGTTTCCGATTACCCCAATTGATGCAAAAAAGTATCTCCAGTCAAAATACTCCCTTACATTCCTACAGGCATTTTTCTTGTTATAAAAATACAGATAGGCAAAATTTCCTTTTTCATATGCAGCGCCATCCAATTCGTTTTTATTGCGACATCCAAACAGAAATCAAAAATATTTTGATAAATTTTCCATGCCTGGTATAAAACTTCTGCCCTACCCTCTCCTTAGAAAGGCATCATATCCTTTGCAAGCTTTATTCTTGATAACATTTTCATAGTTACTGTAAAATCAAGCCTTTAAAAAGTTTACTCAAGTTCTTCTGTTTTACAAAACATACATGCCTCTTTGGTGAAATATTACATCTTGCCTAATTATACGATCAATTTCTAACATACGATAAGAACAAATCAAAATACAAAACACCGTCACAATCCATGTATTCATTTTATCTTCATAAAATAAACATTGGCGTTTTCCTATTCTGTATCTTTTTATTTAGAATAACCGCATTAAACTTAATAAAGAAGGTTTCTTCCCTATTTTATATCACCAATGTACGTGTTTTTTACAATTTCTTAAAGAAAATAAACAAATTCTAAGCATTTTTAAATTTTATCTAACAAAAAAGCTGCCATGAATTTCTAATTAACTTTTCATAACTATTTTAGAACCTTATCATATCCGTTCAATATAATAAATTCATCAATCAAAGGAGGAGGTGAGAAAAATGAATTTGCAAAAGATCGGCAAAAAAGCCATCGCTGCGGCTATTTTAACAACAGGTGTTTTCGGTGCTGCTGCTTTTGGCGGATCTGAAACAGATGCTGCTACCAGCACAACAGCCCAATATAATAGC
>CAJFEE010000032.1 GCA_904373265.1 Candidatus Harrysmithiimonas galli | reverse complement strand
TAAAATGATGTTGATAAGGTTTTGCAATTCATATAAAGGTGGAATTAGCAAATTCAGATATTTCATCATCTATGACTTGTCTATGATATTTCATGACCCATACAAGATGATCATACAAGAGAAATACTGAATCATTATTTATATCTAATTTCATTGTTTTATCAATTTATTTCTTACATAGACCGATTAGAATATAAGACAAAATAAAAAAGGCAACATGAGCATGCCTTTCTCTCGATTTTTAAGTTATCAACGGTAACCTCTTATACCAAACAGCATTCATCACCCACCTATAAAGGATGATGAATGCCTAGAATGAAGTAAAAAAATACATGTCATATCTTTACAAAATTCATTTGTCTTACCCTTACCTCTTAAATACTCAAATCAAAAGTATAGGTCTGAAATGAAATGTAGGGAAAACATATTTCATTTGATGATTAGAGCTTTCCATATTGATGCAAAAAGATCTATCTGATTCAATAGTTCCATCTTCTCTTAAAATCACAAAATCGGCAGAATCATTTTTCTACCGATTATTCTGTTTTATTTCATTTTGGACACACCATCAATAAAACTTGACAAAGATCCTTCTATCTTATTTAACTATTCTTTTCAAAATATGAAATTAACTCAATAAATTGACGCAAAATCTTTCCAGATGCAATTTGTAATTCACTTGCATTCTCAGCAACCGGATTGTTTACAAAGTTTTGCGCAACTTGATGAAATTGTTCATGTACAGAACCCATTTGAACAAAAGCTGGAATATGATTATAAGATTGAATGTTTGCATCATACCATTTTCCAAATGCACAACTGTGATGATCCGTTAAATTACGAAGGTTAGCATAATCATCTATAATATTTTCCAAAAATTTGGCATGATCTACAAGACGTAATGCTAAATTGGTCAATAAATCTCCATTATCTGTGATATGTGTAATGTCAAATAAAGAATTTCGAAGCAATAATGCATTTTCCACAACTGTTGTACCAATTTCTGCTGTACAATTTAAATCAATCGCAAGTTTCGCCAATGATTCAGAAGAGATTGCCTGCTGTTCAACACCCTGTGTTGTTTCATTTAATTGCTGTACACTTTGTTCAAGTGCATGTGCGCTTTCTTTCATGGTTCCAGATACTTCCGAAGTTCCAGAAATAAATTTCTCAACTGCGGTTTCCAGCAAATCAATTGCAGATTTTGTAATCTCAGCTTTTTGTCGAATATTTTTTGAAACAGAATTTACATTTTCAATTGAATCCTTTGTTTGCTGTGAAAGTTTACGTACCTCACCAGCAACAACAGCAAAACCTTTTCCCTCTTCACCGACACGTGCAGCTTCAATCGCGGCATTCAATGATAATAAATTGGTTTGGTTTGCAACAGATGTAATTTCATCACTAATTTGATCGATGGTTGCTACTTGATCATGTAATTCATCCGCATTAACCGAAACACTTTTAAAAGATTCGGATAAATTCGTTCTTACATCTTCTAAATCCTTCAAACGATTCAAATTAGACAAATTCCGATCGTTTAAAGCATGCATATGTTCGTTTAAAGTAGATGTAGTTGCAAACAGCTCTTCTGTTGACGCTGAGATCGTTTCACTTAACTCCGCCAATTTAGAAGACATTGTACAAATTCCTTTAAGCTTTAACGATGTTTCCAAAGTGATTAAACGGGTATGTACCGTCGCAAAATAAATATATGCTTTGTATACATTTTGCTCATCCATAGCATAATTTAACTTCTGCAAAACTTTTTCTTTCTCTGCTTTTAATTTTGCAACATTTTCTTGAGATTGCAAATGACTTTCTGTCAAACCTTCTTTACTTTCTTTTGAAAATCGAAACATAAACTTGTTCTCCCTTTTTCTATAGATTTACCTTACAAACCATTATACTATAATTTAGGTGAATTGTTGTACATTTTTTTGTCATCACCAAAACTTCTTTCATATGAGACACAAATGTTTTAAACCTTTCTCAATCCCATCCTCATCATTTGAAGTTGTGACAAAATCCGCAATTTTTTTTACCGAATTTTTTCCATTTTCCATACAAATTCCGTATCCAACATTTTGAAGCATCTCCAAATCATTCAAACCATCACCAAATGCAACAACTTGATCCATGGAAATATGATGATATTTTGCCAACTTTAAAATCCCTTCAAACTTTGAGCCATCTGGTGGTAAAATATCCACAGCATATGGGTGCCAACGAACAAAACGAAAATATTCCTTCTTTTCCAACAATTGTTTCTGAACCCATTCTTCGCAAAACAATTGCCCTTGTAAAACCGGTTCAGAGAAACCATATGGATTTTCATAAATTGGATACGCATGATCCACCGTTTGAAAACTTTCTTTTACAAACGGATGCCCCAATACATTTGTTTTCGTATAGTGAATCGACATAAAACCAAGTGGAATATGAAACGAGCTTGCTCTTCTGACCAGTTTTTTCAGTTCATTTGGATTCAATGAATTCACATAAATCTCTTTGCCATCAGCCATACAATATTGCCCATTATAGCTAATAAAATTATTGATTTTCAATATTTCTCGAATTTCTTTAAACATATACGGTCCCCGACCAGTTGCAATCGCAAGAATATTGTCTGGATTTTCAGTCAACTTACCAATTGCAGCTACCGCACCAGGATTTAATTTCTTTTTACTGGTTAACAAAGTCCCATCAATATCAAAACAAATCATTCTTTTCATCATTCATAAATTCACCTAATGCCTTTATCTTCTTATAAAAAATAACTGTCCCCAAAATTAAACCGAGTAAACAGACAAAAAGCACAACAAGTTGATTATATATATTTTGATAAAGAGCTGCAACAAAAATTAAGCATACACATCCTGTACATAATAACATACGTGTTGTTTTTCCAATATATCTTTCCAAAATTTCACACATCAACGAAACGATTCCAATCATAAAGAGAAAAAATATAATTTGGCCATCTAGTACATATTGTGAGGTTCCTGGAGATAGCTCCATCATGACAATAAATGCAATGGGGGTAATCCAAAGCAGGCTACCAAACAAAATATACTCAATTGAAACTGCACAAAAATAGATATGATAAATTTGTTTTGCAAGGACTAGGCTCAATATTGAAATGGTTACAAAGAAAACCCCTCTTACATCCCATGAAAATATTTTTACCAGCCCAACAAGCAAAAATATGAAACCAATAATATAACTGAAAATATATAAATTCATTTGTATGCGTCTTTTCACTTTCATCAGCATCAGTAAAAAAAAATTGATAGACAGTAAGACACCCGCTTCTAAAAACACAACGGAGACAATAGATAAATATTGCAAAGCATAGGCAATAAACAGCCATGGAATTAAAAAATAAAGCAAACCAAAGCCAAGCAGCTTTCCCCAGGATACATTTGTAAAATAAAATTTTCTTTGCAACAAAATAATCACTCCAACTACAATCAATGCAAACAAACAGCGATAAAATGTTACAGTTGCTGGCTGCAAAATTTCATTTAAAGAATCAATTAAAAAATAAGATAATGCCATTAAAACAACGACAAAAACAAATTGCAGTTTTATAAAATACATAGCGCACCCTTTCTTACTTTATTTATTCTTTATTCATTATACAGTTTTCTGCTTTCATCTACCTACCATTTTTATCAATATTTCATAAATCTCATTCTTTTCAATACCTCTAGACAAAAATTGATATCAATTTGAAAAAGGGATTTCATTGCATAATGATTCTAATTTTAGTAATATGAGGTAAGAACAACTCTTTATGGGCATCTGACTCGTAGTTGTTTATTTTTTACGTCATAATCATAAAAATCTGTGACTGAGACAAAAATAAAAATATAACGCAATAGGATATTGCAGCTCTAATCCGTGTGTTTCATGCTCTATATCTACACATAAAGAAAAATGCAAAGTATGAAACTGTATGACAGAATGTAAAAGTTTGACATACAAATTTACATGCAATATTGTTTTTCTTTTTGTCTCAATCACAGATTAAATTTTTAAGGAGAGAAATATATGTATAAAATTTTTTATCAAGAAAGCCGCACCAATGTCCCTGTACGTGAACGAACAAAAGTTCTGTACATGGAAGCATCATCTGTCACAGAAGTTCGCCGCAGACTGCAAGACACAGAATATAATATTGAATATATCCAAAAAATATTTGGACCTTTTTTAGATTATGAAATGAAAAGCATTGCTTTTTCTGAGGCGCAGGTACAAGAATGATGAAAGAAAAAAAGAATCACCAAGTTTTGATTTTTGCGCTTGGCGGCTGCGGAGAAATCGGAAAAAATACGTATGTAGTTGAATATCAGGAAGAAATCATTGTTATTGATGCTGGCATTAAATTTCCTGAAGATGAGCTGTTAGGTATTGATTATGTCATTCCAGATTATACTTATTTGGAAAAAAATGCAGAAAAGATTAAAGGACTTTTTATTACACATGGACATGAGGATCACATTGGTGGAATACCTTACTTATTGAAACAAATCAATATCCCAGTCTATGGCACAAAGCTTGCCATTGCGTTGATTAAAAACAAATTAGAAGAACATGGTTTGCTCAGACAAGCCATATTAAATGAGGTTACCGAAGATGATGTATTTCACTTTCAAAACCTTGCTATTTCTTTTTATGCAACAACACATAGCATTCCAGAGGCGCTTGGTATTGTCGTCGAAACACCAGAGGGACGGATCGTACATACCGGGGATTTTAAATTTGATTTTACGCCAGTTGGTCCTGCTGCCAATATTGCCAAAATGGCAGAAATTGGACAAAAAGGTGTGCTTTGCCTATTATCTGATAGCACCAATAGCGAAATACCTAAATTTACAATGTCTGAACAAAACGTAGGTACATCCATTAAAGAAATTTTTCGCAAAGTAGAAGGACGAATTATTTTTGCAACATTTGCTTCCAATATTCATCGTCTACAACAAGTAGTAGAGGCTTGTATTGAAAACAATCGAAAAATTGCTGTATTCGGACGAAGTATGGAATCAGCAATGGAAATCGGTCAAGAGCTTGGACATATTCGCGGTCCAAAAGAAATTTTTATCGAACCAAATCAAATCAATCAAATTCCAGCGAATGAATTGGTTATTTTATGTACAGGTAGTCAGGGAGAGCCAATGGCAGCACTTTCCCGCATTGCAAGTGGCACCCATCGCCATATCTCCATTATCCCAGGAGATACAGTTGTATTTTCTTCTTCACCGATTCCAGGCAATACCTTGAGTGTAAACCGAACCATCAATATGCTTTACAAAGCTGGTGCAGAAGTAATTCATGGAAAAATGAACGAGATTCATGTAAGTGGACACGGAGGGCAAGAAGAACAAAAGCTAATGCTTCGTTTAATGAAACCAAAATATTTTGCCCCGATTCATGGAGAATTTCGAATGCAGCGAATGCATGCAAAAATTGCTATGCAGCTCGGTATACCAGAAGATCATATTTTCCTACTTGATAATGGAGATGTTCTTGGGCTATCAAAAAATCAAGCAAAAATAATTGGAAAAATTCCTTCCGGCTCGATTTATATTGATGGACACGGAATTGGCGATATTGGAAATATTGTCATTCGTGATCGAAAAATTCTATCTGAAGAGGGATTGGTTGTTATTGCAATTGCAATTGATTTTGAAAATAAACGTTTATCCGCAGGACCGGATATTATTTCTCGTGGATTCATATATATGCGTGAAAGCTCAGATTTAATTAAAGAGGCTCAACGTGTTTTAAACGAACAAATCTCAAAACAATTAAAGCGAGCAAACAATGACATAAAAAAAGGAGAAGTTAAATCAACAATTGTTGAAACACTTTCCCCCTTTCTATATGAAAAAACAAAGCGTAAACCTATGATTTTACCAATTATTATTGAAGCATAATAAGAAAAACTGGGTGTATGAAATCGATTTCTTCTTAACCATGGGAGACATCCCTTTACTTGTATACACGAAAAGAAATCTGGTTCATACTTCCCCAGTTTTTATTTTTTTGAAAATGCTAATATCAATTTTAGGTTCTCCAGCAAACCATACGAACAAAAATATTTATTTTTCAATAACTGCTGCTTTTTAACAGATTTTTTGTAAAATTATCTTCAAACTATTCTTTTTGATTTCATTTGATTTGAATGACTTTATTTTACCAGAAAATATTTCTTTTTTATGTGATGGATGAACAAATGAACGGCATAATTCTTATAAAACACCTTATGAGAAAGCGTTTTCCTATTGATACACTTTTTGGAGCTATGGTAAAACTTAGATGATTCATTCGAATTTTCATGAGAACTCCTACTAAAATTTGTCTTTTTAAAAAATTCCCAAAGGAAACTTAATTAGAATGCGTATTCCTTTGGCATTGCTTTTGAAGAATACGGATACAAAAATATATAGTAATCTTTAAATCTGATTCTAATACTGGATACAACCAAATTCTTTTCTTGTGACCTATGGCTGCCATTTTTATCATTTTCTTAGGAAAAAATTCCTTTAAATATAAGTGCCAAACCACATTTTCCATTGATTTTTCGGTTCAATTAGGCATAAGAATTATAATATATCCATATGTTTTTCTTTTTACAAAAATTCCTGATTCTTAAATTATATATATTTTAAAATAATTATATGAAGCCTTTCTTTTTTGTTCGTGAAAAGAGAGATTTGACAAAGAACAATGATGATCATTGATTTTAAAAAGGAGGAAAAGATTTATAGAATAGATAGAACGCTTAAATAAAGCAACAACAGATATAAAAGAACAGATTACAGACAAGATAAGTTATAACTCAACCCCTTACATTAAGTAACATATGGTTTTTACATCCCTCTTTTAGAGAATGTTTGCATACATGGCATGATTTATGCTTTCAGAGTCATCCCCAGAGTCATAGACGAATGCCATTTGTTATTTACAAAGCGCCAGTGAAAAATATAGATGTTATTTTGAATATAGCTATTCAATCACCTATGATATTTGATTAGACGTTTTAAAATATTCATGGTGTAACAACCGTCAACATCTAAAAAAGGAAAGGTTCCAATAAAGTCCTACACATCTCCTAGCTTTAAAATTATCAGAAAAGAAAGAGAGGAAAGAAATTACGATATCAAAGAAAAATCGGTATTTCATATTGTGGGAATATCTAAAAATCTTAAAAAAATACAGACGTTTTTAATATACATTCCACAAAAATGAGAAAAGAAATGATCAAAATTTCTGTATGCAAAACGGCTTGTAAATTCTGATTATTATAGCCCTAAGGTGGAAACAGGCTATGATTTTATCATGGATAAAAAAACATGAATCGAAATGTGCAAATACATAGCTTTTACGCTGACCTTAACATGGTAGATAAATCGTTTCACTCTCGTTTTTTTATATTATGGGAGCGTGTTACACAGAATGGGTAATTTCCTCTTGATTTATGAAGCTTATCGAGTGTGGAAGTGGTAAAGAATTTATCATTTTTCATCCTCGAAAATAATACTCTAGTACGTGACAATGTCTAACAATAAAGTAGAGAGTAGACACTTTTAAAAGTGATTTGCTCTCTGATTTTACTTGTAACCCTATTTGTTTAGTGTGAATCATTCGTTTCTCATACTTTCTTATCACTGTTTACCATTTTTATGATATTTTTTTAAAATTCACGTTTTTGAAATGCTTCAATTTTATCATTATGTCCAATGACAAAAATCAAATCTCCTTTTCGCAATTTCTCTGTCGGAATTGGTGATACATTCATCTGATTGTCACGTTTGATTCCAATAATATTTAAATCATAATTGGCACGCACATTTAAATCAATTAAATTTTTATTGGCGATTTTATCGGTTGCAATTAATTCCATAATACTGTATTCTTCAGATAAGTCCAGATAATCAAAAACATTGTTTGAAATTAACTGCTTGGCAATTCTTTTTCCCATATCTCTTTCTGGATGAACTACTTGTGTCGCTCCAATTTTTTGCAAAATTTTTTCATGATAAATACTTTGTGCCTTAACTGTAATATTTTTTACACCTAATTCTTTTAAAATAATGGTTGTTAAAATACTTGCATTTAAATTTTCTCCAATGGCAACAATCACATGATCAAAGTTTCGAATTCCTAAACTTTTTAATGCCAGTTCATCCATAGCATCTACCACTACAGCATAGGAAGCAATATTCATAAATTGACTGACACGTTCTTCATCAATATCAATGGCCAGCACATCATAATCATGTGCACTCAAATATTGTACAATACTTCCGCCAAACCGCCCCAGACCAATCACTGCAAATTCTTTTTTCATACTTTCTTTCCTCTCCTACAGATTGCCACCCATGATCCACTATCTGTATCTCCCATCAATAAACATAACCATTCGTATCAAAGCTAGACCGAATCTTTTGTAGTAGCCAGAGTACATCTGCTCCATCAATTGAAAATATATCTGGCATATGCTGAATAAAAACAAGGATACCTTTTTCATTAATAAAATATAAAGTTTTATGAAAACGCCGATAATCCTGATTTAAGCAGCCGTAATTAGACGCAACTTGTCCACTCACATCAGAAGCCAAAGGAAAATCAATCTCTGATTGTTTCATAAACTCACGATGTGCATATACACTGTCGGCGGAAATGCCAAGTACTTTCGTCTGCAATGCTTCAAACTTACCAATTCTTTCAGAAAGCTGTACCAAATCAGACCTGCTGATTGTACAAAAATCAAACGGATAAAACATAAGCATCGTCCATTTTTTCTCTTGAATATGATCTTGTAATGAAACCGTTCCATATGTCAAATTCGGCATTACCGCATTCATTTGAAACAATGGCGCATCTTTTCCAATTAAGCCTTCTGTCATTTCCTGAACCTCCAAACTACAATTTTCTTTAGTTTGTACGTTTGGATAAAAACTTACTCATAAAATGAATCGTTTTAGGAATGGCTGCTTCGTCTGGACAAAATTTTTCATGGTGTAAACCAAATGGGGACTGAACACCAAGCCAAAACATACAGCCTGGAATATTTTGAATCATATATCCAAAATCTTCACCAGCTAATGTCGGTTCACAAATTTCGGCAGGAATATTTTCCTCTTTAAAATATTTTAGTAATTTTTCAGTTAATATGGCATCATTATATACACCATAATATTCAGAACGAAACTCACATTGTACCTCACAATCATACATAACAGCAATTCCTTGGCAAATTTCAGAAACACGTTTCTTAATCACTTGCATAGTTTCAACAGAAAGTGCGCGAGCCGTTCCCTTTAACTTGGCACCTTGTGCAATAATATTGTTAGCCGTTCCACTATGCAAAAAACCAAAGGTTACAACACCGCTTTCCAACGGATTTATATTGCGAGAAATAACCGTTTGAATTTGTTGCACCAATGCAGCACTTGCAACAATCATATCTTTTGTCAAATGTGGATAAGCTGCATGACCACCTTTACCCATTAAATCAATATGAATCTCGGCGGTATGGGCAAAAAAGATGCCTGGTTTCATTCTAACATAACCAGTTGGTGCTTCTGGTTGAACATGAAGTGCGTAAATCTCATCAAATGCCTGTTTCTGAAATTCTTTACTTTGCATCATCGGATATGCGCCACCTGGTCCTTCTTCAGCCGGTTGAAAAATAAAAACAATATGATTTTCAGGCGGTTGACAAGTTACAAGCTCTGTTAAAATTCCAAGTGCAATACTCATATGAAAATCATGTCCACATGCATGCATGTTTCCTTCATGAATTGAGGAAAATGCATAACCTGTCTGCTCAAGAATCGGCAGACCGTCCATATCAGAACGGTATCCGATTGTTTTTTTGGGATGACTTCCTCTGACACGAACCAATAAACCAGTTTCCCAACGCATAATTTCAAGCTTATCTTGTGGTAGTTTTGATAAATAATCTAAAATATATTGCTGTGTCTTAAACTCCTGAAAACCCAGCTCTGGAATTTGATGTAAATCGCGGCGAATTTGAATAAATGAATTCATAAACAAAGCCTCTTTTCCTGTTTGATAAAGATGATCCAGTCAAAGCTCATATATGGAGAACCTGCTGCCAAAAATCAGTGATAAAACCATATCATAGATTAAGAAAGAATGGGATAATGCTGACATTTGCATTTTTCAGCATATCCCATAAAAAAATCTTGTTCTTTTTACACTTAGGCGCCTTCCAATAAAAGTCTACCAGATTCATTCGCATGTCATTTTTTGTTCATATTTACATCATTATAGAATTAATCATTTAACTTTCTTAATGCATCCATAATTTCGGTTTTGGACTTTGTCTTAGCATCAATTTCCTTTATGATGCGTGCTGGCGCTCCTGCAACCACTGTAAATGGCGGAACATCTTCAGTTACAATTGCACCGGCTGCAACCACTGCTCCTTCTCCGACCCGAACTCCTTCCAATACGACCGCATTGGCGCCAATCAATGCACCATCTTCAACAATTACCGGTGAGGCACTTGGTGGCTCAATTACGCCAGCTAAAACGGCACCAGCACCGATATGCGCATTTTTTCCAACGGTCGCACGTCCACCCAAAACGGCATTCATATCGATCATTGTTCCTTCTCCAATAACTGCACCGATGTTAATAGAAGCGCCCATCATAATCACCGCATGATCTCCAATGGTGACATGTTCACGAATCACCGCACCTGGCTCAATTCGTGCATTGATATTTTTCATATCCAATGTTGGAATGGCCGAATTTCTGCGATCATGCTCAATCACATAATCGGTAATGTTATCTTTTTGTTTTTCTAGTAACGGCTGAATATCAGACCAATCACCAAAAAGCACACCTGTTTTTTCCTCTGTAAATGCTTGTACACACTCAGGAAAGCTAAGCTCAGAAATCTTTCCTTTCACATATACTTTAACGGGTGTTTTTTTTACACTGTTTGAGATATAAGCAATAATTTCTTCTGCCGATTGTAATTTCATTTTTGTTCCTCCCTGTTTTTACATATTTCTTCATTTAATGTATCAAACAAAAAAACGGTTGACAAGAAAAAGCTTATGTATATCTGATATCAAAGAAAAATATTGTCTGATTGCCTCCTTTTATGAAAACTCTCATATAAAGGAATCAAGATCAAAAGAATTTTTGCTCAAAAAGATCCATTCGCATCCACTTTTTTCAAACTTCTGCATTGACCAGACTTCTACGAGAAAAAAGATCCACTCAAACCAATATTCTATGATAAATCTATGATTCATCTAGGAAAAATAACTCTACACATTTTAAATTTTTGTTCTCTCCTTATTTTATATACATACCCAATCAAAAGATTTTTTTTCATCAGATAATTTGTCTATAGCTGCAATACTTTTAAAAATAAAAATACAGCAATTTTGTCTTTATTATCTTTTTCTTCAATAGCATATAAGATAGCCTTTTTATACAATTCATATCTAAAATAAAAAACCCAAGCTACAAAAGCTTGAATTTTTATCTTAAATTATGTGAAATTAGCAATTCGATCATATAAGTTTGATAATTTGAGGTATTTTTCCTTTACATCATCAAGTACACCATTCTCTAGATCAGCCAATGACGAGGCTACAATTTCCTTTGCATAGTTTTGAGAAAAAAGCTCTTCTAAAACCAACATTTTTTCTTCCTGTGTCAACACTTCCAAAATCATACCGGTCTTCACATCCACACGCTCCTTATTTTGTCATTTCTCGCTGTCAAGCGCCTGTTAAATTTTATACATCCTGACATTTACTACAAATTCCATAAAATGTCAGCCTGTGATCTTTAATCTTAAAATCATAATCTGACTCTACGATTTTCTCTACATCCAAAAGCAAATCATCTTCAATTTCGTGGACTGAACCACAGTTCATACAAACCAAGTGATGATGAAAATGCACATCACCGTCTTTACGCAAATCATAACGATACACACCATCACCAAAGTTAATCTTGTCCACAATTTTCAGTTCCAAAAGTAGCTCCAATGTACGATAAACCGTTGCCAGACCAATGTCAGGTGCTTTTTCTTTTACCATGAGAAAGATATCCTCCGCACTCAAATGATCCTGCTCATTTTCAAGCAAAACACGCACAGTTGCTTCCCGCTGCGGAGTTAATTTATAATTGGCAGCATATAACTGCTTCTTAATAAAATCTAACTTTGGATCCATTGATCACCCCTCCTCATTTGAAAAGAAAGCCAGACCGATTATCTTATCACAAAATAAAATTAAACAGTTTCTTTCTCATTTTAAATTATAGATTCATAGATTTTGTTTTCCCACTTGCTTATTTTATGAATAAATAAATGAGAACATCTTTATTATAACAATATTTGTCGTAAAAGAAAGTAGGAAATTTCTTCATATTTTATTTTGTTAAATGTTCTGCAAAATAATTTATAATATATGGACTTACAAACGCTTCATATAAAGACGGGAGAACAAATAAAACGGCAATGCATATCAATTGAATGAAATATACAATAAATTTTCGACCCAAGCCAACTCTTTGTTTGGATAAAACAGATTGAACAAAATAAATGGAAAAAGATAAAGAAAATGTAACCATCAAAAGCCATAATGGTACAATCATAAAATTTTGCAAAAATACAGTACCTGCACTGAACCAAAAACCTTGAAAACCAAATTCATACACGAGTAAACCGATACTAAATCCAAGGGTGATACCTTTTAAAAACAATAAAAAGATGACAATCGGAAAGCCAACCACAGACAATCCAAGCAAGCCGATTAAACCAACGGTTTTTAACTGGTTCCATAAGCTCAATTGAAAAATCTCATCTGATAGATTCATCCCATTGTTTTCCATTACGGAAAAAAAATTTTGTAAATACAGTTTTAAATCTTCTTTTTGCACAACATCTAGTTGATTGACAGCCAGAGCACCAAAAATAATACCAATTATGAGTAAAATGGCAGAAAATACAAGAATTGCCCAGTATCTCCGAATAAATTGAAAACAAAGCTTTTGGAATGTTTTCATCCACTGTGTGATCTTGTCCATTGCTTTAACGCTCCTCTATAATTTTTTACTTTATATGTATGCAAATCATAGAGATGATAGAACCAATCTATTTTTTCTATCAAACATAGTCGATCATTCTTTCTTAAAAGTAAAAGAAAGTAAAAACACAAATGGTTCAACCGATTGAAACGCTCTGCCTCACTCACTAGTCTCTATATTTCTGTTAAACTTCGTATATATGATTTATTTTACTCTTCTACTAAATTCAATCCATTGGAGCGATTTTTTAACATCTCCAAATATAAATATTGCAGCGCCATAATTGTTTTTCCATCTTGAATTTCACCTTTTTCTAATAACGTAAACGCTTCTTTTATATCCAGCTCAATCTGCTCAACAAACTCATCCTCATCTGGCTCAAGCTTTTGAACGGCAAGCTCTGGATGAATCGCCCGATACAAATACAATTTTTCATTACAAAATCCAGGACACCCATAAAATGTATAAAGAAGCTCAACATCCGAACAAGTGTAACCAACCTCCTCGTTCATTTCACGCATGACCGCTTCCCTTGGATTTTCTCCTACTTCTAGCTTCCCAGCTGGAAGCTCAAGCAATGACTGCTCTAAAGCCTTCCGATATTGGCGAACAAAAACAATCTTCCCTGCTGGATTGACAATTAAAACACAGACCGCACCATTATGGAATATAAGCTCACGTGTTCCTTTTTTTTCATTGGGTAGCATCACTGTATCCACACAAAGTTCAATAACTTTCCCTTTATAAACCTGTGTTCGATGTAAAGTTTTTTCCTCAAAATCCGATTTCATTATGATCTACTCCTTAATTTCTGATAAAAAGATAGATTTCATTTGTTGTAAAAAGATTTGGTGATTTTCTGTAAAAGTTGCTGTACCTTTCGCATATACAGTTGTATGAAAGCCTTCTTTATATGCACCATACGCCGTTAAAAAAACACAAATATCTGTGCAAACACCTGTTAAATACAAATGTTGCACCTCTTTTTGTTTTAACATCTTTGCTAAATTCGTTTGATGAAATGCATCATATTCTGTTTTTGGCAACCAGTGTACTTGTGGTGAATGCTTGTGTGCTAAATACCAATCATGCAATGATCCATATAGTTGCTGCCCCCATGTTCCCACAACATTATGTACAGGCCAAAGTTTAAAATGATCATCATTTTCTTGATGTGCGTCCATACAAATATAAATTTCATCACCGTTTTTTAAAAACTCTTCTGCCTTTTCTTGAATAAACGGAACAATGGTCTGTGCGGCTTCTCCAGCAGTTAATCCACCATTTTCATGAACAAAATCATTGCTCATATCAATAATCAATAATGCATTTTTCATTTTACGTACCTCCTTACTGTTTTTTTACATATTTTCAGCTATCATTATTTAAATTCCCGCCAATTTAACGGACTTTCATTTAAAAGCTCTTCAAAGGTTTTATTTTTTTCCTGTTCTTTTTTCTTTGCCATCTGTGCTTGTCTTTTTTCAATTTCTTTTTTCTTGGCCTCTTCTTGCCAAATGGCTTTTTTCATTTGAAACTGCTTCAGTACATCTGTATGAATCCGATCCCTAAGCTCAATTTTGTTTTCTTTCCCACCAAAAGATTCCATTCGATTTGCCGATGGCTTTTTCGTCTTCATTTGCTTCTTCCTTTCTGTTTTGCAAAAATAACATACATGATTTGTATCTCTTTTTCATCCATTATAATATATTTACAGAAGTAATTTTAAATA
Organism: Candidatus Harrysmithiimonas galli; assembly: GCA_904373265.1. GTDB lineage: Bacteria > Bacillota > Bacilli > CAJFEE01 > CAJFEE01 > Harrysmithiimonas > Harrysmithiimonas galli. Next base: position 7,867 of record CAJFEE010000032.1, on the reverse strand, counting down.
TAAAGGTGGTTTTATGGAAATTTTTTTATTGATCTTAATAGGGGTTCTATTAATCGGCATAGTAACTTATTTGATTTCTGCGAAAATGTACAAACAATTGATCTTCAGTCCAAAGCAAGAAGGTGGATTTTTATTTTATCGAGAAGCGATTGAACAGCGATTCCATCTGAAAGATTTTAATCGCTGGAAAAAAGAAATATTTTATATCGAATCCGATTTTGGCTATTATATTTGTGCAACACACATTCATGCCAAGCAGCCCTCTAAGCGGTTAATCATTCTTTGTCATGGATTTTCTTGTCAACAGTTGACTTCTTATAAATATGTACAACTGTTTCTAGACAGAGGATTCCATGTCATTACTTATGATCAACGGTTTCATGGATTCTCTGGCGGAGATTTTATTACATATGGCTATTATGAAAAAGAGGATTTAAAAAAACTGGTTCAATGGGGACATCAAACTTTCGGTAGTGATTGCCAAATTGGCGTACATGGTGAATCTATGGGAGCGGTTACCGCACTATTATATGCTGCAAATTCAGAGAATGTAGCTGATTTTTATATTGCTGACTGTCCGTTTTCTAATTTTTCATCCATCATTCGTGAACGTTACAAACATAATTATCCATATATGCCTTACTTTCCTTTCCTAAAAATTTCCAAATGGATTTGGGAAAAGAGACTCGCATTTACATGGGAGATGCTTTCTCCCGTTTTCTTTATGAAAAAGATCAAAAAACCGGTTTTATTGCTCCATACAAAACATGATCACTTCACTGTACCAGCTCACAGCCAAAGATTGCACGAAGCAGCACCAAATGAAACAACACTTATAATTTTTCCTGAAGGCGGTCACGCACAAGGAATAGTAAAAAATCGTGAAAAATATGAAGAAGCCGTGGATAAATTTTTAGAAAAAATTCTGAAATCAAAATAAAAAAACCGACAGGCTGAGAGGGAAAATCTCCAATTCTGATTCATCTGAAATCTTATATACTTATATTTATATTTGGTTTACAATTGGGGGCAGTTAATCCTTCCCCCCCTAATCTCTCAACCATTATACATACGATTTCTGTATACACCAATGATTCAAATTGATTCGAACATAAGTTCAAAATATATCCATCTAAAATAAACTTCTTAACCTTTGATTCTTCTAACTAAACGTGATCCAAGATTTTATGTAATATCGGGGGCTTAAAGATTTCCCCCATTTTTAAATTTTTACTCTGCATCTGCATTTATTTCGGAATATAATAGGTATTCAATCATAAATGATTTGGATTTCGTTTCGGAATGATCTTTTCAAAAGTGAGTGCTCTTTTCATACACCATCAATCCAACCAAAATCTGGATGATATCACCCAACCATTCTTATCTCACATCTTATTGGATTCATTTCCTTAAACATTCCATCATAAATCTGTATCTTCGTTTGATCCAAAAATTCTTAAACTGTATCACAGGTACAGCAATCTCTTGCCTCCTGTGATACAATCCTTAAAATTCAGTGTTGTATTAATCCAATATACTTTAGCTGCTATAAAATTTAGAAATAAAATTTTTCTTTGTTATAACCATTCTCTTTTTACCATTTCATGATTACCTCTCTCACCCAAAAATTCGCTTTAAATAAATTTTATTTTTATAATTTTTAAAAGTATATTTTATAAGATTAGTTGTTTTATTGAAACTATTCAGTTTCTAATTGGCTAATTTGTCCATTTTGTAAAATATACATGGGTTTATCATTGGATTCCTGATATGTAATCGTTAAATTGTTTTGCAATACTTCTTCTATGGTTTCATATTTACGACTGATTCCTTCTTGCTCAAAATTCCATAAATTCACACAAAATACACCTTTGATTTTATCTCCTAATAATTCTTCCATCTTAGATACTACAAGTTTCTCAGTTTCATTTCCCGAAAAACCTGGTACTATAGGTTGGATGACATAAATTTGTTCGATGTCTCTAACATCTATAACTTCTGTATTTAATACATTTTCTAATGTGGCTTTCAATTCATTGATATTCTGGGTTGCTACTGCTAAATTTTCATCTTCAATTTTGTTTTCAAATTGATTAAAATGAAATTTACTGTCTGCCCAAATCGCATGATCCATACTTATACTACCATTTGATTCAACTACCAATTTCAGTTTGCTCACATGACTTAAATCGACAGTCAAAAATTCAGCCTCTTTTGTTGGAATCTGACTTTCTGTGCTAGCAATCAATCTATCATCCGCATAGACTTTAAATACTACATCTCCACCTGGTTTGGAAGAATCGATCCCTACATAGGAACTAAAATAATCTGGCTTTTCCTCCATAGAATCTAAATTATAAATAATAGTAGAGTTAGCATGTGCACCAATGCCTTTATCAAAATACGTTCTTTCGCCATTTACCAATAAAGAGATTGTACCACCATCAATATTTTTATCTTTCTTAACTTCTCCCCATCCAACTACTGCTGATTCCCAATCTACATCACTTGCATAGACTGTACGATTAGATACAAAAATTTGAACCGTTTTTCTTGCCTGATTTCCATCTTTGTCTATCGCTGTATAGGTTACATTAAATTTACCAAATTCTCCTTCTGTATAATCTGTTTCAAAAGTTACTGGTAGATCTCCATCTTCTATATCTGTCGCAGTTGCAAGACTTCCTAAATCCACGACTGTTCCTCCTTCAAAAACACCTCCTCTTGCTTGGATGGTTGGAACAGAATTTGTAGTCGAAAATTTAGCATCTGCCCATATGGTATGATCCGAGCTGGTATCTCCACCACCGTTTGTAACCAATACGATTTCTCTTGCACCTTGGATATCAATTTTGACATACTCTTGCTCTGTGTTTGCTTTCATCGTACCACTTTCATATTTTTTCTTGCCATCAGCCCATACTTCAAATGTTGCAGACGGTTTGCTTTGTTGTCTGACTTCTCCATCTATTCCGATAAAAGCTTCAAAGTACTCATAATTTTTTCCTTCTACATTATATACGACTTTAGAATCTGCATGTGCACCGATTCCTTTTGTATATGTTTTCTCTTCACCATTTTGCAGCAATCGGATGGCTCTACCATTTAATCCTGTATCCTTCGTTAATGTTTTCCATCCCACAACCGCAGAAGTTGGTATCAAATCAGAAAGATACTCTGTACTTGTTACAACATGAATCTTTACATCTTTATTTATAGATTTTCCATTTCCATCGGTGACAGAATACGTAACAACGTATTCTCCTGTTTTAGTAGTATCAACATGGCCACTGACCGTTACACCATTTAAAACTGTGCCGTTTGCATCATAAGCTGTAACTATGGAGTTTAAATCCAAATCACTCGTATGAATAGGTACAATGGTACTTCCAGTGATAGAAATGGTTGGGATACTTAAATCAGCAACAACTTCCTCACTATATTCAGTTGCATTTGAACGCAAATCAAAAGCACGAACTTGATATGTGTGTGTCTCTTTGTCATCATTGGTAGTACTTATAAACGTATTCGTGTTTGTAAATCCAAGTACTTTACCATCTTGAAGTACTTCATATCCTAATAGTGCATCTTGAGCAGCCGCATCTATGCTTACTTTAATTTCTACTTTGCCTTCTTTACGTGTAACAGAAACAATTTCTGGTTGGTATGCTTGGTCAAATTGACTTTCACGATCTTTTGTTGCTTTTGTCCACATATACCATGGCTTAATATTTTCTGCTGCTTCAGGTATTTCTAATGTTTTTAATGCATTTTTAACCTTTTCAACGCTTACTTCATCCAAAAATTTATTTCTTTTAAAATGCTCTGTTATATCCATTCCTAGCGCGTAACTAGACACAACAGCCATACGCTCATTTTTCGTTAATCCCATATTCTCTGCAATTCCATCACGAAACGCCTTTTGATAGTTTGGCCAGTAATTTTCATCCAATAAATGCAGCTGCCACCATATACCCAAATCATTTATCGAATATGTCAGATCCATGTACTCATCTGAAGCCTGATTTGTAAAAATACTGGCATAACTGTCTGCAATTCTATCCGTTTCATTTTGAAGCATTCTGTTGTAATTTGCCCACATATTATTGGTTACTTCGCCAATAAAGCCTCCCTTGATATCAAAATGATGTCCAATTTCATGTGCTTCTGCCCAACCATAAATCGAGCCGCCAAATAAAGTATTTGCGCTACCCTGTTGAAATCCTGTATGATCCCCTGCGGCGTAAGCAAATGCCCATGGCTGCATCAATCGTAAATTCGCACGTGCACCGTTACGTTTATGTTTAATGTCATCTCCTTGTTCTGAAATACCTGCATAAGCAAAAAATTTACCCAAACGCTCTTTATGAAAATCCAACGTTTTTTGTGGCGTGGATTCAGGAGAGTTTAAAAACAATAATGCCGATGTCATATTGGAGTTTACAATCGCATAGTCGTTCACCAATTCTACAATATCAACATATTTATTTGGTTCAGCCGTTAATTTTTCTTGATATTCTCGTAATTCTTGTATAAACACTTCCACATTATCTCCATCATGGAAAAGTGGATAATTGTGTCCACCTTCTATTCGAATACGTGGTGCTTTTCCTTGTTGTTCAGGTGTATACGGATTTACAATATAAATGGCTCCACCTGCAATCACTTTATGTGTCCACGTTTCACTATAAATTTTTGGCACAGTAAAGACATTTTCTCCTTGTTTTAAATTATAAGTGCGTTGCCAATTATTCCAATGCCCTACCTGTTGGGAAAATGTAATTTTAGGTAAGGGCTTTCCTTCTTCTACCTCTACATATACTTTGATTTGTTCACCAGCTAATGCGGCAATACCTGTTGGCAAAAGATTTGTACCATAACTACTCGTTTTTAAAATATTCCGCGCATGAAAAACGCCATCTCCTCTTTGTTCCACAGTAAAAACTTCTTGTGCGATATTCTTGCCTTCTAAAATATCTTTAGCGATTTGTAATCTTTCTGTAAGATATACATTCGGATGTGTTTTAGACTGTTTAAGCATTTGATTGATTTCATCCAAATCAACATTTTTTGTAAGCTCTGACATGGTACCATCTGTAAATAATGCATCTGCTCGATCTGCTAAAACATCTGGTTTATAAAACTTTAATTCTGAAGCTGCAGCCCAATTTTGGTGTGCTTCATCAAATACAAATTTTAAACGTTTAAAATTTGTTTCTTTATCAAATTTGATTTTTAATGCATCTGAAGCTATAGTAGCCGAATCTTCTTTCACCAATGTAAAATCATCTCCGCTTTCCTTTGTTGATGCATAGATAGAATAATTTGTCGGGAACCCTTTATTTGCAGCGCCTTGTACACGTGGGTAGTAAACAATACTTCCTAAGGTTACCTCTTCTGTAAATGTTACAATAACATGATTCTTAAAAGTACTCGTGTTTGGTTTATTTGTTTCCCAATGTGTAGTTGTATCTCCATCAAACATTTTAGATAAAGGACTATTTGGATAAGCACCCGCATTATTCATATAGCTCTTTATCTTTTCTGCAGGAATTTGAAAAACAAAGTCATAAGAGGGTCTATCCATTTCCTCCATTTCTGACTCTGTTACTACAAAATTTGTTGATGCTAAAGCAGTGCTAATGTCTACAAATGGAACAACCGATACACCAAACATAACAGCAAGAGCTGCCGCAGTGGTTTTTTTGTACTTTCCTTTTTTCTCTTCTCTTTTAAATATCATGATACCTTTCCTCCTTTGTATTTTCATACATTTAATTTTTACATATTTCTAAAAAATAACAAGTGACTTTCATACTAAATTTTAAATAAATTTTATAAAATTTTTACTGGTATTATTTTATATGGATATGATAGTTTTTATTTCCTTTTCTCATAATAAAAAACCTCCAAATGGATGCTTTATTCTACATCAATTTAGAGGTTTACACAAAATTCAAGATATCCCTAGTTTAATAAAAGGCATACAAACTTTGAATAATATTTTATAAAAGTAGTCACTTCTTTGTACTTGACAAATCGTAATCACTTAAAAGCAATACCATATGCGTATTTTATTTTTGCACATTTCCTGCCTGCATCCTTGGTAGCGCAATATTCATAAAATGCTACATAACATTATAAACCCTTTCATACCAACACATTTCAGACCAGTATTTTTATGTAACTGTCACCGACATTTATAGAAAGTGACCAACTTTTATGCATTTTGGTCACTTTCTGGTCACCCGATATAAAAAAACCAAGTCATATGGCTTGGTTTTTTTGTAAATTAAAACAGGACTTTTTTACTATTTGTCGAAAGGTGTAGGCATAAAAAGAGAGGAGATGTAAATATGGAAAACATCAGTAATTTAAAAGAACAGACAAAAAACGAATTAAAAATGAAAGAAATAATATATCTTGACAAAAATATTATTCACTCTTTTTTAGCGCAAATAGAAGATGGTCTTAGGACTTCTATAAATAGAGAATCATCAGAAGAGATTAAAAGTGGAGCAGAATCAGAAGAAGGGTATAAAAGGGGAAATAGCTTCGAGGGGATTTTTAATACAGGTAAATTTAGCATACCAGCTATTTTTGAAACTCCTTCTGGAAATATGAAAATACGTATCCAACCAGGGGCATTTGAATCAGAAAAAACAAGCATCTATCAAACCGAATTTGGAAAAGAAATTATAACAAGACAACTACATGATAACGCTTTAACTAAATTTGAAAAATATATGATATCCAACAATCTCTTAAACCAACAAACAGAAATGTTTAAAATTGGAGATTACATAAAAATAAAAGGACAATTTAACGTGTTTGATTTTAAGATTATATCTGAAATTTTTGGAATGTTAGATAATTTATATGCATGCGATATAGATCAAAGTGTACAAACACTAGATAATATTCTAGGAAAGTTGAATTCAAAAACTAAACACTTAGCACGCAACCAAGATAAAGCTGTTCAAACGAAAGGAAAAATTCAAAACAAAAAAGAAAAACTAGAAAATGAATTCAAACAAGAAAAAGAAACTTTAGATAGTACAAAAAAACTACTATCTAGCATAGAAATCCTTTTAGGTGATAAAATTTTTATGACATTAGATAAATTTATTCTTATTTTAAGTGAGGAATTTATGCGAGAAAAAGCAAAAGATTTAATGTTAAAGTACGATAACGGAAAAAGTATAGAAATAGTTGCTATAGGGAAAATAACAAGAAGAATAAACAAAAGTTCTAACATGAGTTTTAAAACATTACACTCTTTGACAGCAAATGCATTTGAATTTTTTCTACAATCAACAAACTTAGCAAAAAAAGACGACTTTATTGTGTCGCCTATCGCGGTTTATTTTGAATAAGTTTAAAATTTTTTCTCTGTTCTTCCATAAACATTTTTGTAGAATCAATATTTTTTCTGACGTTTTCTCTGAAAATCAATGAAGCATTGTTTTGTTGAATGATATCTAACTTGTTTTTTTTAATAAAATTCTCGAACTCGTTAGTTGACATGATTACAACTCCCTTCATTGATAAATTAATTACACTTATTCTAACACAATATATGTATTTTGATACATCATATGATTATTTTGTTGTTTTGTGAACTGAAAATTTTACAAAAAAAACAGGCTACCCTCCACAGGTAGCCTTCCTTCTTTTACTCTACATCATAACGAATTCCCTTCTCCTTCAACCACTCCACAACTTCACCATACCGGCTGCTATTCGCTGCAAACATCACGCTCACATGTGTTTGTGTTTTCCCCACATCCATGTCTGGCTTTAAATTTAAACTGGATAAAAAAGATTGATATGCTTTGAGCTTACTGCTAGAATTGGCAAATTGAAC
>CAJFEE010000031.1 GCA_904373265.1 Candidatus Harrysmithiimonas galli | reverse complement strand
TACTGATTTTTATACAGTATATATTTTTTTCCAATTTTTTGCAGAGGAAAATTTACCGTTCATGCGCAGTTTTCGACGGTTCATGCACGGATTTTGACGGTTCATGCACAGTTACCGACGTTTCGCGTCATTTTTTTATTTTTTTTTGGAGTATAAAATTGCTTTATGAAAAAGCCTTGAAACAGCAAGGCTTTGGCAGTTTTTTATGGATTCGAGGGCATTCAAAACAGATTGCTACAAAATTACGAGATTTTTATATCATTCTGTTTTAGCAAATCAAGGTCAAATCGAGCTAAACAAAACAAATTATATTGCATTGTATCACATCATCTGAAAAACTCTCCATATACTATGCAATAAAACAATCTATTCCTTAACAAAATTAACAGTTCTTTCTAAAACACTCTATAGCAGCAAGATTCATGTTTTTCATTTCCTATTGCCCTTATACCAGAGTAGATATTTTTCTTTGATTGGATATCATGTATTCCATATGTTATTTTGTGTTCCATCAAGTTTTTCAACTTTTGAATCAGATCCTTTATAATAACATTCGTGATTTCTGTAATTTTTATAAAAAATTCAAAGAAAATATATGGAAATTAGAAAACAAGTGTGATATGTTTTTAGAAGATACGAAATTATGCTCTATGCAGCATAAAACAAATATTTTTAGGAGGAGCGCCATGTCTTTTAAAAGTGCCTATTTGCAGCAAGTGTATGACAAAGTTGTTCAAAGAAATGAAAATGAACCAGAGTTTCTACAAGCAGTCCACGAAGTTTTGGAATCATTAGAGCCTGTAGTAGAAAAAAGACCAGATCTTGTAGAAGCTGGTGTTATTGAAAGAATCGTTGAACCTGAACGTTTAATAATGTTCCGTGTATCTTGGGTGGACGATCAAGGAAAAGTGCAAGTAAATCGCGGTTACCGTGTACAATTCAACTCTGCAATTGGACCATACAAAGGTGGACTTCGTTTCCATCCTTCAGTATGTGCTTCCGTTATTAAATTCTTAGGATTTGAACAAATTTTCAAAAACTCTTTAACAGGTTTACCAATTGGTGGCGGTAAAGGCGGATCAGATTTTGATCCAAAAGGTAAATCCGATATGGAGGTCATGCGTTTCTGCCAAAGCTTTATGACCGAGCTTTCCAAACATATTGGTGCAGATACAGACGTACCTGCTGGCGATATTGGCGTTGGCGGTCGCGAAATTGGTTTCTTATTTGGGCAATATAAACGCCTACGTAATGAATACACTGGTATTTTGACCGGAAAAGGAATTCCTTATGGTGGTTCATTAGTGCGTACAGAAGCAACTGGTTATGGTCTATGTTATTTCACAAGAGAAATGCTGGCATCCAAAAATGATAGCTTTGAAGGAAAGAAAGTCGTTATTTCTGGTTCTGGAAACGTTGCTATTTATGCGGCTGAAAAAGCAACCGCTATGGGTGCAACTGTTATTGCGCTTTCCGATTCTTCTGGATACATTCATGACCCGAACGGAGTAAATTTGGAACTGATAAAACAACTAAAAGAAGTAGAAAGAAAACGCATCAGTGAATATGTAAAACAAGTACCTTCTGCGACTTACAAGGAAGGATGCCGTGGCATTTGGACCATTCCATGTGATATTGCACTACCTTGTGCGACACAAAATGAATTGGACGAAAACGACGCCAAAATTTTAATTGACAATGGTTGTATTGCGATTGCTGAAGGCGCAAATATGCCATCCACACCAGAAGCTGTGGCCTATATTCAAGCAAAAGGTGTTTTATATGGACCAGCAAAAGCAGCAAACGCTGGTGGTGTTGCCACTTCTGCTTTAGAAATGAGCCAAAACAGCATTCGCATGTCTTGGACTTTTGAAGAAGTTGACAAAAAATTGGACGACATTATGGTAAACATTTACAAAGCAGCCTATGAAGCTTCAAAAGAATATGGTGTTGAAGGTGATTTGGTTGCCGGAGCAAATATTGCTGGATTTATTAAGGTTGCTGAAGCAATGAAAGCACAAGGCATTGCTTACTAAAAATTTTATTTTAAATTCGACTTTTTAAATTGCCCCTTTGGAGGTTTAGATTTGATCTAACCTCCAAAGGGGCAATTTTGAGATCTTTTCTTTTTTTATATCCATTCAAACAGTCGCTGTTTGCTTATTCCTTGTTGTCCTAAACAGTTATATAAAAGCAAAAAATGACTAAATCTCCTTTTTCATCTTGACTCTTTAAAAAAATTGCGACTAAGACATTAAAGACCAACTGTATTGAGATAACTTTATTTTACTGGAAAATATTTTTATATAAAAAATAAAAAGTACCCGCATAAAATTTTTTTATCAAATAGAAAATATAATCCAGTTCAAACAAACAATGGATTGCCTTTTTTACAAAGAAAAACAATCCAACATATAAAGTAGTTTAACAGATTAAACAGACTGCATTTTTTCTGCTTCTATCTTTTGATTGACCAAATAAAGCAAATCCACAACTCGACAAGAGTAGCCCCATTCATTATCATACCATGCCATCACTTTTACTTTATGTCCATCCATTACAATGGTTAAAGGCGCATCAACAATTGAAGAACGTGAATCCGTCGTATAATCAATACTCACCAATGGTTCATCACAAACACCTAAAATACCTTTCATCGAACCTTTTGCTGCTTTACGGAATGCGGCATTCACTATTTCTGCTGTAACTTCCTTCTTTACATCCACCACCAAATCTACCAAGGATACATCTGGTGTGGGGACACGTAAAGCCAAACCATGAATTTTTCCTTCTAATTCTGGCAATACAAGTGCCAACGCCTTAGCTGCACCAGTTGAAGTTGGAATAATGGACTGAGCGCATGCTCTAGCACGACGCAAATCCTTATGTGGATTGTCAATATTTTTTTGGTCATTCGTATATGCATGCACAGTAGTCATCAGACCATTTACAATGCCAAATTCATTATGTAAAATTTTTGCAACGGGTGCCAAACAATTCGTTGTACAGGAGGCATTAGAAATAATATGATGATTTTTATGATCATATTGCTCCTCATTTACACCCATTACAATCGTAATATCTTCCTTTTTACCTGGTGCAGTTAAAATAACCTTCTTCGCACCAGCTTTTAAATGCTTGCCTGCACCTTCCCGATCATTAAATTTACCAGTCGCATCAATTACAATTTCTACTCCCATTTCCTTCCAAGGGAGCAGTTCTGGATTTCTTTCTGCAGTCAGTCGAACATACTTTCCATTTACAATTAGTGCATTTTCATCCGTTTCAACTGTTCCCTCAAATTTCCCATGCAAAGAATCATATTTTAATAAATGTGCAAGAATTTCTGGCTTATAGCTCGCATTCACTGCAACAATATCCAATGCATCATCAGATATTGCTTTACGAAATACCAATCTTCCAATTCTTCCAAATCCGTTAATTGCTATTTTTGCCATATTTGAATTCCCCCTATCAAAATTTGCTTATTAAGCTATACCAATTCTCTATTTACACGCAATTAGTATAGCATATTTAAAAGCATTGGCACATCTTAAATCTGTCTTTTTATTAAAATCTCCAAAACTTTTTTCAACTGCTGTTCAGTTTCTTCCTCTGTTCCATTATTATAAATAATAAAATCAGCATATTTTTCTTTTTTTGCGACCGGCATCTGTGATTGAATACGACACAATGCATGTTCTTTTGTATAGCCATTTCTTTCCATTAAACGCTGCAACTGTATATCAGGCTTTACTGTTACAACAATGACAAAATCAAGCGGTAATGACAAACTATCTGTATCGAATAAAAGTGGCACATCAAAAAAAACCATTTTTATACCATTTTTTTGTGCATGAAGAAATTGTCTTTCCATTTCTGCCTGAATCATTGGATGTACAATTTGGTTTAACTCCATTCGTTTCTTATCATCTTGAAATATGATTTCTGCCAATTTCATGCGTTCAATTTCACCATCTGCATCCAAAATATCCGAAGAAAAATGTGCAACAACAGCCAAAAAAGCGGAGCCGTTTTTTTGCATCACATCTTTTGCAATTACATCTGCGTCAATCACCGGATAGCCCCAGCGTTGCAAGCAACTAGAAACTGTACTTTTTCCCGAAGCAATTCCGCCTGTAATCCCGATTCGAAGGGTCATTTTATTCACTTCCAATCCAATATGTATGCGGATGTAAATTTACATCCGTAAAAAACCTAAAACAATCAAAAAAATACCAGAAAATACAGAAAGATGAGACATCTTTTTAAAACAAGCAAACTGATTTCCCAGTTCTACACCAAGCTTTAAAAATAAAACACTCATCACTGCAACACATAATGCTATTACAAATGGATGAAAACCCAATACACCAATTCCAATTCCCGCACCAAGAGAATCCAAAGAAAGTGCCACGCCAAGCACAAAGGCTTCCATCCCTGTAATTCGACCAGAACGATCAAAATCAGCTAAAGTCGGTGTTTTTAAAATTTGAACCACAAACCCAAATGCACGAATTTCAAAGCGATATACTTTATTTTCTTTTACTTCCTTTTCTTTTAAAATATCGGCTTCTTTTAACTCCAGTTCCTTTGCTTTTTGATAAAGCATCCATGAGCCCAAACAAACCAATATGAAACCACCAATAAAAGTTGCCATCTGCTCACTAAAAATATGTGTAAACCCTTTTCCAATCCAGACAGAAACATACAAAATTCCAAATGCACAAAATAACAAAATTAATAAAGAGCGAAAAGGAATCTTGACCTTTCTAAAACCATATGTCATACCAACTGTCAGACTGTCAATGCTTAAGGCAACACTCAATAAAATTAAACTCCACATAAACCCACACCACCAGAATCAAAGCAGAGATAAACAAAAAACCTTTGATCAATCTGAAAGTCCAAAGCCTATGAAATGCTACCCAAACCAATTCACTTCTTAAACATCCACATGAAAACATTTCACACCGAAACAGAAATCACAAATCTGCCTATCATTATAATAACCACTCACTTCTGAACGGTGAAAATCGATTCCTCATTTACTGATTTCCTTTACAAATAAAACATCATATCGGTATCAACATACACCCCATACCCCAAAAATAGCTTGAATACATTCATTCAGGTAAAAAATCTCCTAAACCTTGACAGCATAAAATTGCTGCAAAAAAACATTAAATTAGACCTAATTCAAACTAGGAATTCCCTTATTTTAAGAAAGAAATTGGCTGAAAATCATTTTACTTTTCGGATTCTCACTTTATCTTTATCAAAAGCTTCATATCTCATGCTGCATTTTAATCTTCTGATGTAATCTATGCAAAAAAATAGTAGGTGTTCCGCTACTTAAAAAAAGAAATCCTTATCCACTAAAAAATAATTGGGAAAATTTTGTTACTCGTAGCATCCTATTTTTAAATATTATTTGAAATAAACAAATCAAAAAGACGAGCATATTGAAATCTCTTTTATATCTGATATTTTCTTATAATTATTCAATATTTATTTTTGTTTCGCGAATGATTGTCAATGAACTTGCTAAACAATATTTTTCAAATAATCATAATTTTATTTTTGAAATTTGATTTATCAAAAATTCTATGCAAATAATATTTCTTCTTTATTAAGTTTTCGATCAAAAAATATTGGGAAAATAGCAACCTTTTTATTGTAACCTCATTCCTCGTTATCTTCAAACTGATTTTTTCTGACATTGCGGACAATAATGTGTACCTCTACCAGCCACTTTTATTTTTTCAATTCGCTGACCGCAAACGATGCAAGGTAAATCATTTTTTCCATAAATTTTCAACTCATTTTGAAAGGTACCCATTTTTCCTTGTGCATTTAAATAACTGCGGACCGTAGAACCACCCAACTCAATAGATTTTTGTAAAATTTCCTTCGCTCCTTGAACAATCCGTTGCAAATCTTGATCACTTAAATGTGCACCTGTCTGCAATGGATGCACGTTTGCATGAAAAAGCACCTCATCCACATAAATATTTCCAAGACCAGCCACAATTTCTTGATCCAACAATAAACTTTTAATCGATCGAGTTCGGTTTCTCACCTTTTCTTTCAGATATGCTTTGTGAAAATCTACTTCAATTGCATCCGGTCCAAGCCTTTGAAGCATTGGGGTTTGCATATGTCTACCTCTTTTCACCAAGTGAATGGTACCAAATTTGCGCACATCCTCATAGCGTAACTCAGTTCCATCAGAAAAAGTAAAAAACAAATGTGTATGTTTATGATATGGATCTTGTGCATCAGCGAGTACATACTTTCCTTCCATCCGAAGATGTGAAATCATTGCATATTGACTGGTCTCCAAGATCAAAAATTTCCCCTTTCGCAAAACCGATTCAAATCGTTCACCTTCCAGTCTTTTAGCAAATTGTTGAAATTCTATTGGTTCTTTTACAATATCGGGATAATTCGCCCATACACGAATCATTTCTTTTCCAGTAATTAAATTTGCAAGTGTCATACGAACCGCTTCTACTTCTGGTAACTCTGGCATACCCTTCTCTCCCATCCACTTCAGTTGGCTTTGTATTAGAAAAACAAAGCAAAATTTCTTTTGTCAAAAAGGCAAAATACCTATGCTAGAAAATTTGACATAAGTATTTTGCCTACAGCGAATTTATCGTTATTTTGCATCAAACCATGTCGGACCAAAGCTGCAATCTACTTTTAAAGGTACAGAAAGCGATACAGCTTGTTCCATTTTCTCTGTCACAATTTTTTGTAATTCTTTGACATCCTCTGATGCAACCTCAAAAACCAATTCATCATGCACCTGCAACAGCAATTTGGCATTTAAATTTTGCTTTTTCACTTCTTGGGTTGTATCAATCATTGCTTTTTTTATAATATCCGCTGCAGAACCTTGTACGGGTGTATTAATTGCTGTTCGTTCAGCAAAGCTTCGAATATTAAAATTAGACGAATTAATATCAGGAATATAGCGACGACGATTTAAAAGTGTTGTAACATAACCAGTATATTTTGCTTCTTTTACAATATTTTTCATATAGTCTTGTACACCTGTAAAAATAGAAAAATATTGCTGAATAAAGCCAGCTGCTTCCTTTCGCGTAATATTCAAGTTCTGTGAAAGACCATAGTCACTAATTCCGTATACAATTCCGAAATTTACAGCCTTGGCCTGCCGACGCATATTCGATGTAACCTCATTTTCATTCACATGAAAAACATCCATAGCTGTTTTTGTGTGAATATCCCGGTCTTCTTGAAAAGCCTGAATTAAATTGGCATCATGGCTCATATGTGCCAAAACCCTTAATTCAATCTGAGAATAATCCGCTGCAAAAATTTGCCAACCCTCTTTTGAAGGTACAAACGCCTTACGAATTTTCCTTCCTTCCTCCAAACGAATTGGGATATTTTGCAAATTTGGCTCAGTCGAGCTTAATCGACCAGTCTGCGTAACTGCTTGATTAAAACGTGTATGAATTTTTCCCGTACGCGGATCAACCACCTTTAATAAACCTTCCACATATGTTGAATACAACTTACCAAGCTGACGATAGGTTAAAATCTCATCAATTACCTCATGATGCGGTCGCAATTTTTCCAGGACATCTGCAGAGGTCGAGTATCCAGTCTTTGTTTTTTTAATTGGTGGAAGACCAAGTTTTTCAAATAATATGACACCGAGCTGCTTGGGGGAATTAATATTGAAAGTTGCACCTGTTAACATATAGATTCTTGCTTCCATATCTTCAATTTTTGCTTTTAAGTCCTTTTGCATATCAAGCAATGTATCTGAATCAATTTTCACACCAATAAATTCCATCTCAGATAAAATTTTTGCAAGTGGCATTTCCAAATGACAGTAAAGATGAAATTGCTCTTTTTCTACCAGCTCGCGGTATAATTGTGGCTTACTTTCAAAAATATATTTTGCTTTGGCAGCAGCATGCTTACTCTTTGCTTCAAGTGTAGGTTCTTTTTTGCTTGCACCTTTGCCATAAATTTCTTCTTCAGGAACTAAATTGGTAACACCGTACATTTTAGCAATATGTGACACCTGCAAAAAGTTTTCAGATGGATTGAGAATATATGCAGCAAGCATTAAATCAAAAGAGATATTGTTGACTGTAATATCTTTCCATGCAAAAAACGTCCATACACGCTTGGCATCAAACACAAATTTTTCAATGGTTTCATCTGCAAGAAGGTGACATAACTCTTGATCTGCAAAAAAACAGTCACCGTTTATAAAAAAAGATTGTTCCCCATTATAAATGCCAACGCCCAGCAGCTTAGCATGATGATAATTTTCTTCACTGAATTCAAAAGAAAATGCCATTTGTGTACGAATATGCATGCGATCAAAATTCGTAATAACCTCCACCATCAAATCGGAACCATCACTTTCTTCTGATGCTTCTGTTGAAAATGAATGATTCATTTTCTGTAATAATTTTTTGAATTCAAATTCTTTAAAAATTCCTATGGTTTTTTCTTGATCGATTCCAAGAAAACGAGTTTCTTCTAAAGTTAATGGCAAAGGTGCCTCACAATGAATCATTGCAAGCTCCCGACTCAAAAATGCCAGATCCTTATTTTCTTTCAATTTTTCTTTTAGCTTTGCGCCCCGAATATCCTCCAAATTTTGATAAACGCCTTCAATAGAGTGATAAGCATGCAGAAGCTTCAGCGCTGTTTTTTCACCAACACCTGGAACTCCTGGAATATTATCTGAGCTATCTCCCATTAGCCCTTTCATATCAATAATTTGTTCTGGCTTTAACCCATACTGCTCCATCAAAGTTTCCAAATGATATTCAGTCATTTCGGTAACACCTTTTTTGGTTAAAGCTACACTGGTTCGTGCACTAACAAGTTGCAATAAATCACGGTCACCAGAAATAATTTTCACCTGGGCACCTTCTCGCTCAGCAATTTTGGCATAAGTCCCAATTAAATCATCTGCCTCGTATTGATCCAGTTCTACATAATGAATACCCATTGCTGCAATCAACTCTCGAATAAACGGAAACTGTTCAGATAGCTCTGGTGGTGTTTTTTGACGACCTCCTTTATAGTTTGGAAATTTTTCATGCCGAAACGTTAATTTTCCTGCATCGAAGCAAACAGCTATATGCGTCGGATGCTCTGATTCAATGACTTTTAAAAGCATCATTGCAAATCCTAAAATCGCATTTGTATGAATTCCTTTTTGATTGTTTAACAGAGGTAAACCATAAAATGCACGGTAAGCTATACTACTTCCGTCAATCAATACCATTTTGTCTGTCATTTTCTTTGCTCCTTTAATTCCAGCTCATAATACTCTACATTTGGAATTTATGATTTCAAAAATAATTTAGTCACTTCGATCAATAAAATACATTACCTTTAACTATGCCGATTATAACATAAGAAAAGAATTCAAAACAAAAAGATAAAAACCAGAAAGTTGGATGCTTTTTATGTATATCTCTTTGGAGCATCTTAACTGGCATTTTATTTACCCTCATAAAACAAAAGATCTTGCCTAGTGATCACTGGGAATAAAACAAAATGGAGCAGATGAAAAACGATACATAGAAACATCCTTCTTTTTGCAACATCATTTAGAATCAATATACGACCACAATTGATACATGATCAGTTTTTTATACCGTTCCATTAGATATGTCAATATGTTTATGTGCTTATTTCATCTCATCTTCTATTTTGCTACATATCAATGATAAAAAATTTTTGACCAACTATTTTTTTCATTTTTGATTTTACCTGTATGGCGCTTGATGACTCATTTTTGAACATCCCCTGATCGGTCTATAAATAAAAAGGAAAAAAATGCCCCTTGCCAGTGACCTTCTGATTTTCAAAGGAACTATTTTAACAAGAACCTTGCATTTTCTGCTTTTTGTCTTTATACTCACTTAAAAAAACGCCCTGGACTGACATGCCAGACTTCATTGATACTGCAGCAATCATAAGCTCTGTAGATCTCCTCCAAGATATGTTGTATTTTTTGTATATGCATTTATTTCTATATGAAAGAAAGCTCTAATAAGTCGTAATACTTCTTTATTTCACCAAAATAGAAAAAGCCCCGCCACAGCAGAGCAATATGAAAGTTCCTTGGCTTTTATCTTATTGTTTTTCCCAAACAAAAAATAATCTTCACCAACTACATCTTCATTTGAAGCATGGGAATTAAGATGGGAAGAGATATAAAACTTGACAATATGCAATCCACATTTATTCACATAAAAATACAAATTGCTCTTTTCAAAATATGGTGTATGAGTTTCTTATACTTTTGTCTCTAAATGAAATTGCTTGATCGCCTTCCAAAATGAAAGACCAAGACCGTTCTTGTAGTATGTTGGTTGGATAAAAAGCAGATCAAGAGGGTTGCGACCACTGTCGTTATTGATTATAATAACTGTGCTGCTCACAATCTGATCATCCACAATATGATATGCTCCTGCACCATTGCATTGAGAGATTTCTCAATATCCTGCCAAAGAAATTACCTCACCAAATTCCTCTATAACTGCAACGGTAATGCCTTTTCTGCACACTGGTAATAAATTGTTCCTGATCACTTTTACGATTGAAATAAGCAAAACAGAAAATATTTTTTATAGATTTCTCCAATCTGATAAACAAAAATAGAATCTTTTTATGTGATTGATTCTACCATATATGAATGGAGCCATCAAAATTAAAGATATAAATCTGAATATCATAGAGAAAAACCTTACTGTTTTACAAGAGATGTAAGTCTCCATCTAGCCATAAATCATAAATGAAAAATTGTCAGCGATCTTCAAATAAACGAAGTGCTGCTCTCATGAATCCCCAAAAAGCTGCCATTAGAACACTTAACGGTTGAAGCAAAAACCAACACCCAATAAACTTGCATCATATCAGATGAAAAGTGTATTTTGCAGTTACAGAGTTCCACCGCTGCTCTTTTCTACATACGATTTAACATGACCAACCCATCTATGTGGTATCTTGAATGAAATTTTTATTTTATTTCAGAAAACTGTTCTCTCATTCTATTCAGAAACAATTCTGCAGCAGAGGAAAAGACCTGATACTTTTTCCAAATAATATTTAGACCAGATTCAAGTTTTGGTTCCAGCGAGAGGAAACAAAGATTACTATTTTCGGAAGTATTTACCAGCTTATCAATCGTTATTGCATATCCAATTCCAGCCTCCACCATAATAGCAGCATTATATACAAGATTAAACGTTGTTACTACATTTAACTTATCAAAATCTGCTCCAAACCAGTCAACAAATTCATTTCCAGTTTGATGAGGTGAGATAGCTTGTCTGGAACAAATAAGTGGAACATCCAACAAATCTTTTTTTTCAATAAATGCTTTTGCAGCAAGCGGACTGTCTTTTCGCATAACAACACCCCAAGTATCCTTTGTAGAAAGGTTAATGAAATCATATTTTGAAATATCTGCTGGTTGTATCAAAATCCCAAAATCCAAAAGTCCTTTATCCAGACGCTCCGTTACATCCTCTGCATTTCCGCTATATAGATGATAATGAATGCCAGGATAACTTTCGCGCAGATCCTTTATAATTGTTGCAATTTGCCGAATTGCCTGCGTTTCTCCGCCTCCTATATAAATATCTCCACTCACAGTATGTCCCATTGAAGTAAATTCGGTTTTCGTCTTATCCACCATAGAGATAATTTCCTCTGCTCGTTTTCTAAGAAGCATCCCCTCAGGTGTAAGGGCTACTCTGTGACTTTTTCTTATGAGAAGTTTTTGTCCCATTTCCTTTTCTAAATCCCGAATCTGCCGAGACAAAGTTGGCTGTGTTAAATGAAGAAAATTTGCAGCCCTAGTAATATTTCCCTCTCTAGCAACCGCCAGAAAATAGCGAAGCACTCTAATTTCCATTGTATACTGCCTCCTTTGCTCCTACTATACCTTTCCTATGAAATGCCTGTAAAGCATATCATGGAATAAAAACAAGGTATTTGCTATTTCGATAACAACGGACTACATTAAGAATAATAAGGAGATAACACCAAGTGAAAACAATTGTATTTTCAAAATAAGAAGGAATCTATCAGATGCCAGATATGATGCGCCTCTAATTAAACAATTCCTTAACCTAAAGTAAAGTTGGAAACGCAAAAAACAACATTGGCTGTTGTTTGAACACAAGGCTTTTCTTTTTAGAGGAACTACATCAGAATCAATACAAAATCGATTTCCTTGATCACATGGTGTACTCCATACAGAAAAAGAAAAAAATGAATGGAGGATTTTGATATGGAAGAAAAATTAATTTTAACGGAAAAATGGGATAAGACTTTTTTAAAAAGTGATAAAGTCCATCATCGTAAGGTGACTTTTCATAATCGCTATGGCATTACCCTTGCAGCAGATCTCTATGAGCCAAAAAACGTAAAGGAAAAATTGGCGGCTATCGCTGTTAGTGGACCTTTTGGTGCAGTGAAAGAACAAGCCTCTGGTCTTTATGCACAAACTATGGCAGAAAGAGGTTTTTTAACCATCGCATTTGATCCATCCTTCACAGGAGAAAGTGGTGGCAATCCAAGATACGTAGCTTCCCCTGACATCAATACGGAAGATTTTCAGGCGGCAGTAGATTTTCTCTTTGTACAAGACAATGTTAATCCAGAGAAAATCGGTATCATTGGCATATGCGGTTGGGGCGGCATGGCGCTGAACGCAGCAGCCATTGACACGAGGATTAAGGCAACAATTTCTTCCACCATGTATGACATGACCCGTGTAAATGCAAAGGGCTATTTTGATGCAGAGGATAGCAAGGAAGCCCGCCATGAAAAGCGCAAAGCACTGAATACTCAGAGAATTAAAGATTATAAAAATGGCACCTATGCCTTGGCTGGCGGTGTGGTAGATTCACTTCCAAAAGATGCACCATTCTTTGTTAAAGACTATCACAATTACTACAAGACTGCGCGTGGATATCATACACGCTCCTTGAACTCCAATGGTGGCTGGAATGTAACATCTACCTTGTCTTTCCTAAATATGCCAATTTTGCAGTATGCTGATGAAATCCAAAGTGCGGTTCTGCTCATTCATGGTGAAAAGGCTCACTCTTGCTATTTTAGTAAGGATGCTTATGGCGCGTTAAAAGGAGACAATAAAGAGCTGATGATCATTCCAGATGCGGTACATACCGACCTGTATGACAAAACGGATGTAATTCCATTTGACAAAATGGTGGAATTCTTTCACAAATTCATGTAAGAAGATGGGGATATTAGATGGGAGAGAAAAACATGAACGGGACTAAAATAGAAATGGTCACTTTAAACAATGGTGTAAAGATGCCACTTTTAGGTATGGGAATCTATCAGCTTCATGGAAAAGCATGTGAACATGCCGTACAAGAAGCGATAAAATTGGGATACCGCCTGTTTGATACTGCACAGATGTATGGGAATGAAAAAGAACTGGGCAATGCGTTAAAAAGCTGTGGCATTCCTCGTGAGGAATTGTTTGTTACAACAAAGCTGTACTCACCCAGCACCAGCTATACTCTGGCAAAAACAGCAATTGAAAAATCATTAGAAGCTTTGCAAACGGAGTATATTGACCTGCTGCTGATCCATGAGCCATACCGGACAGCTAAAGAAATGTACCAAGCGATGAAGGAAGCCTATAAGGAAGGTAGAATTAGAGCGATTGGTATTTCTAATTTCAACTGTACAAGATACTTAGACTTTATCCATTCCTGTGAGATAATCCCAGCAGTCAATCAAGTGGAAGCCCATGTTTTCTTCCAACAGACCGACTTGCAGGAAGTTATGAAACAACATGGAACCCATATGGAGGCATGGAGTCCTTTTGCTGCAGGAAAAAATAACTTTTTTACAAATCCAATACTTTTGACCATTGGCAAAAAATATGGCAAAACCGCTGCTCAAATTGGGCTGAAATTCCTAATACAACGCGGAATTACTGCGATTCCAAAGTCAGGTTATAAAGACAGGCTGAAAGAAAACATTGATATTTTTGATTTTGTCCTATCAGACGAGGATATGGCTGCAATCTATATGTTGGACAAGGGAAAAACCTTATTTGGATGGTATTAACAAGATCGACATGGGGAAAACAATGAACCTATGACCCAATCCAACAAGCGCTTTATGAACAAGCCATTGGGTATTAAAAGAAATCCTCCTACACTGTGTGCTCACACCCATTCACTGATGACGTATGAAATCATCAGACCAAGATGACCCTCAAGTGCCAAACAAGACCGACAAAGATATGAAGGTGGAGATACAGATAAAGTCCGGAGACGTGAGCCAAAAAAAAATGAAAAAATCCAAAATACATCCATCTAAATTCAGATTTATTTTGGATTTTTCTATGTAATCTAAGAAAATAAATCTCATTTGGGAGATTTCCCCATAAATTTATTGCCATAAGGACAAATACCTATTCATTTTTCCTATTCTACTTCACATTTTTCTTGAAAAATCTGATAAATATCTGGATATTTCTGGAAAATATTAATTGTACGAAAAGTTTCTGTATCGGCCCATGCGTGAACCGTCTCACCTTTATGGCATAAGATCCGATTTTCTTTATATAATTCATATGCAAATTCGATTCTAGTTTCTGTTACACGTTTAAGATGCACCTCCATTTCTAGAACATCTTGTGGATAAACCGGCGCAAAATAATGGGCATGTAGATGAATCAAAGGTAAAACAATGTTTTTCTTTTTTTCCAACTCAGTTGGCGTCATATAAAGTCGCTCCATAAAATCTTCACGTGCCATTTCATACCATAATGGGTACACTGCATGATGAACAACCCCCATTCGATCAACATCTGAATAACGCACACGAATCTTTGTTGTACACATTTTATTTCTCCCCTTATTTGATCTTGATATCTTTTGGAAAAATCAAAGTAAATGTTGTGCCTTCTCCAACTTTACTAGATACTTTAATCCTTCCTTGATGCGCTTGCATCAAATGCTTAACAATTGACAGTCCCAATCCTGTTCCACCAGAGTCACGACTTCTCGCACGATCAGCACGATAAAATCGTTCAAAAATACGTGGCAAATCTGTTTCTGGAATTCCAATACCTGTATCAGAAATTTGAATTTCCAATCGATTTTTTATTATATTTTCATTTATTTCCACACGAATCTGTCCGTTGGGTGGTGTATAATTTTTGGCATTGGTCAATATATTTACAATAATTTGTATCAATCTTTGTTCATCTGCCAAAATATAAAAATCTTTTTCCTCTGAAAAAGTCATCACAATATTTTTTTCTTCCAAAGCTGTATGCAGCATTTTAATTACTGTATGGACAATCTCTGTAACATTTACCTTGGAAAGAGTTAGAGTAAAATCCTGTTTTTCAATTTGTGAAAGCTCTAATAAATCCTTCACCAAATTTTCCATTCTTGTACTTTCTTTTTGAATAATGGTCAAAAATTCATGCGTAATAACTTCATCCTTATACGCCCCTTCCAGCAATGTCTCTGTAAAGCCCTTAATAGATGTGACAGGCGTGCGCAGTTCATGAGAAACATTCGCCACAAAATCTTTCCGGGTTTTTTCCAATCGCTTTAACTTTGTAATCTCATGGAAAACAACAACAACCCCACGCCATTGTGTTCGGCTGCTGACAATGGGCGCACCATGCACACTTAGATCAATCTGTTTCATACCCTCTTTTAAAACAATTTGTTTTTCAATCTTTTTTTCTTTGTTAAACACCTCTTCAATCATTTGAACAATATCCTTCTGTTCCAGTGCCTGATGGTAAATTTTACCAATGCACGCCTTTCGAGAAACATGAATAAGCCCTTCTAAATAGCGATTCACAATTTGGATACAGCCTTTTTCATCAATTAAAATTAAGCCTGCACTCATATTTTCAATTAAGGTTTTCATCCATGCTTCATTGGTAGAATGTTCATGTGTAATTTCCTCTAAATAATCCAATAATTGATCCATTGCCAAAGTCAGCAAATGTGTCTCATTCAATGGATGCGTTCGAATTTTTTTGCTATGATCTCCATGAATCACTGCATGTAGGGACTCTGTTACTTGGTCAATTGGATCCAAGTACCGTTGCAAAATTTTATTGATCAAAGTTGTACAAAGAACAACACAAATGAGAAAGACAAAAATAATCATTCCCCACAATTGCCTTTCAATTTGCATAAACCCTACATAATAGGTACCATACAATAAATATTGATCAAGCTGCTTAATTGGATGAATATAATAAACTCGGTTCTCTTTTGTCAAAATCGTGTAGTTTTGCTTCTTATTTTGAATCTCACGAAACACATCAAAATATAGATCTACCTTTAATGTAGCGTGATTGGTATAACGTACCACTCCATTTGAATCCAAAAGAGCCAAATCCACATCATTCTCATTAACCAATTGCTTTAAATACGCATCATTGATTTCAATTCCATATTGTAAATCTTGATTGAACACACGCTCCAATGTTTCAACTTCCGAAACAATTTGTTTCATATGCTGTTGTTCCAAAAATTTCCTTATATAGGTGTCTGTAAACAATCCAACCATTAATAACACAAAGAAAAATGCAAAAACAAGTAAAAACAAGAACCGGTAACGGACAATTTTCATCTATTCTGTAATCTCCTCAAATTTATAACCGAGTCCGCGAATGGTTCTGATATATTTCGGATTTTTTGAATCCTTTTCAATTTTATCTCGCACACGACTAATATGTACGTCCACGATTCTTGTATCGCCTGAAAATTCGTAATCCCAAACAGAGGATAACAACTGATCTCGACTTCTGACATATCCTTTATTACGCACCAAATATAAAAGCAACTCAAACTCCTTTGGTGTAAAATCAACCAATTGATCCATCACATATACCTCATAACGTGCTGGATAAATGGTAATATGCCCGACTGACAGTTTCTCATCCTTTTTATCCTCAACAGCTTGATCACCCGTCAAATAATCTACACGACGAATCAATGCTTTTACACGCGCGATCACCTCTTTTGGACTAAATGGTTTAGTCAAATAATCATCCGCCCCAATTTCCAGACCGAAAATTTTATTTTCCTCTTCTGCCATCGCTGTTAGCATTAAGATCGGTGTGAAAATCTTCATCTCACGTGTCTTTTTACAAACATCCACACCATCAATTTTCGGAATCATCAGGTCAAGCAAAATACACGAAAAAGTTTTCTGCTCAATTTCCTTCAATGCTTGTACCCCATCATGCGCAACAACAACATCAAATCCATTGGACTGCAAATTGAATTTCAACAGCATAGAAATGGATTCCTCATCTTCCACAACCAACACTTTTGGCTTGATTTGTTTTTCCATCATGATCTTCTCCTCATTTTACAATTTCTTACTTTCATTTTACTTGATATTCAAACAAAATAACAAAAAACCTTCATGACTTTTACAAAAAAATAACAAAACCGATCTGTCTCATGCGATTCTGTTTCTTATCCTTAAATCATACAAAAGACCAGACATTCATATTCAATTCGATTTCATCACAAATTTATGCTCTAACAAATCGATTATTTTATCAAAAACCATTCCAACAAAAATACTCCTTTCAAGCTTGAAAACCCCACTCAACTTGAAAAGAAATATAATTTTTTAATTTATACTAGATGCTTGTCAGTTGGCATCATCATTTTAGAATAATCAAAAGGAAAGCTTCATTATTGTTTCATGTGCAGTCACATCAATTTCAATGTATATAGTAAACGAGCAATCTCTTAGCACACCGTTTTTATCATAGATTCATACTGTAATAAAATGCCTGTTGCTTCGTTTATCCATAATTGAAAAGAAGTTGCCATGTAGGCTGATACAATACTGCCTTCCTTAAACCATCTGGAAATAACAATAGCGTCACGTTTCAATACCTTTTCTTTATCTTGAATTTTTCATAATGTTGGATCTTGCAGGTAATTTAATAGAGATAATCTGCAAAAAGACCCTGGTTGCAAACTCCACCATATATATGGGATTCAGGTAGTTTACTGCAAAGGGTAAGTTTTCATCCGTTTATATCTATCTGGATTCCACTGTCAGATACTATATCAAAAATGTCTGTTTTTCTTAGTTGCAGGTACACTTTTGGATTGACAGCTTCACTTACACCAAATTCAAAAACAGACATAAGGATATATGATTTTTGTTGACAAGTCATACTGAGATATTCACTGGTTTGCGGTCAAAAAGCTACTTCAAAATTCTAGACCATTTCATCATTTTTTATATAACTACAACTGAGCATGTGAAATAAACTGCTTCAAATAAATCTCCACTTCTACAATGATACCATCAGTCACCTCTTTTTGTTGATGAATGACTTAAGAAGCGGACAGTCTTGGAATAATGAATGACACTTAGTATTTTTAACATTGCACTTCTTATGTATTTGTTCCATCTATAGCAAACAGCTTTGATATTCTATAGAAACAAAATGACATTTAAAAACATCTCCATTCATAAAGGAGCCAATTAATTTATTTTAACTTTATTATTTTAAAATAATTTTTATTATAGTTGGATAAATAAGATAAAATAAAATATTGATTACAAGAAAGGATTTGTTGCCAATGGATTCTTATGTGCAGATATCCAAAGAGATTCAGTGCAAGGTACTGCTTTTGTTTACGACACCATTTGCATCCGTAGTCCTTGAAATGGTAGAAATAAGAGATAGAATGGGATGGCGTTTTAAATAACACAGATACGGCTTTTACATTCATTTCGGAAAACTTTATAACAGCAACCCACTTGAAACAGTTGTTATTCCCCATCAGTATTTCCTCTTATCAAAAGAAGTTTAAATCAATCAAGTTTCATCTAAATAAAAATCCGAACAATAATGTGAAATTTTAAGTTACGGGTTCACATCAGTTCGGATTTTTTGCTTTGTAGATTTCTCAGTTCAAAATGTTTTATCTATCAAATTGGCTATTTTCACTTGATCTCTTTTTTCATTTTATGATTTTGCTAGCTGACGAACTCTTTGCAAATAAAACTACATCAATTTTTTAATGGATTCCACAGATTGATCTAAAGCCACTTTTTCTTCTGGTAATAAATCTAGTTCAATCACTTTTTCAATTCCATTTCCGCCCAATACTGTCGGAACACCGCAGAAAATATCGTTATACCCATACTCGCCTTCCAGATAAGCAATTGATGGCAAAATGCGGCGTTGATCCTTGATAATTGCCTCTGTCATTTGAACCAAAGAAGCCGCTGGCGCATAATACGCAGAGCCATTTCCCAATAGAGATACAATTTCTCCGCCACCAGTACGAGTGCGTTGTACAATTTCTTCCAAACGGCTTGGCTCAATTAATAAAGTTAATGGGACACCACCAACTGCACTATAACGTGTCAATGGAACCATATCATCTCCATGTCCCCCCAATACCAATGCTGTAATATCTTTTACAGATACTTGGAGTTCTTCACTGATAAATGCTTTGAAACGAGCCGTATCCAATACACCCGATTGGCCAATCACACGGTTTTTCGGAAATCCAGATGCTTTATAGCAAGTGTAGGTCATAACATCCACCGGATTGGTCAACACAATGATAATGCAATTAGGTGAATATTTTATAACCTGCTCAGTCACACTTGTAATCACACCTTTATTGATCCCGATTAAGTCATCACGACTCATTCCTGGCTTTCGTGCTACACCAGCTGTAATAATAACCACATCAGAGTTTGCTGTATCCTCATAATTGGCCGTTCCTTTTATGTATGAATCAAACCCTTGAACAGGTGCAGTTTCAAACATATCCAACGCTTTTCCCTTTGTAGGATTTTCTGCCTGTGGAATATCTAATAACACAACATCTCCCAATTCTTTTTGCGCACACATAAACGCCGCCGTCGCACCTGTAAATCCTGCACCAATTACTGAGATTTTTTTTCTTTGAATCGCTGTCATACATTTTTCTCTCCTTTATTATAAATTTTTTGTATCACTTTTATTGCAACAAATTTTCCAGAAAATCTCAAGTATTATACAAAAAAAATTACTTTTTATTTAAAAACAGACTCAAACAACTTTACAAGCACATATGCAATGCCACCACCAATAATTGGTCCCACTGCCACCCCTTGAAAAATCGCAACCGCTAAAACAGTTCCCAAAACAAGGGCTGCTGTCATTTGCGGATCGCTTTGTAAAAACTGCACACCATACTTTCCAAAAATCGCAACCAAAATACCAGCAACAACAGCAATCCATGCTGCATAGCTTGTCAATGAATCTTTCAACTGTGCAAAACCAATTTTACCAGTTGCAATCGGAGCAAGCACTGCGACCGTAATCACAATTACACCGATGTTAATGCCTTTTGATTCAATATACCCAAATACAGAATCCCGAAATGGAAACAATTGAATCAATGCCAAAATGGCAACAGCAATCATTAATGAATGATTTTTGGCAATCCATCCAATAACAAATAAAACCACTAAAAACAAATTGGCCTGAGCCATTTTTTTCGCCTCCAGCATATTTTTTTGGGCAGTCAACGATATTTTCAACCTGTCCGACATATCTTGTATATTATAGTACAAAATCTCAAAACAAAGGAAGAAAATGCATGAAAAAAAATTTTGGGGCAATTGGCACTCGACTTCTTACTGTCTGGGTTTGTTTAATTTTTACTGGCATATTTTTTTATTTGATCTTAACTTTACTGTACCCTTTTGTCATTGGCTTGCTTTGCGCTTATTTTCTCCAGCCTTTGATTCGAATCTTAGAAGAACGTTTCGCTTTTTCACGTGGATTTGCTGTTTTTTTTTCCATTATTTGGATTTTTTTCTGTATTGGTGGCATTGTACTTTTTTCTCTCATTCAAATGCATGAGCATATTTACCAATTCTTTATACAGTTGCCACAAATGATTACGAACCTTCTACAACGTGTTCAAATCTTTACAGAAAACCATTTGATTCCGTTTTATAAAAGTTTTTTATCACGGTTTGATTCACTGGATTTTGGTACAGAAATTAATTTCTCACAAACGATACAAAACTTTGAAACAACTATAATCGACCAAGTTGAAAAAATGATTGCAAGTTTACTTGATGGCTCTTTTCATTTTATTCAACATTTGCCGTCCTTATTTACAACCTGCATGTTTTCTTTACTGGCTGCCTTCTTCATTGCAAAGGATTGGGAAAAAATGCTGCTGTTTATTCATCAGAAATTGCCACCCTCCCTTTATAAAAAAACACTCATGGTTTTTAAACATTTGCGGCAATCTCTTTTTGGATGGTTTCAGGCACAGTTGATCCTTGTTTTTTGTACAGGTATTTTTGTATTTATTGGTTTATTGCTTCTACATGTGGAACATGCTGCTGTACTCGCACTTTTTATCGCATTTGTTGACTTATTGCCCCTTTTCGGGACAGGCGCTGTATTTTTACCATGGATTTTTATCCATGTATTAACTGGAGAACTTCCTTTTGCCATTGCACTACTTGCGTTATACATTGTTCTAATTGTTCTCAGGCAATTGCTTGAACCCAAAGTTTTATCCGGACATTTGGGTTTGCAGCCACTCCCAATGCTTGCTTCCGTTTTTGTTGGATTTCAGCTATTTGGATTTTGGGGGCTAATGCTCGGACCAGCTTTGCTTATTTTACTCATTGCATTGAAAAAAGCAGACATATGGAAAGATTTTATGCTTTATATTCAGACCGGGAAAAAACCTTATTAAAAAATAACAAACCAATTTTTTAAAAATCTTTTCATCGCTTATAACAACATGGTTGTCTATACAACAAAAAATCATACACAATATCCTATTGATTTAAAAATGCCAGATGTATAAAAAATTTATAAGCGTCAACAAAATAGCTAACCAGGAACCCATCCAATATGGTTTTAAATCCATAAATCCCATTTATATTTTACATAAAACAATCTAGATTACCCCTGGTTTAACGTTTATAAATTTTATACCTTCTTATCCCATAAATAAAGATGAGTCTCTATTTTGGACTCATCTTTATTATCAAACGAAACTGCTTTTTTATTCAATATGCTGCTTTGGTTTAATAGTGATTCCAGCATTCAAAATCAATCCGAATACTTCTTTATCTAAATGATTTTTCCGAAGACAATTGCTCAGCAAATCCTTTCATACCTTTTATCATCTGTTCTGTAATTTGCTCATGTCTTTGAGACCAACCTTTGGCAATACTCATAAAAAAATCTGTCCAAATCTGCTTAAACTCCGCATTTTTCCAACGATTATAGACGGACGGTTCCCATTCTGTATACCAATATTTCAACTGAGATATATCCTGACTCATACATAAATTGTCCAGCGCCATAAACAGCAATTGCTTTTTTATCCGTTCATCACGTGTTAAACCAACCATATATTTCGGGTGTGGATTTTGTAAGGAAAATTCCATTTCATATTTTGGATAAAAAAACGGAGCCAAAATATGTTCCTTTTCCCCTTCAAGCATTTCATATATGACTGTTTCTTGTCGAGGAATCAACCGACTTTTTCTTAGTGGAAAACGATAACCTGCCGTATCCACAGCCAAAATGCTCATACCATCTGATACGATAAAGCAATACTCTACTTTTACACGCTCGTTATTTTTTCGAATCAGACATTGATTCCTTACTGCCTTTAACAAATTTTCTGGCAAATCCTGCATTTGATTTTCAATTTGTTCAAACAAGGCAGTGCGAACTTTCAACACGGGTACTTGCTCTAACAGTTCCAGCGGATCTTCCTTTTTCCATTCGTGAAAATGACAAACATTGTATCCTGTTGCTTCACCTTCAAACCAATTTACCCAAACATCATTTAAAAACAACATCATCTGTCCCTCTTTTCGTACAACTTTGTCTTTTTCAGTATGGACAGTCTCTGATTTCTTTATTCCAAAAAATTACCAATCCATCCATAAAATACTGTTTATAAAAAATAAAAGCGCTGGATCGGATTTGTTGATCATATAGGTGTTTTTAAAAAAATTGGGATGAGTTATAATTTATAATAAAATATCAAATGAAGAAAGATCATTTATTCTTTATAGAATAGTGGTACTGTTTTAAATGATATACACAGTAGCTTTTTCATATCTATTCCAACTTTTGCATCATTTTATGACTGAATTAGCTTTCTTTAAAATGAATCCCCTGCTGAACGGCCGCAAATACACAACCACAATAGCATTGCCGATATACGTTATAATCTTTGCAGAGCTCAATGGAGCGTTGATAACCATTATTTTTTTTGAAATCCGAAGGCAAATAGTATATAGAAAATTTTTGTTGAATTTCCATCCCAAGCTCGTTGATATGCTGAGCATTTTTTTTCGGACTTAATGTTAATGCACTACCAAAATAATCAAAGCCAAGTGCAGCCGCCTTTTGAGCCGTTTCATCTAGTCTCATTTGGAAACATACCGTACATCTTTTTCCACCCTCGGGTTCATTTTCAAATCCTTTGGTTTGACGGAAAAATTCCTTTGGACGATATTCGGCACTTAAAAATTGTACAGTATAATTGGTTGTCTGATTGAAATCTTGAATAAATTTCTCTTGAACCGACTTTCTTTTTTCATATTCCTTTTTGGGATGAATATTGGAATTGGCAAAATAAATGGTAATCTCTGCAAACTGCGCCAAATATTCTAAGGTGTATGTGCTGCAAGGTGCACAGCAACTATGAATCAAAATAGAAGGTCGAATCTTTTCTTTTTTCCAATGATCAATCATTTTTTTGAGTATACGGTCATAATTGATTTTTTGATTGGGATTCATTTTTTTTAAAATTTCAGCTGCATTAATCAATGTATATTCATTCCTTCTCTATTTGGTATAATTTATCATAACGCAAAAATGATCGTAAAAAAAGAGAACTTCAGGCAATGTACAAAGTCTTTATTAAAAGCAGGTACATATAGATACAGGATATTCAAAGTAGCTAGAAGCTGATGATCCTATGAAATAAATAATCACGTGAGTATGTACGATAGAATTTATCTACATATCACAGATTTTCGGCAGAATATAAAAACTCTGTTACTTTTTCCTATGCCATATTTATATAAAGGTTAAATTTTTCATGTTTATCATTAAATTATATGCGATGTGTTAAATTGTCAACTAAGAGATATTTTTAGAATAGAAAAGATATATATAAGAGACAATGAATATTCTCAATTGGGATGAAATACGACTTTTATGCACTCTTACAGACTTTTACAAACCCTTTTGTCCTGACAGGTTTCAAACCAGAAAATTTTTACAACGACCGCCGATTTTTATCGAAGAGGATCAACTTTTACGTTTTTTGATCACTCATGACAAAAAAATCCAAGTCATACTGACAAGGGGGGTATACATAAAACAAGATCTTTCAATTTTTCTCAATGTCATTTAGGTAAGCATTTTCGAAATCACGACTTTTACCACTATTATACTTTTATTTTTGCTGTAATAACTTTTCTTGATAAAAACCACGTATTCTCTCTATATCTATCCTTCTATCCGCAAAACAAACTTCAATTAATAATAATTTTTATTATTTAAAAAAATATAATTATTTATACCTCGCGATTTTTTAGGAAGATATGATTTTTTCATTGCATCCATCATACTATTTTTTTGTTTTTCCTAAGTAGAGTTCTTTCAATATAGTAATATATCAACAAGATTCGTCTAAAAAAATTACATTTTTTTACATTCCTTATAGGAAAAAAGAAAAATTTTGTCAAAATATATAATATCTTAATTAAATATATTTATTGAGATAAAAAATATTCATATTTTAGGAGGAATAAATATGCCAATTCAAGAAAAATTATCATTTTCCGATTTACCCGCATTAAATTCAAGTCCAGACAGTGTTCGAACTGCATTTACTAATGTATTTGGAACTAAACCTGATGGCATCGCATTAAACAATGAAACTTACTTTAACGCTGTTACACCAGCTATAACCGAGCAATATGGACACCCTTGTTATAAAAGATTAGGCGATTTTTCTTATACAGTAGAAAACGTCCAATCGCAACCTAATGTAGTTGTTGGTTATAATACAGCCACAAATCATGGAGATGAAGAAGCCACTATACATTTGGAAGTACAGGCAAGTTGGCAAAATGAATTATCATATTCTTCAGAAACTACTACAGGATTAACTTTATCATATGGATTTACAATCGAAGGTTTTTTTGAATCTGGAATGGAATTTTCTATCAATACTACTGTTGGTGAATCAAAAACTGTGACCGAATCAAAAACAGTAGTTTCAAGTATTGAGGTGACCATTCCACCAAGAAGTAAAAAAACAGTTTTTATGACAGGTACCTTAAAAAAAGAAATATTAGATTTTAGTGCACCTATTTCTGTGGAAGGAGCACTAGGAGCAAACTTCCCTAAAAAAGTAAATGGACATTATTTTTGGTTTATAGATGCTCGTTCCGCACTTAACTCAACCTCAGGAACAATTACTGGAAAAATTAAAAATGCGGCCATCTTTAACATTCAGACTGAAATTGGTAAAACAGAACCTTTAACAGAAAAAGAGATGAAGGCGTTTGAGTTATTAAAAAAATAGAGTTTTAATTGTTCAATATAAATATTCTTAAACAAGGCTACTCTCCACAGGTAGCCTTCTTTCTTTTACTCTACATCATAACGAATTCCCTTCTCCTTCAACCACTCCACAACTTCACCATACCGGCTGCGATTTGCTGCAAATAACACATTCAAATCTGTTTGTGTTTTCCCCACATCCATGTCTGGCTTTAAATTTAAACTGGATAAAAAAGATTGATATGCTTTGAGCTTACTGCTAGAATTGGCAAATTG
>CAJFEE010000030.1 GCA_904373265.1 Candidatus Harrysmithiimonas galli | reverse complement strand
AACGCTTTTTTCATATTGTTTCTCAATTGTTCCAGTCAAAGAAACTTTTCCATGTTGATTGGAACAGACGTTTAATGTAAATGTTGTAAGTGCATAAATCGGAAATGGACCCATACATTGAATTTCACGTAATTCCATATATCATTCTCCTTATATACATTTTACTCATCAATATATTTGAATCATTTATCCATCTGATATTTTTTCTTGTAACCGAACCCATTGTAAACCGAAAAATTTTCTTCTTAAGATACTTTCTAAGATACTTTCGATCATTTCTAATCTAAAAATAAAGAATCGTTGCTTTTCTGTACAGATTTCAAAAGCTAAAAATCCATTGGGGATTGCCTTTTTATTTAATACAAGAGTTTGAATCAAGCCGGTATGATCAAACTGTGTATGTGGGTGAATTGCATTTATTTTTTGTAATTTCATAAACCAATATAAATGTTGCTCATCATCTACTGTAACCAATACACATGGCACCCATACAATCTCTGGTAAATAAAGCTCCAGTAATGATTTCAACCCATGAGAAACCAAATGATATTGTCCACGTGTCGTGAATGTTGTTAAATAGTCAGGGAATATGTGAATGGCTGTTTCTCCTTTTTTGATAACTTTTTTTACCGTTGGCATATCCCCATGTAATTCTAATGGCGTAAATGAAAGAGACTGAATCCCAAATGGAAAATCATGATTCATTTTCAGCAAAAAATATTCCATAACCCTCCCCCTTTCAATTATACTTGAGGATATATTCTTTATATTTCGTATATAAAATTGAAAAATCGGCTTGAACTTTATCAAATCAACCATTCAGCTTTCAAAGATACCAATGAGAAACAAGAAATGATATGCATCCCATTTTACGAGCATAAAAAGTAAGGGTGGTTATTTCAAATGTTTCGCCGGTTTTAAAATCACAATATAACGAATATTTTGTTGACTAAACCCTCTTTTAAAAATTTATTCAAAATCATTTTCACCATTCATATAGTCATCAAACGCAAAAAACGCTTCTTCATAGCAATCATCTGTATAATCCAACAGTATTGTCAATGCATAAGAATAAATTTTCATCCATGTTTTTATTCTATCTTTTTTATCTGACGGAAGATCAGATAGATGTCCCTCTTCAATCCATATGGTTGTTTGATACAAAATACCAAATAAATCTGCCATTAAATCTCTATCTAATGTATCTGACTTGAAATCTTCTGATAAAACTTTTAGACATTCCATAACTTCGATAAAATTATGTTCTTGTATACTTTCATCATATTTCCTAAGTGAACCAAGAAAGCCATTTGTCCATTTTGGATTATCAATATCCGGATTTCTACCGGAATGGAAACTCAATAAAACTGCTGCTTCTTCTTTATTCATAGTCATTTGAACTCTCCTTTATTCCATTATTGTTTTTAATGATTTAATAGTATAAATATACCAGTTTAACAATCGCTTCTGCTGGAACATCACCATAAATTAAAACTTC
Source organism: Candidatus Harrysmithiimonas galli (assembly GCA_904373265.1). Taxonomy (GTDB): domain Bacteria; phylum Bacillota; class Bacilli; order CAJFEE01; family CAJFEE01; genus Harrysmithiimonas; species Harrysmithiimonas galli. Next base: position 28,165 of record CAJFEE010000030.1, on the reverse strand, counting down.
CTGATCATGCGCCGCAGCATTACGACAAAATGGTCTTTTTAATTGTGTGGCAGCTTTAGCCGGTGTGGACACATCTAAAATATTTTCTGGAGGAATTTTACTTAAATCGATTTCAACCAATGGATTGGGTTTGGCTAACAAATTCCCTGTTGAATCATGTGTTGCAAAATATTCTGCTGTCTCGCTGCTTCTTGAAGTTGATGTCCAAGGATTTCTTGCATGTCGTGTTCCGCCTATATGTTGATCTGGTGTTGTGCGGTGCGGCGGTTTGGGTTTTACAATTCCTTCTCCACATATGATTTTTTCAACCTGCTCAGCTGTAATTCCCCGCCGTACAATATGATCTGGTAATGTATCGGTACCTTTCTTTTGACCCCCTGTTGTTCTCTTAAGTGCAATGTTTACATTTTTTGGCTCCCCAGGAACCGGCACTCTTCCGGCACAATCTTCATTCCCATTATGCACCAAAATTCCAAGCTCCCCAACTCGGTAAGTATGCCATTTATCTACCTCAAAATTATACACTTCTACAGGAGTAGGATAAAATTGTACGGTAATCCTTTCAATTGGAACATACACTTCTTTCCCTTCTTGTATACCAATCAATCGATCTCCTGGTTTTAAGTCTTGTACTTTGATAAATCCTCGCTGATATACATACATCTTATGCAGTGCAGTACTTTGAATCATATGATCTCCTATAAATATATGAAACAACTTTCGCACCTTTGTTTTGGAAATAGATAAAACCACTCGTTCTCCCATTTCCCCTGTTTCTACATTTTTTGCCCAAACAGTCATTCCTACTGCCACTTGCTCAATTGGTATTTGTCCATCCTTTAAATGGATCCATGTACCACTTGGAAAACAGGAATTGCCCAAACATTTTTTTGAGGATTCAAATTCCAGTTTTTTAATCTTTTCTTGCATCATTTCTTCTAGTCTTTCAGAAGACATTTGTTTGCGACTGGCACCGGTTAATGTTTTTTTAAAAACACCTTTTTTCACATCATTCATAGTCTCACGAAATTGTTCAGAAATTTTCTTCGTTTGATCCAGTGGTTGTTGACTTTTCAGTGCCATACTTGCAACATCTCCAACAGATGGAATACTCGCTAACATATTCATTGCTGGACGGATAAGATCCCTTTCTTCTGCATTTACGATATCCGCTACAGATCCCCTTACCGGAATCATTTTGGTTATATCCAACGCGACTTGTGTAATATTTACTATTTTTTTCTCAGATCCCATATTTTTCCCCACCTTATTTATGTTCATCACAATCTCTGAAATGGCAAAATCTTGATTTGCTATCACTTTCTATTGCACAACGTCTTCCTTCCAACTAAAACTTCTGACAAAACAGATATATTTTATTGAAAAAGAAGTTATTGATATAAAAATACAGACTTTTATATTGCTAGAGAAAATAAACTCTCGATTCTGACAATCCCGGTATTGATCATACAATTTCCGCCATTATTCTTAGGAAGAAAGCAACATGGGTCGCTTTTGTCATGTTGCCAAACGGGTTGCTTTACGCAGGTCTATATGCTGCCGTTTCATAATCTAATGTGTATGAATCCACAAATGCTAAAATGAGTAAACAGGGATTACCCTATCGAAAGAAAGACACTTTTTTAGGCTGCTTTTGCCTTTTCACATAATCCTGTATTTTCTCTTACCATCCACAAAAACATACCAAGAAAACATCATAAAATTGCTATGGATGCTGTGGCAAGGAAACTATGCCATACCGTTTATACTGTTTTAAAAAACAACATGCTTGACAAACTCAAACCATAACCTTATGTTTTACATTTTTTAACTTGTGAAAAACAAAGCCTTCTCTTATACATAATAGATTGAAAAACACGTTTTTATTTCTTTCACTCACTTTTCATCATTGATCTTTAAAATTAAGTAAAATATCTCAAAATCCAAATAAAATCTGCTTATTCCCATAAAAAATCATAAGTTGCTTCATAAGAATCATCTATCTGAATTTGATCTTGTTGTTCAGAAGATAATTTCAACTCAGCACATTGCTTAGAAAAAAATTTCGCATTTTTCATATTCGCAAAAGAAAAATCTGCGCCTTCTAATTGGCTTCCCCGAAAATCTGCCTCTTCTAAATCGGCATAACAAAAAATCGCACCTTTTAATTTACAATTTCGAAAATCAGCTCGCTTCAACGATGCATACGTAAATCGAATGGGAAAATATCCTGGCAGTTCCCATACTTTCTCATTTTGTAGTCCAATATTTGCTTCACTTCCAACAAAATGCACATCATTCATCTGACTATATGAAAAATCCGCTTCATTTAATAAACAATATTGAAAATTTGTTTTATTTAACTGGCAATGTTTAAATATTGCTCCAATCAATAAACTATAACGAAGATCGGTTTGATTCATTTGGTTATAACTCAAATCACTAAATCGGAAGTCTGAACCTTTTAAATCCATATCATTTAATGTTAACTGACTTAGATTTTGCAAACAAAGCTCTTCTTCTTTTCGTTCACGAATCTTTTCTAATAAAATTTCATGTTCTTTTTCCGATCTGCTTTTCAAGTGGATTTGATAAATCAAATGATTTTCATTCATATATTCACCCATATACAATTTCATCTGTTTCCCAAATTGAATTTGTTTAAATATTTCTGTTTGCACTATGTCTTCAATACTCTTTTTGGCAATTCTCTCTAAATAAAACATAAAATCAAAACTGGATTCTTGAATGATATGCCATGCATCAATTGGAAGGATTTTTTGAATGTATTTTTTTCTAAGAGGCTCTGCTTCCTGCAACAGATCAGAAAATATTTGGAATACCAATGGACAATGGTATTGACCGACTTCTTGAATTTGTTCATCTAACCACCATTTTTCATTGGCAACAAGAATAGGCAAATAAGGGCGGTTTTCTAGTAAATGTATACGTAAAAATACGATTTGAATATATTCAATTTTTCCCAATTGGTCTTGTTGTTGCAGACGAACGATTTCTTCACAGCTCTTTAACAAGTCTATGGAAAATTGTTTGCACCACTCAACTTGGTTTTCCTGGAATCGCTCTTCAAATTGCAGTTTTTTTTGATTGATTATGGATTCTATTTCTTTTTGGAATTTGTCTAACGCTTCTTTTCGTACCATTTCTCCACCTCCCCTAAATCTATCTAGTTATGCTTAACCTCTTTTCCTTGAATCAATACATCATCGCTTAATTGAATCAAACTCATTTTTGCATTGAGTTTGATTTCATCTTTTGCTGTAATACTAATTTTTTTGTCTGATTGAATTGAAATATTTTCATGCGAGTTTACTTGGATTGGCTTTGTACTAAAAATCTCTATACCTGACGTTTCATTTAATTTGATATACATTTCGTGATCTACACAAGTAATTACAATCTCATCTTTTGCAAATTTAATTTCTTTTCCATATTTTGTTCGCAAATATTTAATATCGGGATCGGTTGTTTTATCACTGCCTGAATTCTTTGTTCGTAAAGAATGTAGGGCAAATACATCCTTTTCATCTCTTGTTGGAAAATATGCAAAAACAGTATCACCCAATTCCGGCATAAAATACCAACCGCTTTGTCCTTCAGCAGTATATGGTGTGGCATATTTTAATGGGTGTGCGATTTTTACAGGTTGATCTGGGTCAATACATAAGTGCAACTTTACTTCATCTTTCTTTACCTCTATTACAGTACCTTGAATGGATAAACCAATAATTTTCTCATGATATTGTTTTGGTTGATAACAGCCCTTTTTCGTTCTCAATTGAATTCGATTGACTATATTGGCCTGGTACAAAAATGTTTCAATGGAACTGACGACAAAAGTATGACCTTGAAATGTGACTTCATCTCCAATGCGGAAACATTCATCCGTATCAATTTCATATATGAAACTATCTAAATCCATAATCGTGTCATCTTCATTCAGCTTAAACTTCATAAAATCGGTTAAATTCTTTTTCAGTACATACTTTGTTTCTTCTAATACTTTTTTTCCTCCTTTGGGCAATCCAAAGGTAAACTTAATTCCTGCCTGTTGAATCTCTGGCACAAGACCCACATGATGATGTGAAGCCAGTCGCTTAAAAAACGCCCAGTCTGTTTCTTCATATTGTAAGATAAATTGTTCGGTCTTCTTAGTTTGCCCAGCCGTACAAATCACATCTGTTTTCCCATAATTTTTCAAGCAAAACTTAACGACATCAATATATTTCATTGCTTTATTTTGAAAAGATCGACTTCTATACTGACGATCCAATAAAATGGTTGATGATTTGGCAATTAACTCAATCTCATAGACAGAGTGAAATTGTCGAATTTGTACAAATTCAACAATACCTGTAAAAATAATCTCACCTTCGGTTCCCTCTTTACGACTTTGAACGGTAACAAGTTGATTCTCTTTGGCTTCATAAATGGGCTTATCTTTTATATCACTTTTTAAAGTAGCTTGTAATTTTAATGTAGCATGTTCGTTTATAGCCTGCTTTACACTTAATTCTTTTAAAACTTCAATTGGATAGGAATCAATTAAAATACTTCCAACATCAATTGGCATATCAATTACACTCCCTTCATTTGTAAGTCTGTTATGGTTTCTAGTAGTTTCAAAAAAATAACTTCCCAATTTTCTCGTTCGATTGCCAAACAATTACAAGCACCTGTAATTAAGCAATCTTGAATACAAAAGCAAAACACCAAATTATAAATTGCATGGTCCGTACCGGGTGCAACAAACATCATATAAGAAAATATGGTCTGTCCTTCGGTTTGTGTACCTACATCTATAATCTTTACAGTTGGATGCGTTTGGGAAAGCAATTCACAATGTATCTTACATATTTCAGGTAAATTCTCCACAATAAAAGGAACACCTTGAATATGAAAAAGAATATCTGCAGTCGCATCCTCATTTGTAAAAATGACAGCGTCTGAGTTGTAAAGCGCTGGATATTTGATACGTACAAAAGTATCATTCATCACCTGAAATGACTTTGGAAGAAACATATCAAACATATTCAATATGGTTTGTTTTTTAACTGGCATTTTCTTGGTTTGATATACAATCCATCCTTTTTCAAAGTCAAACTGATCTTGTAGTTGTTCAAGTTCTTCTTCTTGCAATCTCAACTGATGGATTTGATTTTTAAACACAATGATTTTTTCATCTAAATAATGGTTATCCATACCTTACCCCCCTAAGATTGCCCGTCATTTGAAATTTGAATCACCCCTCCTCTGCCGCAAATACACATAGAAGTATTCAATAAAGCCGGAGCCATTTCTATCAAAACATCCTCTTTTCCATTCAGCCATGGTGCTGTAATCATTGGAATACAAGGTGTAGGCGGATAACTCATTTTACAAGTACCAAATGGCAAAATATTTAACATCGGCTTGAAATCAAGAATATTGGCTTGATCTTTTCCTTTAATTTTAACTCGGTGACTGATTGGAATAAGCAATTTACTGCTTGAAGAGCCCATCGGACACTTTAATTCAGCGCCCGCTACTACATAAGATCCTTTAGATATACCTGGTATTTTTTGCATAAAAACTCCTCCTTAAGTTTAGTTGAATCTTTTTCGATTCACTCGTTTATATCTCACTTCAATTTCAGTGACATGATCCTCAAACAAAATATAGATTTTATCATCATACTGCAAAATTTCTTTTTTCTTTGCTGGGATATTCCTATTTCCAATCGAAATAATACTTTTTGTAAAATGATAAAATATAACCTTTCCATGTGTACCCGCTTCAAAATATATATTGTATGCCTCTGTATTTTTGATCTTGACATCCAACATTTCGAACAATTCTCCTAAACTCACTTTATGTTTTTGCTCTAAATATTGAACCGGCCAATATAAAACGGGAATTTCTTCGTTATTGATTGTTTTTAAAAAATATCCTTCAAATCGCGCCTGTTGAAATACTGGCGCTTTCTCTATCGGAGCTGGCGGTGAAGCAACATTTTTCTTTCCTTTTATTTTTTGGAACAAAATCCAAAAGACAATCACAAGCAATAAAATACTTCCCAAGATGATTCCTATGATCTTTTGGTAGTAATCCCAAAAATTTTGAATCTCAATTTGTATCTCTCCCTTTGTTTCACCACCTCTACCATCCATAGCAATCAGTTCAACCGTATATTGTCCCAATTCCTGACTTTGTATCTTGAGAACAGAATTTTCTATTGATAAGCCAATCTGGCTATCATTTTGATTTGACAATCGGTAAAACAATGGATCTCCATCAACATCTGTAAAAATATGATCCAATTGAATTTCTCTTTTTCCTGTATACAAAACACCAATTGGTTCTTTTTCATTTTGAACTGGTGGATGATTGTTTAATTGAATGGTCTGTACGGGTGAAAGCAACTCCAATTGATCTCCATATATCCTGATCTGCATGGTATACGAATCTGAATTCGTACTTTTATAACTGCTTTTAAACTGATGGCCAGTATTGACCATGGGAATGGTCTGTGTTTCCTTTGTCTTTATATTCGTAAGCTCGACCTGTGCTTTTAAATCTTGAAGATATTTTTCCGATTCTATGACAGATTCCTTTTGAGAATCATATAACGTCGCTACAATGGATAAGTTGGACTCATTTAAGTTGTTTACAATTTCTGCTTTTGGATAAATATACGGATACTGAATATCATAAATAGCAGATGACTTTTTATTCTGAGTCGGAATGGTTATTTTTACCGTTGGAATCTCAGACTTTAGCAATTTTGCACTTAAATATGCATTCCCCTCAGCTATTGACGCATAGTCGTTTGCCTCTGAAAAAAACCAACTCTTTTGATTAGAATTTTTGTTTGTAAAAAAATGACGCTCAAATAAATACGCATATGGATTGTTTAATGTAATATTGACATTTTTGGAAGATGAGTTTTCAGGCTGATGTATCCAAACCTTCACACCAATAATTTCTTCAAAAACTTTTGAAAAAAATGCTAGAATGTCTCCATTTTCTGGAAACAGATAGAACTTTCCTTTTGTTTCCTTCGCAATTTGTTTTAGCTCAGTTAATTCTTGATTTTCTTCCTGAGAAAACCCAATGGTATAAATCGGACAATTGATTTGCTTTGCTTTTTGATAGGCAAACTTTTTATTCTTCTCTATTTCCTGAATTTCCTTGGTGCCTGTTGCATCTGTTTGACCATCCGAAATCACAATCAGAATAGGTCGGTCATGTTCTTGTACAGTCTCTTTTGCCAATCGGTTTATCCCCTCTTTTAAAGCATAACCAATATTTGTACTGCCCTTTCGTTCAAATGTCTGCACATATTGCTTCAAATTCTCACGATCACGTGAATTGGCTACAGACGTTAATTCATAATCAGAAGAAATTTCATGATTATAAGCAATAACTCCAATTTCTGTTTGCGGATGATATACACCATCGATAAACATTTGAATCAATTCTGTACTATATTTTTGGGGGTCTTCTTCTTCCATTGAATAACTGACATCTACAAGAAATAAGATTTTATTATAATCTTGTAAAAAAAATCTTGTATTGCCTTCTGCATAAGAAAAAGCTGGATAAAGCAAGACTCCACAAACCAGTAAACAAAAAACACAAAATATGCTGAACCCTCTTTCTACGATTTTCATAGACATGCTCCCCACTATGCATTTTTACTGAAATGATTGAACGATACATTCTCCATTCAGTGCATAGGTGAATCGCTCAATCACTTTTCCGTTTAAAATAATTGTTTTAATCTTATTGATGCTATTATATTCATAAATATAGTGCTCTCCATTTTGATTGATATATTCTGTAATATTACCTGCTGCATCATAGGAAAGACGAATTGAGGTTTGATTCGGAAAAAAAATCTGAGCCATTCGATGATTGGGACCATAGATAATTTTTGTTATTTTTCCCTTTTCGTCCGAAATTTCCTCGACATTGCCTAATGCATTATAAAAATATTGCCTAACAAAAGAAGGATCAGATTTTAAGATGGTCTGTATCATTTGTCCATTTTGGTTATAAACAAATTGATATTCTGATGACTGAGGCTTTATTTTTCGATCTTCTTTATATATCCATTTCTGTTCTTCATATACTGTTCGTTCCATTCCTTTCAAATAATGGGGTGAGAGAATTTCTCCATTTGCATGATAAGAAATTTGAACCCGCTCCCCATTTGGAAAAAGAATAGCCGTCAAATGTCCATCTCCGTCATATGAAAAAATCGTTTCAATATAAACATAGATGGTATCATTAGAAAGCGTCTCACATACAGAATCCTGCAAATCATTTTTATGCATTCTTTCCATCTTCTTATGCAATAAGCCGCTTTCATTATATTGATAAATAACAATATAATCTTGTTCATCTGTAATCTTTTGCTTCATTTTGATACATTTGGATTGCCCTTGATAAAAATAACGAATATTCATTCCGTTAGAACTACAAATCTGTGTCAAATTGTCCCGATCATCATATGTATAATTGACAGTTTGATAGGTTGTCGGCTTTTCTTTCTTTTGCACCCACTGCTCACCAGTACAACATTGGGTACAGTTCATTTTCTTATCATACTTATATTGACAGAACTGGTAATATTCTTTTTTATCAGCCTGTATATAAGCTGTCCATGTTTCAAGTGGTTTTCTTACAAAATTAAAACGCGTATAGGATTTTTCTTCCTTTTTTCCTTGATTTTGTTCAATTCCTTCTATTATAAAAAGCTGTCCATCTGGATCCACAACCGTATCTATCTTTCCAGAGAAATCATATGTAATACCAAAACATCTCGGTCGCATTTGATTTTCTTTTGCCTGTTTCCATTCTTCTGGAGAAATGATTTCTATAATATTGCCAACACTGTCATAGCGGATAAAATCCTCCAAATCGTTTTCATATATGGTTTTAACAACAAAATCCATCATATTATATTTAAATATCGCTATGCCGTTCTGGTCTTTTTTCAAAACTTTTCGCTCCAATACATCATATGTATTGTGGATCACATATTGATTCGGAAATATAATCTTACTTGGAAAAACTTGTGTGTCCTTTTCATATTCATACTGAATTGGATGCTTATTCTCATCTACAAACTTGCTTAATCTGCCTTTCATATCATAAATATAATCACATGTTGTAATCATACCTTGAGCAACCAGTTGTCGTTTTTGTATCAGATTTTGCCGCTCATCATAAAAAAATACACATTCAAACCCTTGATCATTTTGGATTTTGCAGTATTTCCCATATGATTCATAATGATATCGTCGCCAATGCCCTTCCCATTTTTTATAAATACATTGATTCTTCATATTATATTGCAAATCGAGTATGCGATTTCTTTGATTTGTCAATTGAATCATATTGCCTAAATCATCATATACTATGTGATATAATACATCTTGATTCAAATATATATTGTGAATGTAGCCTTTTTGTGTATAAATATAAGAAAGCTGATCTTTTGTTGCATCATTTGTTAATTGAAAACAAAATTCTCTAGGCTTATACTGGATTTTCCACTTATTTTCAGAATCCAAAAAAACCTCACTGATCTTCCCTTCATATGTCAATCGAATCTGAAAATCAAATTGATTTAATGGATTTATAATCTGAATTAACGTTTGGGTATGGTCAGAATAACGGTATTGATACTGTCCACCATTGATTTGAATCACCTTTACCAAATAATCAGATTCATACACATAATGCACTGTTCTTCCATAAAAATCTGTTATTCTCTCAACCTTTCCATCCGAAAAGAAAAAAGACACCTTCTTTTGACAAGACGTTTGAATATGGGAAACAAATTTTGTTTCGTCTTGATAAAATAATTGAAAAAATTGTTTATTTAAATTCTCGATCCTTTTTAACCGACCATCCCAATAAAATGTATATATGATATCTTTTTTTTGTACGATAATTTCACGTTTTTGCGCATGCATATGCACAACTTTTGCAAAACTATGTGGATTATGATTTTCCCAAACTGTATCTTTTTTTTGAAACAATTCCCGGCTTCCATCCGAAAAAAAAATTTCAAGCTGATGGTCATGAATAATACAAAATGATTCAAATTCAGTAATCCAACCGACCCCAAACCATCCAACCTGGGTACGGCTTTTTTGATATGTGCGCTCAATTTTTAATGGTTTCAATAAAGTTGAAATTTTTAAATCACATACTGAAATTTTAAAATCATGTTGAACAAAATGATAATAGGCTCCTTGAATGTATAGCCATTTCCCTTGAATCGGAAAATAGTACAGCCTCTTTTTTTGTTTTTTATTCCATTTCAATCGCTTTTGTGACCAATAGCTTGTTCCTTGATTCAATTGATTGGCCAGTAAGAAATGACGGATCACTTGTTTTTCTTTTTCGTTATAAATTTCGGATTCAAAATATGATGGCAATAAAAGCATAGAATCAATATCTTTTTGTTGGATGGGTTTCATTGAACTTCCCTCAATTCATTTTCAAAATCAATACTTAATCCAAAATGATATGCCTTTTTCTGCTATGTTCATTATGGATGAATTCTCCCTGTGCTTGAATGCTTTTTAATATTTGCACCAACAAACGATGGATATCTAAATTACTTAAATCCTCGATTTTACGATTTAATTTTTGTTCTAGATAACGATAAATAACTTCCCGTTCAACGCGCATATGATTTAAGCACAAAAAACAAAACTGAATATCCAAAGGATCAGATGTTTTCAAGCTAAGTACTTCTCTTGCAAAATATTTTAGTATACTGATATGTATGGTTGGTTTTTCATATCCAGCATATAATGCATGCACAATATTAATGGTATTAAATTCTGTTATAAAATCATTCAAATCTTGATATTGTGTTCTTAAATAGGCTCCTTTCTCCAGCTTAAATCGACCAATTTCCATTTGGTTATGAGAAATGGAAGGATTTTCATCCAACTCAATTCCCAAATAATTCACACGAAAATCATCATCATCTATTTGGTCATAGAAATTTAACTTTATATAGGTTTCTTTTTCCGTTGCTTGATAATGTAAAGACAACGGAGAACCTAGCACATAGATTTGCTGATGATGTTTTACCACACCTTTTGAAAAAGAAATCATATTTTCTTTAACAATGGGCTTTAGACCTTGAATAATTCCATCTGAGCAATCTTCCAAGTAAACATGAAGAACATCCTTTGGAAAATCTCTCAGAAGTTCTAACATTTCAATCTTAAGAATACGATTTTTTTTAAAATAAGGATGTTTAACCTCAAACATAATAACCTCCTACTTCAGTCCGTCAAAAAAATGATCTCCCCATTCTTTATCCTCAAACGAGAAATACATTTGTTCTCCCAAAAAAAGCTCACCCTGAACACGTGCAATTGGAACCGTACAAAACCCCCACATATTCTCCTCGGTAAAAACAAATAACTTCATTTCATCATCTAAAATATTATCAATATCATCCTGTAATATAATTCCACTATATTTTTCGTATAATTGTTCATAATTGCTTAGCGCAAAATCTGCAAGCTCTACCACAATTTCATATACATGCAGCAACCGATTTTCCTGATTCTTTAAGTAGATTGAAATAAATTTTGTTTGAGCATGCTTAGAAATAAATCCATAGATACGATGATTTGAACTGCGATTCAAAATAAATTGTTTTTCCTCTCCTGTATGTGTATAACCAATGAGACGATAAGGGATAAAAGAAATACTAAATTGAAAGGTCGGCGCAACTTGTCCTGCTTTTTGATCTTGATGGAAATGAGCTGCTCCCTCTAAACAATCAAAAGCAAAAGTCTCCTTATTTTTTATTTTTTTGGCTGAAGATATCATCTTCCCTGGAACAAATTCTTTTAATGCTTCTTTAAACAAAGGAATTTTACAGCTCTGACCAGTCAACTTGATGTAATGAAATGCATCAAGTTCACCAGAATAAAACATAGGCTCAATAAATTTTTTTACCATATAATAAATATCCGCCTGTAATAAATAATCCAGTTCACTGCGTGTAATAAGGCAATCAGGAAATTTAGACTTTAATGTTAGGGAACCCTGCTCCAAAACATTTAACTTCCATCCTTTTTCTCCCAAAATTTTATTTGTTGGTGTTTGATAAACGGGGAGTCTCTTAAAATCTAATTGATAGGCCGTTTCATGCTCATAAAAATAAATTTTAATCTGCTCTGCCAAGTACCATAAAAAGTAAAAATTATATCTGATCTTTTGATAATCCTCTGCTTCCTCCTGCTCAAACAAATGATATTTTGTTGGAATCATTGTTTCATAGCTTTGATACTTTTCTTCTAATTTTTCATAGACTTGCTCTACTCCGTTTTCATCCACATTGCGATAAATATTTGTAATCTCTAATAAGTCATCAATTTTCAATATACGGTGATTCGAATAATAAGAACCCAACAAAATTTTTATATACTGAAAAATCCGATATGTAATTGCATTTCCACCAAAACAAACCTCTTCATTCAAATACTCTATTCGCCAATCAATTTCATGTGTAATTTGATTATCATTCATTTGAAATTCACAACTGGTCAAATCCACTATATTGGAACCACAATGAAAAATTAATGCCTTGTATCTTTTATCACTGACAAAATTCCTAGAAAGTATCTGCCTTTTTATAAGTGGATACATTACAGCACTGCTCTCATCCAATCCAAAAGCTTCCTCTATATGATAATCTGGTAAAATTTCTTTATACATATGTAAAAATTGACTCTTCTGCTTAATGGGAAATGTAATTGCAATCGTCTGATAAAGACACTTATGCTGCTGCTCTGCCTGCTGAATTAAATAAAGAAAATAGGATCGAAGCAAGGTTTTCCTGGAAATTTTTGACACATTTCCATTCTTATCACTAATTTCCTCCTCTTTATGATAATCATTTACCCATTTTTTCATATAAAAAAAATACGTTGACTTATTATAAAAGGAATGTTTATAAAATGAGGTCACAGCTTGATAACCAAAGCGACAATCAATTTGAAACGGATCGGAACAATCTGTAATTTCAACTGCAACCGGAACCAAATAAGAAAAAGCAAACGTAGATTCATCCTTTTCAAATTGAATTTTGGATACCGGTATTTCTTGTTCTTGCTTAAATTGCAAATCATTCTTCTCTGGATTGTATACACCAACCGAAGAAAAAGATGAACCAAAATCAATGACCAATATCCGTTCTGTCTCTATTGCCTCTTGGACGTGTAAAACAGGAATTTTTTTTACTTTACATCTTAATTTTGCCAGACGAAGTGACGCTTCCCCTTCATAAAATCGGCACAAATACTCAGAATCTCTTTCACTGAGAAATCCAATGGAATAATTTTGATAAGATCTTGCCGCAATCTCCTGAGAAATCAACGGATGTTTATAAGTTAGGCAAAACATATCTTTCTGTTTCTTCACATTTAATATTCCACAAATCTGAAGCTGATCATTTAATAACAAAGCGACTGTTTCCTTTAAAAAATCCCCAAAAATAAATACTTCATCCAGCAAATCCATATTTATATTTTTATAAATGGTGATCGTATTTGGAATTTGAATATCATCAGCTTCTTCAAAAATCAAATTATTAGATATTTTCAGTTGAACTCGCCTAAATGCATCCGAATGAAATTTTTCTATCCACTTCAAATCTTTTTTTCCGCGGTATTTTAATATTTTTTCTATCATATGTGCACGATCCAGTTTATAGGCAACACCGATTACAATTTTCTCTTTTTGACATATCTCTCGCAATTGAAGTGTCGTTAGATTTTCCAAATCTTCCATTGTATATTGGTTCGACTTTCTTTTTTCTGGAGATTGTAAATGATAGGTATATCGCAATCCACTCACTCCCGTCTAACAAATTTAATAGTTCATGATTTCTTCCATTCTCATGAAATCATCAATACCGATTAGACCAAAAATATTTTCCCAACAAATGATTACCTCATACTGAAAAGGTAAAAATAAATATTGAAGAAAAATCAATTTCTCTTCCTTTTCTTTCGTTCTCGAAGTTCTTAAATAAAAAGTAATTTCATCTTTTTCTTCTGCATTGCAAAAAATATAGGAATCTGTAAAAATCCGGCTGACTGTATCCTTCAATAAAAATAGAATTTCTCCCGTATCATACAGCTTGATTAAATTATTGATAATAATCTTTTGTTCACTGACTGTAAATAAATCTAGTTTTTCTTGTATATACTCACCAAAATATCCTTTTTTCATATCTGCCAATAAAAATTCAATATAGTACTCTCTTCTGCTCATCCCCATCAACAAATCAATATCTAGCAGATGATGAATACAAAGGTCAAAAATGGCTTGAATCATTTCCTCATTTTCTTCTAAACATGGATCCAATAATTTTTTAAAAATTTTATGGTAACGGTAATATGGATTGATTTCTATCTCTGTAAATATGTTGGTTTCATTCATATGCGTAAAACTTAATTCCATATATCCCGAAAAAGGTTTGCCTTCATAAAATTGAATAGAATCTATATCTATCCCTCTTTTTTTCGCTTCAATTGCCAACTCCCAGATATAATTCATTACACCAATTCTCCTACACATCGATATTCAGGAAATAACATTTGAATTTCCGACACCAAAAAACTTAAATGATCATACAGCAAAAAATCATCTGTTATTAATGGCTGAAACTGTAAAAGCAATATATTTTTCAGTGTATATAATCGAATTTGATCATCAATAAAATGATTAAAATTCATGGTTTGCTCACCTTCATACACACTTTCTTTTATCACTTTTAAATCTTTGAAAACAAATTTATCGGAAATATCATATGATTTGATTAACCGCATGATCTCCCCTCTTGTTCTTATAATCATTCCACGTACAGAGGAAAATCTTCCAATAAACCCTAGATCCCGATGATTTGAAACCAGTGCATAGTCAGACTTCTTTTGTTCATAATCCTGATGCAAAATCTGAATCAAATTCCAGCTTTTTTGCTCAGAAGCATCAGAAACAATAATCAGCTCCTCTGGATACCGTTTGATATAAGAAAATTGTTCATTGTGCAGCCCAATCATATAACCATGTTCTGTTCCTAGTTCAGATAGCGAAATTTGATGTTCATAATGGATTCGATCTTTAGCTGGAACTGGAAAAGAATTGTCTTGAACCTCAGTAGCTTTGACATTCCACATTGGTATCATATTTAATACCTTATATTTTTCATATTCCCCCAAATCTACAGTAATCTCTTTAATGTTTTCATCTTTGTGAAAGGAAGGTTTTGAATGAAGAACTACATCCACAAATTTATAGGCATATGGACAATAAATTGTATTCCATTCTATCCCATTCAACTGAAAAGCTTGATATAAATTCTCGATGATTTTAATATATTTTGTACATATTTTTAAAGAAATTTTTACTTCATGTAAATTTTCTTCTGTTTGTATATAACCCTTATAAAGCTCTGCTCTCTCTATAATTTCCTGAATTTTTAAGTGGCTACACTTCATAAAAATTTGCGCCAGTACAACTTCATCTTCTGTTGAAATTTGTTCTGCTAAAAGTGTCATATTTTGCTCATCCATATGTAAATCATTTAAATCCATTGGATACAAAAATTTACTGATTGGATCGACATTAGAAATATGCTCAAGTGAAGAATAAATGTAAAAATTCCCCCTCGTATCTTCAATTTCAGAATAAATTCTATTCTCCAAGGTACGATACATTTCTTCGTTATATTCAACCATTGTTTCAAATACATCTGTTAATATCGTTCTAAGTTTTCTTCTTTCATCCAAATCTGAAATATTTTGTAACCTTTTTTGTATAATCTCTCTCAAAATTTCCCTCCGTTCTTCACACGAATGAAATCATCATTTTAAGATTTCTTTGCGATTCAATAAATACTTGGGTTTTGATTAGGCCTTACAAAAATACATACACTTTTTTTAAGAAAGTTTTTTTATACTTGGCTCATGCCTTTCTTCTAAGTATCCTCAGTACTTGTTTCTGTCTGTAATTTTTCTAATGATTCAATCAGCGAAATTTGTTCTTTCATCTCTAAAACTTTATCAACCATATTTAAACTTTGATATAAAACCTGGGCCTCTTTGTATTTAATTTTTGCATTTCGATATTTTTCATCTTTCATGTATTGCTCTGCAGCTGCTACGATATCAGAAATTTCAGATAGCTTCAGTGCATTCTGAATCTCTTTTTGTAATTCTTCAACACGCTCCAGCGATGCATTCACTTCTTTTATTTCTTCTGTTGCTCCTAATCGAGTATAAATATTTTTTGCTCGATTATAATTGACGTTGGCTTGATTAAAATTTTGCTCTTCCAAATAACGATCTGCCACACTTGTATATTCTTGTGCAACAGATAACTGACTCTGCCTTTCTTCTTCTGTGATTTTTGCTTGTGCATCGATTATTTTTTGATTAATCTCAGCAGCTTTGTCATATGCCTCCAACTCTTTATATGCCTCTATCGCCTGTTCATAAGTTGTAATCGCAGAAACATAATCACCTGTTTGCAAAAATGTATCCGCTGTCAAAATTAACGCATCTGCTGCCTTTGTTTTTTTATCCGTTTGTTCTTGTTCCTTTTCATCCTTTGTCTGTTGGTACTCTGCCTTTACCTCTTCATATTTCAGAGTCATCTCTTTTTCCAAGTCACGATTATCCTTTTCACGTGCTAAGTTTTTGGCTATATTTATATTTTTTAAGGCGCTTGCATAATCTCCTGAATCTACCTGAATATCTGCAATATCACTTAAATCATATATATATTGTCCATCTTTTGCTTCTTGTAGTGATTGTTCAATTTCTTCTATAGACAATATCTCATAAAAATCCATATTTCCTTTCGCTTCTTTTAACGCCTTTGTAAACTCTTCTATCGTTTTTTCATAATCTTTCTCTTCTAGTGCGCTATATCCAGACACCAACAATTCTGTAATGCGCTGTTTCATACTGATATTTTCCTTAATATTTTGATTAAGTCTCCCTTTTGCTCCCTTTTTTTCTGTCAATTGTTTGCTCAGCTTATTAGCCTCTGCATAGTCCTGTTGCGCTCGTTCAAAATTAGAATTCTCTATATATGTGTCGCCCTCTTGTTCATATTCTGCAACTGCATTCACCTTTTTTGTATGTTTCATCGATGAAATCGCATAAGTCACACCAAATGTTGCACCAATAATGATTAAAACAATGAGTCCAGCAATAAGCCCCTTTATGATTTTTTTCTTTTTTGTGTTGTCTGGTTTAAATGTTTTATAAATAAATACAGAAGCAAAAGTATGTGGATGAATCTTTCCATCTTGCTTACTTAAATATAAATCTTGAAGATGATCCAAATATTCTTCTGGTGTTTTAGCCTCTTCTAAAGCATCCAGTAATTCGGCTTCATTTATTTTTTCCCAAAATCCCCAGGTTGCCAAAAATAAAATATCTTCATCTTCTAAAATCTTTTTGGGAGATATATAGCATTTGGGACGGCGTTCTTTACCTAAATAAGCAATTAAATTTCGACTTTCTTCCAAACCTTCGTCACTATTGGGCGCAACTTGTTGTGCATCTACCATTTTTTGGTATATACTTTGTTCTCTACTTTTTAATAATATTCTTTCGCCTCTAAAAATTAAAAATCGACCATTTCCACAGCTTATATAGCGAATTTTTTTATAATCACTGACCACAACAAGAATACTTGCTTTTAATTGAAATTTCGTGCTTTGTTTCTTTAACTGCCTATGTGCCTCCCAAATATAATTTCTTAGTTTAAAACGAGACATTGTTGGCTTTTTGGTAAACAGCTCAATTACCGTATGTACAGCAAGCTGTGCACTTTTTATTTCTGAATCTTGATCAAATCCCTCTGCAATTGCCCAACAAATATAGCCGTCCAGCTCTACAAACCCAAAATAATCCCGGTTTACAGCTTCTGTACCCGACTCCGATATATATTTGGTTTGAAAGTCACTATTCAATCGCTTCATTCTTTTTATCCCCCATAAACTTACGCCACATTTTCAATAATCACGATTGTAAAATGATCCTGATCAATAATATTTTTATCTCTAATCTGATTTGATAGGTTCACACATTTTACATAAGGCATATTTTTCTTTTTTAAAACATTTATCATTTCAATTTCACTTAATTGTAGGCCTGCCCCATCTGTACATAACAGAAAAGTATCCCGCTTTTTGATTTTTAAACGTCCCTTTTGTTTATGTTGATTCACACGTGTCAATGCTCGATCCCGATACAAAAAAAGATAACAATTTCCAATTGAATACCACCAAAAATGATTGCCTTCGATAACAACATTTAAAAAAGAAACTTGAAGCGTTCGATTGAACATCGACTGACTCATTTTAGCCTGCATTTCATGTACACTTTTTTCTATTGTTAAAAAATAAGGCTCTGTTGATGTACTTAAATTTTCTTTTAAAACCTCTGCTGCCAATATAGCTGCATAGCGCCCTTTCTTATGTGTAATCATGCCATCTGCAACCGTTGCAATCATTTTTTGATCTGATTGAAAAACAGAAAAGTAATCATTTTGATAGCTTCTTTGTCCTAAACATTGGATATTTCCATATTCAATTTTATTTTTCTGTATACATTTTCTTACATAAGCAAAAAATATCAACAAAGCGATAATCAATATTACAATCTTTATATCAATCATCTGAGCGAACTTTCTTTCTTTGATTCCAATTCTTCCCACTCAAAATTTTCTCCGCACAGCGGGATAAATATAAATTTGCTCACACCCAGCTCAATTACATCATAAGGCGCCAATTCAACAGGTGTATAGATTGCCTCATCATTTACATAAACCAATCCATGCGAATCCCCAGGCAAAATAAGACTCTGTCTTTTTTTCGGATCATATACAAGGACAGCATGATTTTTCTTGGCTATTTTATTATCTCCCAAAATCTGTATATCCATTTGTTCTGATCTACCAATAAAATTTTTCTCTGTAAAAATACGATAATCTCTACCTTTGGGTGGTCCCTCAATGCAAACCAGCCAGCCTGTCACAGGATCCATAATCTCCAATTCACCCATTAACGGCGAGTCAGAAAATGCTCCATTCGGATCCTCCTCTACATCATTCTTCTTCGTTCCCAAGGCTACAACTTGATTACAATAAGGGCATATATTCCCATATCTTCGGGAACTAAACAGATGACCTTCAGGACATTTTGTTAAACTCATAAAATCATCCTCCCTTTATCATTTATTGTATTAAAATTTTTATTTTGCCTATGTATAACAAATCTCCTACCCTTAATACATATGGAGTTAAAGGTCTGATTCTCAAAGCATATTCATCTCTGTGTCTTTTAATCCCCACTCCGTTTTTGGAACCTAAATCCTCAATATACCAATATCCGCCAGAATGATTTAATACAGCATGAACATCAGAAATATATTCAGAATAAATGGTATCACTTAAATCTACATCAACTGCATTCTGATCTGTAAATTGCTTACCAATCAAAACTGAATTCATCCCAGAGATGTACCATTCCTTACAAACATCACTATCTGAAGTAATTAACACCAATTTTTTAATATCTAGCGTAGAATCTTGCAAAGGTTGATTGTTTTTGTTCTTGTCTACCCGAAACCATAGCACAGACAAAAGAAGCAAAAGACAACAACAAAAGAGCAATTGTATTTCGATTGTATCAATTACAAAAAAAATATAGTAAAAAACTCCTGCAAAGATCGCAATTCCAACCATATACAGTAAAAATTTCAGCGCCTGCTTTAATCTTGTCATCCAGGTCAAATTTTCCCACCTCACTACTGCCTAAAATAGAATTTGGATTTTCACCAACGATTTTTACCAAAGAACTTTTCAAATACATCTTTATTTTTCATAGGTTGAACAGAGCTTTTGGGCTTGTCTTTTCGCTGCCCTTTCTCCATATCAAATCCAAAAAAATCTTCAAATGCATGGTTGGTTTGAAAAAAGTTAAAAGCAGAATGCGCATTTTCATTGTTTCGTACAGGTTGCTTTTCATTTTGAAAAATATCTGAACTTCCTTGTCTGTCAAATTCTATTAACTTTTGATCGTATGCCTTTCTCTTTTGTACATCGCTTAAAAGCATATACGCATCATTTAATGTTTTAAATATTTCTGCTGCTTTTGGATTATTAGGATTTTTATCTGGGTGGTATTTTTTTGCAAGTGTCCTGAAAGCTTTCTTTATCTCTTGCATTGAAGCATCTCTTCTAACCTGCAAAATCTTATAGAAATCTTGCATTTTATCGCCTCTTTAAAAATAGATTTTAAGAAAAAAGGAAATGGAATTTACGCCACTTCCTTTTTAAAATAAACTTGATTCATTCTAGCAGCAGTAATTTCAAAAATTTTTACAGCGATTACTCACCATAACCACCTTCAATTGTTGTTGCATCAAATTTATCTTTTTTCTGTCTAATTGTTAATTGAAAAGTTCCAACCCCCTCTGTATGTCCATATGACTCCTGATAATCAACAACAAAAGCATTAGGAAAATGAACTTTTCTTACAATCTGACTTGCGGATAAAACCTCAATGGTAGCTTTTCGGTAGCAATCCGCATTCTCTGCACGTACGCAAGACCATTTTGCAATTTTCATCGTATCATCTGCAATGTCTCCGTCTACAGCCGTAAGAATTTTCCCTGAAATCACAAGCGTATTAACGACATCTGTAGATCTTGCATTTGAATCATCTGGTGTGTCAGTAATAAACTGACATTCATTAATACTACGCTCATCCAAGTTAATAGTTTCTGCTCCTTCAATTGTTAATCGAATTCCCATAATAATTCCTCCTTAAAATAATTAAATAATAAATTTATATATAAAATATAAATTCCGCATTTTAATTTCTACTTAATAGAATTTCTAAATTTTTGGTATTTCCGTTAAAAGTTAAATCCACATGACAAAGATTATATTCTTCCTCAATACCATACTTTATATCATCGCCGGCCATAACAATGGAGTTGACATAGCCTTGCTTTGCAAACCATCGACTTCTCTGGCTCTGTGGATTTGCACTAAAGAAAAACATAACATTATCTGCTTTATAATCACTTGTTTGCGCACGCATCATACGCATAACATAGGTTGATACAAGTGTTTTATAAATACTTTCATACTCATTTTCAACCATTTGCATACTTCTTGCCTTGTAAACTGTAATTTGTCTAATATCTTTACCATCAATCTGGAAGTTATCACTTGAAAAGATAAATCCAAAATTTTTATTGTTTATATTATCTTTAATTTTATTTGTATAGCCACTAATTTCTTTGGCAAGTGTGGTTGGCAATTTCAAGGCGTGATTTGAAGCTTCAATATCAAACCTTACACCTGGATATTCCTTAGCTACATTTTTAAAGCGATCACTTAAAAACTCAGAACACTGATAAGCTGCCGTAATTCCAGCCGCAACATAGCTTGCAGGAATGTAAACACCTTCTATCCACAATTTCAATAAATCTTTGCTATCTTTAGACAACTGTGCACCCTCTTCAGTAGCTAACATATAAGCATCCAGTGTAAGACCTGATTTATTTTTTGGTACTACACTCATGTTTGGAATACATGGAATAACATATTCACTATAATCTCGGCGTGTTAACAAATTACATTTATCCATATATTCATCGATTCCTTTGGTTGCCAGTGCACTAAAAGATGTTTCTTCACAGGTTTCAAAGCTGAAAAATGTTTGTATCTTGTAATCTTGGATACCTTGCAACAGCATTGTTAACGATTCCATTGTATTGACACCTGGTTTATTTACCTTCTTATTTCCTTTAAATCTTTCTCGGGACAATTTAACATTATTCCCTTTATTAAATTCAACATCGCTGACAATCCCAAACCAAATGGTATTTTTAAAATCATTTTTGTTATTAACTGTATTTAAATAAACTTGTAATCTTGGCAAGGTATTGCTTTTGACAATCATGTCCAGCTTATTATTTGTAACCAACATGCTAGGAACCATACCTTTGTTTTTGGATTGATACTGATCAAAGAAGATGAAAACACCTAGTATTTTTTCAATCAACGGTTTCACTACTTTAATAAAGTCATTTTTACTTGTCTGATAAAAGTCCAAATATGAATTATACTTTTCAACTTCCTTTTGTACATCCAATTCTTGTGTAGATGTAACAGGTAACGGACAAAATGTTCGTACAACCAAATCAGATACATAATCTGTTGGCTCTTCATTCATACTTTCATAATCTTCTTTGAAAATCTCAACCAAAGCATTTGTACTGGAGTGTTCTACAACCATAAGATCACTCGATTCATTTTTCGGTCGTTCTAAGATTTTTAATTCTCCCTCTTCTCCCATTGTCAATAATCCAGCTACAAACTTTTCTGATTTTCCTCCATCTTCTGATTGTCCGGCAAGCAATCTTTGTTTTGAGTCTTCAATAGCCAGTGGTAGCATCGCCATAATATTGTTATAGCTTTTACTTGCCTCCTCAAATTTCATATTCAACTTATCCCCGATATCTAATTTTAGCGGGTCATTTTCATCCAGTTTTTCATATTCTCCATATAAATAATGGATCTCCTTTCGAACCGCTTTAATATCGTCCATTACTTTTTTCGGACTAATCATATCTAAAATATTTTCAAATTTAAAATCTACATTTTCAATTCCTTGCGAACGTTTTGTTTGAATCATCGTTAACAGCATTTTAAGAAAATCATTATGATGATTGATTGGTATTTCTTGAATACAATCATCAGGTATCGTTGTCGGCTTCGACAAGGTATACATCACCTTTTGATTTGCTGCATTAAAGAAGCTATAAACCGTAGGAGAAAATTTGTCCAAAAATTCATCAAAGCTTTTAACCAATAATTTTTCGTTAATTTCCTTGATCTTATCATCATCTAAGCTTTCTAATCCTTTTACATCTCCAATAATGGTCAAAATGTCCAATTTCTCTGGATTAATTTCGTCAAATAGAATTGTTCGATTGGTTTGTTCAATAATTTCCATAGATATCCTCCTAAAAACTATGATATGTATTTAAAAATTACAGCCTTTAATATAATATATACCTAAAGAAAAATTTCTGCTTGAAAAAAATTACAGTTCATGCACACTTTTCGACGGTTCATGCACGGATTTCGACGTTTCATGCACACTTTTCGACGTTTCACGTCATTTTTTAAATTTTTTTTTGCTCACGATTTTTTACAGGGAATTTTATATGCTATTTCTGAAGAAAAAGAAAGAAAGAACAGGAGGAGATTCGTATGATTATCCCGAAAAACGTCTTAATTGTAGACGATGAAAAAATTTTTATTGATTATTTCACGCAGCTTTTAAAGGACATCCGTGAAAATTGGATTGTTCATTTCGCAACCAACTACAAAAGTGCGTTAGAAATTCTTGAACAACAACAAATCGATATCATTTTTCTTGACATTGTTATGCCACAAATGAATGGAATGCAACTGGCAGAAAAAATTAAATTTCTTTATCCTGAGATACCATTTGTCTTCATCACCAATTATGATACATATGCACTACAATGTTACAACCTTTATCCAATTGATTTTTTACCTAAACCTGTATCCATTCCTAGATTAGAACAAACTTTAACACAACTGAACCACATTGAAAGTCAAAAGAGAAACGATGGTCATGATGCATATATTGCAGTTAGATTAAAGAGTTCAATTGAAATTATTAATGTGGCCAAAATTTCTTATATCCGAAAAGAACTTAGGAAATGTAAAATTCATATGGAAGATAAAACAATCTATGAAACAAAACAGTCCATTACTGAGCTTGAAGAAGCTTTAACCAAATTTAATTTCTTTAGTCCGCATCGGGCATTTCTAATTCCTATGAGAAAAATCAAAACCATTTATCCGTCCAAAATTGGAAATTATTATGATATTACTCTAAAAAACGTCAAAAATCTTTCAATTCCCTTAGCTCGGGAAAAATATAAAGTGATACAATCATTTTTCGATTTATTATAATATTTAGTACAACAAAATATTTAATTCGCACAAGTAAATACCAAATAGTCAAGACATCATAATGAGCAAGTTATAAAGTTATCTAGCTTTAAAGCTTTAGATTCATATTTTAAAGATTAACAGGCACTCGCCCTATCTCTCCATAACTCTCCATAAGTGATACCCGTATTACCTTTTTGAGATTTCTACTTTCCTTAACTCTGCCTATCACTCCACAGCATTCCGTAAGTTTAGTATCACAATAGTATAAAATAAGAGAAGCCTTGACCGTTTTATAAGTCAAGGCTTTCTTTGTTAGTCTGATGTAATTAACTCAGTATATTCTTTTGAAACTTGTGTAAGGTCCACTTCATACAATCCAGACAACATTGCATATTCGATTTTGTATGCCCCATCTTTAAGGGAAATTGTCAAGTTTACCTTTGTTGCTCCATCTTCTCCTGCGTTAGATGGTAGATATAGGATTTTGATTGTACCGTTTTCGTTCTCGTCTAACTCAAATTCTTCCACATTGTATGCGAACATGGAATATTCTTCCCCAACAGCACCCTCAACAAAATTCTCTGTTAATGCTCTACAACCACCGTCAATCAATGTTGGCAAAGTGTCGCTTTTGGTTTCAGTCTCTTGCTTTTCCTCTGTCTGCTGTTCTGTTGAACTGATAGCGTCTTTTGCTCCGTCCTCAACACCGTTCTTTGCTCCTGTGTTTCCAAAGATAGCGGCCAGAATAACAACAATAATTATCCAAAACCACCACTTCTTGAAAATAGGTTTCTTTCCATTGCTTTTGGTTGCTTTATCTTTCATAATGCCATACCTCCAAGTTTGGTTGATATTAGCATTATAGCAGAGTGTAACACAAAAGTACAGTGTAAATTCAACTCATTATTGTGTCATAGTTTTGCGCCTCTTGTCAATACTATAATGTAATTAAAACCAATGGAGGAATTGCATTATGGAGAAATTTATCGTAACACCAAAAGAAGATAAATCTGTCACCATGACGATACGCATAGATAGAGCTTTGCAAGAGGAATATAACGATTTAGCAGCTAAAACGAATCGTTCTCGTAATGAACTAATCAGCATGGCTTTGCAATATGCCCTTGACCACATGGAATTGAAAGATGAATGATGACTAAATGAGAGCCTTTGGATTTTGTCCTCTGGCTCTCAATTATTTATGCGTTCAATCGCAAGAACTCATTTACCTTTGTTGCAACTTCCTCTTGCTGTTCCTCAAAGCTATGAGCATAGATGTTCATTGTGGTTGAACAGGTTGAATGTCCTAATGTTTTTGATATTTCAATGATGTTGACTTCCAGATAATTAAGCAGGGTAGCACATGAATGTCTCAACCCATGAAGCGGAATAATCGGTAATTCCTCTAATCCCTCGGACTTAGCTTTGTCTGGATTATTCTGCACCCATTCATTATAGCGGTGTAAATGCTTTGTGAAATACTGATAAGGTGTTGTATGCCCCATAAGTTTTCCGTCTGCTTGAATGAACAGATTACCGCCATTGCTCAAATCTCCTTGCCATGCAGTACCATGACTAAATCGTGTCTGTATGTACTCACCATGATACTTCTTCAAAAGCGGGATTACATCATCTGGGATAGATACCTTTCTGACAGATTTCTTTGTCTTAGGCTCTTTATAATCAAATCCGTTTTCCGTCATACCCACAGACTTTGAAATAGAGATTTTCTTCTCTCGTAAATCAATGTCGTTCCAGTGCAAAGCAAGTGTTTCTCCTTTTCTGAATCCACAGAACAATGAGAGAGTGAAGAACACTTTGTATTGTGTAGGCACAGTGTAGGATTCTGTGTACTCATTCACATAGTATGGTTTGCCTGTATCGTCAATACGCTGATGGCCTTTGTAGGTTACCTCGTATGACATATCCAGAGATTTCATAAACATCAATGCTTGCTTTGGAGTAAAGAACTTTAAGCCCTCGTCCTCGTCTTTTCTCTTTGGCTTTTGTGCGTCTTGGCAAGGATTGTTCTCAATCATGCTGTAACGCTTGGCTGTCTTAAAAATCAGATTCAATACATTAGCAAATCTCTTTATGGTACCTGTTGCGTAGTCATCAACCAGAGTTCTATAAAAGGCTTCAATGTGTGGTGTTTTGATATGAGCTACCTTATATCCCTTAAAGTAGGGAATGATTCGGCTTTCTAATGCCTGTTTATATCCTGCATAAGTACCATAAGCAATGTTATCTTTAACACTCTCAAGCCATTTGTATGCAAAATCTTCAAATGACATTTTTTCTGCATTGAAGTCATAGCCATATTTTAATTTATCTTCCATATCCATGGCATACTTCTTCGCTTCTCGTTCTTGTTGTTTGGGTGTTGCTGACTGATTGACCGAATATGTAAGATTCTTAACCAGTTTCTTACCCTTATTATCGTAACCCATACAGATTACTATACGATAGACAACTCTACCGCTTTTATATTCAACTCTGTTGACTGATGCCATATTTAACACCCTTTCTCAATTTGATTTTTGTAACGATAGAAGGTAGGCTTCGTCATGCCTAATTCACGCATAAGCTCAAATGGTTTCTTTTTCCCTTGCTGTACTAAGCGGTAGTGGGTAGCAAATTCTTCAAGGTCCATAACTCTTGGCCTGCCATAATCGTCCCATTCTCCACGAGCCTTTTTCTGTTCAATGCCTTCTCGCTGTCTTTTCTCTCTTTTCTCAATTTCAACCTGTGCCATGCTTGCATATAACTCAATCATCATATTATTGATAGTCTCTAACATCATACGAGCCATTGAGTTTTCCATAGCTGATAGGTCAATCAATGTTGTGGGTAATTCTAACACCATAACACGAATACCGTTGTCCTTAAAGAATCGTAATTCCTTTAGTGTGGCTTCCTTATTTCGCCCTAATCGGTCAAGTTCTGTGACGATCAGCACATCACCACTTTCAAGGATTTCCTCTTTCAACATAATATATCGTGGCCTGTCAAAGTCTTTACCTGTTCTCTGGTCTGTATAAACTTTGCTTTTATACAACTGGATATTATGTGTTTTGCAATACTTGGTAAGTTCTGCAATTCCTCTGTCTAAGTGCTGGTCCTTTGTGCTTGTCCTGTGATAAGCTACATATTTCATTCTGACACCCCCTTATCGTATAAATCGCAGTTTCCACCATCAATAACGGTAGAGGGCTTTTCTTCGTACATCTCACATTTAGAAACATTGCATGGCATATTCGTATCATCATATTTGTATAGGCAATCCGTACACACCAAATCAGCGTTTCTGATAAGTTCAAACTTTAGCTTGTCATTCTTAAACTTATCGTTCATCTGAACACCTCATTTCTTTGCCGAACAACTGTTCGTTTCTGATTTGATAATATCAGGCAGGTATCAAAAAGTACACCTCTTTTTTGAGAATAATCAAAAGTTTTATCTTGTACTTTTTGAACCCTATTTTTAAGCCTTTAGAGATAGTATCAAATTTTATAAATTCTGATACCACATCAACAAGCGGCCATTGCTCGCTGTTTTGCTCTGTATCTTTTCATAGATTTACTGATTCGTGCGTTACGAGTGCCATAACTGCAATTTTCCTTGTTTGTCATAAGTTCCAGATTGTCAATGCAATTATTCGTTTTGTTTTCGTCCTTATGATTGATTTGCATACCCTCTGGAATTGCACCTTTATGTGCCATGTAAACAAGCCTATGCACTCTCATGTGCTTTTTGATTCCCTCATCATTAAATACATCAACCTGTTTATATCCTCGTTCCGTAATACCTTGTGGTAAAAGCCTGTCACTTTTTAAGCTGTAAACCTGTCCGTCAGTAGAAATAAGATACCTTGAAAATCCCTCTGCCTGTTCCCATTCAATAGGGGCATTGCTTTTATGCTGTGTTACTCTCTCCGTCATTGCTCTCAACCTCCGTTTCGCCGGTATTGAGAAACTCAATGAATTTATCCACATTCACAAGAAACTTATTACCGGACTTAATATGCACGATTTTGTTCTGTTTGCACATCTGCCAAAGTGCTTTATATGAAATACCAGATTCATCTGCA
>CAJFEE010000029.1 GCA_904373265.1 Candidatus Harrysmithiimonas galli | reverse complement strand
CATTATATTCCCATGTTCCATAAACACTAATATTTGCATGACTTTTTGCAGCATTAATATTTACTGTTGAACCTCTTTGAGTCCAATCTGCAATTGCTACTACTGTTGAATAAGAATCAACATTGCCTACTGAATTTATAAATTTTGTTATATAACCAACTGGAGTGTAATTATAACTAACTAATACTCGAAGTGCAAAAGGTTGTTTTAAATTTTTTATAGTAGGAGTAATTTTATATTGAGCTACCTCATTTATAGAATTACTTCTAAAAGAATTATTATTAGTTATTAAACTTTCTTCTTTTTCAATTATAGGTTCGTTTTCTTTAAGTTCTCTAATAAATTCTATCAATTCTTCCTTAGTATCAAATTTCAATGTTTCATTTGATACGTATGATGATCTAGTTTCTATATTCAAAGATTCATTTAGTTCATAAATTTCAACATAATTATCAAATTCTTGATTAATAATATTTTTTATGTCATCGAACGTCTCTGGCGCAGATGCATTAGCAGAAGTATAAGCACCAAATAAAATAAAAAGAATAGTAAAAGTAATTGCTGAAAATAATTTTTCCATAAACTTCATCTCCCTATTAAATATTTTTTATTTTACTCCTACAAAGATTAAATCATATAATACATATATAATAAATAGGTAATAAGGCTAATTTTTCCATAAAATAAAAAATACTTTTTATCCAATCTATTTTCCCTCTGTCATAATCACATAATTATTTATACCAACATGCCAATAAACCATCACATCAACAGCCCCATTGGCAATTTCATCTGAATTATCATCAACATGAACTAAATCCCCATCTTCCGCATCACTCAAATTTAATTCCTTATGTATTTCCTTTAATAGCCCACCATATGAAATCAAACGTTTATACGCAAGTGAACCATCTAAATCCTTAACAACCTGAGCATTTTCAACAGTCACTTCATTACCACGAATTACATCAATATCTTTAACTGGATACTTTGAAACTTCGAAAATCGCATTTTGTTCTACAATAGCTTTTTTCATTTCATCTTCAATTTCAACAAAATCTAACGACTCTTTTTTAGCTTGAACCCTTTTAACATGAACAATCGGCGTATAATTCAGTTTCATTGCACGTTGCCACATGCTTGTCCATTCAGATTGTTTTATATAATTCTTTTTAAAATAAGATTGCGGAACTGCAAGTAACACATGAAAATGCGGGTGATACGTACCATACCAATCACTTTCTTTATCCCAATTTCGTGTTACTTCTAACGCTCGAAAATATCCTTTAACTGATTTTTTAAATCGAGCATAACCAGTAAAACGATTCCATGCTTTTGTCATCTGATTCATTATATCTTTCAATTCTTGTCTCTCAACGTTTCGAACTGTCAATGTAAGAAAAATCCATTTAACTTTTTCACGATTATTAACTTCTTCAACGATTTTTTTGTTTTGAAAAGCAATTTTTAGCGACCTTCTCCAATTACACATAGGGCATAATCTCGCTTTACAAAAATAAGCTTGATATAACTTTAACCGTCCCTCTCTCAATTTAAACGTCAAAACCCCACCGCAATCATACATACGTTCAGTCTTTTTCTCTAACCCTTCAACTTCTCCATAATGATCAGCCATCAACAATGAACGCTTTTTCTTACCTTTCCAATCTCTTACTTTCCCTTTTGAATCTTTATCTTCTAAAAATTTTGTAGTCTTTATTTGTGTTGATATATCTTTATACTTTATGGTATTATCTTTTTGTATAATCAATACAAAAACCTCGCCTTCTTGGTGAGAGAAAAAGCCCTCTCTATTTTGTGAATCTCGTCAATTCCAATTATAGCAGAAGGCTCTTTTTTTATCCACCCGACAAAACCCCTTCAAACCCTTGAAGCTCTCGACTCAAACCATGTTTTTCTACACTTGAGTTGTTTCTATATGTATCAAGATAAGAAAAAACTAGTTTTCGCCCCTCGTTTTTGGGGTAAAATTTTGGCAAATTTCACGTATTTCGTTTTGTATATACATACAAATATTTGCATAAAAATTACAGAAGTTAATAATAATACTTTTTTATTTGATTTGGCAATACTAAACAGTAAACACATATGATATAATGTGTTTACTAATGAGCTGAACTTCTGGCAACAGAATACACAAAAAAGCGAGAGCTGCAACTCTCGCTTTTTTGTTGTTCTAGGAACAATTTGATTGGCTGATTGTCTAAATTACTGTCTATCCAACCATTTGCAAAAATAATACGCAATAACACTTGCCACAATAGACAAAATAAATGAGCTAAAAGACAACAGAATACACCCCCTTACTGATGTCAGTGTAGGGTAGACAACACACCTATTATAGCTTTTTTAAATTCTTTTGTATTTCATATACCTACCTATCCATGCCCCTATCTCTATTTTTTTTCTTAACTGACTGCTGCATATCTCTTTGCTGACTATCAATCTGTTTAACGCCTTTCATGCTAAACATCGAGGACGCCTTTTTCTTTTCTTCATCTTGTTCTTGCTGATAAATCTTAACAAACTCATTTTTTGGGTCATTTCCTTTTACCATATATATAAAATTATTAAATAGCTCTCTCGACGCCATAATGCTATCTGTATGGCTTTTAAAAAAATCTTTAATGGTTTTATATGCCAAATTAATTCCGAGCCTTATAGATGCCATTTTGGATGTTAGAAGCCTATTCTCATTTTTTAAGGTTAAATTGTCTTCTTTTAATCTTATATTCTCTATTGCTTTACTTTTAAGGTCTGCAAAAAGAACTGCGTTATCTGTCTGTAATTTTCTATTTTCCTTCGCAAAATCTGTACTTAAAATCTTTTTAACTTTATTTTTCATTTCCTCATTGCGTTTAGAAAGCCTCAAAAGCTTTTTATAATCGTCGACTGATATAACTACATTCCCAGTTTCTTTTCTAACAAATTCTGTTTTTGCCATACCAAACATATTTTTTTCTTTGCTTTTTACCTCAACTTTCTTAAATTCTTTTTTAGCAACGATTTTCAAATCAACTGGTAATTCCTCGTTTAACTTCAACAGTTCATCTTTTTTAGCTTTCAAATCTTTTTCAATCAATTCAAGTTCTCTCATCTTTTTTTTAAACTCAGTTACATCTTGGTATTCGTTTGTACCAACAAATTTCCGTTCAATTCCACGTTCCAACAACATTTTTTCTAACAACCGCACTTCTTTTTCTCGCCAGTCGTCAAATGGTCTTTCTTTGTTCAATGTCTCATCTTGTTGCGTAATTGCTTTATCAAAAGCAACTTGTTTTTCTAATCCTCGCTTATAACCAGTTGCAACAGGCACAAAATTCAAATGCATATGCGGAGTAGCTTCATCATTGTGAATCACAGCATTATAGATTTTTAGATTAGGATTTCTTTTTTCAAATCCTAAAAACCATTCTTGTAATATCTCATTAGCCATATCCTTTTTTTCTTTACTAGAAAAATCATCTTTATCTCCAATTTGAACAATCATTTCTTGTTGAAGCGCTGTTTTTTTACTTGATTGAATGTGCTTATAATAATCATCAATTTTTCTATCAGCTCTTTTTTGTTTCTCATTGTAATTTTTTAGTGCTTGAGAAAATTCATCACGATAAATCTCTTTTAAATCTTTTTGAACAAGATATTTATTTTCATGAGAACGAGAATAATCAATATGTGAATTTTTCTCTTTTTCTTTTTCATTCATTGTCCGATTGTTGTGTCTTATGTTTGTTTTTTTCGTCGCTTTTTTTAACGATACCGACATACTCACTAAAACCACCTCAATACTAAAAGTATAGCAAACTTTTGTTACTTTTTGTAAAAGTAACGTTTTCTGTATTTCGACACTTCGCATCAAAATGAAAACGCTCTGCGAGACTAAAAAACCTTAAAATCTCTCTACGCTCTCGCTAGCTTAAAACCAAAAACCTAACACCCCAAAAATCCCTTTTTTGTGAAAAGGTACGAGTAGTATTTTTTATTTTTGATTGACCCGCTTACGCGGAATCAAAAATAAAAAATCTCCACTCTTTCCCCCTTGTCACAAAATTTTTTTTACAACATTTCGCTTATGCGAAACCCACCTAAACGAAAACGAAGTTTTCATTTAAGTGAATTTCATCGCTCAATTTTATGTAAAAAAAACGGAGCAATAGCCAAAAAATTTGACCCTGCCCCATTTCTTTTTTGCTCAACACCTCCCTACCGAAAACAAAGGGAATTCTTTTTCTTATTTTTCTACTTCTTTTCTTATTCTCTCGATACGTTCAATATCTCTTGGCTGTTTTAAGTCCATTTTTAAGACACGATAATACTTTGTTCGTGTTATGCGGTTTTTGGTGCAAAAATCATTTACTTTACCACCATCTCTATCATTTTCAAAAATAGCACGAATTAGCTTATCAGACATTTTCAAGAATTTTCCTTTACCCTCGATTGGAGCAACAGATTTCTTTTGTTCCCGAAACATATCCACATAGGCAAGAATCACAAAATCACCTTTCAAAATATCTCTATCCTCGCTCGCTTTATCTCGCACATAAGCAACATCTTCAGCGGTTTGAGTTCCTTTTTTAATATGATACTCACTCATTGTTCCTTCGGGGTCATACTCAACAATTTTTTTGGCAATCTGTTTTGCCTTTTCGATATAGTCCCGATTTGAAAACTGCACATTTTGAATTGGTGCATACAGTTTTTTGTCTGTTATGTTTGCCATATTCCCACCCCATAATTGAACTGTTTAAGTCTTATATAAATCAAATATATTCCCCTTCTGCTTCAAAAAAATTATGGATTTCCCCAAATTCATCTACCGTTCCAAGATAAATCGTATACAACTCTTTTTCTGTAAAAGTTGTTGCTCGCACTTGTATATCCATAGCATTTGGATAACCATGATAGAAATGACGCTTTGGCTGAAATATCAAATCCAACATAAGACTTTCACCGTCAGCATCAGTAATCATGCAGTGACGTTCATTTTGCCCAACTCCTTTTTGTATCGTTTAAGTCTTATTTGATATTTTCATTATAATTCATCACACCCAAAAAAACAACAAAAAACGCTCATATGAGCGTTTTAATATATTTGTAACATTTAAAGCATAAACAACACTTCTGAAGGAATTTCCACTTGGACATGACAAGCTACCTAATGTGAGATGAAAACGTCTCGTAGAGACATTTCACTCATAAAATTCAGGGGAAATTTAAACTCAAATACCTTCAAAAATGATAAAATACCTCGAGAGACGAAACTCTCGGGGTACTTTGTCGACACTCTGAAACGATAGTAATTTCTATCGCTTTTTTTGTTAAACATTATAGTTATTTTACAGATTTAGTATCTTCGTCAAATCCGCCAAACTCAAATGTAAATCCTTCATCTAGATTAATACCCAATTCTTTCATATCAATTTCATATTGAACATTTTCCATATTTACATCCGTTACTTTTTCAGTACCTTTATCTGTACTTGCAGATGCTGACATCACTGGTAATGCTAGCACAGCTGCTAATAACATAGCTGGTAAAATAAATTTTTTAACTGTTGGTAATGTAGATTGATTTGTCATAATATATTCCTCATTTCATTTTATATTTTTTCTTGATTGCCTTTACAAATACTATCTTAAAAAAGAAAAATGGCACAAAAATAGCAGATTTATGTAAAAAAATAGAGCAACAGACAAAAATCTGCCCCTGCTCCGTTTCTTTTTTGCTCAACTCATCTTTTAACTTATCTAAATTCAGACAAACTATGAAATAATAAAATGCTCTTTTCTTTACAACCTTTCTATTCATATTATATATTCCATTTTATAAAAATAAATATAGGAGAAATAAAATGACTGAAATAGCTGATTATATATATATAGTTATAATATCTAATTTCATAGAAAGTTTCTTTAAAAATACTTTTTTTATCGTTGTAATGTTTTATTTTTTAATCAAATTATGCTCAGAACATAAATTAAAGAAAATACTTCTTATATTTATGATTATTGCTATTCTTATCTCCCTTTTCTTTCTAATTGCAGTATATCTTAGCGTACCGTTACAATATTTTGACCCAAATAAATTATAAAATAAAACTGCCCAAGACTTTCAAATTTCATTAAAAGTCTTGAGCAGTTTTTAAATATCTTATAAAACTAGATTATAACTATCACTTACTCTAAAACCAATTGGTATTGTAAATAGCCCACTTCCTACCTCTGCATTATATTCCCATGTTCCATAAACACTAATATTTGCATGACTTTTTGCAGCATTAATATTTACCATTATATTCCCATGTTCCATAAACACTAATATTTGCATGACTTTTTGCAGCATTAATATTTACTGTTGAACCTCTTTGAGTCCAATCTGCAATTGCTATTACTATGGAGGTATTATGCTGTATGGATAAACAAGAATATTCGTTTAAAGAGTGCACTGTAAAACACAAAAAAGACTGTTTTGAAGTTTTTAATAATCCTAGGGAAATCCTTAGGATTAAAAAAGATAATAACAAAGTGGTTATTGAATTGCACAGTTCATTAATTGGTAGATTTAGTATAAATGTACATTCTGAACTAATTAAAAAGGTACGAAATGAATTAGAATAGTAGCTCTTTCACATTAACTTAAAGTATTGCTATCCATTTAAGTACACATATTAACACTGAGAAAAAACGCCGTTTAATAAAAAAACGAACGATTTTCAAAACACTAGTTCAGTATTTTGGAATCATTCGTTTTTTATTTTCTTTATTTGTCGAGTAACCTATGATTATCTGGTTTTAGAAGTAAATATTTCTGTTTTGTCCCAACTTCTTCTATAATATCTCACTAATTTTCTTGCCTTTTAAAATCTCTCGAGCCACTTTTTTACCTGCACTTTATTTGGATTCTATAATATTTTGTGTTAGTGAAAAAAAAGTAACATCTATAACTAGACAAAAAATACGAAAACACAAAAAACTAATACAAAAATTTGTAAAGATGTTTGTATTGGTTTTATCCAGATTATCCATGTACATGTATAAAAGACATTTAATAATTGACGTATATTTTTTGCTTTGTTAGAATAAAAATATAAGGAGGGTTACTGCCTTTGGTTGGGCGGTTAGTCCGAAAAGTTTCGTTGAACCGCTCTTACAAAGGGCGGTTATTTTTTTATTTCTTAATCTTGTTTTTTAACAAGAGAAATAATGCTTACAACTACTAAACAGAACGTTAAAAATTCCATCCATGTCATAAAGCATCACCTCCCATGAGGAAGTGACTAACCACCAAGCAGTAACCCTAGAATTATATTCTATAAAATTGTAATTACTTTGTCCATATCTTCATCACTAAAGTGATTTTTTCAATTCTTTATATTTTGCGTTGTCTGGATCTAAAAATAAAGAAATAGAAATATAATCCAACGCCTTTCCACGTTCTTTAGCAGCATACGCATTTTTTGCTAGAAGGTAAAATACCTCCATCAATAAATTCTTTCCTGCTTCATTATAATTATTTAATACGTATTCTACACGACCAAGCTTCAAAGCTACCTCTGCACTACTGTTACTTTTAGCAATAGTTTCAGAAAAGGCTTTTTCTGCCTGCTCATAATTTTTCTTTTGCAAATAATACCCTCCTGCATACATATAATTGGATGGATTATTCTTGTTTGTTGAACCACAACATAAGATGTATTGAGAGAACAGAAAAGAACGATACACTAAGGGCATATAGAAATAAGAGAATTTTATATAATATTTAGAATTTTACATGAATAATAAAACAGCATCTACCAAAAAAGATACATGCATGAAAAGATCTAATAGGAAGATATTGACAAAAAACATGATTGTATTTTGTGTGGTTTTTTCAGTAGAAACCATAACAGTTCCATTCCAAGTACTTATTGACATGTTCATCCGATATAAAATGGCACAAAATAGACAGAGTGCTTCTTTACTGAATCAAACATTTGTTATTATCATTATGATACAAATTAACTTTAAGAAGAATTTCTTTCGCTTTTGGTTTCCATACATGATTGTCATCACTTTATTCATATGATATGTTTTTATATTGTATTGGGGAAATACAACATCCAAGTACCAATCGAAATGTGCTTCTTACTATTCGATATCGTAATTATTACATGTCCGATTAGATAAAGATACAACATATAAAACAACAAGAAAAATTGTGATAAAACTCTTAATCTGTGAAAGATATTGCGCGATGATAAAAACAATAACTTGCAAAAACGATCATAAACTAAGAAATACAATGGTTACCCCTTGATGCCATCAACAGAAATGTCACAATCAGACAAAGTACCAAATGCTACAAATTATTAAAAGTAATACGCATAGCTTTCATGCTTAAGCAATTCAAATATTAACCGTTGTTTATAACAATAGGAACAAAAACTCATAAAAAAATACTCTTTCCTTATGCTTAAATGCTCTAAGAATACATTCCAACAATTCCTCTATAAAATCTTTACAATTACCACATTATGAAATAATACTACAATTTAACCCAAACATATTTATTTGGACTGACTGCAAAATTTATATCATATAAATCTGTACCTTGTGAGATAAAATAAGTTCTATAGTTCATCCATTGATGAGCTTAATGATATCTTTTTGATTTGCCACCCAACTGTTATATTGCCCTAGATGAAAAATCCATACGTAAAAACAATTATATATTAGAAATGTATATCCGCAAAATGACATCGAGAACATAAACAATCAGACGGATTATCAAACACATAACGATTGCTAGATTGTCGTCGCAATAAATTTACCAGCATTGAGAGAAATTGACTGCACAATCTATTAAAAAAACCAATATCAGTCCCCATAAATTAAAAAATGCTGACACCCTTATATCCAAACGCCTTCGCATCATCCCATATTCAGCTTTCTTGATGAATCATCTTACTTTATAAGACTTCCTTTATTGAAAAACTACATTCGATAAAAACTGACCAGTTGAAAAAATACTCTATCATAAAAAAAAGAAAACCGATTGAGACATCGATTTTCTTATCCAGTAAAACAAATATAATTTTCATTGAACCAAATAAATGTTCTAAATGAATTTTTATAATAAAATATAAACGAACATGCATAAAAGCCCCATCTTTATAGTAACATAGCAGTCTTTCTCAAAAAGGGTTACTACGAAATCATTTCAAATTTTCCAACCTGATTCAGCCAACAATTCGGATTTTGACTGTTTTCACACCCCAACGGTAGGCCTCTTGCTTAGTTGGCATTAAAATATCAATTTTATTTCCTTTGATTGCACTACCTGTATCACCAGCAACTGCATAGCCATAGCCATCTACATACACTTTTGTTCCAAGAGGAATAACAGCCGGATCAACAGCAATTACTTTCATATTCGGATTTTGCCGGATGTTTAAACCTGTTGCAGTTGTCCCGCTACATCCGGTACAGTATGGTGTATAGGCCGTTGCTGTAACCAGCATTTCTTTTGCTGCTACATCTCCGCGCGATGGCATTTTTGTACCAACAGCGATAATTTTTGGTTCCATTTCTTTCACAATCGTTTCTTTAATCAATTTCTTATTTCTAATTTTTCCATCTACTTTTACAATTTCATAGGTCTTTTCAACTTTTCCAGATTTCCCCTGGCGAATCACTTTTTCTGAACCGCTCAGCAAGGTTGAATCGGATTTTTTTTCTGTTTTTAGTTGAATGGTTTCTTCAACTACATCGGTGATTTTTTGAACTCGTATAATTTTTACCACATCGTTTTTTTCTAATATTTTCGTGGGTTCAGGTGTCACAATATCATTTGAATCGTATTGAATATTTTGCGCCTTTAAAAAATCAGCGACCGTAGTCGAATGTGTGTAGATGGTTTGTTTTTTCCCGCTAATCTGAACAGTTACAGGAAATGCACGTGTAACTTCAATTTCTAAATCCTCCGTCAGCTCTGTACTTACTGCTGGAACAACCTGATCCAGCCTAGATATAGTTACTCCTCCCGATTCTAAAACTTCACCAACCGTTTTGGCCGTTGTGAAATGCTCAATCTTTTTTCCATCAACTTTTACTGTAATATTTTTTGCCGGCTGGATAATAACTTGCAGTCCATCTTTTACCTTCGTATCCAGCGCAGGCAAAATATAATTTTCTTGTGGATCATAACCCATCATATCAATGACTTGTTCTACCTTATTTTTATGGGTTAAGATGGTTTGTTCCTTCCCATCTACTACAAGATGAACCTCATTCTTTGTTCCTTGATAAAGACCTGCTCCGATCAGTATAGTCAAACCAATTGTCGCCACTGTCATTTCTGGACGCTTAGTCCTCACAAGCCTTTCTTTTTTCAAATTCATCATGTTTTTATCCTCCTCATTTTCTGTCGGTTTTGGGCTTTTTCTTTCTATATGCCGACCGACTGACACATATGAAAAGTAGAACATAAATGAACAAGCATGTTAATCTTTTAAATTCAATATACGAACTGCATTTGTACTTGTCATATGTGCAATTTCTTCGTAAGAGCAATTTTTTAACTCTGCGATTTTTTCTGCAACCAATTTTACAAGTTTCGGCTCATTTCTTTTTCCTCGATAGGGATGCGGTGCCAAGTAAGGACAATCCGTTTCAATCAATAACTTGTCTAAAGGAATCTGTTTGACAACCTCCTGTAGTTTTTTTGCATTTTTAAAAGTAACTGGCCCACCAATGGAAATATAAAAATTCATATCCATACAAATCTTAGCTGTTTCGTAGCTTCCGCCAAAGCAGTGCATAATCCCACCGATTTCTTGCGCATTTTCTTCTTGTAAAATTTGGATAACGTCCGCCGTTGCCTCTCGATTATGGATGACAATCGGCAGCTTTACCTTTTTTGCAAGCTGTATTTGCGTACGTAGCAATTTTTGCTGCACCTCTTTTGGAGACTTATCCCAATGATAGTCCAATCCAATTTCCCCAATGGCAACCACCTTCTCATGCATAGATAAGGCTTCAATCCATTTCAAATCCTTTGATGTACAATCAACTGCATCTACAGGATGCCAGCCAATCACTGCATAAAGTCCTTCAAATTTTTCTACCAGTTCCATTGCTCTTAAAATAGTTGGTCGATCAAAACCTACTACAAGCATTTTTTCCACGCCTGTCTGTTTGGCGTCTCGAATGACTTTTTCATAATCATCCGCATAAGCCTGATCATTTACATGTGTATGTGTATCTATCAACATTTCTCAGCAGCTCCTCATTAGGATATAACAATTGTACAGCTTTTGTCTACTTTTTCACAAAAGCTTTGTTTCGGCAATTCTTTACAAACCTTGATCCCTCAGGGCTTATTTTTCATGAAAAAAATTTACAAAAGCGGTAAAAAACAAGGGCTTTTTACCTATATTTTTACCAAATTACCCAAATGGCGTGCGATTTCAACAATCTATAAAAAACCATATTACATTTTTATTTCACTTTGCTACCATTTTGTAATCTTTCATCGACAAAAATGACTTTTATACCTGATTCTGTGCTTCCTGCCAAAATCATTCCTTCGGACAATTCACCACGTAATTTTACCGGTTTTAAATTGGTAACACACACAATTTTTTTTCCAATTAAATCCTCTGGTGCATAATGCTCAGCAATACCTGATACGACTTGACGCTTTTCTTCTCCCAAATCAATTTTCAGCTTTAACAGTTTGTCAGATTTCTTGATTTTTTCTGCAGCAATAATTTGGGCAACACGCAAATCGGTTTTCATAAAATCATCAATGGAAATCTGCTCAGTTTCCGGTTTTTTCGGCATATTTTGCTTTGCATTCTCCTCGATACGATCTTTGCTTGAACTTTGCATTAGGCCACGAATATAAGCCACCTCTTCTTTTACATCCAACCTAGGAAAAATTGGAATGCCCTTTTCAATTACCTTTATATTCTCAGGAATTGCAGAAAAATTTGACAATCCACTCCAATTTAAAGCATCAAATGACAGACCAAGCTGCTCAATCATTTTTTTCGGCGCATGAGGCAAAAATGGTTGTAACAAAATTGCAATATAACGAAGCGATTCTGCCAAATGATTCATAACAGAATCCAGTTGTTCCCGATGCACCTCATCCTTTGCCAATACCCAAGGCATCGTTTCATCAATATATTTGTTGACACGTGAAATCAATGCCCACAAATCACTAAGAACTAAGCTAAACTGCATACTTTCCATATGCTCTTCATATTTTGTAACCGTATCTTGTACAAATCTCTCAAGTACAAGATCAAATGATGTAACCTGTCCTTTATAAACCGGAATGATACCACCGCAATATTTATTAATCATAGAAATCGTTCGGTTCAAAAGATTTCCCAAATCATTAGCCAAATCATAATTCGTTCTTTCAACAAAAGATTCTGGAGAAAATATACCATCCTGACCAAACGGCAGCTCCCGCAATAGAAAATAGCGTGTCGCATCTAGACCATAACGTGCAACCAACATTTCCGGATAAATGACATTGCCCTTAGATTTGGACATTTTTCCGTCCTTCATCATAATAAATCCATGTGCAAAGACCTTTTTTGGCAATGGCAAGTCCAAAGCCATTAAGAAAATTGGCCAATAAATGGTATGAAATCGGACAATATCTTTTCCCACAACATGAACATCCGCTGGCCAGTAGCGGCAAAACAAAGATTCATCTTCTGAAGTATAGCCTAAAGCATTCAGATAATTTGTTAACGCATCAACCCAAACATAAATCACATGCTTTGGATCACCAGGTACTTTTATGCCCCAATCAAAAGAAGTCCGAGAAACCGATAAATCTTCTAACCCTGGCCGAATAAAATTATTAATCATTTCATTTTTGCGGGATTCAGGCTCAATAAATGTCGGGTTTTCTTCATAATATGCAAGAAGACGATCCGCATATTTTTTCATATTAAAAAAATACGATTCTTCTTTTACCAAATGTACAGCACGTCCACAATCTGGACAATTGCCCTCTTGAAGCTGTGACTCTGTAAAATACGATTCACAAGGGGTGCAGTACAAACCTTCATATTCACCTTTATAAATATCACCATTATCCAAAAACTTTTGAAAAATTTTTTGCACAGCTTGCTTATGACGTTTTTCTGTTGTCCGAATAAAATCATCATAGGAAATTTCCATTTGTGCCCAAAGCTTTTTTGCTGCTTTCGCAATCTCATCAACATAAGCCTGCGGCGCTTTACCTGCCTCTTGTGCTTTTTCCTGAATTTTCTGGCCATGTTCATCCAAACCAGTTAAAAAACGAACATCAAAGCCTTTTAATCGTTTATATCTTGCCATTGCATCCGCAGCGGTTGTTGTATACGCCGTTCCAATGTGAAATTTACCGCTTGGATAATAGATCGGCGTCGTAATATAAAATGTTTTTTGTTCTGTCATTATTCCCATAAACCCCTTTATCACAAATAAATTAGCATTTTAATTGTAGCATATATTGTAAAAATTTTTATTAAAAATTTATATATCATCTGTCAATATGGTAAGCTTGGTATACATCCCGCCTAGACATCTCTCGATCTGCCGCTGTCTGTTTCACAGCTTCTTTTGACGACATGCCCTCATTTTCTACATAGTAGTTTACATGCTGTACCACACTGAACTGCTTCCAAAATGAAGTTTGACTTTCAATGGAATGCTTACTTGTTGTTCCCTCAGCTAAAATACAAAATTCACCACGCACTGGCTCCATGGAAAAGTAATTTTGTATATCCTCCAGTCTACCACGAAAAATCTGCTCATAAACCTTAGTTAATTCACGCAAAACAACCACTTGTCGGTTCCCAAATACTTCCAACATAACAAATAAAGTTTCCTTTAGTCGATGTGGCGATTCATAAAAAATCATTGTTTCCGAAAAAGCTTTCAAGTTTTCCAACTGAATGCGCTTTTTTTTCTTTGACCGATCCAAAAATCCATAAAAATAAAAATGGCGTGTATCCAAACCGGATGCACTTAATGCGGTAATACTTGCACTGGCACCAGGAAGTGCAATGACTGGAATTTGTTTTTTTACTGCTTGGACAACAATTTCATATCCAGGATCGCTGACACAAGGGGTTCCCGCATCTGAAACAATTGCAATATGTTTTCCTTCTTCAAGCAAACGAATGATTTTTTGCCCACTTATATTTTTATTGTGATCATGATAACTAAAAAGCGGTGTCAAAATCTCAAAATGCCGACAAAGCTTCTTTGTATTTCTTGTATCTTCTGCAGCAATAAAATCAACTTCCTTTAAAATGCGCACAGCACGAAATGTTATATCTTCCAAATTTCCGATGGGTGTCGGAACAATATATAATATGCCGCTTGTGCTTGATTCGTTATGCTTAAAACTCGTTTGAATCCACACTTGCTTTTCCCTCCTGCATTTTTTGGATATAAGCCAACCGATCCTTACGCTTTTTCTTTTTTAGCAATGCCTCTTTTTGCATCGCTTCAGATTTTGTAAAAAATGTCTCATAATATAATAATTTTACTGGTGTACGCCCTCTTGTATACTTCGCTCCTTTTCCGTCATTATGCATTTTTATCCGCTTTTTAAGATCTGTTGTATAGCCAATATAAAGAGAACCATCTCGACATTCCAATATATAAGTATAATATTCTAAAACATTAGACACGTAAAATTTTCCTCATTTCCTCCGTATAATTGCCACTTTCCTCATACACATAAAACGGTGGTAAAATTTTTATTTCAGACTTTCCGCTTTTGATCCCCTCAATCAAAAGCATATTTGCCTCTCGATTCAGTTTTGGGTAAACCAACTGCATACGCTTTGGCTCAATTTTATATTTTTTCATGAGTAAGATAATTTCTATCAATCGCTCTGGTCGATGCACAAGGGCAAATTTTCCACCCTCTTTTAAAACAAAAGCACCAGAACCAACTACATCCTCAAGCGTACATTTCAACTCATGCCTAGCGATGGCAAAATGTGGATTCTGGTTGATCTCCTCTTTACTCCTTATCGCAAAATATGGCGGATTGCACGTTACAACATCGAAGCTGCCATGCGAAAAATTGGCAGAAATTTTTTTGATATCCCCACAAAACATCTGAATTTGTGCTTCCAATTGATTGTATTGGATCGAACGAATTCCCATATCATATAACTTTGGTTGAATTTCAATTCCTATTATTTCTGCCTTTGTTCGAGTTGTTAGAAAAAGTGGAATAATCCCATTTCCACTGCACATATCCAAAATTTTTCCTTTCTGTACTGGTACAGATACAAAACGGGCAAGCAAAACTGCATCCAAAGAAAAAGCAAATACAGAGGGACTTTGAATAATTTTCAACCCTTCTCCCAAAATATGATCCAATCTTTCATCATCTTTTAATTCCATTTTTGTCACCTAGCTTTATCAAATGATAGCCCTATCGCTTATACCGATACACAAAAACATAAAGGCGCTTTCCGTTCGATCGTATAACGGCTAAGATAAACAAACCAATCGCACGTAGCACGCAGGCTCCCGTTCTATATTTATACATCTTATGAACGACATATCCTCATTTTTCTGTATACCAACACTACATTTGCAGGCGTTTTATAAAACTTTGCAGCTTCCACCTATTGTTTTACTCAAAATTGTTACGATGCTCTTTTAATTTAAAAATTTATGCTGTGCTTTTTCAAATTTTTGGAATGCAATAAAATATAGGATGCATTTGTAGGTGTTTCATTAGAAACCATGTGTCATTTTTTATAAAAAAGCCAAGCTGAAAAAGAAGAAGATATGTATGTCTGATCTGCATTTCATTTTCATATGTAAAAAACATTCTGACGCCTAAACTGACCATTACAGAACGCTTGATCGCTTTACGATAAATCCCCATATGGTTTCCGTTTTACTCTGCTCAATTTTGATAGAATCATATCCCATCATGCAAACACTACACTGCATCCACATTTTATCACATAACTATGCCAACTTTTCTTTTTGGCTTGACTCTGAAAAAACGGCCTTTGGATTTCTACAAAAATGATGATAGCTGATTACAAATTGCTCTTTGCATTTACTCAAGCCAAGCGATCAATTTTTTTGATCATTTGAATTTTTTATATGGTATAGAGAAGTATTGAGATTTTACTTTATTTTTTCATAAAATATTTGATTTTATCTGCAAATCATATGCTTATAGAATATACCCAAGCAAAAGTTTTAAAATTATAATTTTTTATCAATTATTTTAGATAAATTTTGGATTTATATACCTTATCATATATTCCACATATAATTTTGATTGCTTCTAAATAAGTGCTTTGTCTATGATCGGCAAACAAAGCTTTGATGCCAAAAACATTCCTCCACAACTTTTCTAATTTCGGGAATATTCCTTTCTTGGCATTTGCTGGTTGCATTTTTATACATATTTATAAACTTATCTATTTTATTTTTGGGATATGTATGAACCACTCCCCTCTTAGCTAAACCCAATGGTTCTTAATGTTTAAAGTGGAAGCTTCTTGAGAATAGAGCATACT
The DNA here is from genome assembly GCA_904373265.1 of Candidatus Harrysmithiimonas galli. Classification (GTDB taxonomy): domain Bacteria; phylum Bacillota; class Bacilli; order CAJFEE01; family CAJFEE01; genus Harrysmithiimonas; species Harrysmithiimonas galli. The sequence continues at coordinate 20,757 of CAJFEE010000029.1, read as the reverse complement.
TGCGCGCATATTTCTTTACTCACAGCGGTTTCTCTTCTTTACCAAGTATCTCCCTGTAGTCCCTACACTTCTTGATTATCTCTAAGCTAATCATTGTATTTGCAGACCTTTGGTTAGAATATTTTTACTAGCATTTATATCTCGATCATGGTGTGTATGACAAATCGGACAAGTCTAGTCTTGGATATTGAGAGGTTTCTTTTCGTCTTTGTGTCCACATTCTGAAAAGATTTGACTGGATGGAAACCATTTCCATCTTGATGATCTCACGTCCGTACCAGTCTCAGCTTTATACTGTAACTTGGTGACGAAACTAGACCGTGATATGTCAAAAATACACTTTGCTAGTTTATGATTACACAACATACCCTCTATATTTACATCTCCGATAAATAAATTTCTTAATCTTTAGAAATCTTGTTTTATCAATCGAGAACCAACAGTTTTATACGCATTGATAAATTTTGATCATTCCGTTTTCGGTTGGGCTTTGAACGAAATATAAATGTGGTCTTGATTATGATTCCATTCAATTAAAGTAATAGGATAAGATTCTAAAATTCGTTCAAAAGTAGCTTTAGCAAAATCAAATACTTCATCATCAATCACTTGTCTACAATATTTCGTTACCCATATCAGATGATAATAAAGAGGAAATACTGAATGATTATTTTTATTTAATTTAATTTTTATATCAAATTATTTCTTGTATAGACTGATTATAATATAGGACAAAATAAAAAGGCAAAGCGCTTTATTTGTCGGCTTACAAGTTATCAAAGATAGCCCTTATACTAAAACGATATTTATCACCCACTTATAGAGGATGGGGGCGACTTTTGCTGAATTTAAGTTAAAAAAGCATATGCATACGTCTATATTATAATTTGATTTCTATAAACTAACTGTCTACTAAGAATGATATACGTAAATATTTCGTTTGCTTAATAAAAAATGCTCAACAAAACTTTCTTTATAATATTTTATAACCCCTACAAAATTCATGATGCAACAAGAATATCCCATGCACAGGAGCACTGCACTGCTTTTATACTGAATGAACTACTTTATTATAATGCAATATAATATTCTTTCCAACAATTTCCTCAACTTTTCAGACAAACAACCATTCATCCTCTACCACAGAGAAAGAGAGCGTATTGCTGAAAAAATAAAAAAAAAGCGATTTATATAAATTCGCTTTGTTCAATCTTTTCTTCTGCTGGATTCTGATATACTCCATTTTAGTCTGTAAAACTTTTGTCACATCTGTCCATTTTTCACACAGGGTATATATTTCTTGAGGTAAATCGGTTAAACTATCTGATACACTCCATATTCCATAACCATTCAAATATTTGGTGTACACTCATACCAAATTGGAAAAGAACTGAATTGAATCATCATAAATCTTAAGTTGAAGTCGAGACAAAACGAACATCCTTACCTGCATAAACAAACATTTTCAAATGATACAATTCATCCAGTCAAAAAAGACAAACAAGTATATGGCTTCATGTGAAACTTTACATCATGGTTCATTTTTTTCTTAAATCAAATCCCTTTGTCCCAACCCCAATATGTTGCTCATTACCTATATTTTATGATTTAAATTGGCTATTTCAAAAAACACATACTGGATAGTCCGCTAAATTGCTCTATAGCCAATAATATTTTCAATTTTTCATCTGTTTGGTTACGCACAATCTACCGATCTAGAAATTTTAAACAAAACATACATTCTCCGTCCTTATCATCTTCTTTGCGAATGCTCCCGTAAAAAACATTGCAAATATGAAAACCTTCTTGGTAAAGCTTCTCCAAATTACTTAAACCTTCTCCTTTTGTTTTTTTATTAGGCGGTTTTGTACTAGAAGAGCTAACTTGATCTTTTTTATCGTATGCTGTTTCCATTTTAGACTGTTCTTCAATCAGCTTTTGTCGGAGATGATTGTTCTCCATCGTTAAATCATAATTTTCTTCTAAAGCTTGTACAAGCTGAACTTTTAAAATAGCAAGGTCCTCTTGAACATCACTGACCTTTTCTTCTAAAGCCGTTACAAGCTGCAATATATTTCTTTTCTCATATTCGCTCAATTTCAATCCACTCCAATTGATTTTGATAAATAATAAGCTTGAATCAACTGATCCGCCTCAAAATCTATAATTTTACCCGAGCTTAAGAGTTGAACTTGTACATTATTCGTTAGTACTTGAATGTCAAGAACTTTTGCCACTCCTTCTGAAGTTTGAATCTCATCACCGACATCAGGAAGTGCATCACGAATTTCTTCATAGTCATCATTTTCATATTTCAAACAGCACATCAAACGACCACATAATCCGGAAATTTTTGTTGGATTCAATGATAAACTTTGATCTTTTGCCATTTTTATGGAAACCGGATCAAAATCTCCAAGAAATGTTGCACAACAAAGCATTCTACCACAAGGTCCAATACCCCCTAGTATCTTGGACTCATCACGAACACCAATTTGGCGTAACTCAATTCTGGTTCGAAAAATGGCCGCCAAATCTTTTACCAGTTCACGAAAATCAACGCGTCCATCAGCTGTAAAATAAAAAATCACCTTATTGCGATCAAATGTATACTCAACATCCACAAGCTTCATTTCCAGCCCGTGTTCGGCAACTTTTTCAAAACAAATTTGAAGCGCTTCTTTTGCAGCTTCCTGATTGGACAAAAACTGTTTATGGTCAGCATCTGTTGCTTTGCGTATGATCTTTTTCAATGGCAAAACCAAATCCTCTTTGGAAATCAAGCGCGGGCCAATTTCAACCTTGCCAAATTCAATGCCGCGAACTGTTTCTACAATTGCGTAATCTCCTATTTTGATCTCCAGTTGATCGGGATCAAAATAATAAATTTTCCCGGCTCTTTTAAAGCGTATGCCCACAACATTTTGCAAAATTTACACCTCCTGTAAATACAACATAAAACGCTCTAATGTAATTTGTATATTAAAATTTTGTCTGATTTTATTTTGTACAAGCTGAATTTCATCTAAAATGGCAAACAATTCAGTCTCACGATAGATCATTAAATTTATATTGGCTATTTCTTCAATTTGTAAATCATCTGCATACCCCAATTTTTTCAGTAAAATACTTTTTAGTAAAACAGAAAAAAGAGATAAGCCAAAAATATTTTTATCCCTGTCTTTTGTACCAAAATGTGTCAGCCATTCTGTATGCAGCCAGATAAACGCCATCATTTTATTTGTTTCTAAAGTTTCATATAATTTTAACACCACTGCATAGGAATCTGCAAATGACGGGTCTTGTCCAAATTGAAGCGCCTCATTTAAATCTGTTGTCATATTTACAATGACTTTCGCCAAATGCATCGATATCCCTTCCGTTGTTAAAAAATTTAATAGCTGATGCCTTGAATTCTCACGAAAAGATACTTGCTGTGTTCGAGATTGAATGGTTGAGAGGACGGCAGATTTTCGATTCGTTGTAAAAATCGTAAGCATGCCTGGTAATGGTTCTTCAATCGTCTTTAACATACGATTGGCAGCTTGAACTGTCATCATATCACAATCTTTAATAATAAAAACCTTTTTATCAGACTCCATACCAGAATATGCATATTCCTTTTGTAAAAACTGCATTTGCTCCGTTTTGATCGAAGTACCGTCTGGCATAACGACATGAACATCGGGATGATTTCCACTGTAAATTCGTGTACAATTTATACATTGTCCGCAAGGGTGCCCCTCGTTTGTCTTCTGCCCACAAAGAAACATTTGTGCCAGTAAAAATGCACAATCCAATTTTCCTGTTCCTTTATTGCCATAAAATAGATACGCATGACTTAAACGATTTTTTCTCAAGCTATTTGTTAACAATTGTATCACATAAGGCTGCATTTCTTTTAAGTTTTCATATTTTCCCAATGGTTGCCCACCAACCTAAATATATAAATTGATTAAAAGACCTTTAATCTCTCCGATTTTCTCTAAAATATCAATTGAATTTCGCTGTTTATCTAATACAAGCTGTGTCAGCTCAACCAATTTGGTATCCACCTCTTGAACCGTGCTCAAAGTTCTGGAATAGCCTTCCATATTCCAGCCGCGTTCTTGCTCAACACCCAAACCATGATCAACCGCCTCCTCAACAAATTTTTTAATTAAAGATTTAAATTTTGCCAAGTCTTTAAAAGTTCTAGATGTTGCAACACGTCGCCCTTGCTGCTCAATGTCAGAAATCAACCGATTAAATGCAGATATTTCAAACTTGGTTTGACTGTTCTTTACATACATAGAAAAATGATTGTTTTGTACTTGTGCTTGACGATTCTCAATTTTTCTTTCTACACTTGCACGTAGTGTCTGTTCGATTTTCATAAAAGATCGCCTCCTCTAATTCTTTTAAATATATGAATCGATAATCTGAACGCAAGCAGATACAACTTGTTCGATAGGCTGTGTCGCATCTACAGCCTGTATTCGCTTAGGAAAACGCTCTTTTAATATTCGATATCCTTCAGAAACCTTTTTATGAAATTGTTCTGCTTCCATATCCAAACGGTTGACTTCACGCATTGGATTGCTCATAATTCTTTGCAATGCAATTTTATAGTCTACTTCTAACAATAACGTACAAGCTGGCATACATGTTTCAATCGCAAATGTGTTAATCTGCCAAATAGCCTCAATGCCCAATCCCCGCCCTATGCCCTGATAGCTTAAAGAGCTGTCAATAAAGCGATCACAGATAACAAGTTTTCCTTTTTGTAAAGCTGGTATAATTTTTTCCATTAGATGTTGTCTTCTGGCCGCTGCATAGAGCAGTGCCTCAGTTTTTGCATCCATTTGTTTGTAATCAGGATTTAAAATGATCTCCCGAATTTTTTCCGATATAACAATGCCGCCAGGTTCTCTTGTCAAAAGAACATCTGGAAAATGTTTTGTATAATATTTTTTTAATAAGGAAGCAACTGTTGATTTTCCTGATCCGTCTGTACCTTCTATTGTTATAAAAATGCCGCTGTAACCACTCTGCCCCTGCATTCTTTCTATCATTCCTTTATGAAAAATATCACCATTTCTATTGTAACATTTATTTATACCAGATGGGTTTGTCGTTTTCATTTTTCCTAGCTATTTTTTTAAATGACATAATCAATTTGATTTTATAAAAACGACAGCAAAAATTATATGATCTGTTGAAATAAAGCTAAGACTGCTATACCAGGCACCCCAAGTATACCAGAAAATAAAAGTGTATATTGATTAATTGGAATGGTTATGCCATATGTACCAAAAAAATAATTGACTCCATACAGAAAAAAACCAGCAATAATGATTTTTATACAAAAAAATGCAAGGAAATTTAAAAAAGCACCTAGAGATTTTCTCCAAAGTAAAACGAGTAAAACCATCATCAAACTTCCGATTAAAATATGCATGTCCCACACCTCCTTATTATTTTTACTTGATTATATGAAAAAAACATCGGACTAGAACAAATTTCAATTGTTTTCTCTGACAAATTCCATCATATATTGATTATTCAGATAAAATATAATGGATAAGCTGTTATACATAAACAAGAGTCAAGAAAAGAGATTTTTTACTGAAAAAATTGCTTCAAACCCATTTTCTGTGCACTCCCCTGACACGTGGAACAAATAAAAAAGCAGCAATAAGCCTTATCTTATTGGTTTTCAAGTTACCAAAGTTAGCTCATATCAAACGACATTCATCACCCACCTACAGAGAATAGGTGACTTTTGCTTAACAATGAAGTGAAATTTTTCATGGATATTAACTATAAGAAAAAAGCATTCAAAGAAGTATTTGACATTTCCTAGTAAGCTTGCAATTTCCCTAAGAAAATGCCTGATATCCTAAAGAAAACTTCTTAATCTTTGTCTTAAACCTTTTATCTTCTCTTTCCATCTCATTTTAAATAAATCACAAATTTTTATCAAAACGGCAAAATACAAAAAAAGCTGCCAATCAATCCAACACATACGATTGATAAACAGCTCTTAATCTTCTAAACTTAAAGACTTGTAATCTTTTAGGCAGAAAGTCTATTTTTTTCGATTTAATCCATCAATTTTTCGATAGCGCGCTTCTTGAATAAAATAAAAGTACTTTGCCCGACTGACTTTGTATTGACATTGCACATCCTCAGGCAAATCATAGCATTTTTCCATAAATTCTTTTTCAAGCTCAAGACCTTTTTTATACCATGCAATTTTATCCATAATGAAATCATCATAAATTTCTCTTTTTGTTTTTTTCTTAAAAAACATAATCAAGACCTCTTTTCTAAAACTCTCTGCGCCCTTCAAATGCTCTGGAAAGTGTTACCTCATCAGCATATTCTAAATCTCCGCCAACTGGCAACCCATGTGCCATTTTTGTAACCTTCAAATCTGTATCTTTTAACTTTGAGTAAATATATAGTGCTGTCGACTCTCCTTCAATATTCGGATTGGTCGCCAAAATAACTTCTTTAATATTCGGATCTTCCAACCGTTTTAACAACTCAGGAATTTTCAAATCTGCCACACCAATTCCATCCATGGGAGATAATGAACCATGAAGCACATGATATAAGCCCTTGTATTCACCCATCTTCTCAATTGCGAAAACATCCGTAATATTTTCAACGACACAAACTTGAGAGCGATCTCTAGATTCATCTCGACAAATCATACAAGGATCTATATCGGTAATATGACCACATTGGGAACAATAAAACGTGGTTTGCTTAACATCCAATAAATCCTTGGCAAAACGCTCCACATGCAGATCTTTCATTTTCAGAACAAAAAATGCCAAACGACTTGCGGATTTGGGACCAATTCCAGGAAGTCTTGAAAAGCTTTCAATTAAATTTGCAATGGATTCCGGATACTTCATATGCTGTTAAAACAATCCTGGCATATTCATTCCTTTGGTAAAAGGACCCATTTTCTTTTCCGTAATCGCATCCATTTGGTTGATTGCGTCATTCATTGCCGTTAAAATTAGGTCTTGAAGCATTTCAATATCTTCTGGATCTACCACTTCTGGTTGGATCACAATATCTGTCACTTCCTTTTTTCCATTGACCTTGATTTTTACCATACCGCCGCCAGATGTCCCTTCCACCTCTGTTGCAGCCAATTCTTCCTGTGCCTGCATCATTTTCTTCTGCATTTTTTGTGCCTGCTTGATTAAATTATTCATACCTCCACCACGCATCATATTCATTTCCTCCTTATATTAATACGGCTTATCTTTCTTCTACACGCACCAAGTCTGGACCGAAAAGTAAAATAGCCTGTTCAACCAAATTTTCTTCTTTCTTTTCAATCTGTTCTGTTTCTTCTAAAGAATCGGATGCACTTGACTCATCTGCTTTCATATCAGATTTAATAAAGGCCTCTCTTATTATAACCCATTGTTCCTTAGAAATTGGTATCATTTCATATGTTTTTTTTATTTTTTCTGCCAAAAACCGTTGTATTTCATAGGGTAGCTCTTGATTTTCCGCTGCCATTTTGGCATGAATCGGAAATTGGAATGCAAGCAAAAAGACTTGATCCGTTGCTGCAACAATTTCTGAGCGCTCAATCATGGCAAATAAGTGAACCTTTCCCTGGCTGCGCATATAACTTTGAAGCTGCCCCCATACAGCAGTCAGTTCATTTCTTTTTTCTTTTTCCGCCTTTTTCAATATCCGAAAAATATGATTTTCATTTACACGATAAACTTCTTTTCCATTTCCAGCGATACTTTGTCTGTTACCAGTTGCTTCCAAAGAGGGAGATGTGTTTACTGAATTTAAGGCTCCGAGTGATATTTCTTTCAATTGTGCTTCCAATTTTTCAATCTTTTTTTCTAAATATTGTAGTGTCTCGGACTGAGGAAGATCAGCATTTTCTACGTCGCCTTTTATAAAAGATACAGATTGAGATGAAAAAAGCAATTGGCACATTTTTAGCAATGTCATTTCTGCAATTAGACGAGCATTTTTGCCATAACGCGCCTCGCTAATTCCATTTTGTAGCCAATCAATGCAATGATAAATTTCAGCAACTGACAAATTTTTTGCAATCTCTTGAAAATCATCTGTATAAAGTGTGTGAATCAAAAGATGACTCCCTGCTGCTGGACTGCTTTTTTGCATCAGTACATCACGATAAAAATACAGCATCTGCTCAAGAACTTGAATCGGCTCCTTTCCCTCTGATAAAAGCGTATCAAAAATAATCAGAGCATCATTTCCCTTTTTCTGCCAAATACATTTGGCAAGATCAAGCAAACATTTTTGATTTAAACCACCTGTAACCGACAAAACATCATCCAACCTGGTTTGATCTGAACCAAAGGAAATTGCTTGATCCAAAATACTCAAAGCATCACGCATTCCTCCTTCAGAAACCAAAGAAATATATCTCAAGGCGTCCTCATCAACCATCAATTGTTCGATCTTGACAATTTGTTTCATTCGGCGCAGCATAGAAGCTTCATCCACCTTTTTAAAATCAAAACGCTGAGTACGGGAAATAATGGTCAAAGGAATTTTATGTGGCTCAGTTGTTGCCAAAATAAATATCACATGTTTTGGTGGTTCCTCCAATGTTTTTAATAATGCATTAAAAGCACCTGTTGAGAGCATATGTACTTCATCAATAATATAAACTTTATACTTTCCAAGTGTCGGTGCATATTTTACTTTCTCCCGAAGTTCCCGAATTTCATCTACACCATTATTAGACGCTGCATCAATCTCTAAAACATCATCTAAAGAACCATCCGTAATACCACGACAAATTTCACAAGCATTGCATGGCTCAGCACCATTTCTACTTTCGCAATTGATTGCCTTGGCAAAAATTTTGGCGATACTTGTTTTTCCAGTTCCACGTGGACCTGAAAATAAATAAGCATGGGACACTTTTTGATGCAATAAAGCATTTTGCAGTGTCTGGGTGATCACCTGCTGTCCAACTACATCCTGAAACATCTGTGGTCGATATGTCCGATACAAAGCTTGATACATCAAAAACCACCCTTTCTTTATCCTATAAAAAAAGCGCTCATACGAGCGAATCATCCGTTTGCTTTGACTTCATTATGAAACATACAAAAACACTCCGCTTCAGCCTGCTACACATAAAAGTTGACCACTTAATGCTGCTTCCTTCCGGACCTGACATGGTTCATGGGCTTCTATTGTAAAAGCTTCCGTTTCATCGTGAATTTGTATGCTTCATAACAAAGTAAAACTCCCGTTCATTTTCAAGAAAAAAGCTTTTTATAAACGCATGTTAAGTATAATATTTTTCCCTCAATAAGTAAAGTCATTTTCATTGTTTAAGCATGGGAGCAACGAACAAAGGACTGAGATAAAAACGCTTCAAATTAAAAAATCAAAGAGAGAAATATGTTTTTTAAGAAAGTGCAAACCAATCCTTTGCTTTATAGATATTTTAGTCAAAGAAATATTTAAATAAAATTAGATTTTGCTTTGGCATAAATCTTTTTATTCCAACCATTTTATTTGTATTACGCATAAAATTTTCGTCGATTCAAATTAGGAAATGATCTTTTCTATCATTTCAATTTTCTCTTTTTATACCCAATGATACCATAACTTGCAGCAAAATTTTCAACAAATCCCCCTTTGTCAGTTTGCAGCGCCAATACTTGATATTGAATTATTTTTTAATTATCAATAAATTGATAACAATGTTTTAAAAAATCGTTAATGATTCATTGATTTCATATCAATTCCTATCAATATGGAAAGGAGAAAAAATTTATACTGATGATCATTTATAAAAAAGTTGAAATAATTGGTTATTTTATAAAAAAGGATGAACCAGTTCTTATCAAGTTAATACATTCAAACGTTTTCACCGAAAAATTAATCGGTGAAAATATTTTTATTTTACAGGTCAGCTCTTAATAAAAATAAAAAACCACCAATCAGAATCTCTCATTTTTCCTAATAAATATTATTGAAAAATTAAAAACAAAGTCAACTGACAAAAAACAGTCTATGCCTTTACCTTTTTTCAGATAAATTTTATTTTGACCTCATCCAAAACTCGTCTGCTTATAACTAAGCAAACTTTTTGGTCAAAAGTCATTTCCATTCGGACGTTTTTTCTTTTGACGCAAAGAATGGAAAAAGGATTGCAAGAGTCTGGCACAAACTTCCTCCATGACACCGCCATTCACTTCGCAGCGATGATTAAACCGCGGCTCATTCAAAAGATTAAAGATGGAACCAGCACATCCACCCTTGGGATCTTTTGCACCGTAGACAACCCTAGAAATTCTGGAAAGCATAATGGCGCCAGCGCACATTGGACAAGGTTCCAAAGTAACATATAATATTGTATTTTCCAAACGCCACGAACCAAAATTTTTACAAGCTTCTTCAATTGCCATCATTTCCGCATGCCCAGTTGACGTTTGCAAATTTTCTCTTGTATTATATCCTCTGCCAATTACTTGATGATTATACACAACAATGGCACCAATCGGTACTTCAGAAAATTGCAGTCCCTTTTTTGCCTCCAAAATTGCCAGATGCATATAGTATTCATCCATATTCATTTATTTGTATCCCCTTTTTATGTATATTTCCAACGCAAATCGGTCATATTAATTTGCAGCTTTCTTTATATCGGAGGAATCAATATGCGCACAGCTTTACTAATTATTGATATATTCAACGACTTCCAATTTGTAAAAGGTGATGAACTAAAAGATGCAACGGAAAAAATGATTCCGTCCATCTTGCTTTTAAAAAAATTCGCCAAAGCCAATCGGTTTCCAATTATTTATATCAATGACAATCCATTTCAAGACTCTCTTTCGATACCAACATTTTTACAAAAGATGACAACCAAAAGCAATTTTCAAATGATTGAACAACTGAAACCAAATATACAGGATATTTTTCTTTTCAAAAAAAAATTTTCTGCATTTTTTCAAACTGAATTGGAAACATATCTTGCTCAATTAAAAATCGAACAACTCATTTTAACAGGCATTGCTGGACATATTTGTGTTTTATTTACAGCAAATGACGCCTATATGCGTGGATTTCAATTGGTCACACCAATTGATGCTTATGCCTGCCCAGGACCATTGCAAAAAGATTTTACAGATGCAATGTTTTTACATGTGTTTCACAGCACTGTTATCCCTACAAAACAATGGATTCAAAGCCAAAGAAAACCTTTATATAACCAAATTTATTAAACCGATTGATCCAGTATATTTTTTAAGGATTCTTTAAAATATAAGTCATCCGCCTTCGTTCTTTTTTTCATATTTCCTTTATAAATCCCATTGCGGCGCATCTTTTTTGACAAATGTCGCTCAAAAAGAAAGGATTCAATATTCTGATTTGTATAGTGCTTTCCTCGAAAATTGATTACAATGCACTGTTTGGCTAAGGCCATCGTTGCCAGTCCATAATCCCCAGTTACAACGATATCTTTATGTCTCGCTTGATTGATCAAAGCAAAGTCAACACTATCTGCCCCTTTTGAAACTTGTATAATACCACAGTAATCAGATTCCATAATATGGCTTGTATCAATAAAAATAAAAACGGGAATTTTTCTTTCTTTTGCCAACTCTTCAATTTGCTTGTTGACAGGGCAGCCATCGCCATCAACAAGAATTCTCATACCAAGTCACCTCAAATTTTTACCAAAAATAACAAACAGACACAAAACAAGTACAAAAACAACCTTTTTTATTTCATTTTTTCCTTACAAAGATTCGGATAAACATTAGTGAACTCAATTTAGAAAAATTGAAAATTGAAATGATCAATCAAAATATATCTTCCACTTTAACAATATAAAAAAGAGACTGCCAAACCTTTTGTAGACAGTCTCTGTATTCTCTAGTATGGCGGAGGAAGAGGGATTCGAACCCCCGCGGGCTTTCACACCCCTGTCGGTTTTCAAGACCGATCCCTTCAGCCGGACTTGGGTATTCCTCCATAATACATAATGAATGTTAGCATATCTTCTACATGCTTGTCAAATTTCATATCCAAATCAATTGGCTTTCTTTACTTTATTTAAGATTAGGAAAGAAATATCATATTTTTATATGTAAAACATAGGGCTCTTTTGTTGAAAAACATATGATTTCTTGTAAATGCAAGTATTTGACAATGTCGCTTTTTATAAGTTCTGTATCGTTTATAAAGCGAACGCAACAATACATGTATTAGGGTGTATCTGAAAACACACCACTAAAAGTATACTTTTTGATACTGACGAAAAAAAATGTGCCTTCTTTTTATTGAGCCGAAATCATTATATACTTATCTTGTGCATATGAGAATTATTATCATTTAGACCGGTCGATAAAACAAATAATATTTTAATTTTAAACAGAAAGGAAGTTGGCAAAATGTCATATTTGTTTAATAAATACACAAATGTTATTTGGGCAATTGCTCGTGTTTGGTTTGGTATTGATTGGATGACACATGGAATTGAGAAAATAACAAAGGGCTTTGATTCCACAGGATTTTTAAATGGTGTACTTGCCAATGAAGTATCGCCAGAATGGTATAAAGCATTTATTGAAAACGTTATCCTACCCATGTCTGGTTTTATCAATTTCCTTATTCCAGTAGGAGAGCTTTTAGTTGGATTGGCATTGATTTTAGGATTTTTAACCATTCCAGCTTTGGTAGGAAGTTTGCTTATGAATCTAAACTTCTTATGGGCAGGTGTCATTAGCTCAAATCCAAGCTATGTTGCCATTGCAATTATTTTATTACTGGGTTGGAGAGGTACACAATACTACGGTTTAGATACATTGGTTTGGAAAAAAGTGTTTAAGAAAAAACAGATGGATTAAAATGTACAAAAGAAGTAAAAAATAAAAATCGCACATAGAAATGTTCACATATTTCATATTTCTATGTGCTTATTTTTGTTTAATTGCTTTCTTTTTGCTGCATACGTTTTCTGTGATTTTCCCCCCATTCACGCATGGCAGCTAAAATTGGAATAAGTGTTTTCCCATATTCACTGATTGAATACTCCACACGTGGAGGAACCTCAGGGTAAACATGCCGCTCAATAATATCGTTTTTTTCTAATTCTCTAAGCTGTAAAGTCAACATGCGTTGTGTAATATCAGAAATGCGTTTTTGTAAATCACTAAATCTTAAAGGTTCCTCATATGTAAGATGCAATAAAATTGAAGTTTTCCATTTCCCACAAATAGAGTCTAAGGTTGTATCAATAGGACATTTAGAAGAATCTTTTCTCATGTTTAACCCTCCAAAATTTTTATTGATTAAAGATAATCTAGGATGTATCTGAAGACGCACCATAATGGTACGATGATAAACAAAAGCCAAAAACCAAATCTAACTGATCATAACGAGTTGTAACTCTTCTAAATGATTTCAGTTTATTGAAAAAATCCTCTAAATTACATGCCTTATCCATTCAAAAATGCAGTACCATAGATCAATATGACGCTTTTGGGAAGTAAGTTATATTTTCATTTCGACTTCCAATATATTTGCAAATTTTATTTGTTCCGTAGACTTTATCAACAACTATGTGATCGCCAAAATACCCATTTCAAATAGATCAACAATAACAACAAAAGCATATATATGACTACCACTCAGTAAAAAAACAGACAGAATTATTTAAACCACTTATGACATCATAAATTTCAGTGATTTTACCCACCTTGGTTTTTTTCCAATAACTGATTATTATCAGCATTTACAGCCCTTTTTTATACCTACATTTTACAGATAAGTCGTTATAATTGCTACCAATGCAAAGATTTTCAAAATCAATATCGTAATTTAGGCATTCAAAAAAGTACCATTATCATGCCATTTATAAAAACAGCTATACACAGTGTTCTATGTAACATAGCGTTTGGAAATATCTTTTAGACTGCTCCATTTCTCGTAATCTACAATACTGTGTTCAACATAAGTCTGTGATTTTGGATGCTCTTCCTATCTTAGCTTTTTTTTTTAAAAACATATCTTTTGCTTCCATTTTCTGATTTTTTCATTCTTCTTTAATTATATATTAAACAAAGATTTGTGCAACTTTTGTTTTCAGATACATCCTAGTAAATACTATAAATTCATCCAAATCTAAGTGTGCTCCTTCAAAAGCAATCTAAGAAAAATTTCCATCAAATGAATGATAGACTGTTCCTAATCTCCAAAGTATGCCATATAAAAATTATAATATCTTTGATAATATGAAATTTCCTATATACTTGAAAAACAACTAGCCAAGCAGCACGCACCAAACTACTTTTTTCTTGTAAGAGCATTATACAACATAAATGATTCCTTCTAATATTTTTTAAAATCATATTGCAATCACGTTTAAATCATATTCAAGAAATAGCCTTGAATTTCTAAAAATATCTAAATCATAGTTAAATACTTTTAAAATAAGATTTTAATGCTTTAATCGGCTATACCAAATTGGTGAACATAAAAAAATACATTTGTATCTGATATGCAAAAAATAACTTTTTATGACTACTTTTTGAGTCTCCAATTCACTAAGTCTTTTATTTTTAAAATGATATACTTTTCATTTTTGGGATCAAAAATCGAATTAATTTTCATAGAATCCAAAGCTCTTCTTATTTGGTTAAATGATGGTTTGAATTTTTTATCATTTGATTATATCTAAAATAACTTCCCATAATATTTTTCTATCATGAGCCAATTCTTTTTTCCTACCAAATCGTTTCTGAATAATTAAATCATTGTCCAGATTGTTTTATCCATGCAATAGGCGGTTTTTCATAAAAAACGATGATCGTAAAAATTATACTCATATTTATAATTTTATTTTATCAATCTTTAAATTTATTTTTATATGAAAACCCAATCGTACATGCAATAAAAAGTCCTATTATAGATTTAAAGATACGCACAATTTAATCAGTATTAAATAAGAAGAGTAGAAATTTTATGTTAAATTAAGAGAAAGAACATATGGATTCACTATAAAACAAGGAAAAATAAAATGGTATTTCAAGTACCCGTTGTAAAGTAGAATTCCAATCAACTGAAAACCAAACACCGACAAAACGCCACAAAAATTGCTTTCAGTTTATTGAAAAAGTTTCAAAATGCATATGAAGGTAAAAAACAGCTTCATCGTTCACAAAGTTGGTTTGAAAATACAAGTACTCTCTTTTGTCTTTTCCTAACCCCTCCTGAAATCTACCAACTCTTCAATACATACAAGATTTATGCAGACTTCCATGAAAATAAACCAAACCAACAAAGGCTTGGCTTATCATTATGCGTAAATTTACTTATAATGGTCACAATTCTTCAAACTCCAAAACAACATTTTCAGTCAGTACATCCGCATAACTAAAAGAAAGCCGTTCAGATGTACAGTACTCTTCAGCCAATTCAATTACAAATACTGACGGATAAACACCGGCAAGTATGCCTTTTCGTTCAATGGTCTTTCTTCTGCCCCCATTTGCTGTAACATGCAGCTTTCGACCCAAATTCGGTTCAAGATCCCGTTTAATTTCCTCAATATTTTTTTGCAAATCAGAAACACCCTTTCTTTCACATAAGTGATGAATCTTTTCTTCCTTTTTTTACTATGCACCAAAAAACACTGGAATATGTAAAAAACGAAAATGTTTGATTTGTATCTTTTATTTTAGATACAAATCAACATTTCCGTTTCTAATTAGTCCAATGGCTGATAAGGCAGACCAATTCTTAACAGACCTTTTGTTTCGACACCGCCGATTCCTTTTTCACCAGTCAATGTGTTGCGAACAACATCCCACACGTTGACGCGTTCCATAAACGATGTCAAACTAATTTTCCCGACCACATAAACTGGATCTAACGCATGAATATTCACGCGTGTTGGTGAACTGGCATAATTGGCACCTGCATGAATAATGGCTTCAAAATGTGATTGACAAGCTCCAGCAAAAATAACAAGCTGATCCAAATGTGGCTGCTTTTGTCTGGCATTCTGCACAGCATCAATAAAATAGCGAGAATTGCGGTATGCATGCACATCAGATACAGAACCCTTCCCATTCATAAACGCATCATGTCCAGTTAAAACCAAAATATCTGGTTTGACATAATCAATCAATTCTGGGACATGCTCTGGCAAATCCGATTCTTTACAATGATAGCCTTGAACTGGGACACCTAGCTTCTTATACAAATGAATACATTTTTTTAAATAAATCGGATCACCATCTATATGCAAAACCCTACCAGGAATTTGAAAGTAACTCACTTGCGAACGATAGCCACCGGTTGCCTCATACGCCTGTTTTTCGCGTGTCAAATCATAATCCTGTAAAAACAATTGGTACACATCGTTTTTCTTTTGTTCCGACTCTGCAGTATATAACGACCATGCTCGTGCATCTACCAAAACCAAGTCATCATAAGGAGCATCCGCAATCAGACGCAACTCCTCACCGACCATTATAATCATATTTCGATCTTTAATTTCTTTCACCCGAAAAACAATATCCCGGCCATATGAAATACGCTCAACCAAATCTCCGATTTTCAGCTCCATATACATCCCCCATGTTCTTCACATTTTATCTTATGAAGCAACAAAAAGAGATGTGAAATATTCAAACAGAAAATCAAGGCTTTAAAAAACAAAAGGTCTAGAACAAAAGTACAAATCAAAGAAATCAATAACCAAAAATTTTACTGATTTATTCTGTAAAAATTACAGACAGACTTATTTACTTTACTTGGAGTATCTTACCAGCACAACTTAATGAAACGTCTACAAAAATTGTTATATTTTTTATGAAAATATATTTTTATTCATATTAAACAGAACCATACTATAAAAAAACAAAGGAGGTATTTTTTTCGTATTCAGAATCTCAAAAGAAAGTGGCTTGGAAGTACAATAAAAAATAGAACCATCTATACATAATAGTTGAAAAAAGAAAGAAAAATATTTGTAAAAAATATGTCTATGAATGAATTTGTTATAAACTTGATTGATAAAACTTTAAACATCCCTTGATTTCATAACATCAATAAATATGATTATCAAAAGGGATAAGACTTTTGAAATAAAGAGGTGAAAAAAAATGGAAAGTAGAGGAATAACGGACGCACAATATAAAGCATGTATAAAAATGATGGTAAGAGACATAAAGAAGAAATGAAATAGAAAAGAAAAATGAAAAGCTCAACAATATTATCGCTTGTCTTCAACAAACTTTAGAAGATGAAATCAAACCCCTAACTTGACACAGAAGTTTTTTATGTAACCAAATGACCAAAATACAGGAAAATCGGTGGTTGGTTGTAAAAACTTGATGGTCTAAAATACTTTGATACACAAGGATTTATGTGACTCGATAAAATGGGTAAGGGTTGTCGTATATTTGAAATCCAAAAACAAAAAATACAATATCTTCAAAATAAATTTTTTATTATGATAAAAAAAACAGATCACGCCAAAAACAAAATACAGCTTTTCCAACTGCCTTGTTTGGCTATGATCTAATAGGCTTAAGAAGAAACATCTACTTTCTTTTTCATAATTTCACGGTAAATTAAATTGGCATAAACTTGGGCACCCTCTTTTGTTAAATGCACACCATCTGAAACAAAATATTCATCATGACCAGAACTGGCCGTGTACCAATCAACAAGAATAATTTCCGGATTGTTTTTTTGAATGGTACGGAACGCTCGATTCACTGTTGTTTCCCATTTTCTTGGTACACGTGTGTTGACCAAAACAATTTGCTTCATATCCTTTAATTCATCGATTAAACTTTGTAGCTGATTAACTCGAAAAGCACCATTTGTACCCAAACTTAAGACAAGTACATCACCGAATTTATTTTCTTTTTTCAAACGGGAAATTACCTCGGCTAAATCCCACATTTGACGACCGACTTTTCCATCCACAACTGCTTTTTTAAAATATTTATGAATATAGGTATCTACGTTAATGATAATGGAATCCCCAATAAAAGTTATTCGATCATTTTTGGGATCAACATAAGGTTTCTGTACAGGTTGCAAATTGGGATCATCAGTTGGCTCTGATATAGAACCTTGTTCCTCATTCTGATTGTTTTTTGAAGTTGCATTAGGCGACGAATTCTCCTGTACAATGGTTGAATCATCTTGATCAGATTTGTCTTTTACAGTGATACCTTGAACCGAAGATGACGGATTGATTTCATTGGTACCTACTGGATAAATGGATGCAAAAATCAAACCATAGGTCGAAAAAGCGCCAATCATGAAAAACAAAGTTGCACCGATGACTCCACTGATCCGAAGATTTCCCTTTATATTTTTAAAGAAATAGCCTCGCTGAATCGGGTGTTCAATCAATTGATAGGTCAACTCTGTTAAAACCAAGGTCAACCCAATTTGAAACAAAACAAGTTTCCAATCCATTCCGGCAGTATGAACTTTCGGTGTTGTTAAAACAATAATTGGAAAATGCCATAAATATAAAGAATAGGAGCGTTTTCCCAACCAAACAAACGGTGCCCACTCAAAAATCTTTTTGAGTCGATTGGCTGGATGCAGTATACAAAAAATTAGAATCATAGTTAAAACCGATACAAGTACCATACCACCATAATAAACAAATGGACTATATTCAGAAACAAACACACACATCACAATCAAACCCAAAAAAGATAAAAGAAAGAAACTATGTAAAATAAAACGGGCAAATCCTGAAATTTGATTTGAAAATCTTTGGTCGGATGAGCAGAAAACGGCCAGCATCGCCCCAAGCAACAAGGAAAATGCTCTTGTATCCGTTCCGTAATATACACGATCCAATGCAACTGGCTGATACAAAAACATCATCAAACCAGCAGAAACAATCGCCAAAAACAAAATAAACCAGCCAATTTTTCTCAACTGAATTCGATAAGCAAATAGAAAAATTAAAATCAATGGCCAGATCAGATAAAACTGTTCTTCAATCGCCAAAGACCATAAATGTGTCAATAAATTTTGCGATTGAAATGATTCAAAATAAGACTGGTTTTCAAAAATATACCACCAATTGCTAACATACAACGCAGCTGCAATAAAATCTTCCTTTAAATTATCTATCAAATCTGGGCGAAACAAAAATACATAACCTGTAATTGAGAACAATACTGTAAATAAGGCAGGAAGCAAACGTCTCAATCTTCGCAACCAAAACATACCTAAACGTATTTTTCCATTTAAATAGTACTCATTCATTAGCAACCATGTAATTAAAAAACCTGAAATGACAAAAAATACCGTAACACCAAAAAAGCCCCCTTCACTCCATTGGAAGCCCAAGTGATACATAATAACGGCAAAAACAGCAAATGCTCTTAAACCGTCAATTCCTTTTATATAATGATGATCTTTTATTTTCATTTTTATTCTTTCCCTTAATATATTTCCTTTGACATAACCTTATTTTATACTCTTTTTCTCTCTGTAAATATTACTATATGTTTCCATTTTTTTACAAATGGTTTTCATTAAATTTTTCTCATACAAACAGCAGTAAAATTACTCTGTATGGATTGCTGTCAACCCAAACTTTTCTTATTAAACATATCATCTATATTTTATCCTACCCAAATTCCAGATACAAAAAAGAAAATTCAAGATATCTACCCTAATTTTTTTTAAAAATTGATTCAAAAAATGATTTATTGACAAAAAATCCCAGTTCAAATTCATTTTCCCTAAATCTCTATATTGAAAAAATACCCATGAAAAAATGCCAAGCCAACCTAGCATTTCATGATAAGTTTTCAACTTACTTAAAAAAACAAGTATCTTTAAAGAAGCTTTTGCTAATTTTATCTATGTTCTTTTATCTTAAGTTATCAAAAACAACTACCCATGTAAATCGATAATTTGCTTTGTAACCCTATCTTTATTACTAACCCAAACTTAAACAATTTCTAAGAATCATTTTCTTTTTGGAGCACTTTTATTTATAAAATTCTAAATAAATGATTTTTTTCATCCACTTTTTTAGAAAATGAATCTACTTTATCAAACAAAGATAACTGGACTGCTGTCCAATCTTCTTTTGACTCATTCCTTATCTATTTTTTCCTAACGACAACTACACCAAAATTTTCTATTTCTATCATGTTACATTTGTACACCAACCAAATATCATTAAACCATTTTTCTTTCAAATACCCTAGAAAATTTGATACATCAGCCTTTATAAAAGGAAAGAAAGCAGACCATAAACAAGACTTTAACAACAAACAACGGTATGCTGATAGAAAAAACAACATACCGCATGTTTTGCTATCCAAAGAGCTCAAAAAGATTTTCCCCTTGGCACATAACATTTATTTCCTTTATAAAAATGATTTCTATCGGTTTGGGGACAATAGTAGTGTACCAAAATCCACCTCATTTCATTTGCGATAGAAATGATGCACTTCTTCATTTGGTACAGAAGCCCCTGAAATGTTCCTTTCAGGGGCTAACGCTTTTTTTGATGCTTTTGCAACCGTATAGCTCCATTTCATAGGAAGCAAATTCAGATATACATCAATGTTGTCCTTGTCATTGACAACCATCTTATCTAAAATGTGCTTATAAAACTCGTCATCGTATTCCACGCCGCAGACAATTTCGTTGATAGCATCTCTGATTTCCTGCACAAGCTCCTGCTGCTGCCTAATCATAGCCTGCTGTTTGTCGATA
>CAJFEE010000028.1 GCA_904373265.1 Candidatus Harrysmithiimonas galli | reverse complement strand
ACCGTTTGGAAGCGGTTTACACAGGAAGACAAGCCAAAACCTGATAAGAATAAAGAAAATCAGTCAAAAACAGGTAGTAAGAGTGGTACAACAACATCTGATGGTATGGGGATAGGTGAGGATAACAGGGACTTGTATTTATGATTTCCGACTATTTGAAAAACGAAGGAGAACATTTGTTACTATATACAAGATAAACTAAATGCATATCTTGGATATATAGAGGCTAAGAAATTTCAAGAAGTATACCCGCAACATGAATTTCTATTTTTCTTTGTAGAAATTTATTTTGAATATTTCCCTACAAATAATTATATGAAATTTTATAAAATTATGAATAAATAATTAGAGGAATTTAATATTCGTATTGTAGGATATTGTGAATAAGCGGAGGTAAATAATTTGAAAATCAGTGCCTCAAGTTTAAAAAGAAGTTGAAAAAATATGCAAAAAAGAAGGATTTCAAGGGATTTCTAATATTATTTATAAAAGAGTAGATGACTTTTTTATATGTATAATTTTTTATTAGAAGAAATAAAGGATATTTTGAATGATCAGTATCAATGGAAATAAAATTATATGAGTATGATAATTTGTTTTGAAAAATATTTAAAATGGAAAGTAATATTGATGGTTAATGATTTATAAAGAGAATGGGACAAAAGGATCTTACTTAAAAAAACAAATGGGTGTAAAACCTTGATGAAATTTTACACCCATTCGTTTTTTTATTTTAATGTGCTTTATTATTTCAAGATACTCTTTGATGAAATAGGATGAGGGTTTGTTCCAACTTCTATTATAATCTATGAATCCGTATGTTCCGATTCATAGACGCTAGAACGCACAACTTTTCGATACGAAAATTTTGCGGTAAGGATACTGATTTCATAAATGAATACGAGTGGTATAAGCACTACAAATTGTGATAGAAAATCTGGTGGAGAAATCAGAGCTGAAATACATACCAAAATAAAAAATGCATATTTACGATATGTAATCAAAATTGCCGGTGTAATGATTCCAATGGATGTAAGCATCATGGAAATTGCGGGCATCATGAATAAGATCCCAAACGGCAATGTAATGGTCAACACAAATGAAAAATATTTCTGCATGGTGAACACTTCAATAAACATTCCGCTGCCCAAATTTTGAATGAATTCCAATAAAGTTGGCATAATGACGAAGTAACCAAATACGATGCCACAGCAAAACAATATGAAAAGAACAGGAAAATAAAATCCAATGGTATGCTTTTCTTTTTTTCGCAATGCTGGTGCAACAAAGGCCCAAATTTGATACAGTAAGAGCGGAATTGTAATAGCAAGCGAAACCAGACCAGCGATGGTAAAATATGCCCATAAAATTTCACCAGGACCTAATACTGCCAATTTTGTTCCTAGATCTTTAATTAAAAATGCATAAATTTCTTCAACATACATAAAAGCAATAAAAAATATGATCACAAAAAAGATCAGTGTAAAAATCAGTCTTTTTCTAATTTCATCTAAATGCCCAACCATACTTAAATTTTTTGATGCCATATCTAACTCCTTATTCGTTCATCTTCATGTTTTGCAATTAAAATTTCTTAATTAATTATCTCAAATTCTTTAAAAGGGTGCAATGGAGAGTATAGATTTTTTTATCATCTATATATTTTTTGTCATATAATCTTTACTATGATAAAATAAAACTATACGAAGAAATGAGGGATATGCATGGAAAGAATGCTTCGCGCATTTTTGATGATTATCGTTATCGTTTTGGTACTTAGTGCATTTGTCGGTTTAATTGCGCTTGGTCTGTCAATTTTATTCCCATTTTTATTGGCTATGCTTGTGCTATATGGGATTTTCTATATTTACCAAAAATCACGATTTTTACAAAAACTGTTTGGTAAGTCAAAACTGAAAAAGAGTGGACATGCATCTGGTGTAACGACATATTATGAAATTGATCAATATGGCAATCAAAAAGAATCTAAAACGATTGTTGAAATCTATGAGGACGATAAAAAGTAAAAGGCATGTGTTTGATGTGGATGATTTTCATAAGGAATAAGAAAATCATGTTTTTCATCATCACTGCCTTTTTTATTTTAGTTTTATGGGGTACTGGTTGAATATTTTTGTTTTACTTGTTGAATTTTTTCTGCTTCAACTTGTTGAACTGGATACCATCCTTTTTGGGACATTTTTCCATATAGATCGCTCTGTATGCTTAACGTTTCACATAAGGCTTGATGAAATACGGTACGAATTTCAGGGGTAGATGCTTCAAGTGTACCATGCAAATATAAGTCTGCAATGCCTTTACATAAGTTTAAAATATTTTCCATATAGAGTTTGTCATCCATAAATCCTCTCTCCTATCCAAGTACTTGAAAAAATTGATTGAAAATTTCTTTATGCTTTGTTGCTAACTGCGTTAAATAAGGTTTTAGATCTTGTGCTGTAACTTGCTCAGATGTAAATTGACAAATTTTTTCCAAGGTTTGTTCGTGTCCAAGTGCATCTTGAATATAAAGCAATTCTTTTGGTGTCATATTCTATTCATTCCTCCTTTTCTGCTTTTTATTTTTTGCAGGATGTAAATTTTTTATCAGTGAAAAAGGTAGAAAAATATTCCTTTTTAATAAAAAGATAATTTCAGAATACATAGTAATATTTATTTTGTATTGATTTATTCTAAAAGATGTCATATACTCGTAAAAAACAATCCGAATGAAATTTTTCAGAAGAGTAATCAGAGATGTCTGATTCACCGAAGGAGTAACGCTCTCAGGTACGAAATATCGTAGGACTGAAAAATGGACGGGACTCTGGAGAGACTCTTATTTTAAGGGCGCCGAAGGGGCAAAGCAGATCATCGCTCAAACTCTCAGGCAAAAGGACAGAGACAGAGCTTTTTATGATGTATGATGAGGATCTTACTTTAAAAGCTTATATGTCATGTATGAATTCCAGAGCCGTTTCCAAATTATGGTACGGCTTTTGTTATTTTCCATGACATTGTTTCAATTTGTCTCTTTTTATTGCCCTAAACCAATCATAGAAAAGGAAGAGAGACATGGAAGCATTTATAGAGATTTTACAGTGGATTAACAACAATATCATATGGGGACCACCAACTTTGATTTTATTGGTTGGAACAGGAATTTTCTTAACGATACGGTTAGGATTAATTCAAGTTTTTCGTTTGCCATTGGCTTTTAAGCTGATTTTTAAAGCACAAAATCGTGGATCTGGTGAAATTACAAGTTTTGCGGCATTATGCACAGCATTGGCAGCAACGATCGGAACAGGGAATATTGTAGGTGTTGCAACGGCAGTGGAGACTGGTGGACCAGGTGCATTATTTTGGTTGATGGTTGCAGCATTTTTCGGTATGGCAACAAAATATACAGAAGGTGTCTTGGCCATTAAATATCGTAAGATTGATGAAAATGGAGTTGTTTCAGGTGGTCCTATGTATTATATTACTCAGGGACTCGGGGAAAAATTTAGGCCATTGGCGATTTTCTTTGCCATCAGTGCGGTTGCGGCAGCACTGTTAGGAATTGGAACAATGACTCAGGTAAATTCAATCACTGATAGCATTTACACCGTTACTGAAATTCCGAAATGGATTTCAGCATTGATTGTCAGCGTGCTAGTTACACTGGTTGTTATTGGTGGGTTGAAAAGTATTTCCAAAGTAACTTCGAAAATTGTCCCATTTATGGCAATTTTATATATATTAATTTGCTTAGTGATTTTGATTGTGAATTTTGATAAAATTCCTGCAACTGTATCGCTGATTTGGGAATCTGCGTTTCATCCGGTTGCTGCAACTGGTGGATTTTTGGGTGCAACGGTAGCTATGGCGATTCAGTATGGGTTTGCTCGTGGTGTTTTTTCCAATGAAGCAGGTCTTGGTAGTGCACCGATTGCCTCTGCCGCTGCAAAAACCAATTCGCCAGGTGAGCAAGGATTGATTTCGATGACCGGTACATTTATTGATAGTATCATTATTTGTACATTAACCGGTTTAACTTTAGTGATTACAGGGTTATGGTCTGGCGGTCCGACTGGGGAATTAGAAGGAGCTGCGATGACACAGGCAGCTTTTGCAACGGTTTTGTCTTCTTGGGGACCAATTTTATTAATGATTTGCCTGGCTTTATTTGCTTTTACAACTATTTTGGGTTGGAATTACTATGGAGAAAGATGTACAGTTTTCTTATTCGGTAATAAAGGAATTTTACCTTATCGAATTTTGTTTATTATTTCTGTTTTTATGGGCGGATTTTTAACCTTGGATTTCATTTGGTTAATTGCCGATTTGGCAAATGGGCTGATGGCAATTCCAAATCTAGTGGCTTTACTTTTGCTTTCTGGTGTTGTGGCAAGAGAGACACGGAAATATCAAAAGGAGCGAAAAAAATTAAATCCATTAGAGTAAAATTTTATTTGATCGGATCATCATGTAGTGTTGTATATCTAAAGATTGAATTTTTGATTTTTTATTCAATTATGTGGGTAATAAGGCATTTCAATGAAATAAAACGTCACTATCGGTGGGAAAAGTTCTCACCGATAGTTTTTGTATTTGAAGAGAAGATCAAATAAGGTGAAAAGTTTTGCCAACCAAATGAAGTACGTTTAATTCCTTTCATTTTATTATTTAAACCTTTGATTTAACTATGATAAAATAAATGCGTTTTTCATATCATTTTTTAACATGGTTGCAAAAGTTTTTGTCCTGGTAAGTTAGAATCTTACTCCTTTATATTTCATATCATATTTTACATATGAGACTTTTTATGGCGGACAAGTTTAACATCCTATCATTGGAAAATCATTTATTTATTGATATTTTGCTGATCGAAAAGAAGTTTAAAAAAAGAAATATAAGATCTACAGCTAGAAATGCTTGAGTCATTGATATTCTTTTTCAGCATATATCCAATGGATTTCTTGAACAAATTCATACCTTTTATACGGATATAAAATGAATAGGCTCTTTTATTTTCTTGCTAAGCGTTTGTTTTGTATCAAAAGAAGAGTACGTACACATCTCTTCGTTAAGATAAAGTCTCTAAAGATTAAATCAAAAAAGCCTTCTTATTTGCTATGTGATATGAGAAAATATTTAATCCAATATCTTTTTGCAAATCGGGGATTGGGATGTAAAAATTAAGAAAGAGGATGCGCTTTTGAGTAAGTGCAGATTGTAGGCATGTTTATCGGATAGAATATTTATTATAAAAATCTAATAAATAAAAAATTTCTAATGAATTGGTTGTTGAATAAAAAAATAGTTTTTCTCATTAATTTCGGTAAAAATTTGTATTGTTAACTGCTCTAGTCAACATCATGAAAAAATTCAAAGTTATTAAAGAAGAGAAATATACGCAAAACCATTTTTTGGTTTTGTGTATATTTCTCTTTATTTTATATGTTTTATTGTTTTAGTTCCCAAATAAAGGGAATTCAGTTGGAATCCATCCGGTTAACCATAGCCCTTGAATTGCTGTAATACAGCAGACAATTAGAACAAACATAATACTGTATTTAACCGTGAATTTAAAGAGTTCAGATTCCCGACCAACCAGTCCAACTGCAGCGCATGCGATGGCAATGGATTGTGGTGAAATCATTTTGCCACAAACACCACCGACTGAGTTTGCAGAAACGAGTAAAATCGGATCCACCCCAATTTTTGCGGCAGTGATTGCCTGTAGATTTCCAAATAACGCATTGGCACTTGTGTCAGATCCAGTTAAAAATACACCAAGCCATCCTAAAATAGGAGATAAAAATACAAAGAATTTACCAGTTTCTGATAACGCAAGTGCAAGTGTTGCTGAAAGTCCAGAATAGTTACAAACATAAGCAAATCCTAATACGATTGCAATGGTTAAAGTTGGGATTTTTACTTCATGATAGGTTTCGGCAATGGTTTTCTTTAATTGTTTTCCATTCATTCCTAGAATTACAATGCTAATTAGTGCAGTGACCAGTATTGCAGTTCCGACAGCACTAAAAATATTCAAAGTGAATGTTGCACCATATGGTTCATTTTCAGCAACAAGCGGTGCTGCTTTTTCAACTAAATTATGTAGTCCAGGAATTTCGAAAATAAATTTTCCGATTTGATCTAGAAATTCTTTAAACCAATTTTGAGACCATAAAATAACGATTATTGTTAATAAAATAAATGGTGACCATGCTTTGGCAACACGACCAAATGTTAATGTTGCATGATCTGTAGTTGTATCCGCTGTTTCTGCTACTTTATCCGTTCCAAATTTAAAAGATTCTTTTGGCTTCCATACTTTTAAGAAAAGGGTTAATGCAACAATACAAACGATGGCCGATGTAATATCTGGTAATACTGGACCAAGCATTGCAGAAGTGAGAAATTGTGTTATGGCAAATGAAGCGCCGGCTACAAGAACAGCAGGCCAGGTTTGTTTTACACCTTTGATTCCATCCATTAAAAATACAAGGAAAAAAGGAACAAAGACAGAAAGAATCGGCAATGTATGTCCAGCCATGGAACCGACTAGGTTGGCATCTGTTCCGGATACATTGGCTGCTGTTAAAATTGGTACACCCATTGCTCCGAATGCGACAGGAGCAGTATTTGCGATTAAGCAAAGTCCTGCGGCATAAAGTGGATTAAATCCGAGACCGACCAATAAAGCGGCTGTTATGGCGACTGGTGCACCAAATCCTGCAGCACCTTCCAAAAAAGAACCAAAAGCAAATCCGATTAAAATAACTTGTAAACGTTGGTCATCTGTAATAGAAACGATACTTGAGCGGATAATGCTAAATTGTCCAGTATTGACTGTAATCTTATAAAGAAATACAGCAGCAATTATAATCCAAGCAATCGGGAATAATCCGTATCCCATTCCATAAACAGCTGAAATGAGTGTCATACTCACTGGCATTTTATAAAATAATACAGCCAATATCATTGTAATCAGCAATGTAATGGCCCCAGCAGTGATTGCCTTCATTTTCAATTTGGTTAGTGCAACGAAGAAAAAAACAATAGGAATGACGGCTACAAGAGCACTTAACCAAATGTTACCTGTCGGGTCATAGTTTTGAACCCATGTTGTCGCTAATACTGACATGTAATTACCCCCTGTTATGAAAAATATATCATGTAATAGAGAGACAAAAGACAAGTTCAAGTATGAAAAAACTCTTAAAAATTGCTTGATTTCTGTAGCGGGTTCATAGTGAATAGTTTTTATATATTTTGAAGAAACTTATAAACTAGGCTACGGAAAGCAAGCAATTTTTCGAAATTTGATCATTTGCCTTAAGCTCACTGGATTACCAATGAAAAAATGATCTGGTGCTGTTTTTTGGATTCTGAAAGAACACAAAAATCTTTTGGTTACTCATTTCTCATATGCACTATACTATTATATAACAGAAATTAAAAAAAACAAGAAGAATTTATAGCTTTTTAGGGAAAATATATTGTTATAATTGATTTCTAGGTAAAAACTATGTCTATCAATCGTTATTTTTTATAAAAATTTTTATAGAATTATAGAAGATCTAATATATAACAGAACTAATTGATAATAGGAAAGCGTTCTGGATATTTTTTTAAGTATTGAGAAACAAAATTTTGAAATTGGAGAACTGCAGGAGATAAATAATGTCCTTTTTTTGTAGCCAATCCAACAAGTCGAAATGCATTGAAACTTTCAAGTGGTATAAAATTTAAGTGAAAGCTTTTGTATTCGGAAATTGTAGGTACAAATGTGACGCCCAATCCTGCGGCAACCATTCCAAGTACGGTTAAAATTTCTTCGCCTTCCATCGCTACATTTGGTGTAAATTTGGCTTCTGCACATAAAACATCCATTCGATCGCGAAGCCCCATTCCTTTTTTTTGGAAAATAAATGGTTCATTAATTAATCGATCTAAGCTTATGCTTGGAAATTCGGCAAGCGGATGTGTGGGCGGTAATGCTAAGAACAATTCGTCTTTCCATAAAATTGAGAAATCAATTTTTGAGAATCCAGGCATAGGTGTTACAAGACAAATATCTAACTGCCCGTTAGAGAGCTTTTCTAGCAAGGATTTAGAGGAATTTTGGTGTATATTAAACTTTACATTTGGATATTGCTTTTTAAATGATGCAATAATTTTCGGGATTACCTCAGAGCCAAGTGAGTGGAGAAATCCGAGTGATATTTCTCCACTGTCAGGATGTATCATACTGTCAATTTTTCTTATTGCTGCATCATATTCTTTTAATATTTTATTTACATGTTGTAAAAAATCTTGCCCGTAACGATTAAGTTTTAATTGTCTTCCTTCCCGATCAAATAGAGGAACACCTAATTGGAATTCAAGACGTGCAAGTGAGCGCGACAGGGCAGGCTGTGAAATACATAAATTTTCTGCAGCTTGTGTGACATGTTCGGTAGCAGCGAGTGTTTGAAAATATTTCAATTGTTCAATATCCATAGTTTTTTGCTGCACAGCGTTTGTAGTATTTTAAAACAGAGGTGGATTAAATTTAACATGTTTCTTACAAAAACTGTACAAATCCTCCTTAAATTAATTTTTGATCGTTGATCTTTTTTATTGAAATGATTTTATGCTTTTTTATTTTATATTACATTTATACATGAAAACAAGAAAAATTATGCATTAGACGTAATAAAAGATATCATTTATTATAATCTGTATCAAAATGTTTACAGGAAATGAGTGGAAAAAGATGTCTTATATTACTAAGGGAAGTATACAATTTCGTAAGACAACAATTGCATTATTTTTGGCGAGTTTTTGTACATATGCAAATTTGTGGAATGTACAGCCGCTGCTCCCGAAATTTATGGAGCAATTTGATTTGACTCATACAGGGGCAAGTTTAGCAGTTTCAGTAGGTTCTGTATCACTTGCTATCGGACTTTTGGTTAGCGGTTTTTTTTCTGAAAGCATTGACCGAAAAACGTTTATGGGTGTATCTATGGCTCTTGTAACCTTTTGTTCATTAGGTATTGTGTTTGCATCTAGTTTTGAAATTTTACTGGTTTTTCGCATGTTGTTAGGAGTTAGTTTGGCAGGAATTCCAGCGATTGCTTTGGCATATATCGGGGAGGAATTTCATCCGAATATTTTAGGAAGAGTTACCGGGTTTTATATTGGAGGTACTGCCTTAGGTGGGTTAAGCGGGCGTTTGATTTCCAGTCTGGTTGCAGATTTTAGTTCTTGGCGTGTATCCATCTTTGTTATGACTGTTTTGAGTACAGTTTCTTGTATGATTTTCTTTTTAACACTGCCCAAATCTAAGCATTTTCATAAGGAAAAGGCAGAAGTGAAAAAAATGTTTGGATATATGCTTTTTCATTTGAAAAATGAATGTACATTACTTGTATTTTTACTCGGGTTTATTGTTATGGGGGCGTTTGTTGCATTCTTTAATTATGTAACTTTTTATTTGAGTGAGCCTCCATTTGAATGGAGTAAATGGTTACTTGGCTGGATGTATATACTTTATATTTTTGGTTCGTATAGCTCATCGTATTTTGGGAAATTGGGTGATCAAAAACCGAGATATTTTACAGCAGCGTTGAGTATTTTTATTATGATTCTTGGTTTCTTGCTTACATTTATTCAATCTTCTTGGATTGTGCTATTTGGAATGATTTTAATTATTATTGGATTTTTTGGTGCACATTCAACTTGTAGCGCATGGGTAGGTAAAGTAGCTTCTGATCATAAATCACAAGCCTCTTCATTGTATTTATTCTTTTATTATATGGGGTCAAGTATGATAGGTACAGTCAGCGGTTTTTTTTACGGGACAAATGGCTGGTTAGGGATTGTTGTATTTTTATTGTTTATATTAGGAGTAGCTTTGTTTTTTGTATGGCGTTTATATCGTCTGTTGCAAAAAAATCATTGATATGTGCTAGCGATACGAAGAAGTGGATACACGGTTTTTTATATTCAGTTATCCGTATCATTTATATAGATTATGAAACAGACTGCTAGACAACATAATGGGAATAGATAATATATGGTTCCGTTTTATGATCTAACTCAGAGCTTCTTTTGGGTTGTGAAGGAGATTTATTACATTTTGCAGGCTATGTATTTACATATATAGTGTTTTACAAAATTATATGTGTTTTTCTTGGATTGTTTTTGCGGTCTTGGATTTGTCGCAATGAACTCATTACATAGCCTGTTTTATTTAGGGTTTTCTAATTGATGCTCAGAAAATAATTGCAAGATGGTTTCTTGTACATTTTCTCTAAAGTTTTTCGGAATCATTTCAAGAAATTCTTTTAGTGAAAAGGTTTTGTTAAGACTTAATAATGTAATTTGGTAGTCGTTATCTTTCGTTTTTATAATTGAAAAATGACTGCTTGTAATTGATTCTGTTCCGTCCTCCATTTTTTCATACTTTCCGCTTTGTAATTCACTTTCAATCGTTGGTGCAATTTGGTCAATGACTTTTGTAATGGAACCAGTTGTAAAATGAAATGCATCTTGAAACGAAACATCAAATACCAGTACAAGCACCGCAATCACCAGTACAATTAGGGCAAATATTTTTTTTCCGATTGAGTAAATGATACCAGCTAAAATAATCCCGACTATAATGACGCCAATCATAAATGGGGTGATTTCCATAATATCCTCCTAAAGAATATAGTCTGTCTTCCAACTTTTATAACATAAATAGACCATCATATCAAGAAATTATTAAAATGAAGGATTCTTTATAAGCGTTGTTTTGATCTTTGTTTTCTAAAGTATACTTTGACAAATAAGATAGGGAAACTGAGTGGATACGTGGATGTTTAAGGAAAACTTGTTAAATATGACCAGTCATTTTTGCTTTTTGTTCTTCTATAGCATGTCATTTGAGTTAAAATGATGGGCCGGAATATGATCTGTAAAACCATATACTGCATGACCAATATGGATTTGTCATATAAATATTTGAAAAAATTGGTGATTTAAAGGAGAATAAAAGGGGAAAACAGTTTTTTGGGTAACAAGGAAAAAGCAGATCACAACTTATCATTTGCTGCTTTCACTTCATGATAAAAAATGTATATTTGAGGGTTTAAAAAGTTATGGTGTAAGGATAAAAGGGATAGATGACCTGTTTTTAGGAGATAGTTAACAGTTTTTTATAAAAAAATAATGTTATAAAATATTTTATTAGTTATAATTTTTATATAAATATTGTATATCTTATTAAAGTGATAAATAAAATTTGGATTTTTTTCAAAAATATATTTTATTTTCTATTTTAAAAGGGAGCTTGGAGGTGTTATGTTTGGGAAAAAAGACATGGAGGAAAATGTTGTTTCGGCTTTTTTTATTTTGTAGTGCATTGTTCCTTTGGATTGTGGATGTAAATTTGATTGATAAATTTTTGAATATTAAAATTATTATGGGAATTAGTGTGTATCATTTATTTTGGTTATATTTATTACTAGAGATGCTGCCTGTTTTGTTTTCAAGAATGAATCAGGAAAGTTACTGTGGTAAACATCTACAAAAACATTTTCGTTTGGTAGAAAATTATAAGCCAGAGTTGCTGGAAAAAGCGATTCAAAAAAATAGTCAAGGAGCAAAAAGATCTTTCCTGTTTTGGATCGGTTTAAATGCATTTCTTTTTTTGTTGTATTTTTTGCTTGATTTAAATGAAGGATATGTATATTTATTATTTTTATTTTATTATCTTGCAGATATGGTTTGTGTTAATTTATGGTGCCCATTTCATTCTATTATTTTAAAAAACAAATGTTGTAATGAATGTAGAATTTATAATTGGGGACATTGGATGTATTTTACGCCGTTTATTTTGGTACCGAATTTCTGGACATGGAGTTTACTTTTGGTTTCCATCATAATTTTTATTCAATGGGAATACCAATATTATAAGTATCCAGAGCGTTTTTCATCTGTTTCAAATCGATCATTACAATGTTCATTTTGTCAACATCAATGCCGCTATAATCCGAAAAAAAGAAAAAGAAGATTTTCAAAATAAATATTTAATTATTTAATCATAAAATAACAATATATTCATGTAATATATGAACAAATTGTAAAGGAATTTTTCTTGAATGTAAATTTTATGTAAAAAATTTTAAAAAAAGGAATTATATAATGATAAACATTAAATGATATTAGAATGGTAAGTGGTTTTAGGATTTTTGTTGATATATTTGTGTTTGAGAGATGTCTAAATCGCATTTTTCAAAATTGAAAAGAGGGAAAGAACAGATGGTTACTTTTTTTATCGGTTGTACAATTTTGATTGTGGGATATTTTACATATGGTAAATATGTAACGAAAGTTGTCGGACTGAAAGATACAAAGGAAGTGCCAGCAAACACGATGCGTGATGATGTTGACTATTTGCCGATGTCAAGTGCAAGAAATATGATGATTCATTTATTAAATATTTCTGGCACAGGACCGATTTTTGGTGCAATTCAGGGAGCACTATTTGGTCCAATTGCATTTTTGATTATTCCGATTGGGAATATTTTTGCTGGTGCCGTGCATGACCTTATTTTTGGAACGATGTCGGTGCGAAATAAAGGGGCTAACGTGCCGAAGTTATCTCAGATGTATTTGGGAAAACCAATGATTCATGTCATTAATTTATTTACAGCAATACTCTTAATGTTGGTAGGTGTGGTTTTTGTACAGACACCAGCTAGTTTAATTAAAAATAATTATTTTGGTGATTCACCAGGGTATGTGTTGACCATTATTGTTTTATGTATTTTTGTTTATTATTTTGTTGCAACAATGTTGCCAATCGATAAAGTGATTGGTCGAATTTATCCCATTTTTGGTGCAATCTTAATTATTAGCTGTATTGGGATTTTCTTTGGCTTGTTGTTTCAGGAGAAAACTTGGTCATTGGAAAATTTTAATTTTACCAACTGGAATACACATCCAAACGATGCGTTGCCTTTGTTCCCGATTTTTTTTACAACAGTTGCGTGTGGTTTGCTATCTGGTTTTCATGCAACACAAACTCCATTAATTGCTAAGACATTAAAAAATGAAAAAGATGCACGTCCAGTTTTTTATGGTATGATGGTTGTAGAAGGTTTCATTGCTATGATTTGGGCATTGGGCGGCATGTATATTTATCATGGTTTAGCCAATACGGAGATGCTTGAGTTAGGTGCTGCGCCTGCAGTTGTGGTAAGTATGGCTGCAACAGAAGCTTTAGGTACAATATTTGGTCTTTTTGCCATTTTAGGTATTATTGTTTTGCCGATTACATCTGGTGATACGGCGTTGCGGTCTTTGCGTTTAATGTTGGCTGAGTATTTTAATTTGCCGCAGTCTAAATTGGTAAACCGCTTTGTGATTGCCATTCCATCATTCTTTGTTGCATTTTTACTCATTTTCTTCATTGACTTTGATATTTTATGGAGATATTTCTCGTGGGCAAATCAAACGGTTGCTGCAATTACTTTGTTTACCATTTCTGCCTGGTTATATCGCTATGGAAGAAATTATTTTATTACTTTGCTTCCGGGGATTTTCTATTTATATGTATGTACGACATTTATTTTAAATGCAAAAATTGGTTTCAATTTAAGTTGGTCGATGGCATACGGTTTAGGAGCAATTCTTTCTATTGCAATGATTATTGGTTGGTATTATCGCACAAAATTGCGTTTTGATAACGATCTGACACGACAAAAGGGATTTGAATAATTGGTAAGTTGTTGGAATATCCATTGGCACTTTTCTCAAATTGAGAAAGGTGCTTTTTTATAGTTCATGGTTAAATTTTGTTGGTAAAGTATAGAGATGTATAGGAAATCATGATGGTTAAAGTATAATGAAAAGTTTTTTTCAATCGGTTGGGCGTGTAGTATGTCAGAAAAGAGCTTCCTGATATTTGTTCTATGTGATTGGAGATTTGAAACTTTATTTTTAAGAGGTTTTGGTATTGGGATAAGATTTTTGGGAAAAAGTAGCTGCTTTGTATTTGTTTCATATCTGATTTGTTCAATTGATCGGTTTGTGTAAATTTCTTATTATATCCATTTGTAAAGAAGTTGTTTTTGGCTTCATTTGATTTTATCAATAACTTCTCTCTTTTTTTATTTTAGAAGGACGACATGAACAACATATTTTTAGATAGAGGGATTGTATTTCTATCTGGTAAAATCAGCAAGAACAAGATAAACCTTATAGTTGGGGAAATCACGCAGCCATTTGCTAAATGGTATAGATAACAATAGGTGGAGAAATGGACTTTGACATACGCATCTCTTTCTTTTTTTGCAGCTTTTTGTACTCTCGCTCTGAATGTGAACATCATTTAGATACCACAAGCCACTTTTTTCTGATTTATAAACATAAAAGAAATGGTCGATGACCTGTAAAAAATGTAGTATGTATATGGGTTTTTTGGTGTTTCTTTTATTCCTACTTGATAAGAAATCACAGCCAATAAGGATAGATTTTCTACTATTTTTATTCTGTTATTTGATTTAAATTATGTTTATTTATTGCAATCTCAATCTTATAAAAAACAACGATGGGATTCTTTGGTGCAAGCTATTTAGTCATTATTATTTTCAATTGTTTTTTATTTATCGTTTTCATGTCTTAAACAATCAATATAATCCTTAAATGCTACAAGTTAATTTTAGACCAAAGTATAGTGTTTGGAATGAAAATGGATAATTTCTGATGATGTAATGTACATACCCAAAAATCGGATATCATTCTTATAATTTTATTATTTTGATTATTTAATCAAATATTTAAAGGTATTCAGCTAAATCGTATAAGATATGATAAAATACATATAAATGGTGAAATAGCGAAAAGGAGACGTACAATATGGAGATGTTTTACAGTGAGCTAAATGATGTAGATCAAATCATCATTAAAAATATTTTGGAACAAACTGAATTTGATTTGGAAAATGTGCAAGAAACAGCTATGTTTGAGAAGAAAATGAAAGATATTTTTTATTATTTTATCTTTACAAAAAGCAAGAAAATCTGGGAGCCGATTCGTTTTGCTTATGATACAAAACTAGAACCAATTCAATTGTTTGATATTCGTTCCAAAGATTTTAAAATTATCTGTTTTAAAGGAAGAAGAAAATTAAAACATGATGAAGTTGCTCATATTTTAACACAAATGATTCGAAATGCTTCTTTATTTTTTATTCCAAAACAGATGGAGGCATTATCTTTAAAAGATGCTTATCTATTTTTGGAAAGAGAAATGGTGGATGAAAATGGAAAGGGATGGTTTTCTCTTGATCCAAAAAGTCAAATTGTTATGAAACTTTTATTTGTTAGTGGATTTTTGTTTGAAGTGCGCTTTCAAGTAGACGTTGTTTTGCATGTAG
The DNA here is from genome assembly GCA_904373265.1 of Candidatus Harrysmithiimonas galli. Classification (GTDB taxonomy): domain Bacteria; phylum Bacillota; class Bacilli; order CAJFEE01; family CAJFEE01; genus Harrysmithiimonas; species Harrysmithiimonas galli. The sequence continues at coordinate 41,408 of CAJFEE010000028.1, read as the reverse complement.
ATGCTATTTTGGATTTGGCTTTGGATTGTGCAGTTTGTAAAGAAAACGAAAGCATTACTGTTTCTGATTTGAAAACAGCAGCTTTTACAGATGCTTTTATACAAGGAGTGAGAAAAATTTTTCAATCAGATGTAAAAAGTGTAGGAGGTAAACAATGAAAGAGAAAGTTATGTCATTGAAAGGAAAAACGGTTCGGCATTTTAAAGGAAATTACTATTTAATTGAGGAAGTGGCCAAACATTCCGAAACGGATGAATGGATGGTTGTATATCGTGCTTTATATGGAGATTGCGCTTGTTATGTTCGGCCGCTACATATGTTTTGTGAGGAGGTACCAAAAGAAAAGGAAAATCCAACTGGACAGAAATATCGGTTTGAAGCATACACCATTGCCTCTATATAATTTAAAGGTAGAGAATACAGAGCATTTTTATCAAATTTTTACAGTGAAGACTTTTAGGAAATGATATAATGAAAAAGAATCAGCAATCAAATTTTAGAAATATGATATGGCAAATGATGGAAGCTGTCTCAATAGATGAAAATAGGATTAAGTTCTTGGGAAAAGGTATGGTGCATATATGAAAATAGGGATTATTGACATGGGTTCCAATACATTTCGGTTGGTTATCTTTGAAATTGTGAATGGTCAGTATAAGGATATTGACGGTCTGCGTTATTATTCAGGTATTATTAATTATGTACAGGATGGCTGTTTAAGTTTGCAAGGAATGGATACGATTGTTAGTGTTTTAGAAGAAATGAAAAAGAAACTGAATGAGCATCGCTGTGATTTTTATTATTGTTTTGCCACAGCGTCTTTACGCAGTTTAAAAAATATTCAAAGTGTTTTATTGGAAATCCAACGGCGGACGGGTTTTTGTATTGAGTATTTGACTGGACAACGTGAAGCTTATTATGATTTTGTTGGACTGACTTATACAAGAAATCTTGAGAAGGGTATCGGTTGTGATATTGGAGGTGGCAGTGGTCAAATTTTTACTTTTAAAGATCAAGTGTTAAAAGATGCTGTCAGTTTGCCCATTGGCAGCTTGGCTATGTACAAGCAATTTATTCATGGTATGCTTCCGACAGAAAAAGAACGGGCACAGATTGTCAAATTTGTGACAGAACAGTTGCAGGCATATCCATTTATTAAAACTTGCGGTTTTACGCGTCTATATATTATGGGTGGCAGTGCAAGGGCACTTGGAAAGCTCCATCGAGGGATGCTGTCAAGAAAAGAAAGACTAGAAGGATATTCAATTGAAGTGAAGGATATCTTGACGATGTGCGAAACATTAATGGATCTGAAAATGGAAGGGATTCGTTTCATGAATCAATTTGTCCCTGCACGTGCACATACGATTATTCCAGGTATGCTTGTGATGGATACGATTGCACGGTTTGCTGGTGTGAAAGAGGTTGTGGTTATAAAAAGCGGTGTGCGAGAAGGTTATTTAATTAGAATATTGGAAAATCAAGGGTTATTGAATAAATAAAAGGATAGGAGGAGTAAGGAATATGGAGACTTTAACCTTAAATTTATATGACAATCGTGAAATGAGTTGGTTGAAATTCAATGAGCGTGTATTGGATGAGGCAAGGGACATGAATGTTCCATTATTTGAACGGTTAAAATTTGTTTCAATTTTTTGTAGCAATTTAGATGAATTTTATATGGTTCGGGTTGGATCACTCTATGATCAAATGATTTTAAAAAATCAGAAAAAAGATACAAAATGGAGGCTATCTCCTAAGAGCCAACTAGAATTAATTTTTTCCAAAACAGCAACACTGATGCCAGAGAAAGATGCAGTGTATGAAAATTTGAAGCGAGAATTTCAGGAAAAAGGTTTAACACATTTGAACTATAAAAATTTAACACAAGATGAGTTTGATGAATTGAAACAATATTTTAAACAAGAGGTATATCCGCTGCTTTCCCCGCAAGTTATTGATAAGAAGCAACCTTTTCCTTTTTTTAACAATAAAGAAATTTATGTGGCAGTACAAATCCGCACCAAAAAAGACTCTGTGAAAATTGGCGTAGTTCCGGCAACAGGTGGGCATTTTGAACGGGTTGTTTTTTTGAAAAATCGTTCGGCTTTTATACTTGTTGAGGAATTGATTGCTTTATTTATTACAGATATTTTCTCACAATACCGTATTATTGATAAAACCATTTTTCGTATTACAAGGAACGCAGATATTGATTTGGATGCGGCGATTTATGACGAGGAGCTTGATTACCGAAAGATTATGTCCACACTGTTGAAAAAACGTAAGCGTTTGGCACCGGTTCGTTTACAGATTCAAGAGTCAATTAATCCAGGAATGAAAGAGTATTTATGTCATGCGCTTGAATTAAAACCAGCTCAAGTGTTTATTGAATCGACACCACTTGATTTCTCCTTTGTTTCTCAGCTAGAAAAAGGGATTGTGAAAGATCGGGTTTCTGAATGGTTCTATAAGGAGCTGGTTCCGCAGCAAACACCGAAGATTGCACAGAATATTCCAGTTATGCAGCAAATTGAGCAAAAAGATGTTATGCTTTTTTATCCATTTGAAAGTATTGATTCATTTACAAGAATGTTGACTGAAGCGGCATTTGATCTAGAGGTTGTTTCAATTAAGATTACACTTTATCGTGTATCTAAAGATAGTAAAATTATATCTGCATTGATTCATGCGGCAGAGAATGGAAAGCATGTTGTTGTTGTTGTTGAGCTGCGTGCCAGATTTGATGAAGAAAATAATATTGATTGGTCAGTACGTTTAGAGGAGGCCGGTTGTACGGTAATCTATGGGCTGGATTCATATAAGGTTCATTCAAAATTGTTGCTCATTACGCGAAAGACGGATGCGGGTGTCAAATATATTACGCAAATTGGAACAGGGAATTACAATGAAATTACAACACGTTTTTATACAGATGTTTCTTTGATTACAGCGAATCAGGCAATTGGATTGGATGCATCTCAAGTATTTGTTAGTTTACAAATGGGAGAGGTTGTACAGGGAACGACAGATTTGCTTGTAGCACCAACAACTTTAAAACAGGGAATTATTGACTTAATTGATGAACAGATCGCTAGGGTTATAGATGGAAAAGAGGGGTATATTCGGTTAAAGATGAACTCATTGAGTGACAAAAATTTGATCGATAAATTGATTTCAGCTGCGCAAAGCGGTGTGAAAATTGAGATGATTATTCGTGGCATTTGTTGTCTTGTTTCTGGCATTCAAGGTGCAACACAACGAATTCAAGTTAAAAGTATTATTGGGAGATTTTTGGAGCATTCTCGAATTTTTATTTTCGGTCCGGATGAGGAATGTAAAATTTATATTTCTTCTGCCGATCTTATGACAAGGAACACAGAAAAACGTGTAGAAGTGGCAGCACCAATATATGATGAAGAAATTAAGCAAGATTTAATTGAACGTTTTCGGATTATGTGGTCAGACAATATGAAGTGTCGGATTCAAACCAGTGCTGGAACTTATCGTCGAGTAGAATTTTCAGAAGGCGAAGAATGTTTGGATTCACAAATGTATTTTTATGAGTTGGCCTATAAAAATAGTGCTGATAAGCAAAGTATAAAGCAGGGTGGACTTCCCTTAAACGAAAGCGCTACACTTAGACAGCCTGAGAGAAGTATACCAGTTGTCAAGGATCACCCTTCTGTATTCAAAAAAATTAAACATTTTTTTTCATAAAGTTATAAAGTGAATAGCTGAGAAAAATAGAGAACCAGATGTTTTTTTCAAAAAAACTGTCAATAAATTTACATTGAAATTTACCGCTGAATATCAGATAATACAAATAACATTTTTTGGATCTAGTGGTAAATTTTTTTTAATTAAGTTTGTGAAAAAAATCACGAATTTTTTTATTTAAGATTAAAACATCTACTAAAATATCCAGAAGATTGAGTTTATGATCCTTGTTTTTCAGTTCTGTATCATCATTTTGCAGAAGATGAAGGACTTGAGGGAGAAAGATAGGGGGAAAAAGAATGGACTTTTTTTTAAGTCAGGAGCATGAAATGTTGAGAACCTTGTACAAAGAGTTTGCAGAAAGAGAAGTGAAGCCGTTTGCACAAGAAGTGGATGAGGAGGAAAAGTTTCCAATTGAATCCGTTAAGAAATTACAAAAGTATGGATTTATGGGAATCCCGTTCCCAAAGCAATTTGGAGGACAAGGTGCTGATACATTGGCTTATATTATGGCAATAGAGGAATTGTCTGCTGCGTGTGCGACAACTGGTGTTATTGTTTCAGCACATACATCATTAGGGGCACATCCAATTTTAGAATTTGGTACACCAGAACAAAAAGAGAAATATTTAAAACCGTTGGCTGAAGGTAAGCTATTAGGGGCATTTGCTTTAACAGAGCCTAATGCTGGAACAGATGCTGCTGGTCAGCAAACAAAAGCGGTGTTGGATGGCGATCATTATATTTTGAACGGAAGTAAAATATTTATTACCAATGCAGGTTATGCAGATATTTATATTGTAATGGCGATGACAGATAAATCGAAGGGAACGAGAGGAATTTCTGCTTTTATTGTTGAAAAGGATTCTCCAGGATTTCGGGTTGGTAAAAAAGAATTGAAAATGGGGATTCGTGGTTCTTCAACCTGTGAGCTGATTTTTGAAAATTGTCGTGTGCCAAAGGAAAATCTTTTGAGTAAAGAAGGAAAAGGTTTTAAAGTTGCGATGAATACATTGGATGGTGGTCGGATTGGAATTGCCGCTCAAGCACTCGGGATTGCACAAGGTGCATTAGATGAAACGATTAAATATGTAAAAGAAAGAAAGCAATTTGGTCGTTCGCTCAGTAAATTTCAAATTACACAATTTGAAATTGCAGATATGTGCACAAAAATTGAAGCTGCACGAATGCTTGTCTATAAAGCAGCTTGCTATAAAGATGCCAAGAAACCGTTTGGAAAAGAAGCTGCGATGGCAAAGCTTTTTGCAGCGGAGGTTGCTATGGAGGTTACAACCAAAGCTGTTCAGTTACATGGCGGTTACGGTTATACACGAGATTATTCTGTAGAACGAATGATGCGGGATGCAAAAATAACTGAGATTTATGAAGGTACAAGTGAGGTTCAAAAAATGGTTATTTCTGCAAATGTTTTAAACTAGGGGGGGCAAAAACGGATGAAAATTGTTGTATGTATTAAGCAGGTTCCAAATACAAGTGAAGTAAAATTAGATCCGGTAACTGGGACATTAATTCGAGAAGGCATTCCGAGCATTATCAATCCAGATGATAAGGCAGGCTTAGAGGCAGCATTGCGTATAAAAGAAAAAACAGGTGCAAAAGTTTGCGCCATCACAATGGGACCGCCCCAAGCTGAAAAGGCATTGCGGGAGGCTTTGGCAATGGGTGTAGATGAAGCGATTTTGGTAACAGATCGGAAGTTTGGTGGTGCGGATACATGGGCTACTTCTTTTACGCTGGCAGCTGCTATTCGAAAGCTGAATTATGATTTGATTATTACTGGAAGACAGGCGATTGATGGGGATACTGCGCAAGTCGGACCACAAATTGCTGAGCATTTAAAGCTTCCAAGCGTGAGCTATGTTGAAGGGATTCAAGTAAAAGACGGACATTTGATAGTAAAACGTCAATATGAAGATCGCTATCATATGATTAAGGTGCATTTTCCTTGTTTGATCACAGCATTGAGTGAATTGAATGAACCGCGTTATATGACACCAGGAGGCGTTTTTGATGCGTATCGAGAGAAGGAAATTACAGTTTGGACTTTAGAAGATTTGGATGTGGATCGTACACAAATTGGCTTAAAAGGTTCACCAACTAAAGTTTATAAATCCTTTGCTAAGCAGTTGAAGCCTGCTGGAACAGTTTTAACATTGGATCCGGAAGAAGCAGCAAGCTATTTGGTTGAAAAATTAAAAGAAAAGCATATTTTATAAATTTATCATATAAGAAGACTGAAGGTTTAAAATAAATTTTTAAAGATTGTTGGTTTCTATAGAGGGAGGTTCATATGAATATCGAGGATTACAAAGGTGTATTTGTTTTTGTGGAGCAGGTTGACAATGTGGTCAGCAATGTTGGTTTGGAGTTGATTGGAAAAGCATCTGATCTAGCACAGCAAATCGGTACAAAAGTAACAGCGGTGCTTTTAGGAAAGAACATTGAGTCTGAATATAAGAAATTGGGAGCATATGGAGCCGATGTAGTAGTCGGAGTTGCACATCCTATGCTAGAAATCTATAAAACTGAACCGTATACGCATGTTTTGGCTGAATTGATTAAAGAATATAAACCAGAAATTTTTTTATTTGGTGCAACTGCATTGGGAAGAGATTTGGCACCCCGTGTTTCTTCAAGGGTGCAAACTGGATTGACAGCAGATTGTACTGTATTGGAGATTGAAGAAGAAACCAATCATTTGTTGGCAACACGTCCAGCATTTGGCGGCAATGTAATGGCGACCATTATTTGTCCAAAGCACCGTCCACAAATGGCGACAGTACGCCCAGGTGTGATGGAAATGAGACCTTATGATGAAAGCCGTCCATTTGAGTTGATTCAAAAAGAAATTGATATTCCAGCAAGTTGTGATAATGTTGAAATTTTGGAGGTTGTAAAAACAAAATCCACGTCTGCTGATATTCAGGAGGCACCAATCTTAGTTTCTGGCGGTCGTGGTGTTGGAGGAAAAGAGGGATTTGCCTTGTTAGAGCAGGTTGCAAGTAAACTGGGTGGAATGGTAAGTGCATCTAGAGCTTGTACCGATGAAAACTGGATTGAGAAGGATCGTCAGGTTGGTCAAACCGGAAAGACGGTTCGTCCAAAGCTATATATTGCTTGTGGCATTTCAGGTGCGATTCAGCATGTAGCTGGTATGGAGGAGTCTGAATTAATTGTTGCTATTAATAAGGATGAAACCGCTAGTATTTTTGACGTAGCTGATATCGGATTGGTTGGTGATCTGCATAAAATTTTACCAGCATTTTTGGAGGAGCTTTCAAAAACAGAGCATGCAAACTCAGCCTTAAAGTGAGACCATACAAATAAAAGTACCAAGCATTGAAAAATAAATGAATTGAGTAAGTAGGCTTCCTATTACTTAGGCAACTGAGATATTTAATCTATGCAGTTGTCTATAATGCGGGAGCATATTTTTATAGAAAGAAGATAAAATTTTTATTTGATGTAGTTGAGAGGAAAAGTGAAAGATTCAGACTAATGATAGATCAATAGGTATTTTGTTCAGATTGGTGAGCAAAGTACCTATTTTTTTTGGAGTAGCTTGAAATAAAGTAAAAAATAAAGGCTCCTGTTCATATGTTTTTTCGTAAATATGGATAGGCTCGTTGTTAGAGAAGTTGCCATTTTAGCGTATCAAACAATCAATCAATGAAGTGTAACGGTTTTACATAATCTATATTTTATTTCAATTCGCTTTTAACAGTGTTCTATAAAACTTTTATTTTAAAAAATTAAAATCATTATACTATAGTATTTAGAAAAATAATATTTATAGATAAAGACCCTTTCTATGCTATTGGGTGATTAAAATTAATGAAATTCAGTCACTTTCGGATGAGCGTTGAGAGGGAGTCATGGAAATTTGATGGCTTGGAACACATTGATATGATAAAAGTTTATGAAATCAAGTATTTATTGATAAAAATCACTTGAATTTTTATACGAAAAATTAGATAATAAGATCTATATCTTAATTGTAGGTTTATGTGTGAATCGGTATTTTGTCACTTGTATATTTATTACTTTACAGATTGATTTATAATTTTTGACCGATTTCATGACATATTGAAATTTCAAACATGATGGGGTAGGAAAATGAAAGTTGTAAAATTTGGTGGTTCATCATTGGCATCTGGTGAACAAATGAGAAAAGTATTTCGAATTGTTTCAAGTGACTCGGAAAGAAAATTTATTGTTGTTTCTGCACCGGGTAAAAGATTTAAACAAGATATAAAAATTACTGATTTGTTAATTGAAAGTGCAAATGCCTATTTGGCAGGTAAAGAAAAGGAAGCACCAATTGATCAAATTATTGCGCGCTATGCTGAAATTGCTAAAGAACTTGAATTAGGTGATGAAATTATTCATGTGATTCAAGCACATATTTTTAAGATGTTACAACAAAATCGTACAAATGCATTACGTTATATGGATGGTGTGATGGCAGCGGGGGAGGATAATTGTGCCAAGCTCGTTTCTGCATATTTTCAAAAAGAAGGTTTGCAGGCACAGTATGTCAATCCAAAGGATGCTGGATTGCTTGTTTCTGATGAACCAGGTAATGCACAGACTTTAAAAGAAAGCTATTCAAATCTATATCGTTTAAGAGAGATGGATGGAGTTGTTGTTTTTCCAGGATTTTTTGGTTATTCTAAAGATGGATATGTTGTTACGTACTCTCGAAGTGGATCTGATATTACAGGGTCAGTGTTAGCAAATGGTGTTCAAGCGGATTTATATGAAAATTTTACTGATGTGGATGGTGTATATGCGGTAAATCCTTCCATTGTTCCCAATCCAGAACAAGTACCTGAAATTACGTATCGTGAAATGCGTGAATTGTCATATGCTGGATTTACGGTCGTGCATGATGAAGCGTTGATTCCGGCATTTCAGGCTGGGATTCCAGTAAACGTGAAGAATACGAATAATCCAGAGCATCCAGGAACAAAAATTGTAAAAGAAAGAGAAGTAAAGAATGGTCCGGTTCGCGGAATTGCAAGTGATTCTGGATTTTGCAGCATTTATGTTAGCAAATATTTATTAAATCGGGAAATTGGATTCGGACGTAAATTGCTTGGTGTTTTAGAGGATTTTGGTATTTCTTATGAGCATACACCAAGTGGAATTGATGATATTACTGTAATTTTTCGTCAAAATCAGATGTCACCAGAAATGGAAGAAAAAATTATTGAACGATTACAGGAAGTACTTCAGCCAGATGATATTGTGATCTCTAAAGATTTAACTTTGATTATGATTGTTGGAGAGGGAATGCGGCATAATGTCGGTACAACTGCACGTGCATCTGAAGCATTGGCTAAAGCACGTATTAATATTGAAATGATCAATCAAGGTTCTTCTGAGGTCAGTATTATGTTTTGTATTAACAGCGAGGACGAGAAAAAAGCTGTTCAAGCGTTGTATGATGAATTTTATAATAAAGTATCTGTAAAATAAATTAATACAAAAACCGGAGTGAAAAAATTAACTTTATTGCTTTTTTCTCTCCGGTTTTTCGGTTTGATTATATTTGATAGTATACACAAATCATTTTTATTTACTATCCATACTTTTTATTTTTTGATGAAAAAGCCATTAAAAAATAAAATCATTTATATATCAAGTTAAAGAACTGAGATATAAGTATTTTATGAGGAAATCCAAGTTAAAGATAAATTTTTTTGAAGCTTTCTTGTACCAATAAGCTCCCTATAGAAGAAAAGGGATAAGCAAGACTAGGTTCTTGGCATACTTGCAGTTTGTTTGCAGAAAAGTGAACAAAATGTCAAGAAAGCATTTTTGCTTTTGTTCCACTTCTTGTGATTTTTAGTGGAGAGTCGTTTTTTGTGTTTTTAACGTTTCATCAATATATTTTAAATATAAATCAACTGCATCAATATTAGAATAAATACTTAATGTTCGGCTTCCAACTACGTCTTCAATTTCATTAAAAATAAAATTTCCATCAGCGTCAAATAAAAAATCAATACCAACAAATCCAAACTCATACGCTTGAACGATTCGATTGACCAATGTTTTTTCTTTTTCGCTTAGAACATACCATTTTGCTGTTTGACTCAGTGAATAATTGGCACGAAAATCTGTTTCATTTATTCGTAAGATGGCTCCGATAATTGATTTTCCAACAACAAAAACTCGTAGATCCCGACCAATAACGGGTGCAAGTGGCTGAAGAATCCATTCAGAAGGCTGAGAGATGTTTTGTAGTCTGTTTTGTAAATCTTTTTGGCTTTGTATTAAAAATACTTCATTTCCACTACGTCCGGTACATGATTTACATACAAACGGGAAAGGGAGTGGAAAGTTTTGGGTATTTTGTAGTTTTTCTTTGGTATAGTAAAAGGTTGGCAAAATTGGAATCTCCAATTTTTTCATTGCCAAGTAAGTTTTAAATTTGTGATTGGCCAATGTAGAAATCTCATAGGGATTCAATAATAAAACTCCGATTTGTTGAAAAAAACTAGATAAAATATGATCGATGGTTCGCATAATAATGAAATGAGGTGGATGAACCGGATTATTTTGATAAATAAGTATATTTTGGTTTGAATGAATCCCAATTTGTAAGTGTTCCCAAAGAATCAGATGCAACTGTATTTGATATTTGGGTGCCTTTTGAAAAAATCTTTGAATCAGTGCTTGGTTTTGATTTGCATCTGTTGATTGATATATAAGCCATCCATTTAGCATGTTTTTTTTGCCTCCATATCTTGAAGAATGTGATCCAAAATGAGTGGTGCAACATCAATTCCGGTTGCGTTCATTAGGTTGATAAAATGAGCGTTTGTATTGATTTCACAAAGTAAAGGTTCGTCATTTTCCCCAAACAACAAATCAACACCAGCAAAATCTGCACCGACTGTTTGTGTAGCTGTAATGGCCAATTGTTTTTCGATTTCTGATGGTGTATAAGCAGTGGCTATTGCACCATTTGTTATATTGGCTCTAAAATCTGTAGGGGATTCCCGATATATCGCAGCTACCACTTGATTTCCAACAACTTGTAAACGGATATCTCGTCCATGGCTAGAACGAATATATTCCTGATAAATATGTGGTTTATGCTGAAGTTCCATTCCAAGGCGATAGACCTCTTTTTTCGTTTTTGCCAAGTGGACTTGAAATCCGAAAGAACCGTAAGCTTCTTTAATAATCAATGGTAATTTCAAAGTTTCAATGACAGAATCATGAAAATTCCAGTCCAGAATGGAACAATTGGGGAAAACATGTGGAGCAATAATGGTTTTGGGCATTGGAATTTTTGTTTGACTCAGTATTTGATGCATTTTCCCCTTATGATCACAAATTTCGATTGCTTTTGCACAATTGTACAGCGGGATATTACATGCTTCAAGTTGTTGAGCAAGTAAAATGTCTTTATCCCAAAACAAAATAAAGTCAGGTAGTTGACCGATATATTTTCTGACAATTTCATTTTTCTCATCATGCATAACGAAAATCAGTTCATGGTGCTTAACGAGTTGACAGGTAATATTTTTTTGTCGCATAGCAGACTGCAAATGCGCAAAAAGGGTTAAAAATTTTGAGTGTGTAAGAAATCCGTTGTATATAATCCATGCATGGTATTTTTTCATGTGTTTGTCCTTTCTAAAAATCTATCTAGTTAAAATCTTTCAGAGAAGATTAATTTTGTATTGGCAAAAAAATATAGAAAATGGTTTCTGTGTCATTAGAAGTAAAGTTGATTTCTCCATGTAGCTCTGCAATAATTTTTTGAGAAATATACAATCCGATACCTGTTCCGAGTTCTTTGGTAGACATAAATGGTTGGAAAATTTTATCCATAATCAATTTTGAAATTTTGGGTCCATTATTGGCAATTAGGAATATATGTCTTTCATTTTCCATTTTATAGACAAAACGAATCTTTCGATTTTCTTGTTCGGCTAGTGCTTCAACGGCATTAAAAAAAATATTTAATAAAATTTGTCTAAGTTTGGATGGATCTACCCTAAGTTTTTGTCCGCTTTGAAAAGATGTTTCCAGTTGGATCCCTTGCTCAGAAATGGTTCGAGAAAGAAAGTCTGTTAATTCTTCACAAAATTTAGCTGGCTCAATGGTTTCATAAATTGGAGCTACAGCTTCTTTTTTTGAGATGGCAAGAAATTGTGTAATTCGGTCGTTGAGCTGCTCAAGCTCAGAATGAATTACATTCATATAAGGTAGCTCTGGATAGTCTTTTTTTAACAACTGTAAGAATCCTAAAACAACGGTTAAGGGATTTCGAAATTCATGAACAAAGGTGGCGCTGACTTTTTCAAGCAACTGTATGGAATGCATTTTTTCATCTTTTAGTTTTTGGATTTGTTTGGTGCTGATCTCATCTTTTATATGTTCAACTGTGGATATAAACACACACATAAATTTTTTAAAAAAATTTTGAACCCAACATATTTCCTCCCAAGTGAGCGGTTCAGGATGATATTTATGGACGATATCAAAAAAAATTTCTTCCACATGAATGCGATTGATATACTGTGCTGAGATGCAATCTGGCTTTATGATATGTTGTTCTCGGATGATGTTTTCAAGCAGATGGGTTTGTTCTTCTGTATCAATTTGATCGGTAATGAAATAATGGAACAAAAATTCTATTGCTTGATTCATGGAGGAGTCAATTGTTTCATCAAAGGAAAAAAAAGATCCTGTAATGGTTGATTTCCATTTTTGGAAAATTTCGTCTTTGTGCATGATAAGAGTTTGTTTTAATCGATCAATTTTATTCATTTCATACATCTCCCAACATATTATTTATACATATTACAGAAAAAACCTTGTTTTCAAATCCATATTAAATCATAGTTTAATAGATGGTGAGTAAGCAAATGTCTAATTTTGTTTGTAACGAATATATTAAAGTTAACAAATATGTTATGCTTTTTCCATGGTTTTCATATTTTAATTGTAGTATAATGAGTTTGTCTATTATTTTTTTAGGAGGTGACTCCTTGTCGTTTTGACAAGGACCATATTTGGACATATTTGGGTTATTCATGATTTTTATTTTACTTGTTTTTACTGGATTTTTTGTTGCGACAGAGTTTGCAATTGTAAAAGTTCGGACTTCAAGAATTGAACAGCTCGTACAGGAAGGAAAAAAAGGGGCCACGGCAGCACAACGTGTTGTTACACATTTGGATGAATATTTATCTGCCTGTCAATTGGGGATTACGATTACAGCATTGGGCTTGGGATGGATTGCAGAGCCAACTGTGGATCATGCTTTACGTCCGTTAATTGAGTATTTTGGATTGCCAAGTGCAGTTACGCATGCTATTTCATTTGTTTTATCATTTACAATTGTAACTTATCTTCATGTGGTGCTTGGTGAATTGGCGCCAAAATCGTTTGCCATTCAAAAAGCGGAACAAATTACATTGCTATTTGCGCCAGCAATTATTTGGTTCTATCGCTTGATGTTTCCGTTTATTTGGTTGCTAAATGGCTCAGCACGTTTAATTGTTTCTTGGTTTGGAATTCGCTCAGCGAGTGAGCATGAGGAGGCGCATACAGAAGAAGAAATTCAAATTTTATTAGATGACAGCTTAAAGCAAGGAGAAATCAATTCCGTTGAGCATCGTTATGTGAAAAATATTTTTGAATTTGATGAAACTGTGGCAAAAGATATTATGGTTCCGCGTCGGGATATGACGGTTTTGGATGTAAAACAGGATATTGCTTCTGTTATGGCACTGGCGGAGGAAGAAGGATATACAAGATATCCGGTTATTGATCAAGATATTGATAATGTGATTGGCTTTATTAATGTAAAGGATATCGCGTTTGATTTTGTAAAAAATAAAAATATGGATGGTTTATCGTTAAGTAAGTATATCCGTCCGATTGTTTTTGAGCATGAAAGTACGCCAATTAAAATTGTTTTGCAACAGCTTCGTTTAAAACGTGTACAAATGGCAATTGTAACAGATAACTACGGTGGAACATCTGGATTGTTAACCATTGAAGATATTGTTGAGGAAATTGTTGGTGAGATTCGTGATGAATTTGACGAAGACGAAATTGATGATATTCGTTACATTTCTGATACAGAAATTATTTTAAGTGGAAAAGCGTCAATTGAGGATATTAACAAAGCATTGAATACTTCTATTGATTTTGAAGAAGTGGATACGATAAATGGTTGGATTTTGAGTCATCAAATCCCGTTGGAAGTCAATACAAGTTTTGAAATTGAAGATTATGTGTTTATCTTAAAAGAAGTGGATCGTCGTTATGTCGGTTCTATTCTTGTCAAGAAAAAAGAAAAAGCTGAAGCGCTTGATTCATCTGAAGAAAATGATTGATTCATTAGAATTGAAACAAAGGCAGCCTATTTCTTAAAATGAAAAACAAAGTATGAGAACTTTTGATATGCTCTTTTTAAAAACAGACCACTTGAAGTTATAGGATAGTGGTTTAATTTAAAAAGAGTATATTTTATTATGATAATATTATTAAAATATAAAATATTTTTGAAAAAATCAGGTGTGATTTCATTTTTGGTATGTTTTTCTTTTTACCTTCTGTATTTTTGATAGAGGATAATTTAACAGATTTACAACAGGTAAAAATAAAGGCTGAAGTGGTATGGCATTTTTGGAACAAATCTCATCTGAATATCAAATTGAGATAGATGATTTGGTAGATGGGATAGAAACCATCAGCTTAGATGAGAATAAAAGTGAAGCGAACAAAATTGCATAAATTTGTGGTGTGGCTATAGGATGTTGTTTTGATGTTGATTCTATGGCTGTTGGCATATGGAGCATGTGAATTGTGGCTATTGTTACGATTTACATTAGAAATTTACACAAAGGGGTAGCTGAATTTTTTTGGTTCTAGCATTTTTGATGGTGATGACCGCTTATGCGTTGACATATGGTATGAAAAAATAAAAAAATTTGACGAACTGGTATGGGATCGCACTATTTTTACTGGTTATGGTGACCGTATTGTTTGTTATATGGAATTTTGGATGTTATTGGTTCGCTTTCGTTTGAGTGAATTTAGAAACCATTTTTGTATCCGTCTCCATTTTTATTTTTGGCTATACGGTATTTTTTGATTGGACAAGTTTCAAAACAAGTGACTTTATCAGATGTTTGTTCTCCGTTTTTTCTCCAGGTGAAAGATCGTGAATCAGAATACAAAATGAAAATGCCATTGGCTGCTTTATTTATGCGGTCAATGGCATTTATAGTTTAAAGTTTGATTGTTTTTCTATGGCATTTGTAATTGTACAAGTAAATTGAAGTTGATTTTATGCTGCCTTTGTTCCCTCTTGTTTTCTATCGGATTGAATTAGAACATAGGTCATCAAAAGACCGATTGCGTACAAAATAATGAGTACATAAAGCACATTTGTATATGAACCGGTTTTGTCATGAATCCATGTGCTTAACTGATTTCCACTCAGTCCAGCAAATGCCCAGGCTGTCAATGCGAGTCCATGAATGCTGCTGATTTTATCCATACCGAATTTATCTGCAAGTAAAGATGGCAAACAGGAAAATCCTGCACCATAAGTCGATGAAATAATGCAAAGCATAATGGTAACCATAACCGATGATTGTAAAACGGCAGCAATGGACACGCTGAATATCGATAATATGAAAATTAATAAGTAAATTTGGTTTCTGTTTTTTAAATAATCGGAAGCAGATGAATAAACGAGTCGCCCTGCACCATTAAAAATCCCCATAATTCCAACAACCGTAGCGGCAAAAATGGTTGTTGCTCCATTTTCTATAGCAAGAGGTGATGCAATAGAAATCAAAGCCAGACCACTTGTAATATTAATGTAAATCATAATCCAAATTGCAAGAAAGCGTTTGTCTAAAAACATTCGTAAAATTTGGCGATGTGAGCCATGTTCCTTTTCTTCATACCATTCTGGCTTTTTAATCAATATGCTTGCAAGTGCCATTGGAATAAAATAAATAACAGAAAGCCAAATAAAGGTTTCTTCCAGACTGACCTTGTTTTGTAAATATGTAATGATTGGTGATGCAATTGTACTGGCAATTCCAAATCCGGTAATGGCAATTCCGGTTGCTAGTCCTTTATGGTGAATAAACCACAACATTAAAGTTTTAACAGGAGAAATGTAACCAATGCCAAGTCCGATTCCCATTAGAACACCGTATCCCAAGTAAAGGAGTATCAATGATTCCTGCCGGATTGCCAAAGCAGTTGTGAGCAGACCAAAAGCAAAGCATATGGTACTGACAATGGTTGCCAAACGAATATGATGTTCAACAAATTTTCCAGCAAAAGCTGCGGACATTCCTAAAAAGAAAATGGCAAGACTGAAAGCAAACTGTATTTCTGCGTTTGAGCTTTCAAATTTGTCTGCAAGTGGTTGTACAAATAGAGACCAGGCATATACAGATCCGATACTACAGCTAACAAGTAATGCGGGTATCACACCACGGGCCCATTTATTGTTTAAAGTGTTTTCCAAGTTTTTCCCTCCCTGTTTTAAAATCTTATGGAATAAATAATTATAACGAATTTGTGTCTGAACGACTATACGTTTTTATGAAAAAATTATTTTTTTATTTTATGATGATTTAGGTTTTTAATTTCAATCACATATCCAAAAATGAATCTATCATTTAAAAAATTTTATATCATTTTATTAAGATATATTTCAGGCTAAGAAATTCTTTCTAAAATTATGAAATCATATATAGAACTTACTTATTTTCTGCCTGAGAATTGGGTTGTCCATCGTTTGTGAATTTTATTTTTTTCATAAAAAGGTGGATGCAATTTGTATGATAAAACATCAATGTAAGAAGAATCTTCATTTATGATGATGTATCTGGATTTTTCTGAGATTTTAGAACTCTTAGTTGCTCATGTTTTAATTTTTTATATAAATGTTTAAACCGCTCTTCATTTCCGATGGCATCTGGTTCATAAAATTGCATTTCGATTAAGTTGTCTGGTAAGTATTGCTGTGGAACCCAGCCACCAAATTTTCCAATGGAATGATGATGTGGATAAATATATCCAATGCCGTTACCTAGCGCTTGTGAACCAGCATAATGTGCATCTTTTAAATGTGAAGGAATATGAATGGCTTTTCCTGAACGAACAAACTCAAGAGCTTTGTCAATGGCGCATAGTGCACGATTTGATTTCGGACTGAGACAAAGCTCAATTACTAGATTGGCAAGTGGCAGTCTGCCTTCTGCTATACCAAGCATTTCAGCAGCTTGAATTCCGGCGAGTACTTTTGGTCCCATTTCTTTGGCAAGACCGACATCTTCGTAACAAACTCCTAGAATCCGTCGGTAAATGCCTTTTAAATCACCAGCTTCTAAAAGCATGGCCAAGTAAAGCAAGCTGGCATCTACATCGCCACCACGCATGGATTTATGAAAGGCACTGAGTACATTGTAATGTGCATCACCATCCTTATCCATTTGTAAATGTTTTTTTTGTGCCACCTGCTCAATATGCTGCACAGTAATTTGTATTTGATTGTCCTTTGATTCAGCAATTAAAAACGCCATTTCCAAATAATTCAAAGCGACCCGCATATCACCACCAACGGATTCTGACAGATATTGCAACGCTGTGGCATCCATAATAGGATTGTATTTTCCTAGTCCGTTTTTGGTATCTTGCAGTGTGCGTATTAGACCTTCTTGAATTTCTTCAGGACACAACGGATGGAGTTGGAAAATCATGCAGCGGGAACGGATTGCCGGATTGATATTATGGTAGGGATTTTCACTTGTTAATCCGATAAGAATCAATGTTCCTTTTTCAATAAATGGGAGCAGATACTCCATTTGTGTTTTGGAAAACCGATGCAATTCATCAATACAAAGAACGATAGAAGTCCGTAGCATTTGAGCTTCATTTACAACGATTTCTAAATCTTTTTTATTGCTGCTGACAGCATTTAGTTTACGAAAGGGAATTTTTGCTGTTCCAGCGATGGCACTGGCAATAGAAGTTTTTCCAATGCCAGGTCTGCCATATAAAATAAGAGAAGTTAAGTGTCCTTTTGTAACCATTTCATACAACGGCTTTCCTTTACCTAAAATGTGTTTTTGTCCGATAATTTGCTCAATTGATTTGGGTTGCATTCGGTATGCAAGCGGGGTATGTGTTGTATATTGCATAATAATTCCTCCGCAAATTCTAAAATATTAGGTGATCAGATTTAGCAAAAAGTACATAGCTTGGGCAGAGATGTTTCAATTTTGAACTTTTGTTTTTTTGCTTTGGTCTGATGTAAGATTTATTATAACATGCTTGTGCAAGAAAAATCTGACAGGTACGATGTGATTTTTTTAGAGAATGGATTGGTAGACAGATTTGATGTATAATTTTTACAATAAAGTTTTTGAATGAATGAGAGGGATCTAAGGTGCGTGTGACGACAAAAGGACAATACGGTTTATCTTTTATGATTGAGTTGGCAAAGCTGGAAGACGGAAAGCCCATTCCGCTTCGCGTCATTGCTCAAAAATTAAAGATTAGTGAGCCTTATTTGGAACAGATTATCATCTTATTAAAGAAAGGTACATTTTTAAAAAGCACAAGAGGGGTAAATGGAGGATATTTGCTGGCAAAAAAAACAGAGGAGATTACGGCTTATGAAATTTTAAATACTGTGGAAAGTCATTTGGATGTTGTAGAGTCAGAAACGGATGCCGATCCTGACTTTGGTAAACAGTATTTGTTTGAACAGTTGCAAAATGCAGTGACGGATGTTTTGCAAAATGTTACATTGAAAGATCTGGTAGAACGTTCAAGTGGAGAACAAGATAATTATATGTATTTTATTTAGTTTAGTTTGTTTTTATAAAGGAGTATGTTATAGATGAGTGATTCTGTTTATTTGGATTATGCTGCGACAACACCGATTGCACCAGAAGTATTTGAAGCAATGAGGCCATATTTTGATTCGGTTTATGGGAATCCGTCTAGCCTGCATCAAAAAGGTCGGGAAGCAAAGAAAGCTTTACAAGAGGCAAAACAAAAAATTGCAGCCTGTATTGGTGCGGTGGCAGATGAAATTATTTTTACAAGCGGTGGAACAGAAGGAAATAATTTGGCTGTTTTCGGTGTATGTGAGGCAATGCAATCATTGGGTAAACATATTATAACCACAAGTATCGAACATCATTCTGTATTGAAAGCCTGTCAGGAACTGGAACAAAAAGGATATGAGATAACTTATTTAAACCCAGATGAAACGGGTTGCATTACGGTAGAACAAGTGCGTGCTGCTTTACGTCCCGATACGATTTTGGTATCGGTTATGTATGTAAATAATGAAACTGGAAGTGTTCAGCCAATTGCCGAGATTGCTGAATTGTTGACAGAATCTGAGACTTATTTTCATACGGATGCGGTACAAGCCTTTGGGACAGAGAAAATCGATGTTTCTCTTTTCAAAGTCGACTTGCTGACAATGTCTGGTCATAAGGTGAATGCTCCAAAGGGGATCGGATTTTTATATATCAAAGAAAATACAAAATTACATCCTTTGTTTTTTGGCGGATCTCAGCAAAGAAAGCTTAGACCAGGAACAGAAAATATTCCCTATATTGTTGGACTGGCTACCGCTTGTCAGATGCACTGTGAAAATCGAGCACAAAAACGAGAGCATTTATGGCAGATGAAAATGGAATTGCTTAGTCGTTTGCGTCAAAAACAAATTAAATTTTCCATAAATGGATCTGAAGCAGCCAGTGCCCCGCATATTGTTAGCCTTTGTTTTCCAGAAATTTCATTGTCTGGTTTTTTGACTTCACTGGATTTGGATGGCGTTTGTGTTTCTGGGGGTTCTGCATGTACATCTGGCTCTGTTCGAGGTTCACATGTTCTTATAGCTATGTATCAGGAAACGGATGCACGTGTGTTATCTTCGGTTCGATTTAGCTTTGGTATTTATACGGATTTGACAGATATCAAACGCGTAGTTGTATCCATTGAAAAATATATACAACGTACCAAATGTTTGAAAGGATAAAATGAAATGAAAACTATAGATAAAAGTCAAACGAGAGTTGTTGTGGGGATGTCTGGTGGTGTAGATTCCTCAGTTGCTGCTTTACTTTTAAAAGAAGAAGGTTATGATGTTGTTGGGGTATTTATGAAGAATTGGGACGACACCAATGAAAACGGAATTTGTACAGCAGCAAAAGATTATGAAGATGTGGCGAGGGTTTGTGATATGCTCAGTATCCCTTATTATTCTGTGAACTTTGAAAAAGAGTATTGGGATCGAGTGTTTATGTATTTTTTGGAAACATATCAAAAGGGTCATACGCCAAATCCTGATGTGATGTGTAACAAGGAAATCAAATTTAAAGCATTTTTATCGTATGCGCTGGAGTTGGGAGCAGATTATGTGGCAACTGGACATTATGCGCGTGTGATTAAAGATGAAAGTGGACAGACACATATGTTGCGGGGAATCGATCAAAACAAAGATCAGTCGTATTTTTTGCATCAGTTGAGTCAGAATCAAATTGAAAAGGTATTATTTCCGCTGGGTGGATTTTTCAAACCAGAAATTCGTGAGTTGGCGCAAAAAGCTGGACTTCCAACTGCTCAAAAAAAGGATTCAACTGGAATTTGTTTTATTGGTGAACGGAACTTTAAAGCTTTTTTAAGCCAGTATTTGCCTGGACAAAAGGGAGAAATGGTTACTGCTGATGGTAAGATAATGGGCACACATGATGGCTTGATGTATTATACAATTGGACAGCGCCATGGTCTTGGTATCGGTGGAAACGGTGAGCCATGGTTTGTGATTGGAAAAAATTTAAAAGAGAACAAATTGATTGTTGGGCAAGGATTTCATCATGAAAAATTATATGCCAATCGTGTATTTGTACATGCAGTAAATTGGATTGTGCCTGTTGAGGAAAATTTGTCTTGCACAGCAAAATTTCGTTATCGGCAGGCAGATATTCCGGTTACAGTTAGAAAAATATCAAAGGATATGGTTGAAGTGCTTTGTCATGAATGGGTTCGGGCAATTACGCCAGGGCAGGGAGCGGTTTTTTACCAGGAGGAGGAATGTTTGGGTGGCGGTTTGATTGATGCAGTTTATCAAGATGAACAACGTTGTGCTTACATGTAAATTAAGAATGGATCATAATGATATAAATCGAAATTTTACTTTTTGAGAGATTACAGGCAAATGATTTTGGTAAATTCACAAAATCAAATTGATTTTTATCCTAAAAATAATCAAAATGATCTGATGTTTACAGACGATAAGTATTTTCACATGGTGATATCATAATGGATCGGTATAAAAGTGCATATGAGTATGAACTTTAAATTTTGCGTGTTTAGGAGCGTGGAAAATGAAAGATATTCATGCGGTAGCTGCAAAATATATTCAAGAAAAAAATTTATCAGCAGCATTGAATGTATACGAGGAAATGTTAAAGGAAAACCCAAATGATCCGCTTATTTTTGCCAATATTGCAAATGTGGTTTATATGCTGAAAGAATTTGATCGTGCGGTTTCACTATATAAAAAAGCTATTGCATTGGATGAACAATGTGCGGTTGCTTACTACGGATTGGGTAATGTGTTTTATGCCAAGGAAGATTTTTCCCAAGCTGCTGTTTGGTTTGAACAGGCGATTCGTCATGGTTTAACAGAAGACGGAGATGTTTATTTTTTATTGGGTGTATCTTTGATGGAGATGCAGCAGGCGCGGCTTGCAAGCATGTATTTGCTTCGAGCAACAGAATTAAAAGCAGAGGATCCTGAAATTTGGTTTATGTATGGTTTATGTATGGGAAAATGTGAGGCCATTGATGAAAGCATTCGAGCATTGCAAATGGCAATTCAGATTGATGATACACATGCGGATGCACACTATAATCTCGGTGTTGCCTATTTTATGTGTGAAAATCAGAAAGCAGCACATCGTCATATTTTGTATACTCTCCAATTACAGCCGGAGCATTTGCTGGCTAAACATGCATTGCGTATTTTGACCAGTGAGATGCCAGAATCGTAGCTTTTTGGTGTTTATGTGAAAAGTTTCAAACGAAATATCAAAAATAATTGAAATGAGAAGAGAGGAGAGGAGGTGGCAATATGACCAGACAAGATCAATCTTTCATTGAAGAAAGAGGATTTATTCAAGGAAAATGTGTAGCTATTTTATTTCGGAATAATACGAATTTTTATACGGTTATTCGTGTGAAAATTTCAGAAACGAATGAGACGGTGGAAGAAGATTCCATTACGATGGTCGGAATGATGCCAGAATTGCAGGATACAGATGAGATTATTGCTTATGGGCATGTTGTCACACATCCCAAATTTGGTCGACAATATCAAGTCCATCAAATTTCTAAAGCTCGTCCATCTACTGAGCAAGGGCTCATACAATATTTTTCTTCCTCGGTTTTTAAAGGAATCGGAAAAAAAACGGCAAAGAAAATTGTAGAAATATTAGGTACAGATGCAGTCGATCAAATTTTAACTGATGAAAATATTTTATTATCTAAGGTTGGTTTGAAGCCAAAGCAAGTGCGTACAATTGTTCAAGTTTTAAAAAACAGTGAAGATATGAATGGAATTTTGCTTCGTTTTACAAAGTATCAGATTCCGATGCATTTGGCTTCTAAAATTTTAGAGCAATATAAAGAAGAAACATGGGAAATTATTGAAGAAAATCCGTATCGTTTGGTAGAAGATATTGAGGGAATCTCGTTTGCTAAAGCAGATGAAATTGGTCATATGCTTGGCTTTTCAGAAACACATAAATATCGGATTTATGCAGCAATGATTGAGGTATTAAAACGAGAAACCTTTGGTGGAGGACACACATATTTGTCAGTTGATGAGCTGTTTGATTTGACCAATCGGATTCTTTCTTTAAAACTTTCAGATGAACAAATGCTGTCTTGGCTGGAAGATGCTGTTTTGCTTGGAAAAATTTTTTTAGAAGATGTATGTGTATTTTTACCAGCCGCAGCATTTGCTGAAATCGGAATTTTTCAAGGGATTCAAAAAAAGTTAGATGAGTCCATTCAGATTTTTTTGCAGTCGGAGATTATGCAGGCAATTGGGAATTATGAAGGAATGCATCAGATAACTTTTGCACTTAAACAACAAGAGGCTATTGAACTGGTTCTTCAGAGTCCGATTTCAATTATTACTGGGGGCCCTGGGACCGGAAAAACAACTGTGATTCGAGGGGTTCTTGAGGTGTTTAAACAGTTACATGGTTTGATGGCAATTAAACAAAAGGCGCTTGGTATCTTTTTGTGTGCGCCAACTGGAAGAGCGGCAAAACGGTTATCTGAAGCAACAGGGTTACATGCCGTAACGATTCATAGGCTACTTGGATATAATCCAGATGGTGCTTTTACATACGGAGAAGATCAAAAACTGGAAGGACGGTTGTTAATTGTTGATGAAGTCTCGATGGTTGATATTTTTTTGGCCTATCAATTATTTAAGGCAATTCCGCATGGGATGCAAGTCGTTTTTGTTGGAGATGAAGATCAGCTTCCAAGTGTGGGTCCAGGATTGGTTTTAAAGGATATGCTTCGCAGTGAACGAATTCCTTTTGTTCGTTTGAATCAAATTTATCGGCAAAGTGAAAATTCTACCATTATTGATCTAGCTTATGCCATTAATGAAGGCAGGTTGACAGACGATCTTTTGCGAAAATCTAAGGATTTCAGCTTTATTTCACGTGAACGAGAAAATTTGCCAGATGCCATTATTCAAATCTGTGAGAATGCGTTACGAAAAGGATACGATCCGAAAGAGATTCAAGTTTTGGCA
The DNA here is from genome assembly GCA_904373265.1 of Candidatus Harrysmithiimonas galli. Classification (GTDB taxonomy): domain Bacteria; phylum Bacillota; class Bacilli; order CAJFEE01; family CAJFEE01; genus Harrysmithiimonas; species Harrysmithiimonas galli. The sequence goes on along the minus strand of CAJFEE010000028.1, from coordinate 17,800 downwards.
CCAATGTATCGTGGAGATGTGGGTATTGATGCATTGAACCAGCGTTTACAAAATTTGTTTAATCCACCGATGCCTCAAAGAAAGGAACTGCAATATGGTGATCGTTTATTTCGTGTTGGGGATAAAGTTTTACAGCTTGTCAATGTTCCTGAAAATAATGTTTATAATGGTGATTTTGGTGAGATTGTTTCAATTACGGAGGCTGAGTTTGCCGCATCAAAGCAAGATGAAATGATTGTTTCTTTTGAAGGAATAGAGGTATCTTATACAAGAGCAGATTTTATGCAGTTGACGCATGCTTATTGCTGTTCCATTCATAAATCGCAAGGAAGTGAATTTAAGCTGGTCGTACTGCCGATTTCACATTCCTATGTTCGTATGTTAAAACGTAATTTAATTTATACAGCAGTGACACGGAGCAAAGAATTTCTTGTTTTGTGTGGAAGTATCAAGACTCTCTATCAAGGTATAAAAAATACAAGTGCCAACGAGCGAAGGACAACATTAGGCACACGTTTTTGCTCATTAGATGCAAAAGTTGATGAGTCTGTACAAAAGATATCGATTGAAAAACAGGCAATCAAACAGATCGAACGTCCGCTTGTGTTAACAGAGGAATATATTTTTTCTGAAAAAATGGCAGTAGATGAGTTAAAGCGAATGGAAAATTTTCCATTGTATACAAAAATATAACAGGTCTGTGTTTGAGGCGGAATGTAGATAGAAAATATAAATCCATTGATCGTGGAACAAAAATATTCTTTGTTGAAAAAAACTTGGTTTAGATCGATTTTTCTGAACCTCCTACATTGGTAAGATGCCTATGGAAGAAAACAGTTAAACAAGCTCAGCGTTTTGTAGTAAAGTTGTGGCTTGTTTAGAGAAAGCGAACTGAATGTGAGAAAGGTTTTTATTCGGATTGTATCAGATTTTGGTCTTGTCAAATATGATAGGGCTTTTTTTTTATTGCTTGCATCAAAGTAAAAACAGAAGTTCGGTTTATGTTTTATATACATAAAAGCAGCTCTCTTTTTCTTTATTCCTTGTATATTTCCATCTTTTTTCGGGCATAACTTTGCATAAAGAATTTTGTAATAGGGGTGAAAATATGTATTGTCCGAATTGTAGAAGTAAAGAGATTGGGAAAATCGGTGTAAATCAATTTTATTGTTGGGATTGTTTTATTGAGCTGAGTATTGTAGGAGGTCTACTTCATATGCATCAGGTAGAAGAAGATGGCACATTAAGCTCTTTAGATGATATTTTCTCAGAAGAAGAGAGAAAGGAAGCATTGTAGTTATTTTTACAGAAAATACTTTGGAGGGATCAGATGGAGCATCGAAGCGTACGCTGGCTGGTTCGATTCATCTTGCTTTTTTTCTTTTTGCTTGGTTTATTGCTTTTCGTAAAGCTTAAGGTACTTTGGATGCCAATTATGAATGTTGCCAAAATCTTGCTTTTACCTCTGTTATTGGCTTTTTTATTGGCATATATTTTACACCCATGTGTTCATTTTTTTGCACGAATTGGTTTGAAAAAAAATCTAGGTATTTTATTCATATTTTTGTTATTGTTTTTGCTTATTGCAAGTTTTATCTATACTGGAATTCCGAGGGTAATTGATCAGCTTGTTGCATTAAAAAAGAGTTTACCACTTTTTTTAGAAACATATCATTCATTGATTCATAAAATTTTAAATGAGACATCGAGTCTGCCACCAGTATTTCGTGAGAAAGTAACAGATGGCATCACATATTTTGAAAATCGGATGGATAAAAGTTTGGAGATCATGTTTCGTTTTTTGTCAGCATTTGTTCAAAATTTTCTCGTACTTTTACTGGTTCCGTTTTTGGCGTATTATATGTTAAAGGATTATGAACGTGGAATTCGCCGAATTTTATTGTCTGTACCAGTTATATACCGTCACTCACTTCATAATTATATTTCAGAGGCAGATGACTGCATTGGAAAATATATTCGCAGTCAGCTATTGATTAGCCTTTTTGTTGGTACAGCAGCAAGCATTGTTTTTTATATTTTGAAGATTGATTATGCGTTAATTTTTGGTGCGGTAATTGGATTGACAAATATTATTCCATATTTCGGACCCATTATTGGTGCTTTGCCAGTTTTATTGTTTACATTGACCATTTCTGAGAAGACTGCGCTGTTTACTTTGATTGCAATTGTTTTAATTCAGTTTTTGGAAAGTAGTGTACTTGCTCCAATGATTACAAGTAAAACAATAGATATCCATCCGATTACGGTTATTTTACTTTTACTTGTTGGTGGCGAACTATGGGGGATTCTCGGAATGTTAATCGTTGTTCCGCTGTTTGCTTTCCTAAAAATTACTTTTCGTTACGTCCGGCAAATCTATTTCCTGTATCGTACACAAAAAGAGAGGTAAATGGTCTAAGATCTGAAATGAAAAACTAAAGTAGCTTTTTTTCATACTTCACTTGTTTCTTTTAGATGAGTTAGGTAAGTCTACTTTTAAACACAGGTTTTCTTATGGACTTTTTTGTTGGGTTTTATCAATATAAAAACTCCAATAAAATGGTTGAATCAGATTTTTTTGGAAAAAACATGAAATTTTTTCCTTATTTTTTCAATGGATTGTTTTGGTAAATGAACGATTGTTTCAAGAAAAATACTATCCATCATTTCGAGATTCGATGATTTAGATTATAGGCACACCAATTTTTGAATAGAAAATGCGCAAGTTCTGTTGCTATTTTAAAAAAATTCTTGATCCGCATTTTAAAAAACAATGATACCAAAAAATTTTTCAAATTCCATCTTTGTTTTTGGATATGTGATTCAAAGCAAAAATACAAGACAAAGTTAAAAAGTTGTACTTTGCCTACAGTATAGATCACTGATTTTTTCATTGTGTAGGATTTATGTGATTGTAAAAATGATAAAGATGAAATAGATCCGCTTCAAGAAAAATAAGTTGTAGTGATTAAAAACAAAGATTATATTTATATCATTTGATGATAACGAAGAAATTATTGAAATGTTTTTGCTTTATTTATTTGTGAGTGGATTGCAAGATCATCCTATGGTAGATAGGATTGGGTGTCTGTTTTGAGTCAATAGGGTTTATGTTTTCAAAGATATGTACTGTTCAAAAATCGAGTGATTTTGTCAAGATTTTTGTGTGAATCATCTTTTAAAACGTTGACAACTAAAATTGGTTTTTCCTATAATTAAAAATAGAACATAAAAATGAAAAATGCAATGATGGAAAAAAGTATGCACAATGTACCTTGTTCATATGAATTAGAAAGGAATCTCCTAAGGATATAAGAGATTTAAGGTAGCATGTGACAGAACAAGCGAATCCGAAGCAGCAGACGAAAAATCTGTCGTTAAAATGGAGCGTTATTCTATTTTTGAGGTGATGGCTGACTGAAAAGCCATAATCAGGGTGGTACCGCGCACGCTCGTCCCTGTCATAAAGGGATCAGCGTATTTTTTTTGAGTAAAAATTCAAACGATATAAGCAAACGATATGGGAGGAAATTATGAAGAAACGATCATCAGCTGAAATTCGTGATATGTGGTTAAAATTTTTTGAAGAAAAGGGACATCGAGTTGAACCAAGTGCTTCGTTGGTTCCATATGAAGATCCGACATTGCTTTGGATTAACAGCGGTGTTGCAACATTAAAAAAATATTTTGATGGACGTGAGATTCCAGTGAATCCACGAATTGTTAATGCACAAAAAGCCATTCGCACCAATGATATTGAAAATGTCGGAAAAACCGCACGACATCATACATTTTTTGAAATGCTTGGAAATTTTTCTATTGGTGATTATTTTCGAAAGGATGCCATTGCTTGGGGCTGGGAGTTTTTGACAAGTGATAAATGGTGTGGATTTCCGGCAGAAAAATTATATGTTACTGTATATCCGGAAGATAAAGAGACTTATAACACTTGGGTGGAATTGGGATTGAATCCAGAGCATATTGTATTGTTGGAAGGGAATTTTTGGGAAATTGGGGAAGGACCTTGTGGACCTTGCACAGAGATTTTCTATGATCGAGGAATGAAATATGATCCAAAAAATCAAGGAATTCGTCTGCTCCAGGATGATTTGGAAAATGATCGTTATATTGAAATTTGGAACATTGTATTAAGTCAGTTTAATGCTAAGGATGGTTTAAAACGTTCAGAATATCCAGAGCTTCCGAATAAAAATATTGATACCGGCTGTGGTCTAGAGCGCATGGCTTGTATTATGCAAGGAGTGGATACAAACTTTGATACAGATTTATTTATGCCGATTATTCAAAAAACAGAATCCATCAGTGGTAAGAAATACGGTGTGTCCAAGGCAGATGATATTGCTTTTAAAGTGATTGCAGATCATATTCGCACAGTAGCTTTTGCTATTTCTGATGATGCGTTGCCTTCCAACGAAGGACGTGGCTATGTTTTGCGCCGTTTGTTACGTCGTGCAGTTCGATATGCAAAAAATTTAGGAATTGAAAAGCCATTTATGGCATCTCTTGTACCAGTTGTTGGTGAAATTATGGAAAGTTATTATCCGCAAATTTTGGAAAAACAAGTGTTTATTGAGAAGATGATTCATGGGGAAGAAATTCGTTTTTTGGAGACACTAAATGAAGGGCTTCATATTTTGTCTGATGAAGTTAAGCGATTAAAGGCAGATAAATGTACGGTGATCCCAGGGACTCTTGTATTTAAGCTTTATGACACATATGGTTTTCCAATGGAATTAACCGAGGAGTATGCTGAAGATGATGGCATGACCATTGATATAGCTGGATTTGAGAAAGAAATGGAAAAGCAAAGAGAGCGTGCAAGAAATGCTCGTCAGGAAGTTGAGTCTATGCAGGTGCAAAATGAAATTTTAACGGAGTTAAAGGATGAGAGCACCTTTGTTGGTTATACAAAAGTGGCTGCGACCGGTACAGTTGTTGCGATTTTACAAGATGGAAAAAAAGTAGATATGTTAGAAAAAGATCAAGAAGGACAAGTTGTTTTTAATGAAACACCATTTTATTCAGAAAGCGGTGGGCAGGTTGCTGATACAGGAATTTGGACAAATGATACTGTAACTGCTGAAGTGCTAGATGTACAAAAAGCACCAAATGGTCAAGGACTCCATCAGGTGAAAATTACAAAAGGTACTTTGAAAATTGGTGATACATGCCATGGACAAATCGATAAACAAAAGCGTAATGCGATCATTAAAAATCATACTGCAACTCATTTGTTGCATCAGGCTTTAAAGGATGTTTTAGGTACACATGTTAATCAAGCAGGCTCACAAGTTGCCCCAGAGCGTCTGCGCTTTGATTTTTCGCATTTCGGTGCCATTGAAGAAACGGAATTGAAACAAATTGAAACCATTGTAAACGAGAAAATTTGGGCGAGCATTCCACTTGAAATTGAATCAATGCCAATTGCTGAGGCCAAAAAAAAAGGTGCGATGGCATTGTTTGGTGAAAAATATGGAGAAATTGTTCGAGTTGTCAGCATTGGAGACTATAGTTTGGAGCTTTGTGGCGGGTGCCATGTAAGTAATACAAATGTTATTGGTTTATTTAAGATTGTTTCAGAATCTGGGATTGGTGCAGGGATTCGAAGAATTGAAGCTGTAACGGGAGAATATGCATATCGCTATATGAATATGTATGCTGAGTTGGCAGAACATTTAGCGAAGCAAGCAAAATCAACTGTAAAAGGGCTTCCTGCTAAAATTGCACAATTGCAAACCGAACTGCGTACTTTACAAAAAACAAATGAATCTTTAACTGCGAAGATAAGCCATATGCAATCGGCAAATTTAATTCATCAAGTAAAAGATGTAGGAGGTGTTTCTGTAATTGCCGCAGTAGTCCCAAGTGTAGATATGAATCATTTAAGACAGATGGTAGATGATTTGAAAAATCGTATAGAATCTGTCATTATTGTATTAGGTTGTACAGATGGTGAAAAAGTGAACCTTACGATTGGTATTACAAAAGATCTGGTAAAACAAGGTTACCATGCTGGCAAGTTGATTAAAGAAGTTGCGGCAATATGCGGTGGCGGTGGTGGCGGTCGTCCCGACATGGCGCAGGCTGGTGGGAAAAATCCAGATTCTTTACATGTAGCGATCGAAGCGGTTACAAGTTTGGTGCAAGAGCAGAAGAAATAAATTGAAATGACGGGGTGAAGGAAATGGAGTCGTTTGATCAAACCATGAAATTTGATTCATTGGCTGATTTAAAGGATGTGCAGGCAGAAGCTGTCCTCATACATGTATATCGTGCGTTGGAAGAGAAAGGCTATAATCCAATCAATCAAATTGTCGGTTATTTATTATCAGGGGATCCTGCTTATATTCCTCGGCATAAAGATGCAAGAAATTTAATTCGAAAGCTGGAACGAGATGAAATTATCGAAGAACTGGTTAAATTTTATATTATGAATCGAAAGGCATAATGGTATCATGCGTATATTGGGATTAGATGTAGGGAGTCGAACTGTCGGAATAGCGTTAAGCGATGAGATGGGATGGACTGCACAAGGAATGGAAACTTTACGTTTTCCGGAAAATCAACTTGACCAGGTCATACCACAGCTTGCTGAATATATTCGTCGATATGAAATTCAAACTATTGTTGTTGGTTTGCCAAAAAATATGGATGGTACAATCGGAGCGCGTGGACAATTTTGTTTGGAATTTGGACAAAAGCTCCAAGCAGAGTTGTCTGTTGATATTGTCTTTTGGGATGAACGTTTGACAACGGTTGCGGCACATAAATATTTAATTGAGGCAGATATGTCACGAAAAAAACGAAAAAAAGTTGTGGATAAAATAGCGAGTGTGCTGATTTTACAAAGCTATTTGGATTCAAAATCATCTGCGTCGCTTTAGGAGGATATCAATGGAAAATATGGATCAAAATGCTCAGATTACAATTGTTACTGAAGACGGCAGCGAAATACTTTGTGACATTCTTTTTACCTTTCATTCTGACGAGACTGGGTATGCGTATGTTGTCTATACGCCAGTGGGAAATGATGATGACGATGATTCACTTTATGCTGCACGCTATACGGAAAATGAGGATGGAGAAGGTGGAGAGTTACAATTTATTGAGTCTGAAGAGGAATGGGAAATGATTGAAGAGGTTATTCATACATTTATGGATGAATTGGATGAGAATTGAGTGATTTAAGTGAAAAGGAAGGAGTAACAATGTTTTTTGTTGTTTCTCCTTCTTTAGTTATAAAAGTATAATGTTAAACCGATGTTACATATAAAAAAGTAGGAGGAGAAACAGTGGATTTTTTCAAAGATTTGTTTTTTGGCGCTTTACGTCTAGGTGCATCTTGTGTATTGGGTGTAGTTTCATGGCCGATTTATTTTTTCGGATTTCATGTTTCCTTTTTTATGTGTTTTATCTATGCAGTGCTCACTGGTTTTGTTTGTTTTTTGGGGATAAAGTATTTCTTCAGATGGGGGCATATAAAATCTTCCAAACTTCCATATCGAGAGTACAAATATATTCGAGGACATTTGCGTGATGGGAAAATAAAAATTCATCGTGTTCAGAAAAATATGCTTCGTATTGGTGATCTGCGTCAAATTATGAAAAATTATAATCTTATAAAGACGATTAGAAAAATTCATGCTATCGTTTCAAAGGATCCCATTCGTTTTTATGAGGTTGAAATTTTTTATTACTCACACTTGCCTTCTATGGATGAATTAATGGAAAAATACGCATTTTTAAATGCGCAGCCTGTAAAAACAGATGAAATTGAGAGATCGTTAAGGGAAACAAAAAAAATTATTTCCGATCTTGCTAAAACAATTGATCATGATTTGAAAGAACTGTTGGAGCGGGATGTTCAAGAGCTGCAGTTGGAAATTGAAGTTGCAAAGAAATCCATTGAAACTCATCATTGGGATCAAAATAAAAAGTAAAGGTGAACTGACCATGCAAGAAAAAAATAAAATTTTGGATGATTTATTGGCAGATCCATTTGGAGAAAATCTGCCCTTAACTACAGAAGATCGTTTGGTAAAAAAACAAAATGGTGAAGAACCTCCAAAGCGTTTGGTGGATACTTTGCCGTTTGAAAATCAAACACGTGTCTTTGAGCTTGTCAAACAGATTGATCCGACAGATGCACAAGCTATGACATTGTATGGCACACAAGCACAAGGAAAGCTTTCCACGTTTTCACATGAAATGTTAAGTCAAGTGCAAAAGCAAGACATTGGAGAAGTTGGTCAAATTATTAATGATTTGATGCAACGTTTAACATTGGTTTCTCCAGATGATTTAAAAGAGGATACTGGATTTTTCAAGAGACTATTTGGTAAGGTGTCGCGTTCCATTCAGGAAACTTTATCCAAGTATCAAAAAGTTAGCACTCAAATTGATCGAATTTCCGTTCAACTGGAACAGTCTAAAAATCGATTGTTAAAAGATGTGGAGATGTTGGAGCAGCTCTATGCCAAAAACAAAGACTATTTTGATGCAATTAATATTTATATTGCAGCGGCAGAGTTAAAGCATATTCAATTAAAAGAAGAAACGATTCCTGCCTTAAAAAAGCAGGCAGAGGCAAGTGGGGATCAAATGGATGCGCAAGCGGTTCATGATATGGTACAATTTACTGATCGTTTGGAAAAGAGAATGTATGATTTGCAGTTGAGTCGTCAGATTACGATCCAAACTGCTCCGCAAATTCGTCTAATTCAAAATACAAATCAGGCACTGGCAGAGAAAATCCAAAGCTCTATTATGACAGCAATTCCACTTTGGAAAAATCAAATTGTGATTACATTGGCATTGTTGCGTCAAAAAAGTGCGGTCGATGCACAAAAGCAAGTTACTGAAACTACGAATACTTTGCTTTTGAAAAATTCGGAAATGCTCAAGGAAAGTACCATTGAAACAGCACGTGCCAATGAGCAAGGACTCATTGATATTGAAACTTTAAAGAAAACGCAGGAAAATCTGATGACAGCTCTGGAAGAAACTTTGCGTATCCAGGCAGAAGGACGTATAAAGCGTCAGCAGGCACAGAGCGAACTGGAAAATATGGAAGAAAGTTTGAAACAAAGATTGTTGAATCTGAAACATGAATGATAGGGAAATATATGTATAAATGGAATTTTTTCATACTTGAAAGTTGATAAGTATCTGTGAAATGTAAGTAAAGCGGCGTCATGCTGCTTCTTTTATTCAAAATAGGACAAACTGATCACTTAGGTATTTTTTGTTGGTTGGAGGAAATATAAAAATGATAATGCAACTGTTAGTTTGAAGATGGTTTGTTTATGTATTTTTGTGATAAAAAGCAGATTTGATTGGATGATCTTCCAGTTATGAAATGTATTCAATTGATATACTCAACGGATAAAGTAACCCATCATTTTGACAAAGAATGGATAGCCTCCAACCAATTTTTGCAAGGTTAGCTACTGAACTGTAAGTCAAGTACTCAAGATATATTGAATATAGCGGATGGCATTCAAATCAATCTGAAATGATAGAAACAAAATATACATAACTTTTTATAAAGAAAACGGAAAATATTATATTGAGCGATTCTACTCAAAAATATATCAAAATGTTACAAGGTTTATCTGAAATGATAATGAATCTTTTAGTCTGATTGACAGCAGCTCTTTAGCTTTTGCATCTATGGAAATAGAAAAAGAATGAGATGTTGATATTATTCTGAAAAAGAATGGAACAAGCAAAGCTAGAAGATCGTACAGACAGAGATACTACGCTAAAAGTAATGCAAGGGCTATTTATCTCCAAAATATCAGGTTCGTTGGTATATGGAATCGCATGGAAGTGACACTTTGGCTTTTTGTATTCTTCCAACAGTACAATGGAGCCAGTTAGAACAGGAGTTTGAAAAGATAAAGTGGTTCACTATTTCGTCTCAATAAAAGCAGACAGCAAAATGTTTGAAATGGGTATGAATGAAGACTTCGATTTCATAATAGGAGGTATTTCAAAAATGCATGTAGATTTGAATTTCTGAAAATACAAAGAAGGAGTCATTCATGATGACAGCAAAATCTATGAAATGGCGTGTTGTACGGGTGCAACTGTGAATAGGCTGGAAAGTCTTCCAATAGATGGATTCTGGAAAAAATTGCTGTCACTTTTTCAAACATTGAATATTGACATATTATGTTTATTTGTTTATTGATGGTAAAAAATATGAGAAATCAAGTAAAAGAGTCGATTTTGTAGAAATTTGCCCCAGCTTTGTAGTATAATTTTTGTGAATTTCATCATAAAAAATAAATATAAAAGGAAATGTGGGGTACGATGAAGAAAAAAATAATAATTCCTTTATTGGTTGTGGTTGTTTTGCTGATTGGAGCAGCTGGCGGTGTAGTATACGTGAAATCTTGGTTTCATCCAGTAAATGCAAATGATACCGATTTGGTTTCTATTGAGATTCCTATGGGAAGTACAACAGGAGCAATTGCTACTTTGCTTGCGAAAAATCAAGTGATTCAAAATGCATTTGCTTTTAAATTATATACGAAATGGATTGATAAAGGTACGTTGCAAGCGGGCTCTTATCAACTTTCTCCTTCAATGACAATGGAAGAAATTGTGGAAATATTAAAAGGCGGTAAAGTGTTGGAAGCAGCAGAATATAAAATAACTATTCCAGAAGGTTGGCAATTAAAAGAAATTGCCGCACGAATCGCCGAATTTACCAAAAAGAGCCCGGAGGAGATTTTACAGGCATTGAATGAGGAGTCTTTTGTTCAGCAAGTCACAAGTGATTATCCTTCAGAAATGACAAAAGGAATTTTCACTAAGGGAACTCGATATGCTCTTGAAGGATATTTGTATCCGGCGACGTATTTTTATTATGAGGATCCGAGTACACTGGAATTGAATGAAATTATTCAGCCAATGTTAGATGAAACAGAAAAAATTTATGAAAAATATGCTGAGAAAGCCCAATCGATCGGATTAAATTTTCATGAATTGCTGACTTTAAGTTCAATGATAGAGGAAGAGGCTACTAAAAAGGCAGATCGGAAAAAGATTTCATCGGTTTTTCATAATCGGATGAATGTTTCAATGTCCTTGCAATCGTGCCCGACTGTTTTTTATGCGATGGATCAACATAAGGATAGGCTTCTATACAGCGATTTAGAAACAGAATCGCCATATAATACGTATCGTGAAGGGGGACTGCCAATTGGTCCGATTGCAAATGCAGGAGAATCTTCTATTGAGGCAGCCATTTATCCAGAAGACACCAATTACTTCTATTTTTTAGCAAATGAAGATGGAGAAACTTTTTTCTCTGAGGATTTTGCGAATCATAAAGAGCTAAAGGGAAAATATATTAACTAAAAAATTGTGGCGGGAATAAATTTTATGTATGTTTAAAATCCCCGCCCTTTTGTCATTTTTTATGTAGGTGAAGGTGGATATGGAGAATCAGGATCAGATTTTACAATATACAGAATTTTTGAATGCAATTAACCCACCAGATGTATATGGAGAGTTGATTGAATATGCCAAAGAAAATCATGTGCCAATTATGGAACCGGTTGGAATAAATTTTTTGTGTCAGATTGTACAAATCCAACAGCCTCGATGTGCGATTGAAATTGGAACAGCAATTGGTTATTCAGCAATTCGCTTAGCACATGTATGTCCACAAATGTATATTTATACATTTGAGCGAGATGCAGACAGGGTTTTCCAAGCGAAAAGTAATATTCAAAAATTCCAGCTTGAAAATCGAATCCGAGTTATGGAAGGGGATGCGCTGGAAATTTCACATTGTCTTCCGCTCGGATTGCATGCAGATTTACTATTTATTGATGCAGCAAAAGGAAAAAGTCGTCAATTCTTTGAAACATATGAACCATATTTAAGTGAAAATCCACTTATTGTGATTGATAATATTTTGTTTAAAGGTTATATTGTATCGAATGAAGGATTATCGAGACAAAAGCGTAGTCTCGTTCGAAAAATTAAAGATTTTCATCAATGGATGGTACAACATCCAAATTATCATACGACTGTGATTCCGATTGGAGACGGACTGGCAGTATGTACAAGGAAATAAGGAGTGTGGAATTTTGAATCCGGAATTATTGGTAAATCCTTTTCATATTCAACATATGGAACAGCTTTGTAAAAAAGGAGCAGATGCATTTTTAGTTGGCACTGCTGGAATTGGAATACATTTGCCTGCTTTTTTTTCGATTGAAGAAATACAAAAAGCATGTGAAATAAAAGAAAAATACCATAAGAAATTGTATATTGCCATAAATGGGATTTATCATAACGATCAGTTGGAAACTTTGGAGAACTATTTACATTTGTTAAAGGAATTTTCAATTGATGGTGTGACATTTGGTGATCCTGCAATTTTAATGCTCCATCAAAAAATTAATGCTTCTTTTCCGCTCCACTGGAGTCCTGAAACGACTGCTACAAATTGGTTTTCGTGTAATTATTGGGGAAGAAAAGGGGCGATACGCGCTGTTTTAGCACCAGAGCTTTCGCTGGATGCGATTATGGAAATAAAAAAAAGAGCAAAAGTAGAGATACAGGTACAAGTACACGGTATGTTAAATATGTTTCACTCTAAACGTCTTTTATTGGATCACTATTATCAATATCAAGGTAAAACAGAGATGTTTTTGAGTCAATACCAGGATCGAATGTATTTGCTGGATCGTGAACGTGGAGCGAATTATCCGATTTATCAAGATGAGCTGGGTACTTATATGCTAAGCCCAAAGGATTTATGTATGATTGATGATTTGGATATGCTTTTTGATGCAAAGATTGATGCCTTTTTTTTGAATTTTATGTTTCAGTCGGAAGCATATGCAACAGAGATTACTGGACTTTACCGTGAAGCAATTGATTTATTGGCAGAAGATTATGATGCCTATGCACAGAAAAGAAATGAATTTTTGAACCAAGTGAAAAAAATTCAACCGAGGGAACGTGAGTTGGATCAAGGATTCTTTTATAAAGAAACGGTATATTAGGAGGCGTTATGATTTCGATTGTAGAGAAAAGATTAAAAAAAGGAAAATTAAAAAAGCCAGAATTACTTGCACCAGCGGGGAATTTAGATAAATTAAAAATTGCTGTATTGTATGGAGCAGACGCGGTTTTTATTGGAGGACAGGAATTTGGTTTGCGAAGTAGTGCGGATAATTTTACAATTGAGGAAATGGCAGAGGCTGTGAAGTTTGCTAAGCCGTTTCAAGTGAAAATATATGTGACTACAAATATATATGCACATAATGAAAATATGTCAGGGCTTGTACAATATTTGCAGGCTATTGAAAAAGCAGGTGTAACAGGAATTATTGTTGCTGATCCATATATTATTGAAACATGTAAGCAAGTCGCTCCAAAGCTTGAGATCCATTTAAGTACACAGCAGTCTTTAAGCAATTATATGGCTGTACAATTTTGGAAACAAGAAGGGATTGACCGTGTTGTGTTGGCACGAGAAACGAGTGCACAAGAAATTCAGGAAATCAAAGCACATGTGGATATTGAAATTGAAACATTTATTCATGGTGCGATGTGCATTGCGTATTCTGGACGTTGCATGCTCAGCAATCATATGACCGCACGTGATTCTAATCGAGGTGGCTGCTGTCAATCGTGCCGATGGGATTATGATTTGGTGCAAAGAAAGGGGGAAGAATGGATTCCAATGTATGATGGATCGAATGAAGCTTTTGCCATGAGTCCAAAGGATTTGAATTTATTGGCATCCATTCCGAAAATAATTGATATTGGTGTAGACAGTCTGAAAATTGAAGGACGAATGAAATCACTTCATTATGTAGGAACAGTTGTTTCAGTGTATCGTAAAGTCATTGATGCATATTGTGAAAATCCCGAAACCTTTGTTTTAGAACAAAAATGGGTTGAAGAATTAGACAAATGTGCAAATCGAGATACTGCTCCTGCATTTTTTGAAGGTGTTCCAGGCTATCAGGAACAAATGTATGGAGTGCATGAAAAACGTACAACTTATGAATTTGCTGGCCTTGTGTTGGATTATGATAAGGAAACACAAGTTGCAACCATTCAACAACGTAATCATTTTAAGCCAGGTGATACGATAGAATTTTTCGGTCCAGAAATTGAATCGTTTATGCAAACGATTGGAGAAATTTTTGATGCTGAAACAGGGGAAAGCTTAGATGCAGCAAGACACCCACTTCAAATTGTAAAAATTCATGTCAAAGCACCAGTTTATTCGAATAATATGATGCGTAAAAAGAAATAAATACATGATTTGTAAAAAATAATTTATTATTTTTTTGTATTGCGTTATACTATATGTTATATGTTCATAACTTAAGTATAAATAAATAAAAAATACAGTGACGGGTATAAGACTGAACAATATGAAATGGTTAGGAGAGAAGTAAATGATATCAGAAAAAAAATTTCCTATGACTCAGGCAGGTAAGGAAAAGCTGGAACAGGAATTGGAGCATTTTAAAACAGTTCGTAGAAAAGAAGTTGTTGAGCGGATTAAAATTGCCCGCAGCTTTGGAGATCTTTCTGAGAATTCTGAATATGATGCAGCGAAAGATGAGCAAGCTTTTGTTGAAGGACGGATTACAACTTTGGAAAATATGATCCGTAATGCAGAAATTATTGAGGAATCCGATGGAGGTTCAGAAGTAACCATCGGAAGAACGGTTACGTTTATTGAATTGCCAGACGGTGAGAAAGAAAGTTATACGATTGTCGGAAGTGCTGAAGCTGATCCGTTTGAAGGAAAAATTTCCAATGAATCGCCGATTGCCAAAGGACTACTTGGAAAATCTATAGATGATGAAGTAATGATTCAAACACCAGCGGGTGATATGCTTGTGAAAATTATTGCAGTTGAATAGGAAAGTTTAGAACACGACCATGCCAATTGATAAGGCAACTTTGTCAGAATAAGTTTAGTTCTCAAGTTTTACTTATTTTATAAAGAGAAATAGGTGGATTTGAGGACTTTTTTATTTGATAAAGGAAAATACTTTTGATTTCTGTTGACTCATATGTTCCACTTATATGATTTAAAACAGAAAGCTATATTTTGTTGCATTGCTGAATCAAAAAACAGTATATATAAATCCAATGTATTTTAATAGAAAGTTATAGAATATTTGCCCTTTCCAAATTTTAAATTCAGAAATCTAATAACTGCTTTTTTCCATATATTGCCATTCGTTTTTGATTGCAAGTGTGCTAGTATTATATATATATCGAATCAAAAGATAATTAAATGGAGAAGAGATATGGAACAAAAATTACAAGAGAAACTGCTGGATTATATGTGTTTTAGTAAGATATTATTTTACTTAAGTATTTTCTTTTTTATTGGTGTTTTTCTGAATGGTTCAAATCAATCGGTAGAGCAAGTTACTGCTTACATGTTGACAGCTATTTTGTCTATTACAACATCATTGATTTTTTTCCATAAAACAAGGAAAATTCAGGAGCAATTGGATGAGATATAGAAAATAAAAAATGGGATATTTGTATTTGATTGTACAGTATCCCATTTTTCTTTTATTGTGAAGAAGAAAGTTCTAGGATTGAGCTTACAGTTTTGGAAGTGTATCGTGCAAAAAGTTGTTTGCCGCCATTTGATCAACATGTGAGTTTAAAATATAGCGATGGAAAGCGACATTTTTGGCGTACAAATTTATGATATAGATATTAATGAAAAGAAATCAAAAGAAAATAGGAGAAATAGATACAGTAACTCAATCTAAGAGGATACAGTGGAAGAACCATTGAGTTTTTCTGGAATATCTAAATTCATTTACAGAAAAACAGTTAAAAAAGAGCAACAGAAAAAAATATAAAGTTTTAAGATTTGTTTCAAAAAGGATAGAGCAAATGACAAATTTTTCCGTTGTGACTTTTAGAGACGATCAGTAACAAAGGCATACAGCTACAGAACGACGCACTTATAATTATAGATGGTTTTGCTTATTTCCTGTTTAAATGACAAATCATTTAAAGGGACTGTTCACTATTTTCTTTAACAAATTCATGATACATTTTCATTAAGGCACGCTTTTCGATTCTTGATACGTAACTGCGAGAAATACCGAGTTTTTTTGCGATTTCTCTTTGTGTCATTTCCTTTTCATTTCCGAGCCCAAACCTTGAAATAATCACCTCACGTTCTCTCTTATCTAAGATATAAATATATTTTTCAATTTTAGAAATTTCATTATGGGTATGTAATACTTCTACAATATCTACTTCTTCTGCTTTTAAAATGTCAATCAAAGAAATTTCATTGCCTTCCTTATCTTGCCCAATTGAATCATGCAATGAAACATCTTTTTTTACTTTTTTTAATGAACGAATATGCATAAGAATTTCATTCTCGATTACAAGAGTCACAACAAAAAGAATCCTAGCGTATCAAGGTTTTTTAATGTGTTTTGCATGCTCATCAACAATAATTATTGATATTTTTGAATTGTGATTACAATAGATAGTATTTGTCAGCTTGAGTAAACCGGATTTTTGTTACATTTGCTGTTGGGCTATATGTATTGGTTCAAATGGGTCGTGTTCATTTTTTCTTTTCAATCTTGTGAAGCTGATGATGCTTGTTTTTCTGTACGAATAGTAGTGGGGAAGAAAAAACTGTTTTCAAAATTTTATTTATCCATATTCAATCTTGTTTCAAGTATAAAACATGAATAGGAATAACAGTTGTATTATATATAGTTTTGTATCACCTATATTGAGTTACTGTTTTAAGGGATTTTATAAAAATTGAGAAAAATCTAGATTATAGGTAGATTCAAGTCTGAAAAAACTACTGGAATTTTTTGGTTAGGTTCGTAAATCAATAATGTAGGATAAAAGTATCTTTCAGTTTTTTCATAAAAAACTCTTTTAGAGAACAAATAGGAAAGACATTTCCTGTTTTTATTAATTCAAGTCCAGCCTTTCTATTGGTGTTTCTTGTAGCATCTGTGAGAAGTTGACACGTTGCTTTTTGGTTGTAGTATTTAACTAACCATGCTGGTAATGGTTAATGTCTTTGTGACTGCTTTGCTATGGAATAATTTTCGGTATTCTAGGATATCACACGATATTAAAGAAATAAAAGCATTTATTGAAAATACAAATACAAAGCACCTGTAAATAGCGTAACATGCACATACAAAAATGATAAAATGCATATACTTTTGTTGAGCACATATGTTATAATGTGCTTAGAAGGATACAGGAGCAATCCATGATTGCACAAAAAAAAACCGAGAGTAGAGGGCTCTCGGTTTTCTTCTTGTTTGTATTTGTATAAACAAGAAAGGTTGGTTGTCCTTATTTTCTATCCAACCATTTGCATATGTAGTACGATACTACACTTGCCACGATAGAAATTGTTGTAAGATACAGAAATTCCATGATTGCACCTCCTCCCTGTTGCCAGGTATAGAGAGGACAACGAAAATATTATACCATGTTTAAGCATTCCGTGATGGGTGCTTTTTCTATTTACAAAAAAAGCAATAAGTTGCTAGAATAGAAATCTAGGGTTACTGCTTTGGCGGTTAGTCACTCTCTTTAATAAGGGGGTGATGCCTTATGGTTACTTGGATAGAAATATTTAATTTTTGCTTAGTAATTATAGGAATCATTTCTTTATGTTTAACACATAAAAAGAAATAACCGCCCTTTGATAAGAGCGGTTTAGAACAATTCTAGGACTAACCGCCTGACCAAAGGCAGTAAC
>CAJFEE010000027.1 GCA_904373265.1 Candidatus Harrysmithiimonas galli | reverse complement strand
TATTTAATTATAAAACAGATGGGAAAGTATAAAAAAAGAATCTTTAAAAAAAACCTCTATAAAGTTAGATATCATAACTATATATATATAATTATCCATTTTATTCCTCCTATATTTACTTATTTCAATACCATCTTATGTTGTGGTTCAACCTTGCAGATTTTAGAAAAACACAAGCAAGATGCTAAATTTCAATACATCTTATGTTATGGTTCAACGTGTTTGTACTAATATTATAGGATTAGTAAGGAAAATTTCAATACATCTTATGTTATGGTTCAACAATTTTCATTTAACAAAAAAATCCCTCCAAAAAAATATTTCAATACATCTTATGTTATGGTTCAACAACATTTGTTGAAGAAAAAGTTAGTCCTAAAGCTTAATTTCAATACATCTTATGTTATGGTTCAACTGTTATGTATGAATTGTTTTTCAGAAAAAAAGGTTGATTTCAATACATCTTATGTTGTGGTTCAACTGGAAACAACTATTATAAAAAACAACAAGAAAAACCATTTCAATACATCTTATGTTGTGGTTCAACATTAGGTATTGCACTAGCTGCAGAATGTATTAAAAAAATTTCAATACATCTTATGTTGTGGTTCAACCAGGGTAAGGAACACACCTTACTTAATCAAAAAAATTTCAATACATCTTATGTTGTGGTTCAACTTTCGTTTCAAATCTTAAATTTATGTCTATAAACAAAATTTCAATACATCTTATGTTGTGGTTCAACTTTTCTCATGAGCCAATAAAACATGTAAATGCGGAATTTCAATACATCTTATGTTGTGGTTCAACCGTTTCAAATCTTAAATTTATGTCTATAAACAAAATTTCAATACATCTTATGTTGTGGTTCAACCTACATAAATTCGTTTTTACAAAATCTTTTATGCGATTTCAATACATCTTATGTTGTGGTTCAACAATTATTTTTTTCTGGAGCTAAACGCAAATTCATACATTTCAATACATCTTATGTTGTGGTTCAACCTATCCTTTGTAATTCTTTTACGCTTGTTAAAGCCATTTCAATACATCTTATGTTGTGGTTCAACCAACAGCCAGAGCAACAGCCAGAGCAATCTGATTGATTTCAATACATCTTATGTTGTGGTTCAACTTTATTGTTTCAAATGGAATTCCATAGCCTTCATGATTTCAATACATCTTATGTTGTGGTTCAACAAAAAAGCTCACACTGTTCATAACTCTCAGGATCCAATTTCAATACATCTTATGTTGTGGTTCAACCGTATAAAGTCCGTAAATGACGAATTTAGGAAAACATTTCAATACATCTTATGTTGTGGTTCAACCAACAGATAAAGAGCCTTTAACTGATCGGAAGTTAAATTTCAATACATCTTATGTTGTGGTTCAACTTTTACTTTTTTAATTGTTATGGATCAGATTACGTAATTTCAATACATCTTATGTTGTGGTTCAACTGAGTTAATCCAAGTTCATAAGTACTTCCACAAGAAATTTCAATACATCTTATGTTGTGGTTCAACAATTCCAACGCATAACAAAAATCCCCCCAAAAATATTTCAATACATCTTATGTTGTGGTTCAACATTAAAAGCCTAAAATCCACAAAAAAAGATTCAATCATTTCAATACATCTTATGTTGTGGTTCAACACATAAAATCAAATTTCTTCGATGCACCTGAATAATTTCAATACATCTTATGTTGTGGTTCAACCCTTGTGCTTTGGGGCTATATGCTTCATAGAGTTAATTTCAATACATCTTATGTTGTGGTTCAACTTATCAAAGCCTTTTTTTACTGCGCTAACAGTGTTATTTCAATACATCTTATGTTGTGGTTCAACAATTCCAACGCATAACAAAAATCCCTCCAAAAAATATTTCAATACATCTTATGTTGTGGTTCAACTCTAAACCTAATAATGCAAGTAAACCTTCCCAGTCATTTCAATACATCTTATGTTGTGGTTCAACGAAACCAATGTATTATAAATAGATTTTAAAAATAAAATTTCAATACATCTTATGTTGTGGTTCAACTTAAACTTAAAACCTTTTAAATTGCCAACATAAAGAATTTCAATACATCTTATGTTGTGGTTCAACTGACCATGTTTTCGACGAAGTGCCTTAATATAAATCATTTCAATACATCTTATGTTGTGGTTCAACTTCACCTGCAAAACCTTTATGAACAACAGGATCAAATTTCAATACATCTTATGTTGTGGTTCAACTGGAACGGGTTAGAAGAATTAAAGAGAGCGTTTTGGAATTTCAATACATCTTATGTTGTGGTTCAACCCTCTTTCAAGGGTAAAACCCTCTGAAACCATTTTCATTTCAATACATCTTATGTTGTGGTTCAACCATTGCTGGTATGTGATTGCTATTTTCTATTATACTGAGGTATTGTTGAAATGACAACATTTATTGTGTTTTTTTCCAATGAAGCGTGATTTTTTGTTAGTAAGAAAAAATAGTCCTACTATCGTTGGAATATCAACATTTATTTGGATTTTAAACAACTTTACAGTTGGAAACATTAATTTATCTTGTTTAAGGGTACGATTCACTCATTTTCAAAGGATCTTTTTGAAATTTTTGCTGCATTAAAACTACGTTTGGAATCAATATAAATCTGATAAATTTGATTTGGTATTTCCTATATAAATTTTTTATTTTTGTTTGGTCTTTATAAGCTCCTTTGGTGTTTTGAAAATGGATTTTCTTACATTGCCATTTTAAGACTATTTTTGTTTGAACAGCCTGACTGGTATCAATCGGCTTTGGCACTGCTCAACTCATTTTGTATTCATTCAGAGGGATGCAATGTTTATAGGAAAGATTGTTAAAAACTTATTGTCAAAACCATTTTTGCTTCCAGTTCATTTTCATTGTTCATATGAATTGTGTTAAAATCATACTATATTTTGAGAAATGGGATGCGTGAGCTCATTATGAAGATAAAAGAAGTCATTGTTGTTGAAGGTCGAGATGATACAGCAGCGGTAAAAAGGGCAATTCAAGCTGACACAATTGAAACAAACGGTTCAGCGATTGATGACGAAATTATAGAACAAATTCGTCATGCAGCAGAAAAAAGAGGAGTCATTGTTTTGACTGACCCAGATTATCCTGGTGAAAAAATTCGAAGCATCATCGAAAAAAATATACCAGGTGTCAAACATGCATTTATTCCACAAAATCAGGCAAGAGATAAACGGAAAAGAAAGATAGGGGTTGAGCATGCCACACCAGAAGTCATTCGGGAGGCCATTTTACATGCGCATGCGGATACTTTTTGTGAATCATCATTGATTACACATGATGATTTGATTGCATCCGGGTTGTTGATTGGCAAAAATTGTGCCAAGCGAAGAGCACGCTTGGGAGAAATTTTACGACTAGGAAAGCCAAACGGAAAGCAATTGAAAAATCGTTTATGTATGTTTCAAATTTCTCGTGCGGATTTTTTTGCTGCGGTTGAACAGGTTCATAAGGAGGAATCTTATTGAAGGAAATCGGAACGGCTGGACGGACAGCTGAATTGTTAAAAAAATATGGTTTTTCATTTAAAAAAAGTTTGGGGCAAAATTTTTTGATTGACCCCAATATTTTAAAAGGAATCGTTCATCATGCTGGTTTGGATCATACAAGCTATGTGATTGAAATTGGACCTGGGATTGGTGCATTGACTGAGCAGTTGGCACAACAGGCAGGTCATGTGCTTGCAGTTGAGATTGACCAGCGTTTGATTCCAATTTTACAGGAAAGTTTGTCGGATTATACCAATGTCGAAATGATTCATGCCGATTTTTTAAAGTTGGATTTGAAAAAAATTTTAAAAGAAAAAGGATATGAGGGGCAGCCATTACATATTGTGGCAAATTTGCCGTACTATATTACCACTCCAATTATTATGAAAGTTATTTCTTCAGGTATTCCATTTGAGGCAATAACAGTTATGATGCAAAAGGAAGTTGCAAACCGGATTGAAGCTAAGCCGGGAACGAAAGATTATGGTTCACTTTCAATTGTACTTCAATACTACACAGAGGCAAAAATTGTTATGACGATTCCGAAAACAGTTTTTATTCCACAGCCCAATGTAGATTCTGCGATTGTCCGTTTAACGAGCAGAAAAACAAGTATGCTTCACTTAAAAGATGAAGATGTATTTTTTGCCATTGTACGAGCAAGTTTTGCACAAAGAAGAAAAACATTGGCAAATAATTTGGGTCGTTATGCTCAGACAATTGGTATGCAAAGAGAACAACTGCTGCATATTTGTGAAAATATTGGGATTGATACAAAGCGCCGCGGTGAAACTTTATCACCAGAGGAATATGAAAGGCTTGCCAATGCAGTTTTTGAAATGCTCCCCAGTCGTGATAAAGTTTTGAAAAAGTAACTCCAAGATTTCTTTGTGTTCTAAAAAAGATGAATTAGTGTCATTGATTTTTAAAAGAACCAGATTCATTACCCAATGGGATTTTGATGTATTTGAACCAGTTTGCAAAGTTCTGTTGGGATGATTTCTGTTGTTTGACAATTTGTTATATTTGTATTTTTAGAAATGAAAAGTTTGTGAATTTATGTTTAAAAATCACTGAGCAATGGAATGTTTTTTTGGATATGGAGTGTGGAATTTGTGAGGAATGCGGCAATGGATAATAAGGGGATGCACTGGTGAAAAGAAAAATGATTTTCTTATTTGGCTCTTTTTGTTTAGATTGTTGCTTTAGATAAAAAGAGTAATTATTATCCATTTTATAGTACAATCAGATTTGAAGTAGTTTATTAAACAAACGAGGTAGATTGGTTTTATAAGAAAAAAGTGCTTTCCAAATAAGAAAACACTTTTGTATAGATTATTATTTATTCAGTTTTATTACTTGCAACGATTGTGGGTTCACCAATTTTTTCATTCTTACTTGCTTTGCTGTGTTCTGGTCCAAATAGATTCAAGATTATGACACCCATAAGAATTAATGCAATTCCTGTAACACTAGCAACATTCATTTTCTCTTTCCAAATTAGAACGGAAATAATGGTAGTAGCAATAAGACCTAATCCAGACCAAAGGGCATAGGCGACATTAAGTGGTATAGTCTTCATTGCTATCGATAAAAAGAAAAATGAGAATATAAAAGCAATAATTAAACCAACAGTAGGATAGAGTTTCGAAAATCCTTCAGATGCTTTAAGAAGTGAGGTTCCAATAAGTTCTCCTGTAATAGCCAATGCCAAATATAAATACGACATATTATTCTTCCTCCTTAATCATACGACTCAATTTATGAATAACACCGTTTTTAAGTTTTTCGTCTAGCGGTGACAGCTCAAATATTTCTGAGAACCAAAATCCATCTATTGCCAGACGTATTATTGTCACTTTGATAGGGTCTATATCATCGTTCATTAGTTTACCAAGTAAGATGTGATATTCTTTTTTGTATTCTTCCAGTAAACTTGGATTGGTAAACATTGCTGCTATTAGGGCAGACGATAGACGTTTATCATTGTTTAAATCGGATAATGTCGCTTTGATATAAGCATCAGTCCAACTACTAACTTTACTTTTAGTATTATTTTTAATTAAAGTTTCAATACTGTTAAAGTAATTGTAAGTCCAGTCTTGTACCATCCCTTTAATTAATGCTTCTTTATTTGAGTAATGATAAAGCAAGCCCCCTTTGCTGAGTCCAGCTTTTTTTGCCACAGCTTCTAATGTAAGTTTTGCAACACCTTCTTCTTTAACAATATCAGCAGCAGCGATTAATATACTTTTCTTTTTATCCTCAGAATTTGAAGTAGGCATACAAGTCCTCCATTCATTACTTATTACATAGACTATACCGTCCAGACGGTAAATTGTCAATAAATGAAATGATATTATTTATATGGATGGATATAGGCAAGTTTGCAAAGAAACATACTAAATAAACTGGCTCTTTAGTTTCATAACAAGTCAAGACTTATCTTATGGAGAATGAAAGTATTTCAGATGATGCATAAACTGTTTGCTGGTAAGAAATCTACATATAGTAAAAAAATTGAATGGATGTATTAATGTACATCTACAAATTGACATAATTTGAATTTTTTTTTGGAGATTATTTTTGCCTATATTTCTTACAAACATACATATCATTCTTATAATAAAAATAGAACATTTATAGCGGTTTTTATCAAAAATATAGTAGAATAGGGATATAAACTTGAAAGAAATGAGGGTATCTATATGTTTACCAAAAAAATATTGGTTGTAGACGATGAAAAGCCGATTGCAGATATTCTTGAGTTTAATTTGAAAAAAGAAGGTTTTGAAGTTGTATGTGCCTATGACGGCTTGGATGCATTAACAAAGGTTGAGGAAATGAAGCCGGATTTAATTTTGCTAGATATTATGTTGCCGTATAGAGATGGATTGGAGGTTTGTCGCGAAGTTCGAAAGTTGTATGACATGCCAATTATCATGTTAACAGCAAAGGATTCGGAGCTGGATATTGTACTGGGCTTGGAGATGGGCGCGGATGATTATATGACCAAGCCGTTTAGTACAAGAGAGCTGATTGCACGTGTAAAAGCCAATTTACGTCGTCACCAGGTAGATTCCTCACAAGATAAAGAAACAGATGGCGGCGATATTGTGTTGGGAGATTTGGTGATCAGTCCGTCTTCTTATATTGTTCGTAAGCGTGGAGAGGATATTCATTTGACACATCGTGAATTTGAATTGATTCATTATTTGGCCAAACATGTTGGGCAAGTGTTGACGCGAGAGCATTTGCTGCAAACGGTGTGGGGTTATGATTATTTTGGAGATGTCAGAACTGTTGATGTAACCATTCGCCGTATGCGTGAAAAAATTGAAGATACCCCGTCTGCGCCACAGTGGATTATTACACGTAGAGGTGTAGGGTATTATTTAAATAATCCATCAGCTACGGAGATTCGTTAATGACAGCAAAGGTCGGTTTTTTTAAATCGATTCATTTTAAGCTGATTCTAATTACGGTTTTGCTGGTTATGCTGGCGCTTCAAATCATAGGGGTATATTTTGTTCAAAAGCTTGAAGAGCAGCTTCTAAATAATTTATCCAGCTCGATGAATGATCGCATGAATTTGTTGGTATACAATGTGGAACAGGAGTTCAGCCATCATGAAGCCACTGTAGATGAAGAAACGGTTGAATCGAATTTAAAGGCTTTGCTTCATGAGTACAATTCTTTGGACATTAATGAGGTTCGAATTATTGACAGCAATAGCAAAATTTTGGGGACTTCTGATCCAAATAATCAATATATAGTTGGGCAGCGGACAACAGATGTTTTTATTAAACGAACGATTTTGACTGGGGAACGTAGTGAGAAAATTTTTTTGGATCAGGAAACTGGACAAAGAATTAAGGTAATGGTGGCGCCAGTTAAGGTAGATGGTGATAATGTGGCCGTTGTTTATCTGATGTCATCTTTAGAGGAGAACTATGAGTTGATTGCACAGGTGAACAAAATTTTCTTAACAGGAATGACGATTGCACTTTTGATTTCAATTGTAGTGAGCATTATGACTGCTAGAACCATTACACATCCAATTTCTGATATGCGTAAGCAAGCATTGGAACTTTCCAAAGGGAATTTTACTCGTAAGGTTCAAGTATATGATGATGATGAAATTGGACAACTTGCCGATGCGTTTAATACCCTGACTGAGCGGTTAAAAGAGGCAAATGATATTACAGAGGATGAACGGAAGAAGCTGCGTTCAGTTTTAAAAAATATGAGTGATGGTGTGATTGCGACTGATCGTACAGGAAAAATTATTTTGGCAAATGAGCCAGCAGTTCGTATGATTGGAAAAAGTCGTTATTTAATTATTAATCAAAAAATCACAGATATTTTACAAATTCAGGATGCGTATAATATGGATGAGCTGCTCCATGAAGTTGATTCCTTGCTGCTTGATTTCAGTACAGATAAAAATAAATTTTTTCTGCGTGCAAATTTTTCTGTTATTCAAAGTGAATATTCAGGCATTAATGGATTGATTGTTGTGCTATATGATGTAACGGAGGACGAAGCGATCGATCGGGAGCGTCGGGAATTTGTTGCTAATGTTTCGCATGAGTTACGCACACCATTAACAACGATGCGTAGTTATTTGGAGGCACTGTCTGACGGGGTTTGGAAAGATGAAGAAATGGCACCAAGATTTTTGCAAGTAACACAAAATGAAACTGAGCGGATGATTCGTTTGGTAACAGATTTATTGAGTTTATCAAAAATGGACAGTCAGGACTATCGCTTGTATGCTGAGTGGTATAACTTCACGGCTATTTATAGTCATGTCATCGATCGTTTTGAATTAAGTAAGCCAGAATCTATTATTTTTCACCGAGAATTTTCATCGGAGGAGTCGTTATTTGTATGGGTGGATCAAGATAAAATGATTCAGGTTTTGGATAATATTATTTCTAATGCTATTAAATACTCACCAGATGGTGGCAATCTATATTTTTATTTAATGAAACAGGATGATTTTATTCATGTAGAAATTAAGGATGAAGGACTTGGAGTTCCAAAAGATCAGCTAAAGCAAATTTTTGACCGTTTTCATCGAGTGGATAAGGCGCGTTCGCGTGAAATGGGCGGTACGGGTCTTGGACTTGCACTTGCCAAAGAAATTGTTGAAGCGCATGGTGGAGGCATTTGGGCAGAAAGTATTGAAGGAAAAGGAACATCGATACATTTTATTATTCCGGTAGGTGAAGGAAAGGAAGATGAGCTGTGAGAAAACAGATGGAATTGTTTAAATCATTTATTTTGTTTTTTCTTGTTGGTTTAAGTTTATTTCTTTCTTACCAAATTTGGATGTTTAAACCCGATTATGAACCCTTTGCACGTGAAAAATATATTGAAAAGGTATCCATTGGTGAAAAGAAATCGATTGATGAGGTCATTCAGCCCTATGGAACATTTGTGCATTTGAATGGTGTGCATTATGAAATGAGTATGAAAGATGAAACCGAACTATTTCAATATTTTAAATCATGTGAGATCTATAATATAAAAAAAAGTGAGAAGTCCTATACGAAGGCAGATTTGTATCAGCAGGTCAGTCAAGGGACTTTTTTGCAAATTGAGTTTTCGAATGAAGTTTCGCATTTGTTTTTAAGTGGTTTATTCTCTAATATCCAACTGGATAATTTGGATTTTTCTTTTCATCATCTATTGCTATCTTTAAATGAGACAAAAGAAGGCACATTTTATTTTATCAATGAGAACACTGGACAAACATTTGAAGGCATTTTTAAAACGGAAAGTTGGGATGATTTTAAGCAGTCTTTACTCTCTGTTGATGAGACGAAAATATTGGTTGCGCCGTTTCAGTTTGGGGATCGGCAACTGTTTTATTTGCCAGTGCAAGGCTTTTATTTAGAGCAATTGTTTTTTTTAACCAATCAGCTTGATTCCGAGCAATTTAAAAATGCGCTATTTTCCGATCCGATGTATGCAAAGCAAAGTGGTGAAGAGGGGAATATGTCTTATACAGACGGTACAAGATTATTGCAGGAAAAAAGTGAAAACAGTTCCATCGTCTATGTGAACCCATTAAATATTGATATTAAAAATCAGAAGTCACAGAAGTTTCAATTTGAAAGTTATAATTATATCAATAGTCATGAAGGATTTACTGGAGATTTTTATTTATCGGATGTATTGGAGAGCAACCGTCAAGTGGTATTTCGGATGTACTACAATCATTTGCCGGTTTTTGGAAAAGACATATGTACAGCAATCGAAGTGCGCTGGGGAGATGACGAATCTCTTTCCTATATTCATCCATCCTATGAACTTGGCTACCAAGTTGAACAGGAAAAGGTATCGGTTTTTCTAGATTCGGGCTATACGGTCTATGAAAAATTGATAAATGCCAAACATCTTGATGTGAATTTCGTTGAAAATATACGAATTGCCTATATTATGGAGCGGGAGAACAGTTTTGGGCAGTTTGTTTCCTTGTATCCTGCTTGGGTTGTTTTATATAACGGAAAATGGTTGGAACTTGAAACATTGTTAACGACAAATGGGGGAGAAGCCGATGGATTGGAGTAGAACAAAAATTGTTTTTATTGTGATCTTCCTTGTTCTCGATGTTTTTTTGTTTGTCCAATATCATCAAAAACAGCGAAGCATTCAGTTTGAATATTTGACACATGCTCCTATGGAAGCGGAAAGCACAATCAGTAAAGAAAATTTAGAAAAATTGCCACAAGATTCAGAGACTTTAACTTATGTTTCTGCAACCCCGAAAATTTTTAATCGCTCTGATTTGTCAAAGTTGTCTACTTCCAATCAGAATTTAAGAATTGTAAGTAAAAATATTTTGCGTTCTACATTAAAAAAGCCATATTCATCTTTAAAGATAAATGATATTGGCAGTATGAAAAGTTTTATGAGCCAATATGTTTTTCATGCTTCACAGTACGAATTCTGGTCATATGAAAAGAATTCAAACAAAATTATCTTCATTCAAACTTATGAGGGGTATCCCATTTATAATAATCAATTTGGCCGAGTGGAGATTTTATTAAATGATGCCAAGGAAGTGATTGGGTATTTGCAAACCATGTTGGTGGATATAACTTTTATTGGCGATGAAGAGAAGCAGCCAGTTGTTTTAAGTGCTTTGGAAGCTTTGAAAATTATTGGTGAAAAAAATGTTGAGTTAGAGACAATATCCATTTCAGATGTTAAAATAGGCTATTATACATATGTGCCATTGACCGGTACACAAGTATTTACCCCGACATGGTATTTCAAATTTAACAATGGACATTCATATTTTGTGAATGCAATCGAAGGACAAATAATCAATGACCATTTACAACTGGAGTGAAGAAGTTTGACTTTGCAATTAAGTGTACTTGCCAGTGGCAGTACTGGCAATTGTGTTTTTTTGGAAACAAAATCCTCAAAACAGTTTTTGATTGATGCTGGATTGAGTGGGAGACAGATTGAGACTAAGCTGGAAAAAATCGGAAAAAACATAAAAGATATTTCTGGTATTTTTGTTACACATGAGCATATTGATCATGTCAAAGGACTAGGTGTTTTGGCGCGGAAGTATCATTTTCCTATCTATATGAATGAGGCAACATTTCGAGCGTTGCCAACTTCAGTTGGTGAGATTCCACCAGATTGTCTGCATTGGATTGTTTGTGAAAAGGATTATAGCTTTGAAGATTTGATTCTATTACCTTTTCATATTTCACATGATGCAGCTGAGCCATTTGGTTATGTTTTTTACAGTGATCTGGTGAAGTTTACGTATTTGACGGATACGGGTTATGTGAGCCAGCGTGCCAAGGAAGTGATTCGAGATTCACATGCTTATGTGTTTGAAGCCAACCATGACATTCGTCTTTTGCAAATGGGCCGTTATCCTTGGCATGTGAAGCAGCGGATTTTAGGTGACGCGGGACATTTATCCAATGAGGACTCAGCTGTTGCATTGAGTGAAGTTGTATCAGAGAATACACGGCATATTTATTTGGCGCATTTGTCTAAGGAACATAATATGAAAGATCTAGCCTTTTCCATTTGTGATGAAATCTTATTTTCTCGTAAACAAGAATTGAAAGATCAAATTACGCTTCATTTAACAGATGCGGTTGAACCGACGAAAATCTTAACTTTATAGATGGATGATTTCGTATAAGAAGTGACTAAAATTGGAAACTATAAAAGTTACTAAATTGCTTTTTCAATAAGAGAAACCACTAGCTCATAAAGAAATAGACAAAAGAATCTTGTGAGGGTTATTCGTAAGTGATTCAAATTTATTTGAATTCTCAAAAATAGGCATACCTGTATATGGGTTGCTTTTTTTTTGAATTTTTTTATTTGCAAACAAAAAGGGATTTGATTGTTGGAAATGGACAAAGCTTTTCTTGCAGAAAAGATCTGGTTGAAATATGTTTTCCTCAAGACTTTGTTATAGGCTAAGAAAAACCAGCATGCTATGTTAGGCGCACAGTTTGTTTCAGGAAAGGAAGTCAGATATTTTGATTTTTTGTCTGAATTCTTTTTTTGGCTACAGACTAAAAGTAAAGAGGCATTTATTTGCTGATATTCAAAAGAATGGAACTGGAATTTTGTAGTTTAACAAAATAAATGATTGATAAAAAAATACATGATTTTCCAAGAGAATTACCTTTTTTATCTAGGATAAACTAGAGTTTTTTACAGGAAATCAAACAAAAAGTCGATCATCTGTAACATGGAGTTTACTTTTTTAAATCTTTGTTTAAGTGAAGGTATCTTTCTTTCTTTCCTGTGTAAAACTAATTATAATGGGTACAAATAATAAGTATAAGGAGTGTACACAATGTCAAATCAAGGAAATAATCATCAAGAGCCAAATATATATGAGAGTTTGCAAAATGAAATGAAAGATGGATTTAATCAAAATTATCAGGAAGGTTTATACAATGGGCAACCTTATTCTTCTGTCAATGATAATTTTTCACCCACCACTCCATCTAAAGGAAAGGTTGGGAAAGGATTTATCGGTGGCTTACTTGGCGGTGTGCTTGGTGCAGGTATGATTGCCGGTGTCATTTTCGGGATCAATGGTGGTGTAATTGATAGCGATGGAAAGCAATCACAGCCCATTCAGGGCGATGCCGGTTTGGATAATACGTCGACTACACCATTAACACTTGAAAAAATTACAACAGAAACGACAGAAGTGGTCAAAAAGGTATCTGATTCAGTTGTTGGTGTTGTAAATATTCAATCTACCAGCAATAACCTGATTTTTGGCGGTATGATTCATCAGCAGGAAAGTACAGAATTGGAAGCTGGTATCGGTTCTGGTGTTATTTATAAAAAAGAGGGCAATTATGCCTATATTGTTACAAATCATCATGTTGTTAGTGGTGCAAGTAAACTAGATGTTAGTTTGAGTGATGGTACAAGGGTGGAGGCTGAGCTGATTGGTAGCGATGTATATACTGATTTGGCAGTACTCCGAATTCCTGCAGACAATATAACTGCTGTTGCGACATTTGGTTCTTCAGCACAAGTGCAAGTGGGTGAACCATCTATTGCAATTGGAAATCCATTAGATTTAACATTTTCTGGTACAGTTACACAGGGAATCATCTCTGGGGTGGAACGAACCATTGATGTAGATTTAGATGACAATGGAACTTATGATTGGCAGGTTGAAGTTTTACAGACAGATGCAGCGATCAATCCAGGAAATAGTGGTGGAGCATTGGTTAACTTAAATGGTGAGGTGATCGGAATTAATTCAATGAAAATCAACCAAACTTCTGTAGAAGGAATTGGTTTTTCCATTCCGATTGATATTGCAAAACCGATTATTGAAAGCATTGAGAAAAATGGTGAGGTCATCCGTCCGTACATGGGTATTGAATTGCGCTCAGTGGCTGAATTAAATCAATATCAGCAACAAACGATATTAAAGCTGCCTGAATCTGTTACCGATGGAATTGCGGTTGTCAATGTTGTGCAAAATTCCCCAGCGGAAAAAGCTGGCTTGCAGGCTTATGATGTAATTTATGAAATGGATGGAACAACAGTTGACACAATTATTGATTTAAGAAAAGTGTTGTACAATCATCAAGTTGGCGATGAAATTACGATAAAATATTATCGTGAAGGCAAACAAGCAAGTACAAAGATAAAATTGATTGCATCAGAATAAATGGTGCTAGACGGTAGCTTTTGGTTGGTTCTATAAATGAAAGACAAAACCCATTTTATTAGAGAAAGAAACAAGTAATTTCTTTATCTATGATTTGAGGTTTTGTCTTTTTTGAATTTTAAGGATCATCATTTTATAAAACGAATAAGTTTTTTTGATAAAGCTTCTTTCTTCAAAACACAAGATGATATAAAATTAAAGTTTTCTCGATGATGGGATGGAGAAATATGTTTAAAATACATTTTTTTCATTCCTATTTGTTTTTTGGAATTTTGTTTTGATGTAATGATGATTATTTTCGCTTAGAAATGTGAGTGCAATAAATTTTCCATCCCATCTTTATTTCTAACATATTTTCAGTTACTTGCTTCAAATATAAGGTGATCGGCCAATAAATCAGTAACAAACTTGGTTTTTGGTGCAGATTTGATCTCTTCTGGTGTGCCAATCTGAACAATTTCACCTGCATCCATAATTAAAACACGTGTACCGAGCAGTAAAGCTTCTTTGATATCATGTGTAATAAAAAACACTGTCATTTTCATACTTTGTTGCAACTGTTTAAATTGGGACTGTAGTTTTTTTCGTGTAATTTCATCCACCGCACCGAAAGGTTCATCCATCAACATAATTTTTGGACGAGCAGCAAGTGCTCTTGCAATTCCCACACGTTGATTTTGTCCGCCAGATAATTCTGACGGATAGCGCTTTAATAGTTCTTGGGGTAGATGAACAAGTTGGATCAGCTCATTTACACGTTGCCTGATTTCGGTTTTTGGAGTATGTACTAGCGTCAAAATATATCCAATATTTTTCTCAATGGTCATATGTGGAAATAAGCCGATGTTTTGAATTACATATCCAACTGTTCTCCTTAATTCGACTGGATTTATGGCACTGACATTTGTCCCGTTTACAAAAATATTTCCTGTGTCTGGTTGCAGCAGTCTGTTAATCATTTTCAATGCGGTTGTTTTTCCGCATCCAGATGTGCCGATGACTGTAAGCAACTCACCGTCGTAAATGTCCAAAGAAAAATGGTTTAAAGCTGTTTTTCCATTATAGGTTTTACTTACATTTTGAAAAGAAATCATTATATTTTTATTCATATTTATTCAATAATTCCTTTTGCAATTAAAAATTCACGTGCCACATCGGCTTCATCTTTTTTGTTTTCTTCAATTTCGTAGTTCATATCAGACATTTCTTTTTCAGAAATTTGTCCGTCTAATAGTGCAATAGCCGCTTCCAATTCTGGGTGTTTTTCTAATGTTTCATTGCGAATAACCGTACCAGCATAATAATCTTGGAAAAACGCTTTGTCGTCTTCTAAAATTTTATGTTCGGTTACACTAAGCTGAGCATCCGTAGTAAATAGATTTAGTACATCAATTTGCGCATTGTTTAATGCTTGAAAGCGTAAGGCAATATCCATGTCTACTGTTTTTTGGAAATTTAAATGGTATGCTTCTTTAAATGCATCAAATCCGTCTGGGCGCTCAAAATAATCATAATTCGCACCAAAAACAAGTTTGGGTGCTATAGCTTCCAAATCTGAAATTTTGCTTACATTGTATTGATCAGCAATCTCTTTTCGGACAATGATTCCATATGTATTTTCAAAGCCGTATAGCCCTAACCAACGTAAATTAAATTCATCGTTATATCGTTTTTTCAATTCTTCCATCATTGTTTCATGTGTTGGGGTCTGTGTTTCCTTTAAAACCGTATACCAAGATGTCCCAGTATATTCTGGGTATAAATCAAATTCTCCGTTAATTAGCGCCGGATGAATATTAGCAGTTCCGCCGCCAACACCTTTTGTAATCTCCGTCTGAAGCCCCGTTTTTTCTTCAATTAAAATGGCAAGCATCTCCCCAAGAATGAGCTGTTCTGTCATTGGTTTTGTTGCAATGTGAATAACATCGTTTTTCTGTTTTTGTTCATCTTGATTTGTTTGTGTCTCATTAGAACAGGCAAAAAGCAACATCATACATGCACAAATGATAAATATTACCCAAAATGTTTTTCTCATATTTGTTTCATTCTCCTTTTTTTGTAGATTTGTTTTTCAAAGCTTCCAATTAAGAAATCGAAAAATAAAGCCATCAATGCGATAATCAAGCTTCCAGCAACGGTCATAGCAAGATTGTTAATGGTTATACCACGAAAAATTGCTACACCAAGTCCGCCAGCGCCAATAAAAGAAGCAATTCCACCCAATGCAATGGTCATCACGACCATATTTTTTAAACCAGATAGAATGATAGGGAGGGCAAGAGGCAATTTGATTTTGTATAAAATTTGTCCGCTCGTACTGCCCATGCCTTTGGCAGCCTCGATAATGGCAGGATCAATGCTTACCAGTCCAGTGTAGGTATTTCTGACAATCGGAAGCAATCCATAAATCGAAAGAGCAATAATTGCTGTTGTGTTTCCAATGCCTGAAATCGGAATGAAAAATCCAAGCAGTGCAATAGACGGAATGGTATAAATGATATTGGTTATACCGATGATAAAGGGGGAAAACCGTTTATATTCACTGATCCAAATACCGAGAACAGAACCAATAAAAAACGCAATCACAATGGAAATACCACAAATTTTGATATGTTCCAATGTAAGTTGAATAAAAAAATCCGGGCGGTTTTGGTACAGTTCTAAAACATCTTTTAGCATGAATTCGCTCCATTCTCTCATCGTTAAAAATATAAAATAATACCCAAAAAGATATATTGATTATATCAGCTCGTTTGAGTATATACAAAAATTCAGCTTATTTGACTTGACGAAAAAATATGTTAAGAATCGGATTTTTTTGTTTTAAGGGTAAATATTTTTATAAAATAATATATTAAAAGCATAATGGGTTTAAAAATTTATCGTATTGGTTTTCTATTGTCTATAAAATCGTTTAAAGATGGTATATTTCATAAAAAAATGGCGTATGTTTTGCATTACAATTTATTGTGAATGAAAAAATAATAAAAATCATATATTTTGAGTTAGGGATAAATTATTGTTATTTTTTCATAAAAAATACTTAAAATGCCCATTTATGACATTAGAGGTGTCTATTTTTGACAATCCTAGAAAAAGAATCTAATTTTTATAGATATTGAGGATGTAAGGAAAAATATTTGAAAGAAGTGATCAATTATAAAAGGGAATGACGGTATGGTATAGCAATATGATAATAGTCCTGTATAAAAAGATAGAGAAGTCCGAAATATTTGAAGGTAGAAAGTGATTATAGATTCCCCAATGGCAACAATAAAAGATGTTTTAATTGAAGCGCCCAATTTACTTTGGTCTAATTCTTTATTTTTACCTGACACCTCAAAATGGAAACAGGAGATAAAGGGGATTATTTGGGATTGTACTGATGTTCAGTCAAATGAAGTCCCTAAAATTGCTGAAGAAAAAGGTCTGCATTGTAGTATTGGGATTCAAGATATTCAGCAGATTGCCGATAACGTCAGACAACAGCTTAGAAATTGCAGTGTTGAACATTCATTTAAAGCATTTCTCTATCATTAATGATAATGATGCCTTTATAGCGTTTTAAGAATAGCAACTCTTTGTTTGTAAAGAAGGATTCTCTCGTTCTTACCTATCAGAGTGCCAGCGACAATCCTCAAGATTTTCGAGTGCTCTGGCTTGACAAATGGTGAAGTTGGGGTGTGTTTTCACGAGTTTGTATAGCCTCCATTATCTAAACAAAGAGGTATAAAAACTGGAAACCATATCCCCATAAGGTACAAAATATCCTGTATTTATATGGTGTATTCGTATTTTGAATGCTGTGATATTGCAGATTGGAAAATCACATAAGAAAATTAGAAGTTATAGGAGTGAAACAATGAAATATATACTACTTCATGGATTGGGACAGGCGTCATCTAGCTGGAAGGATACGGTTGAAGCTATGGATAGTCAATTTGATATTCTATGTCCCGATTTATCTCAGTGGCTTTGCAACAAAAAAGCTTGTTACGCTAACTTATATCAAGCATTTAAAGCATACTGTGAACCATTTCGTGAACCACTGAATTTATGTGGTCTTTCATTGGGCGGTATTCTTGCTTTGCAATATGGAATTGAACATCCAAAGAAAGTGAATTCTTTGGTATTGATTGGCACACAATATACTATGCCTAAAAGGTTATTGCAAGTTCAAAATGTAATTTTTCGCATTCTGCCTAATTCTTCATTTCAAAAAATGGGATTTGGAAAAATGGATTTTATCAATCTTTCTAAATCCATGATGGACTTAGATTTTCAAGATGATTTGAGAAAAATTCGTTGTAGAGTACTTGTCATATGCGGAGATAAGGATAAAGCGAATAAATCGGCTTCATTGCGGTTAAAGAAACAGATACCACATGCAGAAATTTCAATCATAGCTCATGCAGGACATGAAGTGAATTTAGATAATCCTGCTGAATTAGGAAAAGAATTAAATGCGTTTTTCAAAAAGTAATACTTCATTTTACCATTTAATCTTTAATGTTATACAAGCAATTGTCTTACACAATTGACTGCTTTTTCTTTTAGAGATTTGAATGATTACAGGTGATGATTCGATCAATGATAGTTGCCTTTTTTGATTGGAGGAATTGAAAAATAAACGATAAAGACTTTACCAGAGGATTAAAAGAAAAACACAAAATAAATTGTGGTGTATCACAAACAAGATTTGGCTGTTGGTATCAGTTGAGCGTCTTTCAACCGTATAGGAAACAGCAAAACTTATAGAAGATTGAAAGTAGGAAAATTATCAGGCAATTAGAGCGTTTCAATACAGAAAGGCTGCTGTTTTACGGATTGATTATTTTTGTGTTCGTTTGCCTCGCCTTACGCATTGACAATCATCAAAGATATTTTACATATGTGTGGCAAGCATAGATCATTTGTTGTCATTTTCGCAGACGAATCAATAGCCGATTCATTGGCAACTTCATAGATAATAGCCTTTTTATACTATAACAATATATGTATGTTAAAATACTTTGGAAGGCGTTTTATCGGTTTGAAGTTCATTATGGATATGAAATCATAAAAATGGTCTCCAACCCATCCAATCTGTTTGGCATAGGGATATAAAAATGGTAAGAAACCACTCAAAATTTGGACTTGGTTTTGTCGCCTGGTTGTGCATAGTATGATTGAGGCACCAATTATTATCAACATATTGTAATCAAAGGTCTAACAATAATATACAAACATAATGGTGAAAACGATAAGCTATAGGAATTATGTGGAGATCGCTTGGTCAATAAAGGAACTCTCTGCTTGTCAAGAAATATATGGATAAGTATGTTCTCTTTTTAGGAATCTCTTGACTTTATATAAGTGGTTCAAGTACCGTTCAGATAAATAGAAAGGATTTTATGATATGACAAAGCAATATTGTTGTTTAGAACATGTAGAATTATGTATGGAAAAAATGATTGATGCATTTGAACAGGCACCACAATTTTTTTTGGTAGAGGAAGAATCCACAGCTCACCCAACCTGTGGATATTGTCAAAACCCAGCCCGATATATTGTTGCAAACAATTGTTCGGATACAAAATCTGGATAAGCTTTGTGGATATGTGGATAATTTTTGTGGATAAAATGTGTTTATATTGGGGGTAGACTGTGAATATAAAAATTGTAGCTGTTGGAAAGGTGAGAGAGAAATATATTCAGCTTGGGATTGAAGAATTTTCTAAGCGTCTGCGTGGCTATGCAAAGTTTGAGATGATTGAAGTGGTGGATGAAAAAGCACCAGAAACGTTAAGCTTACTTGAGGGAAAACAGGTGCGAGATAGAGAAGGTGAACGGATTTTATCCAAAATTGCAGCAGATGAATATGTGATTGCATTGGCAATCGAAGGGCAGTCTTATAGTTCGGAGCATTTTGCAAAAAAGTTGGATAAGTTAACAATCTATGGAAAAAGTAAAATAACTTTTGTGATTGGTGGGTCACTTGGTTTAAGTGAGACCGTTTATACGCGTGCCAACATGCTTTTATCGTTTTCCCCTATGACTTTCCCGCATCAACTTATGCGTTTAATTTTAATGGAACAAATTTATCGGAGTTTTCGGATTATAAGAAAGGAACCGTATCATAAATAATAAACTTTTGTTGATGAAACGAAATCACTACACCCGCGCCAATGCAGGTTATATAATGGAAGGCAGATGGTATCAATCATTTTGAGCAAAAATCTGGTAAATTGTACATAAAATGGTTCTATTTTTATAGGAGGGAGATGCTTATGTTTGTCAATCAATTGAAAAAGCAGCTACAGCAAAAGCAGCCTTTGTTTATCGGTGAGGCGACGGCTTTTCGTTCGGCTGTTTTGGTTCCACTCGTTCAAGTTGAAAAAGAGTGGCATGTGCTGTTTGAGGTACGTGCTTTTACGATGAAACAACAGCCAGGAGATATTAGTTTTCCTGGAGGAAAAATTGATCAATCAGATGCTTCTCCCTTAGCGGCGGTGTTGCGGGAGACTGAGGAAGAGCTGGGTATTCATTCACAAACCATAACGATTGTTGGCGCATTAAGCCCGTATATTGCTTCGCCGTCTTTTGTTATTTATCCGTTTGTCGGTGTGGTGGATTATGCACAAATTATGCCAGGTTACAATCGAGAAGAAGTCGAAACGGTCTTTACGATTCCACTTCGTTGGCTTTTAAACTATACACCCTATCGGCATACGATTTCCTTTCAAGTGCAGCCTGCACCTGATTTTCCATTTGAAAAAATTATGAATGGAGAACATTACCAATGGCGTACACGAGAAATGGAAGAATGGTTTTATGATTATCCGCCATATACCATTTGGGGTTTGACCGCTCGAATTTTAAAATTTTTTGTTGCACAGGTTAAACAGTTGCCTGATTGTTAAATGTTTGTTTTGTTTTTGTATATATTTCTATTCTGATGTTTTTGTTCTTTTGATTTGCATAGATCCATTTTATAAACAACGTTTGTAGAATCTATTTTGGTATTGGATGAGCGATAATGTCAGCTTTTCTTTCAGAATTTTTTATGGCTGTATATTAATTAATTAAAAATTATGAAAATTCTTTTTAAATCGGTAAATACGGTATAGGAAAAGTAAAATCCATTTCTGATTCTATATGGATTTTTTCGAAAGAAAGGTTGATGATTTGATAAAATATGCAAACGTCATAAATCTTGCTGAACTGTTAGAAAGAAAAGTGAAAATAAAAAGATTGAGAGAGGGCTATGGGAATGTTAGATTGGGGAAGCTTGATTTTGTTTGTTGGAACTGCAGTGGTTTTGATTCTAATTCCAGGACCAGATTTAATTTTTACTGTTACGACAGGGATGACTTATGGCAGGCGGGCAGGTGTTGTCACTGCACTTGGTTTAAGCTTAGGAAATATTGTTCATACTTTGGCAGCAGCATTGGGGTTGTCTCTCATCATTACAACATCGGAAGTGATATTTACCCTATTTAAGTTATGCGGAGCGGCATACTTATTTTATCTTGCTGTGCAGTCCATCTCTCATCGTAAGGATTTTCTGGATTGGACACAAGGCGAAATAACCTCATCGAAGCAATTGTTTGGTCGAGCGTTATTGATGAATATGCTCAATCCCAAAGTAGCCATTTTTTTTCTAACCTTTTTGCCGCAATTTGTCAATTACCGTCAAGGTGTAGTATGGTTGCAAATGTGTTTTTTGGGTGGGATATTTATTGTTTTAACAGCGTTTATTTTTGGGTTGTTCGGTTATTTTGCAGGACAGCTGCGGGAGCGGTTTTTGACTAAACCTGGTGTACAAAAGCTTATGCATATGGTTGCTGCGATTATTTATGTTTTTTTGGGCATATTGTTGCT
Organism: Candidatus Harrysmithiimonas galli; assembly: GCA_904373265.1. Classification (GTDB taxonomy): domain Bacteria; phylum Bacillota; class Bacilli; order CAJFEE01; family CAJFEE01; genus Harrysmithiimonas; species Harrysmithiimonas galli. The sequence continues at coordinate 11,447 of CAJFEE010000027.1, read as the reverse complement.
TTTTACCAAGGTATAAAGATAGGCAGGATTTATTCTACTTGAAATAACGCTCAACCTCAAAGTCATTTTATGTTTGACGCCAAGTGATGGAATGTTACTTAGAAAAAAGGAACAAGATCATAGCATATGTGTGTTCATATTTTACAATGATTTTTTAGCGAGTATTTACTGTTAGAAAAAAAACGGTTTAGTGAGTATCAAAGATGTCAAAATAAAATAGCAGATGAAAGGAATAGATAATAAAAAGATGGCTGTCTTTGATCGTTTGAAGAAATATCAAATGAATAATACAAAATAGGCATGTGAAAGAGAGATCCATATCAAGAGGAAGACTTTGCAGACTTGTAAGTTTTCAGCGAAAAAAGAGATGTTTTTCTGTGTGATTTTTTATTTATGTAATTTTTTATCCCTTTGCTTTAAAGGATATTTGGTTGGTGTCTAAGAGCAATACTAAGAAATGTACGGATTGGTGTTTGTCAATCTTTTTGCGCTATGATAGTATGAAAATAAAAATATAAAAGGAAGTGAACGAATGTTTCAATTACCAAACTGCCCAAAATGTCAATCTGAATATACATATGAAAACGGTGCGTTGTTGATTTGTCCCGAATGTGGGCATGAATGGAGTAAAGATGAGATCAATCAGACAGAAAACGGGAATGTTGTTTTGGATGTCAATGGAAATAGATTGGCAGATGGGGACTCTGTTACAATTATTAAAGATTTAAAGGTAAAGGGCAGTTCTTCTGTATTAAAAATGGGAACGAAAGTAAAGAATATTCGCCTTGTTGAAGGTGATCATAATATTGACTGTAAAATTGATGGTTTTGGTGCAATGAAGCTAAAGTCCGAATTTGTGAAGAAAATTTAAGTAAACCTATCTGAGTGTTTTTGAAAGAAAAAATAATAAATATAAAGTGTTAAAATAAGATTCAGTTGTTTTGGCACTTTTTCATTAAGAAAATTTTTTCCAGATGTGATACAGATCACATCTGTTTTTTTTTATTTTAGCTTAAACTAACCGTTGAGAATGATTATCATTATTGATCACAAAATAAAACAAAAAAGGAGAGCGTACAAGATGACTGTACAGACACAAAAATCAACACATCTGTTTTTGGCATCGATCGGAAAAACTATGCTGCGACCAGGTGGACGTGAGGCAACTGAGAAAATTATAGCGGATTGTAACATTACAAAAGATACAAAAATATTAGAAGTTGCTCCAAATATGGGGACAACGGCGGTACAGTTGGCGAAAACATACGGCTGTCAAATTATCGGTGTGGATATTCATGCACAGTTGGTGGAAAAAGCACAGCAAAACATTCGGGACAATCAACTGGAGCATTTGATTCAAATTCAAAAAGGAGATGCAATGCACTTGCCATTTATAGATCATACCTTTGATGTTGTTTTGAATGAAGCCATGCTGACTATGTTAAGTGATGAACAAAAGAAAAAGGCGTTGTCTGAATATTATCGCGTATTAAAGCCGGGTGGAAAGCTTGCCACGCATGATATGTTGTTAAAGCAAAAACCAGATCATTTGGAGATACAAAGCCGCATGCAGAAATGGCGAGAATTTTTGCAAGTGAATGCGCGTCCATGTACAAAAGAAGGTTGGATTGGGCTTATTGAAGCACAGGGTTTTCAGGATTTATCTGTACATATCGGAAAAATGCGTTTGCTCTCTTTCAGGGGGCTTGTCTACGATGAAGGTTGGGATGGGCTGATGAAAATGATTGATGCGGCACGAAAAACGCCAGAAACAGAGGCGCGTTTCTTTGAGCTGATTTCCCGCTTTGATGAAAATGAGGATTTATATGGTTATATTGCCCTTACGGCAGCAAAACCAGAGGAATAGACATGCATGATAAAACATGGATTGCATTTGACTCCGTTTCTTTTCAGTATGAACATATTCAAATTGTGGAAAATCTTTCTTTTTGTTTGAAGGCTGGTGAGGTGATTGTGCTTTTTGGTCCTTCGGGCTGTGGAAAAACAACGATTTTGAATTTATGTGTCAATCTTTTGCAAGCAACAAAAGGAACGATTATTCAGAATACAAAGGAAATTGGCTATGTTTTTCAAGAACCAAGATTGTTGCCATGGAAAACGGTTGTAGAAAATGTGGAGCTTGTAATGGATAAAAAGCAGCGGGACAGAAAGGATGCAGTTAAAGCTTTGCAGCAGGTTGGATTAAGTGGTCAAATTATCCATCAGTATCCACAGGTACTCTCTGGTGGAATGAAGCAGCGTGTTTCGATTGCACGTGCACTTGTAAATGAGCCGCAGGTGATTTTGATGGATGAGCCCTTTTCCGCACTGGATATGAAACTTAAGCAAGATTTACAGCGGGATTTAATCGAAATTATTCAAAAGAGACAAGTTGGTATTCTTTATGTGACACATGATGCAACAGAAGCGATTCGACTGGCAGATCGTATTTTTATTTTGGAAGAGGAGAAATGTCGTATTCGACAGGAACTGTTGTTAGATACAAAACATATTTGTCGCACACAGGCTTTTGTAGATGAAAAATACGATAAAATTTATCAAAGTTTTATGGGAGGATAAAATATGGAATTCATTCGAAAAATGGGTACAGGATTGATTTTGGTAGCAGTGCTGATTACCAGTGGTTGTGGCATGTCGAAAACAACCGATCTAAAGAAAAAAAGCAATAGTATTTCTAAGCTGATGATACAAGCGCCATCAGGTCTTTCTATCTCATCACCCATTTATCAAGTGATTGAGGATAACCATCTTGGAGAGACAGTGGAGGGAATTGCCTTTTTAACTTGGGATTCTCCGGATGAACTAAGAGCAAGGATAACCAGCAACCAGGCGCAGATTTCCGCTTTACCAACCTATGTCGGAGCGAATCTTTACAATAAGGGGGCAGATATTCAATTGATTAATACATTGGTCTGGGGTGTATTGTATATTGTTGGAGCGGACAAAAGTGTACAATCATTGGAGGATTTAAAGGGTGAAACGGTGCATGTTCCGTTTAAGGGAGATATGCCGGATTTGGTATTTCGTTATTTTCTGGATCAAAAAGGAATGGAAATTGGGCAAGATATTTTTATTGAGTACGTATCTACACCACAGGAAACGGTGCAGTTGGTACTGGCAAAGAAGGCAGAATATGCGGTTTTACCAGAGCATACAGCTTCAATGGCTGTTCGCCGTGGGAACCAAGAAGGATTGCAGCTACAAAAAATCATTAGCTTGCAAGAAGAATGGGGCAAGATAACTGGAAAAGAGGCGCGGATTCCACAAGCTGGTATTGTTGTGAACCGTTCTTTGATTCAATCCAATCCAGAGATTGTAAAGATTTTGCAGGAACAGTTGAAAGATAATATTCAGAAAATTAATGATAATCCAGAAAAAGCAGCACAGACCATTGTAAAGTATCAGGATGGTTTAGAAGAGGATTTTATTGTGAACTTGCTTCCCGATTTGAATTTGACATTCGTAGATGCACAAAAAGCCAAGGAGGAACTGGAATTTTTCTATACAGAACTGGCGAAACTTTCACCAGATATTATTGGAGGAAAGCTTCCAGATGAAGGCTTCTACTATCACGAATAAATCCGGTTGGAGAATTCAGATTGGGACAGTTTTATTGCTTCTGTTGATTTGGCAAGGGCTGTCTATGTATTTTTCTGCTCTGCTGATTCCTTCTCCAGTAGAAACCTTGTTTGCTGTTTTTCATATGATAAAAAGTGGTGAGTTATTTGGTCCCCTTCTTTTGTCTGGAGGCAGGATGTTGATTGGATTTTTTACTGGTATGGGGATTGCCATAACCTGCGATGTATTGGCGGGCTATTTCTCGTGGTTTTATGAAGCATTTCGTCCAGTTGTATCGTTGATTTTAGGCATTCCTCCGATTATTCTCGTTGTGTTGGCTATGGTTTGGTTTGGAACTGGCGGAATGATTCCGATTCTTGTCATTGCTGTTTTGGTGTTTCCGACTTTTTTTCTCAATACAGCAAATGGTTGGCGGGCGATTGACAGACAATTACTTGAAATGGCAGCTGTTTATCGTTGTTCCAAATTTATCGTTTTAAGACAAATTATTTTGCCAAGTTTGGCGGTTCCGGTGATAACTGCAATTTCACTGGCGGCAGGTAGCACGATTCGAATCGGAGTGATGGCGGAATTGCTTGGCTCCGATTCTGGTATTGGCGCCTCACTTGTACTGGCTCGCATCAATATAAACACCGATAAAGTGTTTGCTTGGACGTTGGTTAGCATCGTTCTTATTTTCCTAATTGAGCGCTTTGTAATTGAGCCGATGAAAAAATCTGCATTTAAGTGGCAAAAGAAAGCGATGGAAAATATATAAGATGTTGAGTAGCGGATGGTATGTGGCAAATGTGTAATAAATTTGTTAAAAATTGTTCTATTTTGGTGAGAAAAACAGATCTTTGTCAAATTGTATCGGTGAAGTAGTCAAACAAAGTACGATGAACCAAAGACCAGGACAAAAGGATTGGATTCAAAGAAAAAACGAATATAGATGTAAAATTTTATATGAATTTTTACATCTATTCATCTTTTCTGATGATATGAACTTCACATTTCAAAATATTCGTTTACAAGAGTAAGGCTCCTTGTTTTGTTCTGGCTTCTTTGTTTTTTGGGAAAAGAAAATTCATTTCTAAGTGAAATCCTCTGTCTTTCAGTTTCTGTCATTGAATCATATATATTTTATTACTTTCATCTATGATTGAAACCTTCTGTTTTGATGTTTGAAGAGAAGAAGTGTATCTATCTGTTTTTTCTATTTCAATGAAAAGTATTTAATCTATTTCTGAGTTACTGAAGCGTTTTTTGTTCTGAGCATTTTGTTTCTTTTAAAAGAGCAGCTTGCTGTTTTGGACATCAAATATGATTTCGTCAAAAAGCGTTTTTATTCATGGTTTGGTAGGAGTTTGTAATCAAGAGATGTGAAATCTGAAGGATATTTCTTTTATATGGAATTGGGATTGAGACCATTATTTTTTATTTTAAAAATATTGACAAAACTCCGTTTTTTCTGAAATCTTTATATGGATAAGGTCTTAGGGGAGAAAAGAGTTGAATAAGATTTTTCTTTCGTAATGATTGGTTTATGACTTACTTGCAAAAAGTGAAGAGAGCATTTTGAATTTTGCTCCAATTTTTCAGAATATGAATAAAATAATTTTAAATTTTTCTTATTTTATAATATATATATCTAAAATAACATAGAAGTACATCGCAAATAAATTGTTTTACTTACATCTTTGGATTTTACGATGTTTCAGTTGGTGCTTTTTTCAAACTTTGTGGCGTTGAAAATAAGTAGCGTCTTTATCTGATGTTCTTTTTAAACGATGTATTCGATAAAACGAAATGAAAAAAGCTGTAGATATGCTCAAGTTTCTTTGCTTTCATCTGCAGCTTTAAAGTATTTACAAATTTTTTATACATTTTTTGCATATTTGATTTATAGATCTTCAATTTGCCAGTCAATCGGTTTGACACCATTTGCTTCTAAAAATTGATTGGCTTGACTGAATGGACGGCTACCAAAAAAACCACGAAAGGCCGATAAGGGACTTGGATGTGGAGCAGTCAACACCAAATGTTTTGGATTATTTAACATTGATTTTTTCTTTTGTGCAGGTCTACCCCATAAAAAAATAACAACCGGACGATCGATCTCATTTACAGCATTGATCACTGCATCGGTAAATTGTTCCCAGCCCAATCCTTGGTGTGTATTCGCCTGGTGCGCACGAACGGTTAAAACGGTATTTAAAAGCAATACACCTTGATCTGCCCATTTTTTTAAATAACCATGATTTGGAATTTTACAACCTAAGTCTGTGTGAAGCTCTCGATAAATATTTTGTAAAGACGGTGGGATTGGAACATCTGGTTGGACAGAGAAACTAAGCCCGTGTGCTTGATGGATATTATGATATGGATCTTGTCCGACAAGTAGAACTTTGACATTTTGATAAGGTGTGAAATGGAATGCATTAAAAATATCATCGGCTGGGGGGAAAATTTCTTTTGTCCGATATTCCTGTGCCAAAAAGCTACGCAGTTGCAAATAATATGGTTTTTCAAATTCTTCTCCAATCACATCTAACCAGTCGTTTTGAATCTTTGGCATAACAATTTTTCCTCTCTCTTTCTGTTTATTTATTTTTATCATCAACTGCCATTTTGTACAACTAATTATCCAAAAATTTATATTGATTCAAAATAAGCAGCTTCCTATGTTTGAGCAAAACGGAATCATCAAGCTATAAAAGACGGGAATCTTATAAATAATTTTTTCTTTTCTGATTTTAAAACATGCATTTTGGTTTGCAAATAAAAAAACTCTATGCAGATAAATTAAACTTTTACATAGAGTTTTGTGTTCTTTGTGCTCTTATGGTATGCCATTTCCTTGTTTTCAGGAAAGGATGAGCCTTTTGTCCTTATTTTTCAGCTTTTGCGGCTTTTCTCTATGTCTTTAAATTCTTCGTCTAATTCCTCACGAAGCTCTTTTGTGCTGCCTTTAAAATTTTTTATGGTTTCGCCAATGGAACGTCCCAACTCTGGTAATTTTTTCGGACCAAAAATAATCAGTATAACAATTAAAATAATAACCAGTCCCGAAATGCCAATATTTGCCATTTTGTCCTCTCCTTGAAAAGAAATCAATTGTTTATAAAATGATTATAACACAGCAAGTTATATTTATATAGAAACATTGTATGATCATTTCATTATTACCTAAGATATAGCAATTTTATTTTCTTATAAAGAAATTGGTTGCCATTAAAAATAGAAATGAAAGCAAAACAATGGTACACTAGTAACAAGACTGTTGGCATTTATACCGATGCCAACCTAGTGACCAAACAAAGCGGAAAATACAAACGAAATGGAGTATAGAACTTTTCACATGAAAATAAAAATGGAGGAATTCTATTACTGACCTTTGTAAATGGTTTTGCAATTTTTATCGGGTAGGCACGCAAATTACTTTTAAAACATTGACGAAAAAAGGAGCTATAAGAAACTTCCGCCCTGCTTTTTGGCATTTATGGTTATTGTAATGAGGTTTTCGGTGTGTTAGAAAGTGATCATTGTTACTTCATAACGATCGGATTGGCTACGAAAACGATGATAAAATTTTACAGTGGGATAACGGTCGGATTGATTGAGAAAACCATGGGAATCTTTTTATAAGGGTATTTCAATCTTGGTGTCAAATAGAGCAGGTATTCATATTGCGAAAGGATTGATCAATTGCATGCTTCTTTTTGTATTGGTGTACTGTCTGTTTTTGTTTCATGATAAGTAAGTATCAACCCTTTATATCAGATATGATCTGCTCAATCTGTATTTTTTAGATGGAATTTTATCAATTGGATTTGTAGTGACATAGAGAAATCGGTGAGCTGTTTTTTGAGCCATTGTGCTTTTTTAATCAAGATCCATTGACACTTATAGCAGCATTTATCGGTCAATTTTAGCAGATGAGATGATTTTACAAACTTCAGCCGTCAGCAATATTTTAATGATTGTCATCGGATTGGATTCGCTCGGTTTAACCAAAATATGGATTGTTAATTGCTGCTTGTACTTGTTTTGCTGGTAATTTATTTGCCAATTCTCTAAGTTTTTCAGCCGATAAAAGGACATACAAATTTTGAAAGGTGATTTTTATTTATGATTCAATCAATGAAGAAGGTTTTTGAAAGATTTGATTCAAAAAGTCTATCAAATTATTATAAAAAAGTAAAAAAAATTAATGAACTTGAGTCTATTATGCAAAAATATACAGATGATGAGTTGCGAAATAAAACAACAGAATTCAGGGAAAGAATGACTCAAGGTGAGACCATTTTTGATTTTCAGGAAGAAGCATTTGCACTGGTTCGTGAAGCTTCTGTTCGTGTGTTGGGTCTGCGTCATTATGATGTCCAGTTGATCGGTGGGCTTGCGCTATTAACTGGAGATATTGCTGAGATGCCAACCGGTGAAGGAAAAACGCTTGTCGCTTCCCTTCCTTGTTATTTGCGAGCACTAGAGGGAAAAGGTGTTCACGTGATTACCGTCAATGAGTATCTTGCCAAACGGGACAAAACACAAATTGCCAAGGTGCATGAATTTTTGGGTTTGACAGTCGGTTTGAACATTTCACAGATGGAACCAGAGGACAAGCGTGCTGCTTATGCTGCCGATATTACATACGGAGTTGGTACAGAATTTGGCTTTGATTACTTGCGTGATCAGCTTGTTACATCACCAGAGGAACGCGTATGCCGCCCATACTACTATGCCATTATCGATGAAATTGACAGTGTGCTGATTGATGAAGCCAAAACACCATTAATCATTGCTGGGAGGAAAGAAGGCAATGCCTCATTATATCGGATTTGTGCCGAGCTTCTTACCGATATGGAGGTTGACAAGGATTTTACTTTTGATATTAAAACAAAAGCCTGTGTGTTTACGGATGAAGGCATTGGTAAAATTGAAGATGCGTTTGAAATTGAGAATTTATATGACCTTGCACATCGCAGTCTTTACCATTTTTTACTACAAGCATTGCGTGCGAAGATGATGTTTAAAAAAGATGTAGACTATATTATTGATGAAGAGGGAAAAATTGCTTTGGTGGATATGTTTACCGGGCGTATTATGCATGGACGTTCTCTAAGTGATGGTTTACATCAAGCCATTGAAGCAAAAGAGCATGTTGATATTACTGAGGAAAATCAAACCATTGCATCCATTACCATTCAGAACTTTTTTAGGCTGTATCCGATTTTATGTGGAATGACTGGTACGGCAAAAACTGAGGAAAAAGAGTTTTTACAAGTATACAACATGCGAGTCATTCAAATCCCGACCAATCGCCCAGTGATTCGCAAAGAGCTGCCAGATACCGTATATCAAACTGTTATGCAAAAAGACAAAGCCATTTTAAAGGTTGTTAAGGATCACTATAAACGCAAACAACCGGTTTTAATTGGAACAACTTCTATATTGCAATCCGAGCGCATTGCAAAGATGTTGACCGAAAACAATATTCGCTTTCAATTGTTAAATGCCAAAACCGTTGAGCAAGAGGTTGAATTGATTTCTAAAGCTGGACAAATGGGGCAAATTACCATTGCCACCAATATGGCTGGACGCGGAACCGATATTTTGCTTGGAGAGGGTGTTGCCAAGTTGGGAGGCTTACATGTGCTTGGAACGGAACGGCATGAGGCCAGACGCATTGATAATCAGTTGAAAGGACGCTCTGGACGGCAGGGGGACCCAGGTTCTGCTCAGTTTATTATTTCTTTAGAAGATGAGATGTTTATTCGTTTTGCCGAAGAAGAACTGGAAAAATTGAAAAAAAACCTGCAGACCGATGTAGATGGAAAAGTCTTAAATAAAAATATTAAAGAATTTATTGATCGGACACAACGGATTTGTGAAGGCAGCAACTACTCTGTTCGGGAATATAATTTAAAAATTGATGATATTGTCCGCAGTCAAAATGAAGTTGTATATGCTGTACGGGAACAGCTATTGACCGGAGAAAACACAGCTGCTGCACTTCGACCATATGCATGGGATATTGTTGAACAATTGATTCAACATACTACTGCAGACGCTGATTTGTATGAAGAATGGAAGATAGATGAACTCTGTCAAAAAATTGGTGAATTGCTGACTACTGTCATTTATATAGAGCCGGGAACCGAATTTACACTTCAAAATGAGGTAATCGCCTATATTCAGCCAATTTTTGATGAAATGATGGAACGCTTTATCAAAAATCTTGCAGATGAAGAAAAAAACAAGATTATTCGCCAAAGCTTGCTCAGTATTTTGGATTATCAATGGATCAATCATATTGAGGATTTATCCCATTTAAAAGACGGCATTGGTATCCGACAGTACGGTCAGGAAAATCCCATCCGTTTGTTTGAATTTGATGGTTTTGAATTGTTTAAGGAAATGTTCTTTAAAATGATTTATGAAATGACTTCACGGATGTCTGAAACCATCTTATATTTGGAGCAATTTGGTATGGAAGATACAGAGGAGACATTTGAGATACAAGAAGATGATGAAGAAATGGAGCTGAAATGATGAAAAAAAAATTCAAATTGCTTGCGAGTAAGAAAAAGAAACAGGATGCCATGCCCCAACCAAGTACAATGGCATCAGAGCCAGATGCGATTCATCCGAAACTGATTGTCTCCAATCAAGAACAATTTCTGGATGATGACATCTATATTTTAAAATATAAGCATAAACAATTACCAAAATTACAAGAAAACCAGTTGCAGGTACAAACTTTTCGCGCTGAAATGATCAGTGAAAATGAAATTCGTTTGGATACCTTTATTCGCCAGTCATCCGACAATCAAATGAAACTGGAATCGGCATCCATTGTTTTGCGTGATGAAAATGATCATCCCATTACAAAGAAGGAATTTATATTTCATGATTTACAGGAACTGCCACCGCGTTCTAGTGTACCATATGCTTTCGTTTTTGATTTGACCCATGTAGCAAAGGAAAAAATTCAGAATACGGATCAATGGAGTGTTGCATTTGAAATGAAAACACCCCATCGACTTGTATTTGATCCAACTTGGGAAACTGCTTTAACGAAAGAACAGCGGGACTTTTTCCAATCTGTTTTTGACAGTAGTCCTGCGGTTTCTAAGGATGAGTTGAATTTCCTATTAATCAACGGACAAAAAACAGACGAAGGAATCAAAATTTCTGTCATGATTCGCAACGGAAAAGAGCAAAATGTTCAAATTTCGCAGCTTCCACTTGCACTTTCTGATGAAAATGGTACAGTCATTGCAAAAGGAACATTTGTGATGGATAACTTTACTGTTTTGGCAAACACAAGTAAGCCTTGGATGTTTCTTTTTTCAAATGAAACCATTGTATCTGATCAACCGCTACAAAAAATCAAGCTCAATCTTTTACAGTAAATATTTTTCTCTCCTTATCAAACTATGTAAATGGAATATTCTAACGAAATAAAACATGACCGTCGGCAGAAAAATAATTCTGCCGATTTTTGAATTTTAAAAGGAAATTACATCTTGAATCGGAACAATTCTGTTATGCAAATGCGAAAAATCTTGATAATCAAATGAAATATGTTTGCTCCTTTTCATATTTTATGCTGTAAATTTTCACTTTGTGCATTTAAGAAAACAAGATAGATATATTTTCCTTCTTACAATGTAAGAAAGAGAATACATGATACAAAAGAAATTTTGTTAATCATACAAAAAATTCAATAATTATAAAGATAAAGGCTCCTTATATTTTGGAAAATGCTTCGTTCTCCCACTCCATAAAAAAACTGCCAAAGCCTTACTGTTTCAAGGCTTTTTCATAAAGCAATTTTATACTCCAAAAAAAAAATGAAAAAA
>CAJFEE010000026.1 GCA_904373265.1 Candidatus Harrysmithiimonas galli | reverse complement strand
AGCCAAAACCTGTCCTCTGACAAGCCCCGACTCCCGGAAATCCCTTGTTTTCTACACTTTTTCGCTATTTTTTTCTTTGACTTTTGACATCAATACAACTGTCTCCACATGTCCACTCATTGGAAAAAGATCGACTGGCTGAATTTTTTGAACGATATATTTTTCACGTAAGGTTTGGATATCACGTGCCATCGTTGACGGATTGCAACTGACATACACCACCCGTTTAGCACCCGAAGATAAAATCGTATCTAACAGCTCACGGTCACAGCCAATACGCGGTGGGTCGACAACAAACACATCCATTGTCCAACCTTCTCGTTTCCATTGACTAACCCATTTTTTGGCAGTTCCATGAAAATATGAAACACGTCTGCAACCGTTTTTCTTTGCATTTTTCTTCGCATCAACAATTGCTTCTTCAACAGTATCCATACCGCGTACTTCTTTTGCTGCTGCACTGAGGTACAATCCAATGGTTCCAACACCACAATAAGCATCTACTACATTTTCCTTCCCAGTCAACCCAGCAAAATCTCTGACTACATCATACAGTACTTCCGTTTGTATTGGATTAAGCTGAAAAAATGATCGTGGGGACAAATCAAATACCAAATCACCTAGCTTCTGTGTAATGGTGTCCCTTCCGGCAATTTTGATTGTTTGTGTGCCAAAAACAAGCGGCGTGTTTTGCACATTTACATTAACAAAAACTCCCTTTACTTGAGGATGCTGGCTCATGAGTTCATAGGCCATCTTTTGTATATTGGGAATTTCTTTAGTTGTCGCAACAAAAGTAACCTGTACCTCAGGATGTGTGGTACTGACACGTACAACTAGATTTTTCAAAATCCCTTTTTTTGTTCTTTCCTTATAGACTGGGATTTGGTATTTTCGGATGATTTTAATCACAGTTCGATTTATTTTATTTATGCGATCCATATGAATCGGACAATCAGAAAGTTCGACCAACTGATGAGAATCTTTTTCATACAATCCTAAAACCGCTTGTCCATCCTTTTCACCAAATTTCAACTGACTTTTGTTGCGGTATTGAAACGGATGCTTCATCATGAGCGGCAAAAAAACACAAACATCATCTTCAGATAAATGGGCATATTTCTTTAATGCATCCAATACGATTTGATGCTTGAACGCTTGCTGCGCTCCATATTTGGCATGCTGCAATTGACAACCACCACATTTTTTGTAATGTGTACACAATGGTTTTTGCCGGATTACAGAACGCTTACGAATTTTACATATACGACCAATAATGATCTTTTCTTGAACCTCAGTCGCTTCAACTGTAACAACTTCTCCTGGTAATGCACCCTCGACAAATACAATTTTTCTTTTGAAATAACCGATTCCCTCACCGTTAATACCGATTTTCTTTATCGTAAGCGGAAACTGCTGCCCGATGTGAACCACAATCTCGTCTTTTCTATCATTGTTTTTTCTTTGTTTTATCGTGTCCACAAAATCTTCCTCCAAACTTTTTCCCTAGCTTATTTTCATTATAACAAAAATCAAACCAAAGCACAGAAGCTTACAAATACAAAGGATTGGGACAAAAATGACACAAACAAAAAATCGCGCGTAAAAACATTTTTCTTCCCCAAGAAAGACCACATACCAATAATCTTTTTTATGCAATTTCCTTAGGTATATCAACATTTTTACACGCCGATTTTATATTACACTATTTTTGGAGACAATAAATGAAGATAGAATATTTTTGTTTCAATTGCCACTTTACTTCATCCCTCTCAAATAAAAAAGAATCACTTTATCATTCTTACTTTTGTTTCCTTTTAACGAAATCAATCGACATTCCGTTCCTATAGAAAACTGAAATGAAGTATGTCTTCTATTTTAGTACATCACACCCATCCATATATTTTCTATATCGATCGTGTCGTTGAATCCACCGATTGTTTCACGAACCCAAAAGTTTTTTTATGGTGAATTTGAAAATAAAGGAGTGCAAGAAAGGCAAAAACAATTGCAAATCCCATCAGAATACCAACAGATTGAAAAACATAATGCGCATCTCCTAATGAAATCGCTGCTTTCATAGCAGTAACTGAGTAAGTCATTGGCAAAATTGGATGAAAAATTTGCATGACACTCGGAACCGTTTCAATCGGAAACGTTCCACCACAGGTTGTTAATTGAAGAATTAAAATTAAAATGGCAACAAACCGTCCCGGATCCCCCAACCAAATCACCAATGCCTGAACAATGCATAAAAATGCAAGGCTGGTCACAAACGTAGACAATATAAAATATGGAATACTCGCTACATAAAGATCCAAAGCGAATAAAACAAACGTCAATATTAAAGCTGTTTGAATCACAGCGGCACCGACAACCACTTGAAATTTTGAAAAAAACCATGTCATTGCATTCAGTGGTCTGCCTACACTTTCTTTAAATGGAAATACAACAGACAATACAAGAGCTCCCACAAACAATCCAAGTGAAATAAAATATGGCGCAAAACCAGTTCCATAATTTGGTACTTTATTGAGCTTTTGAGTTTCCAGCATAACTGGCTGAGCGATCATTTTTGCAGCCTTGTCAGAGAACGTCACTGCCTTCGCTTCATTCGCTCCGTCCTGCAAGCCTTGATTCAAGGTTACAGCACCTTCATGTAAGGCTTGTGTGCCATCAGCCAATACACCGATACCTTCATACAAAGACCCAGCAGCCTTTGTTAATTCTTGAACCGATGTATCAGCAGCTGTCATACCAGTTGAAACTTGGTTTGCACCAGAAAACACTTGACTTCCACCCGACAATACTTGCTGAAACGATTGATTGTATACAACCAAACCATCATGCAATGATTTTTGAGCAGTAAGTAAGCTTTCTGCTCCAACTGCCACACGATCTGAAGTCTGGACAAGCATGCTAATCCCATTGACAAATTGCTCAACCCCACTTGAAACATTTTGTGCTCCAATGGAAAAATCATTTGCTGCTTCACTCAAGGCATCCGCTCCACTGACAACCTGCTTCATACTTACTGTAAGTGTCTGACTTTGCATTTCAAGTTGTGTCAATCTGGAAATGATTTGCTGCATTTGTTCTTCTGGCAGACCTGCCAAAGCGTTTTCCATTTGTATTTTTAACTCAGAAATATCAGTAGACCATGCATCCATACCTGTTGCAACCTCGTTTACTGAGTCAATCCAACCATTCATCTGTATGGAAAATTCATTGCTACCTTCCGACAACTTCATTGCACCTTGCGTTAAATTCGGAAGATTGTTCTCGATTTCTTTTGCTCCATTATGCCACGCATATATGCCGCCGATCAGTTCTTCTGTTCCGCGCTGTACTTGACTTGAACCATTCAACAATCGAGAAAAATTTTGATTAAATTCATTTAAGCCTTGATTTAAATCACGGATACCACTGGATAAATTATCCATACCTTGTGAAAGTATCCCAACACCTGTTTCAAATTCAATCATTTTATTTTTATATAAATTAAATTTTTCTGTTAAATTTTCAGTACCATTCTGAAGCTTTATTGTTCCTTTTTCCAATTCAGCACTTCCATTCTCTGCCAAATCGATTCCCACAACTAGAGTAGATAAGCCATCTACCATCGCCTTCACATAAGTTTCAGTAATCGTTGCCGATAGTTCATCTGAAATTACCTGCATGCCCGTTTCACCAATTTGTGCTGCCAAAAAATTAAATCCTTCATTCAGCGAAACCTTTAATTGCAGTTGCTCTGGTTGTTGTTGCGTAATTGTTGTCGCCTTTTGGGAAAAATTCGTCGGAATTTCAATCATTGCATAATATTTTTGTGTATCCATTCCAGATTCTGCTTCTGTCTTAGAAACAAAGTCCCAGGCAAATTTCGGATTTTCCTCCAGTTTTTGAACGAGCTTGGCACCAATTTCCAGTCTTTTTCCGTTTTGTACCGCACCCTGATCTGTATTGACAACTGCAACTGGTACACGATCCAGTCTGGCATATGGATCCCAAAAGGAATACAAAAACAAACCAGCATACAATAACGGGATAAACATGACCACAAAGAACGTTACACAAAACTTTCGTGATTGAAAAATATGCTTCCATTCTTCTTTCATTAATGGAAACCCATTATGACATTTCACACATTCACACTTCCTTCTTGTAAAAATTTGACCATTTTTGTAAATCGGTCATTTTTGAGAAAAAAGGAAACTTGACAGCAGTCAAGTTTTGTCTGGATCTGTAATATTACACTTCACAAACCAGTAATTTTTATTTTCCACTAATTTTTTATAAATATTTTTATTCAGATGATTGAATGAAAAATCGTTATTTAGCGCATCAAACCACCACAAAAAAATAACTGAAACACTTTTGAAATTTCTTCATCTGTCAGGGGCTTATGACGTTTAGACCACTCTGCAACAAGCGCTAAATACATGTGATACGTTAAAAAAGCAGTTAACTCCAAATTACAAGCAACAATTTCACCATTTTGCACTGCTACATTCAACTGCTTTTTTAGCAATGCCAAAATGCAATCTTCAAATTCTTGAACAATTGTAACCACCTCAGCGGTTTTCAACTCTCGCATTTCCTTAAATAATTGAAAGGTTAACGCATTTTCCTTTTGAAATTTCAAGAAATCTTTTAATACTTGCTGTGCATTTTCATGAAATGGCACATGCGCCACAACATTTTTTTCCAATGACAGTTCAAAACGTTGAACCACACGCATCATAATAACCTGAAGCAGTTCTTCTTTATTTTTAAAATACGTATAGATGGTTCCTTTTCCAACATTTGCTCGCTTAGCTACCTGTTCAACAGATGTACCCTTATAACCATATTCTGAGAAGCATTCTGTTGCTGCATCTAAAATCCACTGTTTACGATCCATTTTCCACCTCAAAATGACCATTTTTAAAAATTAGTCAGTCAATCTAAAACCCATTCTATACAGTTACACTTTTCTTGTCAACCGAATTAATTTCGCAAAAGAATTTGAGAAGTATTCTCCTTTGTAACACATTTTTTCAAACCAAAACTCCGCCATCACATGGATAAAAATGAATGAAAGTTTGCTCACATATCAATGGTAAAATTATGCACCAAGAATATCCCAGCATCCAAATAAAGCATTAGCTCCTATAAACATACATCAATGAATCCAAAATTTATATGAATTCGTTTCCAATCAATAAAAATATGATTCTCGTTTTCATAATCTAAAACCGCAACATAAGACATTTTTGAAACCTATTATATTGATGTGAAAACCATTCATTCAAGAAATTAGATGCCCTAACTTAGAAAAAATATCAGAGAGTCAAACATTTCTGTAAGTGATGCCTAAAGGAAACAGAACCGTTCAATATTTTCTAAAGGGTTATATCCCTCCATAAATCCATTCAATCAGTAAGATATTGTGAATAAATGGATTTTTTTATAAATAAAATTTTAAACTTAGTTTTTCAAATGCTTCAGTACTCATTTGAATAAAAACACCCACAATGGTTGAGAAATAAATTTAACATCTATAAAAAATACAAAAACAAGATTAAAGATTCATAGGTCTTGTTCTTCCTAAATACGAAAATCAAAAATTTCAATCACAGCATAAAAACAATTAAACATATTTCATTTGATTATCAAAATTTCCTACATTTATGTGACAGAATCGATCCAAATTCAAAATATCATTTTCACTTAAAATCACAAAATGGGCAAAATCATTTCCTTACTGGCTGTCATTACTTGATTCAGTTGAAATGCCTCATCAACATGATTGGACAAAGAAACAAAAAAGCCCTCACAAAATCATCTTTGATTTTGGAAAGAGCTTTTGTGTACATATCAAATCATCCTTTAAAACCATCTTCTTATATTTTTCCATCAAAAAGAATAACAGAATATTGTTTATATGAAATTTTTATATTTGCATCTACTATACTACAATGGGTACACTCTCTCTTTGATCAGATAATGCCAAAAATTCCAATATATTTTGTACAGCGGCAATACCTTGATCAATACAGTCCGGCAATCCGGAACCTTCATAAGAGCCACCTCCAAAATAAATCCCTGGAAAATTTTCTCTCATATATGCCTTCGCTTTGTGAATCCGTTCCTTATGTCCAACTGTATATTGTGGCATCGCTTCTTCCCAACGCGAAATAATTGCCCATTCTGGATCTTTTGTAATATTCATTGTTTTTCTTAAATCCTCTAAGACAACAGAAGTAATTTCTTCATCCGCTTGTGAAACAATACCTTCTTCACCTGGACGTCCAACATAGCAGCGAAGCAGTACTTTATCATCCGGTGCAGAATGCGGCCATTTTTTATGTGTCCAAGTTGTCGCTGTAATTGCAAATCCATTATTGCGAGCAACCAAAAATCCTGTCCCATCAATATCCTTCTCAATTGCTGATTTAGAAAATACCAGCGCAACATTTCCCACCGTAGTGGCACGCTGATTACCAAACCATGCCAATGTGTCATCTTTAGGAAACATTTTCGCAAGCGCTCGTCCTTCTGTAGCCAAAATCATTGCATCAGCAAATAAGACTTGTTGATTGCTTAAATAGACATGATAACCTTGTGCCAATTTTTCAATTCGAAGAACACGTGTATTTTTCATCACACTGCCTTCATCCAGCCTTGCCTCAATCGCATGGATAATTGATTCCAATCCAGTTGTCACCGTATTAAACATTCCTTTTCTTGAATTCACTTTAAATGAAGAATTGGACTGTTTTGGTGTTTTTGGCATCATTTTTTGAATGCCTCGAATAACAGAGCCATATTTTTGTTCCACTTCATAAAACATTGGGAAAATAGACATCAGCGACATCTCATCAATATCCCCTGCATAAATGCCCGCAAGCAATGGCTCAATCAAATTATTTACTGCTTGATCCCCAAAACGATAACGCAAAAAAGCACCAATTGATTGATCCGCTTTTGGCTTACTTGCTGGCAAAATAAAATCAAAACCTGCTCGCAACTTTCCAAGTGGGGAAAACAAACCTGAAAAAATAAACGGGCGAACCTCAACCGGAATTCCCATAAATGCACCTTTTGGCATAACATTTAATTTTCCTCTTGCATAAACGTAGGATTTTCCTGCTGTGTTTGAAACGATTTTGTCTCCAAGTCCCAATTCCTCAACCAATTTTGTCATAGACTGTTTTCGTTTTAAATAACTATCTGGTCCTCTCTCTACAACAAATCCGTCTTTCACAACAGTCTGCACCTTGCCACCCAGTCTATCCTTTCCCTCAATCAAAAGCGTTTCAATAGGCAAGCCTTTTTCTTTCACCCATTTTTGCAAATAAAAGGTCGCTGAGGAGCCTGCCATCCCACCTCCTACAACAATCACTTTCTTTTTTTGCATCATAATTTTTGTCCATCTCCTTGAAATTCAACCAATCCCTTAACATTCCAAACAAAATTGTTATTTACTTGATCAATTCGTTTATCATAGAATTTTAACGAGAAGCCACAATGGAATGTTCCAATGACTTTGAACCCTGCAAAGGCTTTTTATCTCGTTTCCATTCTTCATAGGTACACATAGAAATCAGATGCTTCCCTAATCCTTCAATAAATTTCTGATCTGTATTTGGCATCGGAGGACGAAAATATTGGATGCCCAACTTTTCTGCCAAATCTTTACACTCTACATCATTATCAAATAAAACTTCCAAATGATCCGCAACAAAACCGACTGGTGCATAAATAATAGAAGTATAACCTTCTTCCTGCACCAACTTTTGCGTTAAATCAAGCACGCTTGGCTCAAGCCAAGTTCCAGGCTTGCTGCCAACAGCTGCACTCTGCCATGCAACATATACATTTTTATGGCCCAATTTTTCTTTAATCAGCTCTGCTGTATGTTCAACTTGTTTCTGATACGGACATCCTTTTAATGCAGCAACAGGTAAACTGTGCGCCGTAATAAAAATGGCTGCTTTTTCCTGTTCCTTCTTTGACATCCCTTGCAAAATATTTTCAATGCCATTGACCCAAAAATCAATATATTCGGGAAGATGATACCACTCTTTGGCGAAAAACAATTTCGGACCATTCAATTCTTCAGCAACTTTTTTCGCCCTTGCAACATATGTCATTTGATTAAATTTTGAATCATGTGGAGCCAGAACCAGACAAACAGCTGCTTCAATTCCATCTTCCTTCATTTTTTTTACACCATCTTCAATAAATGGAGCAACATGCTTAAAACCTTCATATAGCTTCACTTCAATTTGATCCTGCACAGAATTTAAATGGGACGCAAGTGCATCCATCTGTGCTTTTGTAATTTTGGCAAGTGGAGACACACCGCCAATTCCTTCGTATTTTTCTCTTAGTTCTGCCATCATTTCATCTGTGGGTACTTTTCCATTTCGAATATGGGTATAATAATCTTTTAAATCCTTTTCATGCTCAGGTGAACCATAAGACATAATGAATAGCCCTAATGTTTTTTGCTCCATTGAATTAACTCCTTTTTACGGTTTACTTCCTATTTCCTTGAATATTCATGAATCAACGCCGTAAGCTTGACCAATGTGTCTGGATGGACTTCTGGGAATACCCCATGCCCCAAGTTGAAAATATATCCTGGTTGCTCCATACCCGCATCAAGAATTTCCTTAGTCTTTGCTTCTAGCACATCCCAAGGTGCCAATAACAAAGATGGTTCCAGATTTCCCTGCAAAGCTTTTGTAATACCTAGATTGCGTGCCTCTTGAATTGGAAGCCGCCAATCCAGACCAACCACATCAAGCGGTAGCGATGCCCATTCCAATGCCAAGTGCGAAGCGCCAACCCCAAACATAATCAACGGAACATTTTCCTTACGTAAAGCCGTAAAAATCTTTTCCATCGTTGGCTTAATAAAATAACAATAATCCTGACGACTCACTGTGCCAACCCATGAATCAAAGATTTGAACGGCTTTGGCACCGGCTCGAATTTGCGCCTTTACATATGTCACCGTCATTTCACCCAATTTATCCATTAAAGCAAACCATGCTTTTTGTTCACCATGCATAAATGCTTTGGTTTTATGAAAATTCCGTGTTGGACCGCCTTCAATCATATAGGAGGCAAGCGTAAATGGTGCACCAGAAAAACCAATCAACGGAACTGTCAACATTTCATTGGTTAATAATTTAATGGTATCCAAGACATACGGAATATCTTCCTCTGGATGAATGACACCCAATTTCTCCACATCTGCCAGTGAACGAATCGGATGATCAATAACCGGACCGATTCCTGCTTTAATTTCCACCTGAACACCTAATGCTGGCAATGGGGTCATAATATCTTTATATAAGATAGCTGCATCAACATGGTAGTTTTTTACTGGAAGCTCGGTTACATAAGCGCAAAGCTCTGGCTGATGTGTAATTTCAAACAGAGAATATTTTTCTTTAATTTTCCGATATTCCGGTTGTGAGCGTCCAGCTTGACGCATATACCATACCGGCACATGATCGGTCTTTTCTTTTTGACACGCTTTTAAAAATGTGTCATTAAATCTTGTATTGATCATCCATTTCACCATCCTTATTTCCATATGTAATAAAATCTTATCCTTAACAAACTATACATATAAATCAAGAAGTCGTACAGTTTTATATTCCATTGTTCAAAATTTGGTTACATTTTATTTACAAAAAATGCGAAGTTCATATTTTCTCGATAAATCCTTCATATTTTATTTGCAATATAAAACTTTGAAAACAAAATAGAAAGCAACAAAAATAAAACCAGTCCACCGACGAAACTCCACCAATGAAAGGTAAAAATCAATATACCTCCGCTCATACACCCGCTAAACAAAAACAACCTCCCTTGAATAAAGTGAATAAATGCTTGTTTACGAATTGTCCCATCTAACGGCAGCACCTGTTCCCATAAATCATGTTGATGAATCTGATACATTGGCAAAAGTTGCAAACCATAAAGCAAAAGAAAAATCAATCCAAGGACCCAAGCTCCGATATGAAGTTGAAAATAGTACACAACAACAAAAAAAACGAACAACAATCGAAGAAAAATCGGAAAATAATCTCCCATTCGAAGCCAGCTTCTTGAAAATTCATATTGAAACTGCTCTTGATCTGTGTTTCGTTTTTCTGACAGTAGAAATCGTGCATATGCGCGTTTTCGAATTTTTATTGGCAAATTCGGAACAGTCGTCACTTGACTGGCCAGACGATAAAAAAATCCCCATCTGCTCTCCTCTTTTTCAATCCAATATTGCCAAGGAAAAACATTCGTACATTGAATCAATAAGAAAAACAATGTAATACCAAAAACAATAAACAATAACCCCCACACAATTTCATAAAATCCAAACATAAAGGTACAGTATAAAAGAGTAAAACTACCAATAAACGAAAAAAATGGAATAAAGCCAGCTACTGGTTTTTGCATAAACAACAGACGTGCACGAACTTGATACAAATAAAATGTCCAAAGCTTCAATAGGATAAGGATTAAGACAATTTGCAGCCATTCTCCTTTGGTATAATCCGTAAAATACAAAATTAAAGGGACACAGACAAAAAAGCATACAAACAAAACAAAAAGCTGAAAAATAATACTCAATATTTGTGCACGCTGAATATATTGCCTCATCTCACTTGTTCCTTCTCGTGGTGTTAAAAAAGCAATATCACCTTTTTTAAGCAAAGAAAAAAACGGCTGATGGTTCATTATTAGAGCCAAAAAGAGACATACAACCAGAGCCCATGGAAACGTACTTGGCAGGGAAAACAACCATTTCTGATACATAACAGCTCCGCCGATGGATAGAAAAAAAAGAAAAATGCCAGCATGATCGTTCAATAAATATTTCCCATATTTTGTAATTTCCTCTATGGCTTCCTGTAACCTTTTTTTCCAAAGATTCATTATTCATCTACCCCTTCGTTAACGAAAAATAAATTTCATCTAAGGAAGCATTCTGAAGCTGAGTCTGTGCTTGAATTTCCTCCAATGAACCCATTGAGATCAACCTTCCGTGATGTAAAATCATAAACCGGTCACAATACTTTTCTGCAGTAGATAAAATATGTGTAGACATAAAAACTGCAGCACCTTTTTGTTTTACCTCAGTGATTGTCTCAAGTAAAGAATGAATCCCAAGCGGATCCAATCCCAAAAAAGGTTCATCCACAATATAAAGTGATGGCTCTACCAAAAATGCGCTCATAATCATCACTTTTTGCTTCATTCCTTTAGAAAAATGAATCGGAAAAAATTTTTCCTTACCATCCATGCGAAATTCTTTCAACAATATACGCATTCGTGATTCAATCTGCACATCATCTAAACCATAAGAAGCACCGATAAACCTCAGGTGCTCTTCCAATGTAAATTCCTCGTATAGAACAGGCATCTCCGGAATATACGTAAATGTTCTACGATAATCTCTCACATTCTCATGTATGGACTGACCATTGATTCGAATTTCTCCTTGTTGCGGATTCATTAGACCAATCAAATGCCGAATCAATGTACTTTTCCCTGCACCATTCAAACCAATGAGTGCAACAATCTCTCCAGGATAAATTTCAAAACTAATATCCTTTAAAACCGGTACTCCAAAATAACCACCGTACACATGCGAAACTTTTAATAGCGACTGCATGCATGTCCTCCCTTCATGAATGATAGCTATTTTTATTTTAACAAAAAATACTATAAAAAGGTATGAGAAGGCACATGAGACAAAGGCAAAAAAATTTGATTCAAAGAAAAACAAACGATAAGAAAAAATGGTATACTTGTTTGTTTTTTGCTATATGAACCTTATGGCTCATTTTATAAAGATAAGGATTCTCGTTTTGTTCCAACCTCCATATTTCTTCTTAATTTTTTATAAAATCTTCTACTGCCTACTATTCCTTTTTGAAAAATATGGTAAAATAGTAACAGAACAATTTAATTTGATAGGAGGACAACATATGAAACAAGAGAACTGTGTTTTTTGTAAGATTATTAATCATGAAATACCTTCTGCAAAAGTTTATGAAGACGAAAATATTTTGGCATTTCTGGATATTTCACAAGTTACGGAAGGTCATACATTGGTGATTCCGAAAAAGCATTGTAAAGATATTTTTGAATTAGATGAACAAACACTCGCACAAGTATTCCAGGCAGTGAAAAAAATTGCGGGGAAAATGCAAGAAAATCTAGAAGTTGACGGTATTAACCTTGTCAATAATAACGGCAAAAATGCCGGGCAAGAAGTTTTCCATTATCATGTGCATTTAATTCCACGTTATGGAAAAGGTGACGGATATTTAGCTGTCTGGAAAACAAACAGCAGTAAGTATACACCGGGAATTTTACAACGAATTGCCGAAAAAATAAATCCTGAAATGCAAAAATAGGAGGCGGCAAAATGTCTGAGAAAAAATCTTTATTGCTTGGTGCCCTATTGGGTGGAATCGCAGCAGGCGCAACAATGTACGTACTGAAAACCGAAAATGGGCAGGCTATGAAAAAGCTCGCACAAGAAAAAATGTCCAACTTGAAAATACGAGCACAAGAATATATGGAAGAACAAGGATATTCACAAGAGGACATTCAAAACAAAATTACCCATTTCATTACACAAACAAACAAACAAATCTTTCCACAAAAAAAGGATGCATCTGTTTCTGTTCATTCTGAATCCGATACAAAAATGCAGCAGGAATTTTTATCGCTTCAAAAAGAACTGACGCATTTGGAAAATCATTTGCCAAAACCATAAAAACATGCATCTGAACTACCAAAAGAGAGGGTATGTAAACAGAAAAAAGGCAATTTCTAGATTTTTGGGGGAATGAAAATGACTCAACATTCAGAAATTAAAGAAGCTCTACTATTTACGCATCGTATAGCCCAACTTTCAAAAGCGGTGTGGAAAGCCGTAGAAAAAGATTGGCAACAATGGATTAAACCTTACGACTTAAATATTAATGAGCATCATATCATTTGGATCACACACCATTTAAAAGGTGCAAGCGTATCAGAGATCGCAAAATTCGGCATTATGCATATTTCCACTGCTTTCAACTTTTCAAAAAAACTAGAGGAACGTGGATATATTATTTTTTCAAAAAATGAAAACGATAAAAGAAATACATATGTTCGACTTTCCGAAAAGGGAGAGGAGCTTTACTCAAATTTGGTTGAAACGTTTAATAAAAATGAAAGTTCAATTTATCAAGCTGCACTTCCACTCAAAGAATTGTTCGGAAAATTTCCGACTTTATTGGAGCTTAACGGAATGGTTCACACATTATATGGTGAAGATTTTATGAATATTACCGAACATTCTCTTGTAAATATTAATGAAGAATTTGAAGAAGTTGATGGGAACCTAAAAACAAAAAAAGACTTTAACCCAACCCGTACCGAACGTATTTTAAAATAAATAAATAAGAAAAAACTGAGCACTCGCTTTCATATGCGTGTGTCTCAGTTCTTTTTTTGAATATAGGGTAATTTATATCCAAAGACTATACATACATCCTAGCAAATACTTAGAAAATCGCTGCACCGACAATAATCAGCAAAATAAACAATACAACCAGTAGTGCAAAGCCGTTCCCAAAACCGTTATAACCTCCGCAACATGAGTTTCCACCACAACATTGTGACATCTCATACACCTCCTTATTGTGATACGTTATTTTATGCAAAACTTTATCATTTGCAACCTGCCTGACACATTAGCAAATAAAAGCCGCACCAACAATAATCAGCAAGATAAATAATACGACAAGCAAAGCAAAACCAGCTCCATAACCACCGTTTCCTGTATTTGCGCAACAATTATTCATGTTTATTCCCTCCTTCGTGATTTCTTTAATAACATATGGAAAAAAGGAAAAAATGTCTGTGCGTTTATCACGATTTCTGCTTATATCCAGACCAAAATTGCATGTCTGTCTATTTAGCATAATTTTATCAAACATTAAAAATGAACTTGAATCTGTAAACTGGATACTTTAATTAACAATTTCGTCACAACAATCGTTATTATTTTATTTTCTCTTCCTTCCTATGGTATAGTAATCAAGTAACGTATCAGAAAAGATACAAAATTATTTTATAGGAGTGTTACAAATCATGAAAAAAAGAGGTTTACTTGCTTTATGCCTATCCACTGTTTTAGTAATTTCTGCCTGTGGAAGCAATGAGAAAATTGCTGAAACCAGCGCTGGTGACATTACAAAAGAAGAACTTTATACAACATTAAAAGATCTAAGAGGTGCAACAGCAATTCAAAGCCTCGTGTATGAAAAACTTTTATCAGAAAAATTTAATGTTGACGATGAAGTAAAAGAAGAAATGGATAAGTTAAAAGAACAATACGGCGATTCTCTACTCTCCTTAATTCAACAACGAATTGGTGTTGATACCATTGCCGCATACGAACAACAATTGAAATTAACTTTATTGATCAACAAGTATGTAACCAGTAAGATTGAAATTACAGATGAAGAGCTGCAAACCGCATACAAAGAATATCAACCAGAAATTCGTGCCAGCCATATTTTAATTGGATCTGATGTAGAAAACGCAGAACAAAAAGCAAAAGATTTGAAAAAACAATTGGATGAAGGTGCCGACTTTGCAAAATTGGCCAAAGAAAATTCAACCGACACAGTTTCTGCTGCCAATGGTGGCGATTTAGGATTTTTCGGACCTGGTGATATGGTGAGTGAATTTGAAGATGCTGCATATAATTTAAAAGTTGGTGAAATTTCAGATGTTGTAAAATCACAATTTGGCTATCACATTATTAAATTGGTCGAAAAACCAGAAAAAGGTACATTTGAAGAACTTGAGAGTGAATTGCGCGAACAAATTGCTCAAGGTAAAATTACAACTGAATTAACTGCGCAATATTTAGATGAACTGATTCAAGAATCCAAAGTGAATATTTTAGATAAAGATTTATCTTCTACATTTATAAGTGAAGAAAACAATACCAATGAAAATAACACTGATAGCGAAAGCAATACCGATGAAAATAACGCCAATGAGGAAACCAACACCAATGGCACTGAAAACAATCAATAAGTTTTAATCTCATGTTTTTGTTTGAAATCGACCAAAGATTGAAAAACAAAAATCAGTATTCTAAGTGTATTTAAAATTGCGCATCTATACACAGTACACATGATAGTTTTAAAACTAGAAATAAAAACAAACCATTTTTAATAAAACCAACAGGAAAATAAAAAGCTCTAAAATATCTCCAGCTACAAAGCAAACTTGCAGTTGGAGATATTTTTTTATTCTGTTTTAAACATAATTGAAATGAAAAATTCTCTCTGAAAACCCTTGATTTTATTGAGATCTCAGTAGTTTCATACCCAAAGTTATTGTATTTTCCCCTATTTTTGTCCTTATGAGCCAAAACAAGAAAAAGTTTTTTTATCCTCTCCCCCGACTACTTTGTCAAACCGTTTTGTAAAAATACACTTTGCTTCCCTTATAGCATAAGCGTAAATTGTCATCAGAGTGCCCTAAAAGCCTTTGCACATCTAGTCAGTTTGACTGCTACTATAATACAGGGAAAATCGCACCATAGTTTTCTTTGGTTGTCTATCAGCATATCAATGTTAAAACAAAAGGAATCCTTCAAAAGAAAAGAGCAATGGGGAAACAAATATAGCAAACGGAAAAGAAAATCTTGGCTATATCAAAACGTTACCAAAAAAACATTATCCATATATGGACATTTATAGGAATTTACCACAAAGCCAAAACCATAAACCGTACAATCGCGAACTTTCCAAGTAAACATAAGACCAAAAGAAAACCAAAAAAAGAACAACAGGTATCACTCAAAAAGCGGAACGTAAAAACTTAAACGCAAATCCTTTTCGCTTTCACATCAAAAACAACATTACAAAGCTTCCCCCACCTTATGCTTATAGTACATACATAGATTGCCATACAAAAACCCCTTGCAAAATGGTATATTTTACAAGGGATTCGTTACTTGTATTCACTTCAACAACATACTGATAAATCGATGAGAATTGCTCACTGCTGCCTTTTTTATAACCGCACTATCTTTGTTGCAATCGTATCTCTAAACGCTTGGTCATGTTCCACGAAAATCATTGTAGGCGAAAACTCTTTTATCAGCTGCTCAAGCTGCATACGGGAATAAACATCCATAAAATTGAGTGGTTCATCCCATACATACAAATGAGCCTGTTCACAAAGACTTTTGGCAATCAGTACCTTTTTCCTCTGTCCATCCGAAAAATCCTGTATATTCTTTTCAAACTGTATTCGTTTAAAGTCCATCTTCCGTAAGATCGCCTTAAACAGACTTTCGTCTATATGGTTTTCCTTCGCAAACTCTGACAGAGTTCCTTTTAGGTGTAAAGTGTCCTGCGGCACATAGGAAATTACAAGACCGGATCCGATAGTGATCATGCCGGTATATCCAATCGGTTCTTTCAATAGGAGCTTTAATAAACTGCTTTTTCCACTACCATTTCTACCATCAAGCACAATCCGAGCCCCCCGCTGCAACGTAAACGAAACAGAATCACAGACTGTATTCCCATCATAACAGACCGCAACATCAGAAAAGGAAACGAGCATATTTACGTGATATATCAGTGGTGATAGTTTTAATTTTTTGTTTATTTCGATATTTTTTAGCAATCCAGATTTTTTCTGGATTGCCTGCTGTTGTCTTGCCTCTATTGCCTTTGACCGCTTCATCATTTTTGCGGCTTTATGACCGATATATCCTTTATCGGCTGCACCGATTTTTGATGCTTCCACTCGATCAGACCATACCGCAGAACGTTTTGCCGATTGCTGTAAGCGGCTGATATCTTTTTGTAAGCGTTCATTTTGTGACATCTCAAATTCTTGTTGCCGTTCAAAGTTCTTCACCCAAGAAGAAAAATTGCCGTTTTGTACTTCTATATTCGCTCTGTTTAGCGACAGAATATGATCAACACAGCCATCCAAGAAACAGCGGTCATGAGATACCAATATAAACCCTTTTTTCTTTTTCAGATATGCCGATACCATTTCTCTTGCTTTCATATCCAAGTGATTTGTTGGCTCATCAATCAACAGAAAATGCCCTTCATTTAAAAAAAGGCACGCAAGCAAAACCTTTGTCTGCTCACCGTCAGAAAGTGTTTCAAATGGTCGCCAAAGCACATCAGCATCTACCTCGAGATAAGATAGCTCCCGCATGAACTCCCATTCTTTGGCAAATGGGCAAATTCCTTGTAAGATTTTCCTTGTTAATCGGCTTTTATCTGTTACAGGATATGGGAAATAATCGAACTGTACCGAGCTGATTATTTTTCCACTATATTCGTACTTTCCAAGCAAGAGGTTTAAGAAAGTTGTTTTACCTCTACCATTTCTTCCGACAAAACCGAGCTTCCAATCGGTGTCAACCTGAAAGTTTACATTCTCAAATATATGGTCATAGCTCGTTGGATAGGAAAAAGTAAGATTTTCTATTTTAATCATTGCCATAAACGAAATCCTCCTTTGTATGTCTTATGAAATACAAAGTCCGTGTCACGATGATGTTTCACTCCGTATAGACTCTATCAGTATACCAACACCATATGGAGAAAATCATACGTAACAACCAACTCTACCGTTTCCATCAATGCCACCTTCCTTTCACAAAATAATAAGAGCTGCAAGAAAGTCCATTCTTGCAGCTCAGTCATAGCATAATTACACCAATTTAAAAAGTGGTGATAAAACTATATAGAGTTGGATAGACTGATAACTTTCTTGCAATGGACACAATCGTACCATAAAATCGGTATACCACATATTCCAATTTTATCTGCAAGAAAAGTTAATCATCTTTCCACCTCTTTCTTTTTAAAAATAGATAGTATTATAGTATAAATTCACAAAATAATCAAGTACTGCCAAAAGGTTGATACACAAATGGTATAATTATCGAAAAGACAGCAACGATTTCTTTTTGCTGTCGTAGACTTATTTTCACAGTTTTAGAATGACTTTATTAACAGCAACAGTATAGTACACAATTCATTACAAAAGTCAATCCGTGCATGGAACATCACTTAGTATTCCCCTATGGTCAAATAAAGATCATACTTGTGGTTTTCCCATACAAAGATCGCCTCTGTACAGATGATTTCTATAACCACTTCACGGATAGCATTCACGCTGCCTACTCATTCCATATCGAAGAACAAACTATTATACAAAATAGCCTTCCAATTTAGAAAATCTATATTGTGTGAAAATTTGTTCCTTCTCTGCTGAAAAAAATCAAATGATCAGGGTCTTCGTTTCCTTATTTAAGATTGATTTACTAATTGGAAACGTTCACTTCCAAGAGGATTTTGAGAGATCTTCTTCATATTTTTGCTGATCTTTTCAACAGACATGCAAATTTTATGAACAGATTTGTTTTGTAAATAGAAAGATCCATGCACATTGAATATTTTTTAACTCATCTTCTGTGCACTCTTTTTACTAGATATTGATTCACTGAAAAAAATACCAACGGTTCCAATCACCCAATCTATAACTTACACCTTTTGCAATGGACATACTTAAAATAGCCATTGCAGATACCGTACAAACATTATCCCAAAATATATCGTTCTCCAAGCTGCTTTCATTCTAGCTTAGAAACTTGTGCTTGATGCAATCTTTCCACCCATCTTGCAAAAGTAACGGAACCTACAAAATGATAATCTGGATACAGAGCTGTGACAATCTATGGGATTTTCCTTGCCATTTTACTTTCTAAAAAAGAAAATTTCACTTTATTGAACAGAAAAATAACTTTTATTATTATAAATTGGCAAATTTATACAAAGTATTACTGCCATTGATTAAAACATTTGATTTCTATTTTAACAAGACATCTTAACGATAACATAATCATACACTTCTTTTTACAGCACATCAAATCATTTACTTTTCGATTGATTGAAAAGAAGAAACTTGATGTTCGGAAAATATCAGGAGTCTGAAATGGATTATCTTTATATTGTTCAATATTGCTGTTTTTATAGATGGCCTACTCCCTAGTCGTGGACAATCAGGAGTACCATAAAAGTACCCTTACAATATACATGAAGAAAAAAACTGATCGATTGCTTCCAAAAGGCAAACATTTTATCCACCTGTTCACCTAAAGAGAAACCGCTCAGTTTTTTATGTGTGTCTCTTTTGATCAGCCATTTGACGGGTAATGCTCATTGATTTGTTGTTTTCCAGTGCGCTCTTTTTTTAAACGCTGCATATAAACTTCACCTTCGGCTTCAATTTCCGAATACAGTTGTTTTCTCTCTGCCCGCATAGTTTGTATATACATCACCATACTCAGTAAAATTCCGAGAAGAAGTATTACTACAACTTCATTCATATCACTTCATCCTTTTCCTATCCATTTACTTTTATATCTATGCAAGAAAACGGACAAGTATGCTCGATTTAATTCTCAAGCGGACGATAAATTGAACGATTTTCCAATGCAAAAACACGCTCACTGAACTCACCGGGCTTTGTTTTTTCTAACACACGATCCATCATATTCATTTTCGCATCAATATTGTCGATATAATGTAACATTTCCGCTTCTTTTAACTGCGGCTTCTTCGGGCTGCCCCATTCCTCCTTTCCATGATGGCTTAAAACCATATGTTGAAGTAGAGTCACTTTTTCACCCTCAAGCCCCAATTCTTCTGCCATTTGTTTAATTTCTGTCACCATAATAGAAATATGACCTAGCAGTTGACCTTCTATAGTATACACCGTTGAAACTGGACCAGAAAGCTCTGTCACTTTGCCAAGGTCATGCAAAATCACACCTGCATATAATAAATCTCTGTTTAAAGACGGATACAAGTCACAAATCGCCTTCGCTAAGCGCAACATGCTGACTACATGAAAGGCCAGACCAGACATAAATTCATGATGGTTTTTCGTTGCTGCTGGAAATACAAGAAAATCTTTTCCATATTTTTTAATTAAACCATGTGTAATTGCATAATAAACTTCATCTTTTATTTCATTTAAAAATCGTTTGATTTCTGTTCCCATTTCCTCCTTAGGAATTGGTGCTGTCGTAACAAAATCGCCCATATCAACCAAATGTGTTTCCACAGGTTGAATGGAAACTACTCGCAGCTGATGTCTACCTTGATAGTTTTGCATTTCGCCAACAATATGTACAATTTTTCCTGGTTCATAAAGATTTTCGTCTCCTTCACGAACATCCCAAAGCTTTCCTTCACATTCTCCAGTTTTATCCTGAAAAATAATAGAAAAATATGGTTTCCCTTGTTTGGTCAGCAGCTTGCTTACCGTTTTCAACATAGCTAACTGATCAACTTTATCTCCAACATGAGCAGTCCCTAAACTCATTTCAACCCCTCCAAGTCTTGACTATTTTGATCTAATCACATATTTTCTTTTCCATCGTAACACAAAATACGGCATTGTAAACATTACAATGCTTCCAATTACAAAAGGCATAAAAAACGCCTGATTATAACTCTGAGTGGCAACAATTGGACCGATAACATTCCCAAGACTGACTGCACCATTGGAAAGTCCCATCGTTTCACCCTGTTTTTCCTTTGTCATTCTGGATACCAGTGTGTTTAATGCGGGGCGCAACAAAGCATTACTAACCGAGAAAAGACCCGTTGCAACGACAATCATCCATAACGAGTGAAAAAAAATCAGCAGTAAAAAAGCTACACCACCGATACAAAAAGAAACAGTCACAATCGTAGCTTGCCCGAAACGTTTCACCAATCGATCCAGTGCAAAAATTTGTAACAAAACACCGATCAAACCAATCCATAAAAAAATCCAGCCAATCTGCGCGGCAGAAAAATGCAACCGATCCATGGCATAAAAACTAAAAATGGATTGAAAATTGGCTAACCCAAAACTCATAATCAAAAGAAAGATAAATAACGGACCCATACATGATTTTGCAGCCGCACAAATTTGTACAAAAAAACTGCGTCCCTTCTGCGCTCGATTATATGCAATTTCCTGTTTGGTTAAAGATTCCCTTAAAAAGAACAAAGTTAGAAAAACAGCAGCTAATGCAGAAAAACCTGCTGTGAAAAAAGGAACACGTATTCCCCAATGAGACAACCATCCTCCAAGTGCTGGTCCAATAACAATTCCCAGTCCCATTGCTGCCGAAATCAGCCCCATTCCTTTTGCTCGTTCTTCATGGGTGGTTACATCACCAACATAAGCCATCGCCGCCGGCATCACAGCTGTTCCAAATAAACCAGCCACAATTCGTGATAAAAACAACATCCAAAGCGAATGCGCAAAAGCAAATAAAAACTCCGCAAGACAAAACCCCATCATGCCAATAACCAAAATGGGTTTCCTTCCATACCGATCACTCCATCTCCCCCAAAACGAAGCAGATAAAAACTGCATAATAGAATAAGAAGCAACCAATAAACCCAAAGTTTCTGCTGAGGCCCCAAACGACTTCACATAAAAAGGTAAAATTGGAACAACCAGACCAATTGCCGTCATTACAATCCATAAATTCAACATCAACAAAAACAAAAATGAAGGTACCCTTCCTATGGATACTCTGGAATTCATATATTCACCTCGTTCGCATTTCAGAAGTATTTGTTCTTTATTCTATACGAGTGCTTATAGATGTATCCAAAAAATTTTACCTTTACTTAGACGATATGAAACCCATCGTCTTTACAATCTACCCTATTTTATGTCAATGTAGACTTTATGAAGTGATCGTTCTTAACTGACAGTGAGAGAAAAATAGTTCATAGATCAGCCTGTATTCTCCATAAAACAAAGAGATAAGAAAGCAAAACCCTTTTTTAATATCCAAAAAACTTTTTCCTTATTTTTCCTTTACTTCTCTATTTTTTTCGCTCCTTCTCATCAATCTATACTTGTCAATAAACATTTCAAATTGAAAACACCAGACTTTATGATAACAAAACAGAACGCAACAAAATGAATATAATCTTTTTCTTTTGGGTCAACCCAATCCACAAAATGCGATCATCTGCATCACGTATTTTTTATAAATCATTCGTTTTTTTCATTTAGAATACGTAGCATTTTCATGTTCATCTAAAACTTCTCTACCTCATTTTACAAAAATCTGTTTTAGCCGCTCTTTCTTTTTCTCAATATAATGCTCTGTATTCTCTATTAAAGTCTTCGGATCTTTTGGATTATGATCCTGTGTGATTTTGCCTGTCCACCGATCTACCCATTTACTGGATGCACCACATCCAAAACCAACAATGGTTTGTAGCTCCTCCATCATTAAAATATTATACAAACTTTCAAATCCAGGCTTACAATATCCAATATTTTCCAAATTGCCACACATCTGCTTTTGTCGATATAAATAATAAGGTAAATACCCATGGTTCTCTAGCTGCAGCCGACAGCTTTCCATCATTTTCTCTATTTCATCACCAGCATTCCACTGATAGGCAGAACGATTTTGAGTTATTTGGGAGGCACGTTTTAATGCCAATGTATGGACGGTTATCGATTCAGGGGACAA
This sequence comes from Candidatus Harrysmithiimonas galli, assembly GCA_904373265.1. GTDB lineage: Bacteria > Bacillota > Bacilli > CAJFEE01 > CAJFEE01 > Harrysmithiimonas > Harrysmithiimonas galli. Next base: position 11,228 of record CAJFEE010000026.1, on the reverse strand, counting down.
ACGCAAAACTTCCGACATCGTATACAATAATTTGGTATAATTTTCTCCTGGAAGTCCCAGAATCATATCCATATTAATATTGTTCATCCCCATTTTTCTTGCCAGATCATAAACCTGATAAATTTCTTCAACCTGATGCAAACGTCCAATAGCCTCCAAAGTATCTTGATGAAAGGACTGTGGGTTAATTGAAATACGTGTAACACCGCATGTATGAAATAGGCGCAGTTTTTCTTCAGTAATGGTATCTGGACGACCCGCCTCAACCGTAAATTCCTCCACATACTCAAGTGGAAAATAAGATGCGATGGCATAAAATAGCCGTTGCATTTGCTGAACAGTCAAACTTGTTGGTGTACCTCCTCCGATATATACTGTTGTCAATGCAGGCAAAAACGGACCAATCTGACGAATTTCTTCTATTAGAGCAGACAAAAATTGTTCAACTTGTTGCTCGTTTTTTGGAATCTGATAGGCCGGAAACGTACAATATGCACATTTGGTTGGACAAAATGGGATTCCAATATAGACACTTGCTCGATTGTTTTGCTCTGACCATTCTGGAAATCTTTTTCTTTGCATGCTTGCGATTTTTTGCAAAAGCAAGACCTTATCTTCATGGATGAAATATTCATCTTGCAGTACATTGAATATTTCATTTTGAGACATACCCAGTGTTTGCATTTTATGTACAAGTTTGGTCGGACGAATCCCAGTTAAAATGCCCCAAGGCTGCTTTTTAAATCCTGCTTGACAAAACAATTGATAAACCAATTGCCGAACTTGAAAATTTAATGCGTTTGATGTCCATGGAATATTCCTTCGAATGGGCAGCACAAAGGTAAAATCTTGTCCATCCATGCGTTTTTTCAGCTTTCCAATATATTGTTCGTCTTTTGCTTGAATGATTAGGCAAATCTCCCAATCATCTGTTGACAGCGTTGCCTTCGCGTCAAAAATTTGAACAAGTGAGAAAAGTGACCGTGTCAATTTTTCATTTTCGAATGCTTGAATATATACTTTCATAAGTTCACCTAAATGTTTTCTTTCTAGTGTAACAGATTTGTTTGAAAATCAAAACGCTGATACAAAACTAATTCATCCAATGTCATTCATAACATTTTCATTGATTACTTTCGGGTTTTATCTGTCATTTTGATTTGTTCAGATTCATTAGATCATTATTTTAAATTTTATTTCCTTACAACAAATGAAACAATACAGCTTAAAAAATTTTATTTTAAACTTTAATTTAGACCTTGGTTAACAGAGAAACAAACCTGCATTCCAGTTTAACATAGTAAACTTTGTAAACCTTTTACAAATATTTTTACCTCCACCATAATAGTCTGTATACTCTTTATTATAAGATTATTTCTCTAACAATTCCTCTTAAGTTTCGAAATTGTGTCATCACATATTTTCTTTTCATATACGCACCAAAACACCTAATTTGCTAATCATATATGGCAGACCTCTACTATAAAATTATACTGTAATCCGATCCATAAAAATATTGTCAGGTAACCATCTTTCAAACAAACCAGTATAATCCCTCACTTTTACATTCTGTGTCAGCATAAAATTTTTCTGATGTCATATTTGATGCAGCGCTGTACTTTTCATTTCAATATCGCTAACAGTTTTTTGCACTCATTTGAGAAATGGGCAAAACTTCTTGATCACTAGCCTTTTCTATCACTATGTTTTGTACATCAACCCGTATGTCCATTTCAATGGGTTCAATCAGAATTTGACACTCTTTTATCAAAAGAATCACCCCACGTGAAAATCAGATGTGCCCTTTTTAACAACCACAAATTCCAACATGCAATTTTGCCCTTAGAATGGTAGGATGATATAAAAAAATAAAGTCGATAAACTGTGATTACTCACAAATTTATCGACTATGTGTCCGATTCTTTGATAACGGATGTACTCATTTGTCGTATATAGATGAGCATTTCATAATTTACATGTAGAGCAGTATAGCGGAAAGTTTTCAAATATCGTATGTTTTCATATTTTTATATAGGTCTTACGATTCCAAGGACATCACATCCATTCAATAATTTCATCCACCAACCTTGTGGAAATCCTCCACATGATCGTTATTTGCATAACCTACAAAACAATAAAAACAACATCTCCCATAAAACTCGCCGTTTTTCAAAACAATTTTAATATGGTTTTATTTGTGCCACCTTTGATCCAGATTCTTTTCCTTTTTTATTGCAGATTCAGTTCAATCCAATATCGTTCAATGACATATGGTCCAAATATCACTTCATTTTCTTTTATGCCACCTTGTGACAAAATAACCTTTCTTGAAGCAAAATTGTCTTTTCGGCAAGTCAAAAGCACGCGAGACAATTGTAAATGACTTTGACAATACAATAGAGCCAATCTAAGTCCGATCTTAGCATAACCTTGGCTACGCATGGATTTTCGAACAGAATATCCGATATGTCCGCCAATCACCGCCAGTTTTTTGTCTAAAGTATGACGAATTTGCATCATGCCGACCAATTTGTCTTTTGTTTCCTCAATCAGTAAAAATTGCGTTGCTAGAACAAAATTTCTGGGTAATACTTTATACATCCCTTGTTCTGACAAAGCAATAAATTCCTCTATGGTTTCGACTTGTGCAAGTACACCTGAACCATCCATAGATTCATTCGCAGCCAAAAACTCTTGTTTATAATCTAAAATTTGTTCTTTATAAACAAGTAAAGGCTTTTCTAGTCGCAAAACCGTCATCTTTTCTCTCCTACTGTTCCATGATCGAATTTATCATACAATGTATTCCTCTTTTTTTGCAAAACCGGTTGAATTATTTATGCACATATTGCGATAGAAATTCTGCTCGCTGTTGCTTTCGAAAAATTTCTCGAACCAAATAAGCCACTCCATTTTCATCATTGGACCGTGTCACCCAGTCCGCCACTTCTTTAATTTCCTTGGCAGCATTCCACATCGCAACTCCACAGCCAACCGTTTCAATAACTGCCCGATCGTCCCAATTGTCTCCGACATATACCATCTGTGACAACGGAATATGTAAAAGCCGTCCCAACTGAATCAGCCCCCATAATTTTGAAACCGGTTTAGGTACAACCTCCAATTTATTTTTGGAAACACGGATCAAATCTACAGCATCAAATGTCTCCCGTATAACTTTTTCTGCCTGCAATAGTTCATTGCAATCATCAAAATATACATCAATTTTCGGGGCAGATACTGGCTCATCTCGTAGCTGCTCCGTTAAAGAATCGAAAAATTGAATTGGATAAAAAACTGGATCCCCTTTAGAGAAAATTTCATTTGCAATTTCACCGACATCCAATTTTTTTCGATTGCCATAAGAAAAACGTTCATGTAAAATCCGTACATTACACGCATAAAATTCCAATGCTTGCACAATTCGATAAGTATCTATTTCACTGATTTTCCGTTGAATATATGGCTCATCCATATCTCTGGCGATCAGTGCACCACTATGCGTAATCAAAAGTGCATCAGATAGCTTCAACGTTTTTGCAACCTTTTGCGCCGATGGAAAATTCCGATTGGTTACGAGCGTAACATATACATCTTTCTCCAATGCATATAAAACAGCATCTCGTGTTGCCCGAGAAATAGAGCCGTTCTTTTGCAAAAGCGTGCCATCAATATTTAAAGCCAATAATTGAAAACGCATAAAAATGCCTCCCCCAAAATCAAATTATATTTCTCATACTTTATGAGAAAAAAAAGCAAAATAGAACATGGAGAAGCCCATTAAAACGGAAATACATACAAGATAAAAAATGCTTGCACAACCCCAATGAAAAATCCAAGAACACCACCAAGCACCTGAATCATAAACAATTCCCGATGTGCAATTTCATAAATCTTTGCTTCCAGCTCTGGTAAAGAAAAATGATTGATTTCATTTTCAACAAGTTGTTGAAAATCAATTTTTTGAACAGACGCTTGTAAAAATGAATGAATAAACGGACTTTCAAATAAATAATCAATAGAATCTAACACAGTTTGTTCAAAGGCTTTTTCATCCACATCTGCCAGCAAATCGCAAAGGCGTTGATGAAACGGATTATTTTTAGAGAACATATCTGAAATCATATGTTGTAAATTTTCCTTTTGCAAAATCCCAAGTGAATCAAGCACCTCACCAATCGGCTCATTTTCATATTTTTTCCATGTTTGCAAAATTCCTTGATAAATAAATTCATATACTGTTTCAGAACCAATATGCGGATGAATACCAGAAATGATTTTATCCGCAATTTTTTCAACTGGAATGGCCTGACTGACCAATTTCCCAAACGCCAGACCTTTTAAAAATTCATGAATCTTATCCATTAAAACCAGACGAAAACTAGGCTCTTGCAAAGCTTGAACCAGTAAACCCTGCACTTCCTTTGACATTTTTCCAATTAACATCGCTTTGTCAACACCGGCTGTTTTTTCAACCGTTTCCCAAACAGAGCGTGCCAATAAATTATCCAACTTTTTTTGAAGCTTCTTTATAATTGATGTCTCCATTTTTTTTATCTGTATATCTGACAAATTCAAATAGCTCTTCAATAGGTCTGCTGGTGTTTTCTCACTGCGAAAGGCTTGGGATAATGTATGCAACGCTTGATCCTTGAGTTCTTTTCTAACCTTCTTATTTAAAATCTGATCTGTAACCTTCTTAGTATGAATCAACTCCTGACCAACAATCCGACCAATACTCTTTGCAATGTCCTTTCTTCGTTTTGGGATCACCCCTGGTGTAAAAGGTAATGTATATCTTCCGACTCGTATCGCCTGATATGGACGAAAAAGCATACCAATGGCAAAATAATTTGTCATCCAGCCAATAAAGCCACCGACAACACCCATCATTATGATCGTTATCCAATCCATCAAATCTTCCTTTCTACAAAAACTTCTAAAAGCATTATACTACACCAACATTCGACACGTCTCAAGTCGATATTTGTAAAATTTTTTTCAGATTGTCCTTTCATAAAAACAACATATAATAATCGGTAAAACGGATTTTACTTCCACCAATCCAATCCGGAAAGAGGTTTTTTTCATGCTTTTCTTTGGTATATTAACCTGTTCCAAAAAACCGCCAGCGCATATCACTGACCGAGTAAAAGCAAATGCCGATCCAAAGGTTGAATTCTTTTGTTTTTCTCCCTGCGCAATTGAGCCAATTTCAAATCAAGTCAACGGCTATCGTTTCTGTAAAGAAACCACAGACTGGAAGGAAGCTTCCTTTCCCATTCCAAGTATTTTATATGATCAATGCTTTTATGATACAAAAGAAAAACGGATGAAAAATAAAAGTATTGTCAACTGGCTTTTGGCACAACCGAATCTGATTTTTCTCAATCCTGGATTCTCTGACAAATTAACAGTTTATCAGACTTTACAGGCTGCCCAAAATCCGATCACACTTCTTCCAATCCAAAAAATTAGTCGAGCACAAGATGGACTGATACAGCTTTATCAGACAGGTGGGCTCATTTTACAGCCTGCTACTGATTACAGTACATCCGGTCAAATTTATATCCGCTATACAAAAACAGACTATATTTTTCAAATCCAAAAAAAAGAAAAACGGATGACCAAAACCATTTCATCTGAAGCAAAATGTATGACATTTTTAACACAACTTCTTACCCATAAAACATATGTAGCACAACCAATATGGCAATTTTACACAAAAAAACATATCCCATTTTTACTTCGTTTCCTGTTGCAAAAATCAGGAAATGGTCAATGGCAGATTGCAGCCAAAGCAGCAATTTTATATCCAAAAAGCGCTTGGCATGAATCAGAACAAGCGGAATATTATTTATCACTTCATTCATTTATTTTGCAAAATTTCACTAGATATGACACCAAACGAATGGTTCAACTTTCAACTTTTGCTTTACAAGCAGCTTCTATCCTTGATGACTTGCTCAAAACATTTGAATTATTACTTGACATCGGGATTTATACACATATGCAACCCTGTCTACTGCATTGGAATCATAAACCAACACCACAAATACGTAATAAAATAATGGCCTACCGGGAAATTCCAGATCCAGATTTCCCGATTCCATATGCAAAATTTCTTTTTGAAAGGCAGGCAAACAAAACATAAGCCTAACGGAGGGACATTCATGCAAACCTGCACGATTCAAATTCATTTTGATGCGCCAGAAATCGTTTATTATAATCCATGGCAGATTGGCTATATTGGAGCTCAAAAAATTGCATTTGGTCTACAGTGTAGCGAATGCCTTTTTATTCCCAAAGAGCACTTAAAACATGAAATTGAACTCAGTGAAGCACTTTGCAACCAGATTTTTATCCAAGAAAATACTGTCATTCATTTCATTGCTGACCAAGACTGTTTATATTTTGGTCCATTACTTGGCATTTTTACAACTGGATTCTCTGAGAAAGAACAAAAACCAATTTTAAATGAGCGTACGATTTTTTTCGAAAAACTGCTTCGCTTACAAACCAAACTTGGAGCGGTTTCATTTCTTTTTGGCCCTGGACAGATTTGTTGGGAAACAGGTACAATCCAAGGATTCTTTTATCATGATAAAGAAGGTTGGATACAAAAGAAAATTGGGTTTCCTACTGCCATTTACAATCGACTACCCAATCGCTATATTGAAGCTTCACCGCGCATCAAGCAAATAAAAAATACGCTTCAAAGCCATTATGGAATTCCAATTTTTAATCCAAACTTTTTTGATAAAGTAAGCTTTTTTCAAGCTCTCAGCCGCTTTACAGAAACTATGCAATATTTACCAAAAACTGTTATACAGCCCAATACAGCCGATATTTTTACATTTTTACACACCCATACGGCAGCCTATATCAAACCAATTCATCAAAGTGCGGGTATCGGAATTGTAAAATGCTTTTTCCGTAAAGAAACAGGGCTGTATTATGCAGGCTACTATAAAAACGACAAACCAGTATTTCGCGCATTCGATAACTTAGAAACATTGCTTGAAGAAACCGTCTTCAAACAAAATACCACAAATCATTTAATTCAGGCAGATATCGGACTCCAGCGCTTAAATGGCATTCCTTTTGATTTTCGTGTACATACCAATCGAGATGAAAATGGTGATTGGAAGGTGACCGCTTTCGCTGTCAAACTCGCTGCAAAGGGTGCACCAACCACACATACAAAATATGGTGGAAAAGTGCAACCTTTAGAGCTTTTACCGTTTCCTATCAAAAAAAAGCGTCGTCTACGCGAGAAAATTTATCAAGCTGTTTTACAAATGAGTCAAATCATTGAAAAAGAATATTCAGGCTATATTGGAGAAATCGGTTTTGATATCGGAATTGACCACAAAGAAAAAGTTTGGCTGCTAGAGGGAAATGCAAAACCAGGACGTGCCATTTTTCAGCATCCTCTGCTAGTAGAATCGGAAGAAACATCATTGTCTTCTATTTATTTATTTGCTTATTATTTACTGAAGCAATCTGTAAAGCAACCCGATCTTCTGTTAGAAAATCTCCTAAATTCATAATGCACACTTTAAATCAAACAACATGCTAAAACAGTTTTCATAAAACATATTCTATCTTTATATATTACCAAACATACTTTTATTTCTTCATCAAGCTAACATACAAATTCCAAATCAAAATACAACTCAATCCCCCAAAAGCAATGAAAAATAAAAATTCATTTTTTATCTTTAAAATGACTCTATAAAAACATGTTGTAAATAGCTGATCTTGCTTATCTCTTTTTCCTAATGAACAGCTTACTCATATAGAAGTTTCAAAAAAGAATTGAATCCAAGCTCTTTTTTAATAAAAAAATACGCATATAATTTTAAGCAATGGTTCGTTTACTCCCCAGTACATAAAAATTGCAAAATATATGCTGTTTCAATGGTTAACAATAAGTTTTTACATCGTCAAAAAATGAAATGAACATCAAAATTCATGTATGACACATGATTTTCTTACATGGACCATAAATTTTCTTTTGAAAACTATATGGTATATCAAATTATTCTGTTTTATTTTTTAAATTAAAAATAAAACAGTTAGGAAAGATCATGAAATTTAAATAAAAATTGTTAAACTTTGTCTAGCTCATACTAGATATGCTAAGAATGGTTCCAATGGTTGGCAAGTGTAGCAGATGTCTCTAATGCGAGCATTTCATTTTTCAAAAAAGATTGGACTGAAATGATGATTCATTGGTTGGAAATCCACCCAATGATTGGGCGTGCAGCAAGTATAGTATAAAAACGAGAAAATAAATTATAAAATTTATAATATATTTTATAATTTTAAAAAATATAAGTGTTTCTCAAAAACCATTACAAGTGTAAGCTGTAAACCAATTTCTTTTGAGAAATTCGCAGAAATGACGTAAAAAAAAGATAAAAACGCTAAAATTTACATTAAAAAACTGTTTAAGTAATACTTGGCTTCCAAACAAGATATATGTTTTGACAATGGTAACCTAAGCTCCGATTGAATCAATCAAAACCGGGTATATTGATTGAAGTACAAAATATAGAAACAGGAAAGAGGGGCGACCAAGCTATTTTATCTGTTTTTCAAATGAATGAAACATATTGACATCAAAAAACATATGTAAAAATATCTTATAGAAAGATCTGTATAAAATAAAAAAAGCTATAAGTGTTGATTATAGCACATTTATAGCTTTTTAAAACATCTTATAATAAAAAAGTACCGGGGTGGTCGGGGTCGAATTACCATTATGAGCGCTGATATATCAACAAATATTTATATGTTGTGTGCTTTTTGTGAACTAAAATATTTATTCGTTACAAATTACCAATATGATAAAAAATGATCCCTTGCAATTCAACTCGTGAACATTCTGTAACAAAAGCGAGAATCAAATGGGCAAAAATGGATAAAATACAAAGAAGAAAAGGAGGCTTAATCATGCAAAGTGCACAAGCATATATTTATATGGAAAATTGTAAAGAAAATATGGAATGGTATGCAGCCATATTTCAAGGCAAACTGCAAAATATCCAATTTGCGGATCAAAACAAAAAACCTTGTCAAGAAAATGAAGGAGAATATATATTGCATGGAGAATTGGTTATTGGTGATTCCTTGATTCATTTCTGTGACCCATTTGAACCGAAAAAACAGGGAAATCATATACAAATTGTCCTGAAGTTTGACCATGAAAATGAAATTCATTCTGTTTATGACAAGTTAAGCAAGGATGGGCATATTATTATGCCGCTTCAAGAAACATTTTGGAACTCAATACACGGACATGTTGTAGATAGAAATGGGATTCCATGGATTTTAGACTATCAGAAAGTATCCATGTGAAAGACTGTATCATATTTCATATTGGCACAAAAAAACAGGATCACACTTAAAAATCATTATTTTTCATGATTTTTAGGACAACTCCATATTTTACAAGTATCTAACATGAATAACGAAACAATACTTATTTAGTAATGGAACAAGTTGAACTACCGTTAGGCTAAAGCCATAGCGGATTCTTAGGTAGAAGGTTCTAACAAACCTTCTTTTTTTTTTGCGATCATGCATAAACCATCGGATAAAACAACATTTCAGTCTTTCTAAAACCTGAAGCACCAATAATGAAAACGTAAATTTAGCCACCCGATATAAAAAACCAAGTCCTATGGCTTGGGGGTTTTTTTGTAAATTAAAGCAGGACTTTAGTATTATTTGTCAAAGGGGGTAAAAAAGCATAAGATACGAGGAAGGAATTAATGATTTATGAATAGAATATTTGATATTATATTTATGCAGGACTTATTTAAACTTACAAAGTCAACATTAAAAGATCTAGCTACTGAACTAAATATTGATTCATCACTAACAAAAAATGAACTGGTAATTAAAATTTTTGCGGAAAAAGATAACTTATCAGCAGAAACAATTACTAAAATAGAGAGTAAAATATTAGCCACAAAATCAACTTCTTACGGCACACGCAAGCATTCTTTTAAGTAAAAATGTATCTATTTACTACGTTTCAGAAAGATTGGGGCACTCAGACATTAATACAACGTTAGGTACGTATGCTCATGTATTAAAAGAATTAAGAAAGTCTGATAAAGCCTTAAGCATCGAGGTATTTGAAAGCATTTTATAAAAAAGTTCATAAGGATGAAAACACAATCATTTGTGTGCGATTTGTGCACACAGGTATGAAAAGCCATGCTATTTTATGATAAACCTACAAAATTAAAAAAGTTATAAACATTGATATATCAATGTTTATAACTTTTTCACAACACACTTTAAAAAACTAATAATACCGGTGGTCGGGGTCGAACCGACACTCCAGAAGGAACACGATTTTGAGTCGTGCGCGTCTGCCAATTCCGCCACACCGGCATAAATCACTAAATACTTAGAATCTAGAGAGAAAAGATAAACATATACTAACATAATCTCTAAATATTTGTCAATATTTTTTAAACGCTACAAGGCGGCAACCAGATTCGAACTGGTGATAAAGGTTTTGCAGACCTCTGCCTTACCACTTGGCTATGCCGCCAAAATACAAGCAATGGAGCGGAAGACGGGGTTCGAACCCGCGACCCCAACCTTGGCAAGGTTGTATTCTACCACTGAACTACTTCCGCAAATGGCTGGGCTAGCTGGATTCGAACCAACGAATGACGGAGTCAAAGTCCGTTGCCTTACCGCTTGGCTATAGCCCAAATTTTAAAAACAAACTAAAATAAAGATGGCAGGGGCAGTAGGAATCGAACCCACATTGAAGGTTTTGGAGACCTTAGTTCTACCATTAAACTATGCCCCTACATTCTATATTATTCATAAATAAATGGTGGAGGGGGACGGATTCGAACCGCCGAACCCGAAGGAACGGATTTACAGTCCGTCGCGTTTAGCCACTTCGCTACCCCTCCAAAAATTTTCCATGGTGCCGGCTAAAGGACTTGAACCCTCAACCTACTGATTACAAGTCAGTTGCTCTACCAATTGAGCTAAGCCGGCAAAAATACAATCAGTGGTGGCTCGAGACGGAATCGAACCGCCCACACGAGGATTTTCAGTCCTCTGCTCTACCGACTGAGCTATCGAGCCCTTTTAAAAAGCTGGCGGTCCCGACCGGGATCGAACCGGCGATCTCCTGCGTGACAGGCAGGCATGTTAACCGCTACACCACGGGACCTTTTTTGGTT
>CAJFEE010000025.1 GCA_904373265.1 Candidatus Harrysmithiimonas galli | reverse complement strand
TTTGCAGAGGAAAATTTACCGTTCATGCGCAGTTTTCGACGGTTCATGCACGGATTTTGACGTTTCATGCACAGTTACCGACGTTTCGCGTCATTTTTTCATTTTTTTTTGGAGTATAAAATCACTTTATGAAAAAACATTGAAACAGTAAGGCTTTGGCAGTTTTTTATGGATTTGTGGGAAATGAAAAAATTGCATAAAATTACATATAACCTTTTTCATATATTTGTATAAAAAGTAAAAACAAAATATTCCTTACTAAATATAAAGATCTGATTTTACTCCATTTTTTCTGAAATTCCTGTACCAGATAAACTACCTACCAGAGAAAAGAACCAAACAAGATCAGCCCTTTGTAGCAAACTTTCCTTTCGCCTAATAAACCCAAGAAGAAGTGATGTAAGTTTTTGTTCTGACTTTCAAAAAATGAAAATAAAAAATTCAAAAGCTACCAAGATACATGTATCCAAACATCAAGTGGCTTGCCAAAACATTCCAAAAAAATGGTACGATATAGGAAAATCAAAAAGAGCGTGACAAAATAAAAAGCCTTCAATCTGATTCACCAAGGCAAATATAAAAAAACGAGGAATATTCCGAATGGGAAAACCTCGTTTCACATAATGGTTTTATTTTTTTTCTGCCATAGCATTGGAACTATGCAACTGAATTTTCGCATTCGGATCAACCAAATGCTTTACGGCATTGGCCGCTTTCGGTACTTCACCAAGTCCAGACATAATCAACTTTAAACGGCCTTCATATGTACAAATATCACCGACCGCAAAAATCCCTTCAATGTTTGTTTCCATTTTGGAATCCACACAAATTAAATTTTTCTCGATAGTTAACCCCCATTCCTTAATCGGACCTAACGAAGCAACAAATCCATAGTTAACAATCACATCATCACATTCAATAACTTCCAATTCTTCGGTCTTCACATTTTTAATAACAACCTTTTCAATTTGATCTGTACCGATCAATTCATGTGCAACAAAAGGTGTTTTTATTTTCACAGAAGATGCACGCATTTGCTCTACACTATGCTCATGCGCCCGGAATTGATCACGACGATGTACAATCGTAATTTCTTTAGCAATCGGCTCAAGCATCATCGCCCAATCAACTGCCGAATCTCCTCCACCAAATAATACAACGCGGCGGTCTTTAAAAATTTCCATATTTTTAACCAAATAGTGCAAATTTGTACTTTCAAACTGCTCATTATTGGAAACATCCAAGCGACGCGGCTGGAAGGCTCCGTTTCCAGCAGAAAGAATCACTGCTTTGGAATAATGGAAACCTTTAGAAGTTTCCAATAAAAAGGTTCCATCTTCCTGTTTTTCTACCTTGGTCACTGCTTCACCCAAACAAATGGTCGGAGAAAATTGATTCATTTGCTCAGTAAGTTCATCAATTAACGCTTGTGCCCGAACCTTCAAATGTCCAGCAATATCATAAATATATTTTTCAGGGTAGATTGCACTCAATTGTCCGCCCAGTTGCGGCAAACTTTCAATTAATTTGGTTTTCATTTGACGCATCCCACAATAAAATGCGGCATAAATCCCGACTGGTCCACCTCCAATAATGGTTACATCGAATAATTCTACTTCTTTACTCAAGTTTCATCCCCCACTTTACTTAAATTCCCTTTATATTTTATATGATTTTCTCAAAAAGGACTATCATTTTGAGAAAGAAAAATGAAAAAATCCGTTGAAAAAAGGACATATATGAATCTATATCATATAAATCAAAAATCTTATTTTTAAGTGATATTAGACATTTCTTTGATCCATCATACTAAGGAATAAACCAATCAAAAAAAGGAAGATCATAATTTTAAAAATTGATTGCATAAGATTTTTTAATTATTATAAAATTAAGTAAAATTAATTCCTACAATATGGAAATTATAATGAATCAACAAATGTAACATTTACTTTTAATTCAATTTATTATTACAAGAATTTGGGTTATGTTTCAGATGAAAAAACTCTAGTCCATATTTTAAATGTACTGGATTTCCATCCAATTCTATTATTGCATCCATTTGTTATCAAAAACAAGGAAACGTTTGCCTTTACCAATTACAACAATGTCCGTGTTGTATTCAATATAAAATCAAAAGAAACATACCCAGCCATCATAAAAAATTTTATCGACAACCGCTGGCTGTTTTGAATTGACAAATCATAACTTGTTATTGAAAAAGGAAAATTTCAATAGATAGAAAGCTTCAACAAATGATCGTCTCATACAACATACAACCAGAAGAAACTGGAACAAAACGGGAATTCTTACCCACATCAATGAATATAAAGAATAAAGCCACTTTTTTTTAATGAATCATTTTGTTTCCTCCACATAGGCCTTGGATATCTTCCACTATCATCAATTGTACAATATACAACCTTTGATATTTTAATCTATTTGATTTGACACATATGTCAAATATTTGTACAGTATCCATAGACAAAAAAACGTCATATTTTTGGAGGGATAACATGAAAAAAATCATTCGTAGATGCACCCGAATGGTCAGTACCAAAAAAGGTATGTATATCACATTGGCGTTATGGTTTCTACTGGCAGGATTTTTGACAATAGCACCTAGCAGCAAAGAATATGAAACGACCAATATGGAAATTCTTCCCGAAGAAGCTCAATCTGTTATTGCCAAAAAGCAAATTGAAAAACACTTTCCTGGTGATAACACATTAACTGCCCTACTGGTTTTCCACAATCCAAACGGAAAAATTGATTTTGAGGCAGCCGCTGACGTCCTAACACAAATCGAAGTGGCAGATATTGATGGAATCTCTACAATTCCTCCGTTTACCACTATGCCCATTCAAGCACAGCAACAATTTGCATCAGAAAATTTATCCACCATTTTGATCCCAATTCAATTGGATGGAAACTTGGAAAGTTCAGAAGTACGGGCTGTTGTTGAGAAACTCATTGCAATCGGCGGAAAAGATGCATCAAACTATATGTTCCGTGTAACCGGACCAGCAGGTATTGCAACAGACACATTGGCATTATTTTCTCAAGCGGATATGTTCTTGATGATGGCAACAGTTGCTTTGATTTTGATACTGTTGATTGTCATTTACCGTTCACCGCTGCTTGCATTGATTCCGCTTGTAGCATCTGGTATTGTTTACCTTGTAGCAGATAAAATAATTGGACTACTTGGAAAAGGCGGACTCGTTATCAGCAACGAAACCTTATCGATTATGATGATTTTATTGTTTGCTGCAGTTACCGATTACTCATTATTTGTTTTTTCCCGATACCGTGAGGAATTAAAGCAGACAGAAAATCGTTTTGAAGCGATGAAGCAAGCGCTGCATGAAGTAGGTATGCCTGTGTTTTTCTCTGGAGGAACGGTTTTGGTAGCTATGCTCATTTTGTTTTTCACAAAATATCAATCCTATCATAATTTTGCACCGATTTTTGCCGTCACTATGGCAGTGATTATGCTGGCTTCCATTACGTTAATTCCTGCTTTATTTGCCTTATTTGGCAGAAAAGCGTTTTGGCCAAAGATTCCAAAAGTCGGTGATCCAGTGATAAAAGAAGGATCAATTTGGAGCCGAATGGCTGGTGCCATCACACATAAACCGATCGTTTCCTTTCTTTTCGTTGTGATCATCTTACTTTTATCATCTGGAAATATCTTCAATATTCAATATGAATTTGATACCGTAAAAACTTTCCCAAATGATATGCCATCCAGAGAAGGCTATGAAATGGTTGAGCAAAATTTTGATAAAGGAACATTGGCGCCAACAACAATTCTTTTAGAAAGCACACACGCAGTAACAGAAGAACAAGCTGAAGCATTGCGTAGTATCTTGGAAAATCAACCACATGTTGCATCGGTTTCTCTTGTTGAACAAACAAAATTTCATGAAAATCTCTTATATGAGCTTGTTTTTGACATCAACCCTTACTCCAAAGAAGCCATTGACACAATCGAACACTTTCTTGATCATCAGAATGAATGGCTTCATGCACAAAATATACTGGGAACATTATATTTTGCCGGAATTACCGCAGACTTGTATGATGAAAACACATACAGCAACCGAGACCTGGTTGTCGTTATGATTTTGGAAAGCTTGTTCATTTTCGCTATGCTTATTGCATTGACCAAATCCATTCGTCTACCAATTTATATGGTAGGTACAATTTTGTTTTCATTTGCGGCTGCACTTGGTCTTGGAACCTTCCTTGTAGATATACTCTTTGGTCATACAGCCATTAGCATTCGGGTACCACTATATGCATTTGTTTTCTTAGTTGCACTCGGTGTCGATTACAATATCATCTTAATTTCCCGATTCATTGAAGAACGAAAGCAACATTCTGTTCAAAAAGCAATGGAGATTGCCTTGTCACATACTGGAAGTGTCATCTCCTCTGCTGGGTTAATTTTAGCTGGAACATTTGCTGTTTTAATGACACAACCCATCTCAATTTTATTTGTATTCGGCTTTATAGTTGCACTTGGGATTTTACTGGATACATTTTTGGTTCGCAGTGTGCTGCTCCCTACGCTGGTTATTTTACTTGAGAAAAAAGAAAAAACAAAACAAATATCTGCATAAAAATCGAATGTCTAACTACAATACAATAAACAAAGCCAGAACAAATTCACAATAGAAAACGAATTTGTTCCGGCTTTTATTTTTATTGAAACGAACAAAAGACAAAAACTTTAGGTTGGAAGAAATGAATGGATATCCTTTGCAAAAATGAAAACAAACAAACCCATCTACCCCATTAAAAATCCAATTTTTGAAATATCCTTAAATACTTGCGATTAAAAATTCACATGATCTGGATGTAAACCAGAACCGCCGAAATATGCCATATCATTGATTGTATTCATATCGTCAGCAGTAATTTCAAAATCAAATACCTGTATGTTCTCAATAATTCGCTCTGGGGTAACAGATTTGGGAAGCGGCAAAGTTCCATTTTGTAAACACCAACGAATACAAAGCTGAGCAACAGATTTTTGATATTTTGCGGCAAGCTTCTTTAATGTTTCATGATTTAACATTTTTCCCGTGCCAAGTGGACTCCATGCTTCCACCAAAATTTGATGTTCTTTACAAAATTGTACAACTTCTTCTTGCATATACCCTGGATGAAACTCAATCTGGTTAACCATAGGTTGAATTTCTGCCTGCTCCATTAACGGATGCAAATGATGCACCAAAAAATTGCTGACTCCAATGGCTCTAATTTTTCCTTTTTGATAAAGCTCTTCCATTGCACGCCAGGTACTAAGATTTAATTCCTGCCATTCTTTTGTATGACCGTCTTTTGCTGGCCAATGAATCAAATATAAATCCAAAACATCCAGTGCCAACCGGTTCAATGTTTCCTCAAAAGCAGCCATTGTCTTTTTATAACCACGTGCATTGTTCCAAAGTTTGCTTGTGACAAAAATATCTTGTCGCGACAATCCACTGTTTTGAATCGCTCTTCCCACACTTTCTTCATTTTGATAAATGGCTGCTGTATCAATATGTCGATATCCGTTTTTTAATGCAGCCGTTACTGCTTTAACCGCTGTTTCTCCATCAGGAGTCTGCCATGTACCAAATCCAATGCTGGGAATGGAAATCCCATTAGACAATTGAAATGTTGTATTGAATTCATTCATATTTATTTTAACCTCCAAAATTATGATGTTAGGCTTGTTCCATTTAACCACAAGTCAAATAAAAGTGCTGCCCATTGCTCAGTTTCCAAAACCTGCACATTGGGTATATCAATTAAAGCATAAAAGGTAGCCGACATAATTGCCGGTGAAAGATGAGGTCGAAGCATGCCCGCTTGCTGTGCCTCCGTGCAAAGTTGCACAATTTTTTGCTTTAATTTCTGATGTCCGACCTCAAGCATACGCATATTTTCTTGAATAGAAGTCGATGCATGCATTTTCAGATCTGGAATCGTTTTTAACAACCGGTGCAAATCAGACTCCTGCATATATACCATTAAAAGCAACCGCAAGTCTTGTAATGGATTTCCTGTATGAACTGCATTGGTTTGATTCAACACACGCTGCATAACATTGCACATACATGCTGAAACAATTTCTTCTTTATTTTTATAATAGGAATAAATTGTACTCCGTGCACCATCCAAATGCATGGATAAAAGCTTTAGATGAAATTTTTCATAGCCATAAGTAAGTAGCAGTTCTTCAGTTTTTTCCAACAATTGCTCATGTGTAAACAACTTTTTACGCATTTTCTGCCCTCCTTATGACCAATTGCAAACCTTATTTTTTTCCATCTTGATAAAAAAATTGTCCTGTACAAATTTCTATTGCACTTCCAGTCATGTAAACTTGTTCGTCTTCATCATAGCAGATTTGTAATTCACCCCCGTCAAGTACAACTGTAATATCGGTATTTTTTTTCACATAACCAAGCAACGTGGCAGCAACAACCGCTGCACAGGCTCCAGTTCCGCAAGCCTTTGTAATACCTGATCCACGTTCCCAAACTCGCATACAGATTTTGTTATCCGATATAATTTGGACAAATTCAGCATTAACTTGCTGCGGAAACATTGGATGAGTTTCAATAACAGGACCAACTTGCTCCAACAAAATTTCAGAAACATGATCCACAATAAATACGATATGCGGATTGCCCATTGAAACCGCTGTTCCAACAAAAGAAAATGTACCAAAATCCAAAAGCTCACCGATTGTTTGTGGTTTTAAATGTAGCGGAACAATCGGAATAGACGCATTGTCTAAATCCGCTCGTCCCATATGAATGGTTACTGTCTCCACCGAGGTTTCCCCATGAATCACTGCTTTAACCAACCGATCTCCGATTTCAATTTGGAACTGTTTTTGGCGAACCATCCCCTGTTCATACACATACTTTGCCACACAACGCAAAGCATTTCCACAGTTTTGTCCTTCTGAGCCATCTTTATTAAAAATACGCATTTTCACTTCTGCTCGCTGAGAGGGACAAATAAGCACCATTCCATCTGCTCCGATACCTGTATACACATCTGCCATCTTTCTTGCCAGCTTTGGCAACATCTCTTCTGGTAGTTGAAAAGTAAACATATTGATATAAATATAACTATTCCCCAAACCATGCATTTTTGAAAACGGTATATGCATTTTTTCGCTCCTTCTCATTCTCTTTTCAATAATTTTAACATTTTTTCGTGGAAAGAAAAAATGTTCTAGAATAAATAAATAAATTTTCTTTATTCTTTACAGGAAAAAATTGTATAATATGACTAATGCTTTATCTTAATATTATGCTTGTATCAAAGGAGAACAAAATCTATGGCAGAAATCCCATCACTTTATGAAAAAAAAATAACCTGCACATTTTGTGAACATACATTTCAAACGATGAAAGTTCGCACACGTGCACTAAAGGTCAAAAAAATCGAAACTGATTTTTGCACCATCTATGAAGACGAAAGCATCAGCCCTTACCTATATTTTGTCAATGTGTGCCCAAAATGCGGATTCTCATTTACAGAACAATTCTCTCCTTACTTTACTAAAGAAAGCAAGGATGAAATCCACGAAAAAATTGAAATGCATTGGAAATCAAGAGAATTTTCTTCTGAGAGAAGCTATGATGATGCAATTATAACTTATAAGCTTGCCCTGATTTCCGCACAGACAAAACATGAACCGATGATTATAATTGCCGGACTATATATGCGTCTTGCCTGGCTGTATCGCAAATTACAAAACGAAGAACAAGAACAACGGTTTTTACGTTTATCTTTACAAAGTTATGAAGAATCATACGGAAATGGAGACTATTCTTCAAAGGGTATGGCCACTATCCGATTGGAATATTTAATTGGAGAAATTAACTTTCGCTTAGGAAAATTTCAAGAAGCCTTGCAGTTTTATAATCGAGTTGTTTCTCAAGAAAAACAAACAACTGAACGAGCACTAGTGAAACAAGCCAGACAACAATGGCGGGCAGTCCGTACCCTTATGACAGGTGAAACATTTCGCGAAGAAGAAGATGACTAATATCCTTAAGACACAACAAACCAAAAGAGATGATTTGTTGAATAAACAATCATTCCTTTTG
The DNA here is from genome assembly GCA_904373265.1 of Candidatus Harrysmithiimonas galli. Taxonomy (GTDB): domain Bacteria; phylum Bacillota; class Bacilli; order CAJFEE01; family CAJFEE01; genus Harrysmithiimonas; species Harrysmithiimonas galli. The sequence continues at coordinate 30,542 of CAJFEE010000025.1, read as the reverse complement.
GCTTATTGTAATTTTTGTTTTATGGATTGCCTGATCAACAAACATTGAGCCAATCTAAAATGAAAGAAACGAACAGACACATTACATTTTACATTTTGTATTTTTCAATCTCCATTGCCTTTTGCAAATTCCAATGCAGTTCTTCTTTTGTCTGCCCCTCAATAACCTTCCCCTCTACAAGAAGAAACAACCAACGAGCACAACGTGAGCATTCACCCAAACAGCCGTATTCAATATAATCTATATCGGGATTTTTTTGCAACTGCCAAACGACAGCATGTGTACCCATAGGCATATTATTCCTGCATCCTTCAATTAATGTTTGAAACATAGCTTTCCTCTTTTCTTTAATACTTTCTTTACTTACATTTTACCGACTCTCTTACTTTTTTACAAAAATAAAATTTCCAAACAATAATGTTGAATTATTGATTTGAAGATGTTTATAATATGAAAGAAAACAAAATGCAGCATCATTTTAAGGAGGATATACAAATGTTTGAACAAGTCAATGAAGTATTGGAAAAATTGCGTCCTTATCTTCAAAGAGACGGTGGCGATGTTGAGTTAATTGATGTTGAAGATGGCATTGTCAGAGTTCGTCTTTTGGGTGCATGCGGCGGTTGTCCGAGTGCCACCATTACTTTAAAAGCTGGCATTGAACGTGCATTGCTTGAAGAAGTACCTGGTATAAAAGAAGTTGAACAAGTATTTTAAGCGCAAAATACAAATTTTAGAATAAAAAATACTCATAGAAACGATCGAACAAAATAATTTTTAAAAATACAGGAATTTGTTTGGACTTTAGAGGAAATTTCCCAATATGTCCAGCTCAAAATATAAAATAAAAATTGGCTGTCTTTAGAAAGCTTAGTTTTCTCCCACTTTTCTACTGCCAAAAAAGACAGCTAATTTTTATATTCCTATCCTAATGTTATTTTTACTTATCAAACCCTCCTTTAAGATTTAGAAATTTCTGTTCTTAACCAACCTCTAATTTCTTCTTTAAAGATCCTTGTACACCATAACTCTTTGAATACATCGCAAAAAAAGAAAACAGGACACAAAATGTCCTCAAATAATAAAGAGGGAGAGTAAAAGATTCTTTAACGAAAAATTATCGCGAAAGGAAATTTTATGAATATACAAGATATAACCATACGCAGTGCTACCATTCAAGATGCAGAAGCTTTATTAAAAATTTATGCACCATATGTTGAGAAAACAGCCGTTACTTTTGAATATACGGTTCCTTCCGTACAAGAATTTAGCAATCGAATTCTTCATACACTCAACAAATATCCATATTTGGTTGCTGAATATGAACATGAAATTTTGGGATATACCTATGCCAGCTCATTCAAAGAAAGAGCTGCTTATGATTGGGCAGCAGAAACAACCATTTATATACATGAAAATATAAAGAAAATGGGAGTGGGTAGAAAATTATATGAGACATTGGAAACAATCCTTTCTGCACAGAATATTTCCAACCTTTATGCTTGTATTGCATATCCTTTTGTAGAAGATGAATATCTAACAAAAAACAGTGTACACTTTCATCAACATCTTGGCTATCGACTTGTTGGTGAATTTCGATATTGTGGGTATAAATTTCATCGCTGGTATCATATGGTTTGGATGGAAAAGCATATCGGAGAACATTTGGAAAAACAGCCCCCAATAAAAACATTTGATGAAGTAAGAAAGCTATTATAAAATGTACACCGGCTAATGCTTTTCTACTTTAAAGCAAAAAATAGAATAACAGAAAACAAAGATACAAAAATCTCAAATAAAAAAACAATGCATAAAATTGTTCTTACTACCTATATACTTTCTTTGATCACATCAACTTTTAAATACTTATCTCACAGTTATTCATCAAAAATTCACAATGTTTCCTAACAAATAAATATGTTAAGTTAGACTTTTGCTTTGACATTGTTCTCTCATCGAAACGATTTAAGTTTTGTATCACTAAAACAAAAAATACACCACCATATCCCTAGTAAACAAAACATACTCCATTTCCAAAACTGAACGGAAAAAGCGGCAGCAACCCAAACCAAATTGATACCGTCCAGCAGACCGAGCCTACCCGCAACAGAATGAAAAAGATAAAGAGGACAAAGAACACCGTCCTAAGTTTATGTGCTAGAAAGCAACCATACAGTCTTTCTTCCATTTATTAAGAAAAGCGTAATGTACGAAAACCTTGGGAAATCGGAAAAGTACGCTGCAATAAGATTGGCATTCATTACAGCTTTATCAAAAATAGACTTTCTAGCAGAAATAGCCTCTACTATCCAACATAATACACAAGTGCGAGATAGAAGCGGCAAATTTTTTACACTCTATTACTTCTTTATGGCATAATTAGATAAAGCACTGGAAATAAAATCATATCATGATTAAATTATCAAACCCATTTTCAAGTTTATATATCTTTCATCATTAGAACCCTCTGAAATGAGTTCAAAAAGTCAAATGGACCATATTTTTATAAAAATGTACTTCGTTTAACCAATGCATTTAAAATATTTAAAAATTTTGATAAAATTCTTGATCACGCATATATTTTTCTTTAATATCATCGTAAAAACGGGAAATGGCTACCTCTAAATATGGCCCCACCCAGAAAATGGCAAAACCCAGTGTAAGTGGTATAAGAAGTATCCAACCAATAAAAGAAAACATAAGCTTAAACAGCCTCCACTTATTCCCATCCATCAACTTTCGACTTTGTGTAATCGCATCTAGTACTTTCACATCTGGCTGATCCTTTAAAATATAGGGTACCATTGCATAAGAAAAAGATTTAATGATACCTGGAATAATCAAAAGTAAAGTCCATAAAATCAAGAAAATCGTCATAACCAAAGATACAGCAATGGTCTTTAAAAAGGTGTTCAGTGTTAAATATGGCTCAACAATATCCTTCACAGAAATCTCCTTCTGACGGGAAAAATCTAGTACACACCATGTATAACCAAAATCAAGTGGAATCAGCAACAGCATTAAAATATCAAAAATACTGAAATCCGGACCCGTCATATAGCTCGCAGCCCCAGCTACAAGTGTATAAAATAAAAACAATAAAAACATTGACCAATAATTTTGACTTAGTAATGTCCATGCTTCCTCACGATAAGACCGACTGTTTCTCATCATAACCTCTCCTTATTCTCTGTTTATCAAATATTTTTTCTATTAATTCATATGATTGGAAATAAATGTTTTAAATCCTTCTTCTCCAAGATTTCCTTGAGTCCGTGCAACTTCTTTTCCATCTTTATACACTGCTAAAACAGGTGTTTCTTCAATATTAAAAGTCCCCCACCCTTCTTGATATTCAAGCATATTCAACTGATCTACTTGCACACCAAGCGATTTTGCAACTGGCATTAAAATTGGCGTAACTTCCTTACAGGTTTTACAAGTTGGACCGAAGAAATAAGCAAAGACGGTTTCTCCTGAAGTAATTTTCTTCTCTAAATCCGTTAAAGTAATAATATTTTGATAATTTTCATCACTCAACAATTTGATTGTTTCTGCATTTAAGTTGGTTTTATCATATGGATTGTACTCGTTTGTTGCAATTTCCTCCTTCTTTTGATTCATTGCATAAACCGCACCCAGGGCAAACACAACAACCAATGCTGCAATAAAAATAACAATTAGTTTTTTCATAAATAAAACGGCTCCTTTCTTTCTACCTCATATCGAAATCATTGTAACTTAACAAAAATCTGGCGTCCTCTTTGAGAATATAAAAACAATATTATCATGATATGTCAAGCCATCTCTTTTATTGGATAAATGGCTAATTTTCACACCAACAAAACCATATGCCTAAAATTGGGTACATGATAATCAATGAATACTCTAATATCATTTTGATTCCATCTTAAGCGCAAAATAAAGATCAAAGAAATGCTTCCCTCTTTAAAAGGCATAACAAAAGACAGAAAAATCATAGCAAACAGAATTCCACTTGCAACAAACAATCAAATTTCTGGAAAGAAGAAATAAATTCTGCCAGTCACGATCACTGTCACAAATAGGATCTCATCAAATAAAAAGATCTATATCCTCCCTCCAAAAATAGCCTGACAATGAAAAACAGCAGTAAAAAATGGTTTTCACCTATATTTTGCATTATATTAATAAAACCAAACAAATAAACATGAAAAATGAAAGCACCTAACATCGCTCATCTTTTATGTTAGAAGTACAATAAAAATCAACAATCCAATGAAAAATGATGAAACATCTTAATAAGGCAAAAAGCAGTTTTTTGTCCTAATATTATCCTGCCAAAAAAACAAATCCAACTTGGAAAATATAACCAATCATATAGTATGCCATAGCAAATAAGGTTAGCAAACAGAACAAAAACTAGATATTCTCTTTTTATTTTATATAAAAAATAAAAATTATAATAATAAAATTAATATGATGAATTATATTTAAAACAAAAATAGTACTACAGAGAATAGAATCATTATTTGCTATATCATTAATATACCAAAAATTAAAATTTCAAATATTAATAATATATTTAATAAAAAATTGTTATAAGTATCTTGTTTTTATAACGATTTATTTTTCTGAATAAAATTATTAATTAGGATACTAAATAAATTCATTTATCCTATATAACCAAATACACACATAATCCATCAAATACCAACTTGTAGATTCAACATCAATCAAGAAGACACATTGAAAAGAATGAATAGACAAAGGCTCCGTAAACCAACCCAAAAGTAATACAATCAAACAAATAAAACAAAACTTGACATAACTGAGGAATAAAACGAAATTTTATACCTGATATCCCTCATCTTATATACACCATTCTGTCAATAAACAATCTATTTTTCAGTCACAGTGCATATTCATTTTTTCATTGTTTTTTTCAAAATAATCATTTAATTAGAAATATGAGAATCTAACTAAAACTTATTCCAAAATATCTTTCCTTTATCCTATCAAAACAAGTATAACATTCAAAGCCTATACAGTGAAAAACTTATTTTTTTAAAATACGTAAAGCATTTAAAATTGCCAATACACTTACACCCATATCAGCAAAAACAGCTTCCCATAAAGTTGCTATGCCTAAGGCACCTAAAATTAAAACGAAAGCCTTTACACCAAAAGCAAAGACAATATTTTGCCATATAATTTTTTTGGTTTTACGCGCCAATTGGATAGCAAGAGCAATTTTGCTCACTTCATCATGCATTAAAACAATATCTGCCGTTTCCACCGCTGCATCTGAACCCATCCCCCCCATTGCAATCCCGATATCTGCACGTGCCAAAGCAGGTGTATCATTCATGCCATCCCCAACAAAAACAACCTTTTGAGGTTTAGAAAGGGTACATAGGTTTTCCACATATTGTAATTTCTGATTGGGTAAAAGTTCCCCATAAACTTCGTCCAATCCAACAGCATATGCAACATTTTGGGCAACTGCCACAGTATCTCCACTTAACATAACCGTTTTTTGTACACCGACTTTTTTTAAAGCTTGAACCACTACCTTTGCATCTGGTTTCAGCTCATCCCCAATAACAAGAGAGCCAATGTATTTTTTTTGATAAGCAACATAGACAATGGTTCCAATCGCAGTATTTGGACGAAATATGACTTGATGACGACGCAACATTTTTTCATTGCCTACCAACAACTGTTGACCATCCAAAAACAAAACCACACCGTTACCACTCTCTTCTTGGTAATCTGTAATTTTTGAAGTACACAACGGCTTTGTATACATCGCCCGTATAGACTGGGCAATCGGATGGTTTGAATAGATTTCACCATAAGCTGCGTACTTTAGCAGCTCATCTGTTGTATAACCTGGTTCGGGATGTACAGATAAGACCTGAAAAGTCCCTTTCGTTAATGTTCCTGTTTTATCAAAAACAACCGCAGAAACTTGTGTGAGATCCTCTAAAATCCGACTGCCTTTAATCAAAATTCCGTTTTTAGATAGCGCACCAATCCCAGAAAAATAGCCGAGTGGAATAGAGATCACGAGTGCACAAGGACAAGAGATGACCAAAAATACAAGCGCCCGATACAACCACTCTGAAAAAGTAGCTTCTGCAAACAAAATCGGAGGCAAAAATGCCAGTAAGAAGGCAATCCCAACAACTACTGGCGTATAATATCGCGCAAATTTTGTCATAAACGCCTCTGTTTTTGTCTTCTTATTTGCCGCATGCTCAACCATTTCTAAAATTTTTGCCAGTGTGCTGTTTTCATAATCTGTTGTCACTTTTATTTTCAAAATTCCGCTTCCATTCACAGAACCACTTAACACTTTGTCTTTACAAATAACATATTTTGGCATTGACTCTCCAGTCAATGCCGAAACATCTAAATCTGACTCCCCCTCAACGATTATACCATCTATCGGGATTTTTTCACCTGGTTTAACCAAGATGATATCTCCAATACCAACTTGCTCTGGTGATATCTTTCTTTCCCCCTCCTCTGATACAACTGTTGCAAATTCAGGCTTCATTGCCAAAAGCGCACCAATGGATTGACGCGAGTGATAAAGGGCTTTGGATTGAAAATATTCTCCAATACGATAAAATAGCATCACTGCAATCGCTTCTGAATATTCTCCAATGGCAAAAGCTCCTAGTGTAGCAATGGTCATTAAAAAATATTCATCAAAAAATCGACGGCGAATCATGTTATTCACAGCCGTTTGTAACACAGGATAGCCAATCATCCCATAAGAACCAAAATATAAAAAAATTTGAATCATTCTATAATCTGAACAATATAATGCCAAAACAAAAAATAAAATACCAATCATAACAGAAAGCATTTTCTTATGCATTTTTTTCTCTTGATCTGACACAGCCAATTTGGTTTCATCCATTGTGCACACATCCACATGTGGTTCAATTTTTTTGACCAATTGTTTTAGCTGTTTCTCATAGGAAATACTTTCCTCATCTTTATAAAATACAGTTAATTTACACTGTGCAAAAAACACTGATGCCTCTATAACATATGGCAATTGTTGAATTTGCTCCTCTATTTTTTGTGCACAATTGGCACAATCCAATCCGTTTAAAATGTAAGTTCGTTTGATCTTATCATTTGTATTCTTTATATGTTTCATTCCTAACATGCTCCATTCCCAATACAAATAATTTGGTCACAAAATCATCTGCCAATGTGTAAAACATAATTTTTCCCTCTCGTCGTTTTTTGACAATTTGGTTCTGACGCAACAAACGAAGCTGATGAGAAATAGACGATTGACTCATTTGTAAAATATGTGCCAAATCACAAACGCATAATTCATGCTGCATCAGTGCATAAATTATTCGAACCCGTGTAGGATCACCCAAAACTTTAAAAAGCTGAGCCAACCTTTCCAAATACTCATTTGGCTCAGAAACACCAGTTATTTTCTGAATCACATCTTCATGAATACATGATACCAAACAGCGATCTTCCTGCATCTTTCTTTCTCCTCTCACTTTATTATATGAGCAATTGTTCAATTGTTTTTTGTAAATATATCATAATTGAAATCAAAAAACAAATTCAATATCTATAATGTCCAATTTTATCCATATAAACTGCTAAAGAGCTTAACGCAAAATAAAAAACGCTTTTTGCCAGCCAACTATATAGCAAAAATCGTTTTTTATCAAATTCAACTAAAGTTTATCCACGATCATCTCCGCCATTTTTCGATACATTGTACTCATTTGAACAAATGCTGCAATCATTAAAAGCTGTTCGATATAGAAATCATCATTAAATGCAGCCGATTTTTGACGCACATTTTCTATTTTTCTCTCCACTTCTTTTTGAAACATTTGAAACTGCTCTTCATGAAGCTCAATATAAGTAGAATAAAATTTCTCAAAATCCATTTGACCACGTACAATTTTTTCATTTGCTTCACTTAATGCCAGTTTAATATCCGGAATGCTGAGTCCACCTTTTAAATGATAAATCATTGCAATGAGCAAGACATGTTCTCGTGTATATTTTTTCTTTTCAATCGGGAAAAATAATTTATCCTTTCCATAATTATTGACCATCGTTTTAGTCAAAACTTTTTCCTTATCATTGCGAAGCGTATCCTTAAATTTATTTTCAAACAACTGAATCAACTGATCCATATATAAATCAAGCTTCGGAATTTCATCCGGATGAATGGTTTTTTCCAATCCCAGCTTCGTATTCCAATCATTCAACAAAAATTCCTCCATTCATATGAGAGCAATCGTACACCTTTTTACCTGTTTTTCATCTATTGTAACATGAGAAGATGTGAAAAGAGAATGTTTCAAAATCTAAAGTTCTTGAAAATCCCATAACTGTTTTTTGTATTTTCCTAAGGAAATCATTGACAGAAATTTAGAATCATAATATTATTATATATAGTTATAATAACTACATATGCTAATATGAATAGGAGTGAAAATATGGAACGTTATTTAAGAGAACCCATTAATGGGCTGACGCATTTAGCAGGAGCAATTTTATCTTTATTTGCTATGATTGCCATGGTAATAAAAGCAGCTTCCATGACCAACTCAACAGTCGCCGTCACTTCAGTTGTCATTTTCGGAATCAGTATGGTTTTATTATACGGGGCATCAGCAACATACCATTCTGTTTTTGCAAAAGAACGGGTGTTACTCTTCTTGCGCCGCCTAGATCATTCCATGATTTTTTTGTTGATTGCTGGTTCTTATACGCCATTTTGTTTGATCAGCCTCAATAATTCAGCAGGGAAAATTTTATTTGCTATTGTTGCTACACAAGCGATTCTTGGCATTTTATTTAAAATGTTTTGGTTTCATTGTCCAAGATGGCTCTCAACTACGATATATATTGTGATGGGCTGGATGGCTCTATTTGTTTTTGTGCCACTAACTGAAGTACTTGCTCCAGCGGGATTTATGCTGCTTGTTCTTGGCGGTGTACTGTATACAATTGGAGGTATGATTTACGGAGTTAAACCAAAAGGATTGACTTTTAAAAATTGGGGCTACCATGAAATTTTTCACATATTTATTCTATTAGGTAGCCTATGCCACTTTTTATGTGTATATCTATACGTATTATAAGAAAATCTTTACTTTAGAAACCGGAAATGTCAGCCGGTTCTTTTTTATTAGAACAGACTGTAATATGAAATACAACACCTAAAAAATTGGAAAACGCATCACAAACTTTATTTATCATTTTATGATACACAACAAATGATGACATAAATTATGAATGACAATCCACTTATCCTGTCTGACCCAATAAAAATTTTACCAAGATAGTGTACTTAAATATCAAAAATTACACAACAGATAAATAAAAATCATTCTTCAATAATTTATATAGGGCTTAAACATATCAAATTTTATTTTACAAGTCTATATGCTTTATGATAATGCGAAAAAAAGGAAGATACCAATGGTATATTTAAAAAAACAAGGTTTAATGGATTTCTTGTGGAAGTTGGAATGGAACACCCAGATTTATCAATCATAGAGCCAAAAAGGATTTCAATGGAAAAACACTCATAAGTTGTTTTTAGAAAAATTATCGTATTTAATTTGATCATCCATCAATTAAAAAAGGAAAAATCGACTAACTCGCATAAATATAAGATTTAAAAGTAGGAACGAATGATTTTAAAGACTTTTTTACTATGAAAGGACTATAAATCTGGATAGAATAAAAACTAGGCAAAATCAATATAGTATAAGGTTGGCACTTCAGTATGAGATGTCTTTTTTCATACAAATCAGTTATCAAAATATATACTTAACTAGGTCAATTAAATCCATTATAATTGACTTAGTCAAGTATAGGAAGGAAAAAGATCAATGACAAACTCGTTTGCATTTTATGTATCTGTTCTTTGCAAACAATTTACTCAATATTGTTCTGAAAGACTTTCAGAGATGAATGTAATCTATGGACAACTGTTCATTATAATTTTTATAGGGAAGAAAAAAGTGTGTTCATCCAAAGAAATATCGCTTGCATTAAGATTAGATGCGGGTTATCTTACTCGAACAATTTCTAAACTGATAGAAAATGGTTTTCTTATACAAAAGAAAAGTGAAAAAGATAAAAGAGCTAATATAATCAGTTTGACAACAAAAGGTAGGCAGATATTTGAAAAGAGCCATGATTTATTTCAAGAATGGGACAAACTAATATTAGGTTCTCTTACAGATCGTGAGAAACAACCACTGGTAGAATTGGTTCAAAAAATAATATTTTCATCAAAATGAAAGAGATCGTGTGAAAATAGACAGAGAAAATAAAATTTAAATTGTATATGTGATGTTATTAAGTGTAAAGACAACAATTATAAATGGATATGTTTCTCGCTAATATTATTCATATTTTGGCAGACAAAGAAAACATTACCTTGTGTATGATTATGACATTCATAAGTTCTTCATGAATCCCAATAATTACTGAGCCATTTGTACAAAAAATTCGTTAAAAAAATAAAAATATACAATTAGAAAGTTGGAGAATATAAAATGACCAAATTAAACGATTTTATAAAAATTTTAACAGGAGAGTTTAATAACTCAGAGCAGTATGAAAATATGAAAAAAAATGGCGAGGAATTTCCTTATGCCGAGCATATCAATACAGTATGCAATGATAAAATAACAAATTTGCCATCTAATTTTAATGGAATATTCATGATTGAAGAAAGTTATTATAAATTAAATGAAAAAATGCATGCTTCACCTCATCTGTTTTTATTTACTGAAGAACCAGACGGAATTAAATTAACTTCGTATGAAATTCCTACTGGATATAACAAGAGCACATTTACTTATCAAAATTTAGACAGTGTCGATTTTAATGATTTAAAGTTATCAAAAAAATTTACACCTGCAATATATATCCAAAAGAATGGTGTGTGGGAAGGCGGTAGCACAAGTATGTTCTCACCTGTATTGAAATTTACACTATTTGAGCGTTTCTCAAAAGAACAATTGGAAGTTACTGAAACTATGGAAGTAAATGGCAAGAGAACATTTGGTTATGACGAACCAATTATTTATAAAAAGGTTCAATAAAACATAGTACCTTTTCATTAACCATGTCCTATATGCGCTTGCAGTAACTGATAAAAGCGTTCAGGTAGCCTGATCACATATTGCTAGCTATCCGAACAGCCTCATAGTTGAACTTAGGTAAGGCTGCATAACCTTCTTATAAGATAATGGAGGACACTAAAAATAGGAACCATATGTCAGTGGATACAATGATCTTCATATACAAGGTATGAAGTTTATTTCAGAAGTAAGTATCTGTTACCACTTGAACAATCTTTCCAACAAGTATTTTTTATTACATGATCTGCTATGTATCGGTTCAAAATATAGCCCATTGTACTTCTTACCTGTATGAAAAAATAAGGAACAGAAGACCAAGCACGTGGATACCAAAAAACGTTTTGAGATAGGGTGAAAAGATAATATGCAGAAAAGTTCGTTTATTTTGCTATAATTCTGAATAAATGATCTTTTTTGTCGTTCATTAACAATTCATTTTCTTGATGATCTACTGTGAAATATATTCATTTAGAATCATAAAGATCCGTTTTTACCTGAAATACAATCTATACCTCTCTAAACATGGATAGCATGCTTGAAATAATTGAAAGGTAAAGTATTACATTTATAATGGTGAAAGAACTTGAAAAAAGAAAGCGTACAAACTACCTAAAAGAAATAAAAAAACAGACCTACTTACAAGGAAAAAACATGATTGTACATCTTTACTTGACGATAATGAACTGTCCAATATCACACTTATATATTAAGAGATACATTTTGTACCCTACTCACCTGTAAAAAGATGAACCCAAAGAACCTGCAATACATTATGAAAGATTCCAATATCAATATTACATTGCACCTATATGCTCATACTTTGGAAAGTGACACAAATATAAAAATGCAAAATCTGATAGCATAGATGATCTACTCCGCAACACATTACATTTGAATTGTAAATTATGCTAGGATATAACCAGCACAGATCAGATGTTCATCAATAACAAAAATACCTAAACCACCTATACTAACAGATATTTGAAAAGGATATAAAAAGATACGTATAAATTGACTCTTTGTTTCGATAAAAGAAAAAAGCTCCGATGTTTCATCGGAACTCCCTATGACTCACTCTTCTTCTCTATAATTTATATTTTGTGCACCACAATTGCTACAAAATTTTGCATCATTTTTCACAGCCATTTTACATTTTGTACATGGTTGCTCCCTTTTTAATGCATGAATTGCTGTGCGCAACTCCTCAAGCTGTTCATTCATTAACTCAACCTGAGCAATATAACCTTTCAGTCTAGCATCTGGATCATTTTTATACTGCTCATAATAAATCTTTCCAATTTCAGCAAACACCTTTTCCAGTTTTTCTTCCTCAGTTGCCAAACGAATGCTTGCCTTGGTTAAATCAGCAATGTCCATTGTTTTTTTTGCAACCGCATTTCCGGTTGTACTTAATTTTTCTTGTATGAAATCCAAAATGCTCATTTACACACGCCCTTTTTTTGTTTTCTTACATAGCATACCAAAAAAAAGAAGAATTTGTGCATGAACATCTTTATTTTTTTATCCAATTTAAAAAAACATCAGCATTTATAGAAGAACAAACCATTCAGTCATTCACTCAAATTTTTCTTAATGCAAAAAAATGCTGCAAACCTAAGGTTTACAGCTAAAAATAAGGAAAGGTATATGATGTTTATAATATAGAATGCAATTGTGCAGAATTTATGCAAGTCCTCTCAACACAACGTTACACTTTCTTAAAAATCTCTTAAGCAATTTTTGATATTCTTAAATGATTGGATCAACTGTTGTTCTTTTCATAAAAACGCTGCTGTTTCTTCCATTTTTTCACAGGTTGTATATACCTAGTGCAAAAAATTTTTCAATGCATATCCTTCCAATGCATAACAGCAGACCAATAAACAAACAATAAGAAACAACTTTACAAAACGGGGAGGAAATCTTTTTGCGGACTTATCAAATCATCTTTTTTTGTTTGCTTTTTTGTATTTCAGGATGCACACATCCAAACGAATCTTCTGATAAAGAAAAAACATTACATATCAAAGAATATACGCAAAAGCAAACGAATAACCCATATACATTTCATGGTATAAAAGAGCCAACTGATAAGGTAAACTTTCTCATTGTTGGTGTAGACTCCAGAGGAGAAAAAAAGTCAAGATCTGATGTAATTATGGTTGCACAATATCATAAAAAAGCACATCATTTACGGCTGGTTTCCATTATGCGGGACAGTTATGTTACCATCCCTGCTGCCAACACCGCATATCCCAAAAATAAAATTAACGCTGCCTATTATATGGGTGGGCCAGAATTACTACGTAAAACCATTGCCAAAAATTTTCATATTGACATTCACCATTATATTGAAATTGATTTTCAAGGGTTTGTTCATACCGTCGATCTACTGGCTCCAAAAGGCATTACAGTTGATCTGCCACAGTCAATTATTTCTGACATGGGAATGCAAAAAAAGCCAGGGATACAAAAACTAAACGGTCAAGAGCTGCTTGACTATGCCCGGTTTCGCCACGATGCAGAAAGTGACTTTGGACGTATTAAAAGACAACAGGAAATTTTGCTTACCTTAAAAGATACACTGTTCTCAGAAATTACATCATTAAATGGTGTTTTAACATTGCCACAACTTGCCAAAAATTTATCGGAGCATATATCAACGGATTTATCCATAGAAGATTTAATTCGTTTCGCCTCAGATTTCACCTTGCATCCGATCACTGACATTGATACGCTTCGAATTCCTGTAGAGAACGGCTATACAAATAAAAGAGTACGACATGCCGGATTGGTACTAGAAATCAACGAAGAGTTAAACCAAGAAGCAATGCGTTCATTTTTAATTGAAGCACCAACGCCGGTAAACCATGAATAAGGATCAAAGATAAAAGATTTTTAAAAATCCAAGATATAAACAAAAAAATCGAATTAAAAGTCTATAAAAAAGCAAAGCCCCTCCACTTTATTATCAGGCTTTGCTCCTTATTTTTATTCCATTTTAAACATATTTTACATAATTTCTACAAGCTTTTAACCAATGCAGATAGCTGTTTAAACTGTGTCGTTCCCGCTTTTTGAACCAGCTCAAAAAGTACGGATTCAAATGTTGTTATACATGCACCCTCATAAATGGCACGCTTTACAGCTATCTTTTGGTCATGTGCATGTCTTGACTGGATACAATCCTCAATCAGGACAACATGATAACCTGCTGCACATAAATCAATTAATGTCTGCAAAACACAAACATGAGCTTCAATTCCGCAAAGCAAAATGGTTTTTCTGCCTGAGGCATCAATGATCTTACGAATCTGTTCATTTCCATAACAGCTAAATTCAAGCTTTTCTTGTCGTTTCACATCTGGGATTACAGATACCAACTCGGATACAGTCTGCCCCAAACCACGTGGATACTGTTCTGTAACAAGTATTGGAATCTCTGCAATTTTCAATCCTTCTAACAATGCCTTTGTATTTTTCACAAGCTGTGGTGCGTCTGTCATTGTTGGAACCAGTTTTTCTTGTAAGTCTACAATCAATGCCAGCGCTTCTTCTGGTAAAATTCTCAATACAATACACCTCCAATTTCAATATTTGATTATGCATACATATCAACATGATTGCCTTTATACACTTCATCTGTAAAAATTCCTTGAAAAGCCTGTTTTTGCGGATCTTCCTTTGTTACGGTTTTGGTCGTCCCACCGGAAATATAAATGCGTCCACATTCTTCACAGATTCCTGTATGTAAAGTAACACTTTGGGAAATCACCTTCTTATCCTCAGCTTCAGCCCGTGCCTGCTCATGTCCAACATGTTCCATTTCATGTGCACGAACTTGACTTTCCACTACTGCTGGGTCAATTCGAGTCGGTGTTTGAAATGAAACACTAGGATCATCTGAGCCATCCTGATATTTTCGCTCTTGGCAGCTTTGACATTGAACAGCCTCAAGTGTATTTCCTTTGTTCACACTTAAATCGTCCGCTGCCAAATTCATTTCTCCAAAATCTCTTTGATCTGTATAACTGAATTGTAGACGACGTGTATAAACTGCAGACGATTGTGGCATCCATAGAGACATTTGATCCTCCACTTTCAACTTAATCCACCCCTTTTCCCGAAACGAATCTTTTTATGTGCATTCATTTATGGCAAATACAAATCGTTTTTCTAATGAAACATCAAACTGTTCTAAATTGTTCCACTAAATATTTACACTTTGTAACCGAATAACAAACTGTGAAATTCTTTTTAGGCATTCTTTAATATCCTCCAACGCATAAGCATAAGAACAACGAATAAATCCTTCGCCACATGCGCCAAAAGCAGTTCCCGGTATAACTGCTACTTTTTCTTCTGCCAATAACCGCTCACAAAACTCCATACTGGAAAGCCCAGTTTTTTGAATAGATGGAAATACATAAAATGCCCCTCTTGGTTCATAACAATCCAAACCCATCTGACGAAAACCGTTTACAAGCACTTGCCGCCGCTCATTATAAGCTCTGCGCATTGTCTCAATTTCTTGGTCACGATTCGGATGTGTCAACGCCTCCAGTCCAGCAATCTGACTGGTTGTATTCGCTGACATAATATTATATTGATGAATTTTATGCATCGTAGAAATAACTTCTTCAGATCCAGCCGCAAAACCAAGTCGCCATCCAGTCATTGCAAACGCTTTAGAAAAGCCATTTAACACCAATGTTCGCTCACGCATATCCGGCAGACTTGCAATGGAAACATGCTTAGTTCCATATGTCAACTCCGCATAGATCTCATCACTGATTACAAATAAATCATACGCCAAAACCACTTCACGAATTGCAAGCAAATCCTCTTTTTCCATAATTGCACCTGTTGGATTGTTTGGAAATGGTAAAATCAATACACGTGTTTTTGCTGTAATAGCCTCCCTCAAATCTTGTGGTGTCACCTTAAAATGATTTTTCACATAAGTTGGTACAACAACTGGTATGCCACCGCAAAGCATCACACAGGGCAAATAAGAGACATAGGATGGTTCAACAATAAGCACTTCTTCCCCAGGATTCACCAGTGTCCGCAAAGCAAGATCAATGGCTTCACTGGCACCAACTGTAATTAAAATTTCCTTTGATGCTTGATAGTGCAACGAAAATCTTTCTGACAAATAACGGGCAACTGCTTCTCGCAGATGAATGGTTCCCTCTGTCGCCGTATATTTGGTTTCTCCATTTTGAATGGAATCAATCGCCTTTTCCCGAACATATGCAGGCACCAAAAAATCAGGCTCACCGACCCCCAAAGAAATCGCATCCTTCATTTTATTTGCCACATCAAAAAAATCTTTAATCCCTGAATCTGGTATCTCATTTGCAATTTTTGCAATAAATGTGTCTCTCATGGTTCATCTCTTTCTTTCCATTGATCTGATCCGTTTTTTTTCATTTCGTATGAAGTCATGATTTGCATCAGTCTGTGCACTTTCTACATCATTGCTTCATATTCTAGCCAAAGTTTTTCCATTTGTCGTTAGCCAAGCGCAAAAATGATTGCATAAATTTTTCATATAACTGCAAACCGCCATTACCGCTCATATGCTTTAGCATGTACGCTTCCTCTTGACCAGATTATAATCTGGTTTCTTTCAAACAAAGTCCGATCAGTTGAAAATGTCTGTAAGCAAAGATATATGGTTCATTATCTTCAAACCATTTATTCACACACCCAATTTACTTCACATCCCAACATTTTAAAGCGGAAAGTAAAGAGTGTATATTTCTACTGCTCCTTGCAAAATAATCTTTATCTAGTAATCTATCCAATACCAATAATTTCCTAAATTTATTTTATAAAAATTGCCAGAAGAAAACAACTGTTTTTACGTAGAATCCAAGGAAAATAAATCTTTTTAACCGTCTGCTCCAAAATACCATTTGACAAACAAAATCATAAAACAAAATATTTCCCTACCAAACAATATTTCATATACAATTTTTATATGTCTGTTTCAGTTGGATCAGCATGTGCCCTAATAAATGTTCACTTCCACTTCAAAACCAAAGTGATACAACCTGTAAATAGGAGGAGGATTACAATGATTCATATTCAAAATATTTTTTTCCAACGTGGACGCACTCCACAAATCAACCATATATCATGGGATGTTTACCCTGGTGAACATTGGTGCTTGCTCGGACGAAATGGTGCTGGAAAAACAACATTATTAAATATCATTACTGGCTATCTTTTTGCACAACAGGGAGAAATCGAAGTCCTTGGTCAAATTTTCGGAAAAGCAAACTTCACTCAGCTTCGCAAAAAAATCGGGATAGTGAGTGAAAGTATAAAGCAACGTTTTCAACCTGGGCAAACTACATTGGATGTCGTACTGAGTGGAAAATTTGCTTCGATTGATTTATATGATATGGTTTCACATGAAGACATTTGCCAAGCAGAAAAATGGCTGGACTTTGTCGATTGTCTCTCTATAAAAACCAAAAGCTTCGGGCTGCTTTCACAAGGAGAAAAACAGAAGATCTTAATTGCACGTGCTTTAATGGCGGAGCCTGCTTTATTTATCTTAGATGAGCCATGCAGTGGGCTAGATTTACTTGCAAGAGAACATATACTTTCCTATATTGAAAAAATCGCAATGCAAAAAAAAGCACCTACATTGATTTATGTGACACATCATATTGAAGAAATTCTGCCTTGCTTTACACATGCACTATTATTAAGAGAAGGAAAGGTTTTTTCCAAAGGGACAATAGACAAGCAACTAACAGAACAAAATCTTTCCGCTTTTTTTCAACATCCTGTCTCTGTTATCCAAAAAGATGCACGCAGATTGGTCACCTTAAAAAAACATTAACATTCAAATGTTTTTATTTTGTTCATATAAAACCAATCTCATCAAATATTATGTTATAAACATATCCAATTTCATTTTCAATTTAATACATAAAAAAGAGAACACGCACCCTTTAGAACAGAAAGGAAGGAAGAAATGAAGCTTGTATCATGGAATGTAAACGGAATCCGTGCCTGTGTTAGAAAGGGATTCACCGATTATTTTCAAAAAATCGATGCCGATATTTTCTGTATTCAGGAAACCAAATGTCAATCTGGACAAATTGATTTACCCTTTATAGGGTATCAACAATATTGGAATTATGCAGAAAAAAAGGGATATTCAGGAACGGCTGTTTTTACCAAGAAAAAACCTTGCACTGTATTTTACAATATTGAGAACAAGGAAACCGAACCAGAAGGTCGAATTATTGTTTTGGAATACGAAACTTTTTATCTGGTCAATGCTTATACGCCAAATGCAAAGCGTGAGTTAACCCGATTGCCAGAACGACTCGTTTGGGAAGACAATATGCGCCGGTATTTGATACATTTAGACCAACAAAAACCTGTGATTTATTGCGGTGATTTAAATGTTGCTCATCTGGATATTGATGTAAAAAACTGCAAAGCCAATATGGGAAATTCTGGTTTCACATTTGAAGAAAGAAATAAAATGACAGAATTACTGGCTTCTGGATTTGTTGACAGTTTCCGCTATTTATATCCCGATCGACCAGACTGCTTCTCTTGGTTCTCTTATATGCCAACTGTTCGAGAAAGAAATATCGGATGGAGAATCGATTATTTTATTGTCTCAGAAAAAATAAAAAACAAAATACAAGAAGCAGAAATCCACAGCCAAATTCTCGGAAGTGATCATTGTCCAGTTGTATTACATATCGACTTGCCGATGTAAAAAATTTTTCATCAAAATATATCTATATTTTTCTCTAATTTTTTTAAAATAGCTCTTGAAATCTGTTCTCTATCCATGGATAATTAGACATACAATATTTAGTTATATGATCAAGAACAAAACACAATATATTGATTTTTATAAGGGAGAGGCGGAAAATGAACAACGTTACCATTATCAAAAAAGATGGAACCAAAGAAGCATTCCATGAAAAAAAAATTGTCGAAGCAACAAATAAATCGGCAGCACGTGTACTTGTCACATTTACCAACAAAGAAAATCAACAAATTTGTGCTTTTGTTAAAGAAGAAATTCGCAAACAAAATCTCCAAGAGGTTCCAATTGCCATTATGCATAATTTGGTAGAAGGTGCGCTGGATCATGTAAATCCTGCAGTTGCAAAAAGCTATCGAGATTACCGCAATTATAAGACCGACTTTGTTAAAATGTTAGATGAAGTTTATCGAAAAAGTCAGTCAATTATGTATATTGGAGACAAAGAAAATAGCAATACAGACAGTGCTCTTGTCGCAACCAAAAGAAGCCTGATTTTTAATCAACTGAACAAAGAGTTGTATAAGAAATTTTCTTTAAACAAAGAAGAATTACAAGCCTGCAAAGAAGGTTATATTTATATTCATGACATGTCTGCTCGGCGCGATACAATGAACTGCTGCTTGTTTGACATTGCAGCTGTATTAAAAGATGGCTTTGAGATGGGCAATCTTTGGTATAATGAACCAAAGACATTGGGCGTTGCGTTTGATGTCATCGGTGATATTGTACTTTCTACCGCTTCCCAGCAATATGGCGGATTCACCTTGCCAGAAATCGACAAAGTACTTGCGCCCTATGCTGAGCTCAGTTATCAAAAATACTTACAGGAAGAATTGGACAAACAGATTCACTACAATGTTTGTGAACCAGCCTACGCCGAAGAAATCGCCCTAAAGAAAGTGAAACGAGAGTTTGAACAAGGTTTTCAAGGCTGGGAATACAAACTCAATTCAGTTGGATCTTCCCGGGGGGACTACCCGTTTGTTGCAATGACCATTGGTTTAGGGCAAAATCGATTTGAAAAAATGGCCGCTATTACTATGCTTGAAGTACATCAAGGCGGGCAAGGAAAAACTGACAATAAAAAACCTGTGTTATTTCCTAAAATTGTATTCTTATATGATGAGAACCTACATGGGGAAGGCTGCATACTAGAAGATGTATTCAATGCAGGTGTTGAATGTTCTCGTAAAACCATGTATCCAGACTGGTTAAGCCTAACGGGAGATGGCTATGTGGCGCAGATGTATAAAAAATACAAGAAAGTTGTCTCACCAATGGGCTGCCGAGCTTTCTTATCTCCATGGTATGAACAAGGTGGACTTTCCCCAGCAAATGAAGCAGACAAACCTGTATTTGTTGGACGTTTTAATGTTGGTGCCATCAGTCTGCATTTACCGATGATCTACGCCAAAGCAAAACATGAAAATCGAGATTTTTATGAAGTGCTTGATTATTATTTAGAATTAATTCGTAAGCTTCATTTAAAAACTTACGACTATTTGGGAGAAATGCGGGCATCTACCAATCCGCTTGCATACTGTGAGGGCGGATTTTATGGCGGACACTTAAAACCACATGACAAAATTAAGCCACTATTAAAAACAGCGACCGCTTCATTTGGCATTACCGCCTTAAACGAACTACAACAGTTACACAACAGAAAATCTCTTGTAGAAGACAGCACATTCGCTTTAGAAGTTATGGAATATATCAATAAAAAAGTGATGCAATTTAAAGAAGAAGATCAAAAACTATATGCCATTTATGGTACACCAGCAGAAAACTTATGTGGTCTACAAGTCGAGCAGTTTCGCAAAAAATATGGCATGATTGAAAATGTTTCTGATCGAGAATATGTATCCAACAGCTTTCACTGCCATGTTGCAGAAAACATTACTCCGATTCAAAAACAAGATCTGGAAAACCGTTTTTGGCACTTATTCAATGGTGGAAAAATTCAATATGTCAAATATCCGATTAGCTACAACGTAAAAGCAGTCAAAGCTCTAATTCGCCGAGCTATGAAACTCGGATTTTACGAAGGAGTAAACCTTGCACTATCTTATTGTGATGATTGCGGTCATGAAGAACTGAATATGGAAATTTGTCCAAACTGTGGCAGCCATAATTTAACGAAAATCGACCGCATGAATGGATATCTTTCATACTCTCGAGTGAAAGGAGATACACGCTTAAATCAAGCCAAAATGGCAGAAATTGCGGAGAGGAAATCAATGTAATGCGCTTTCATAACATAACCAAAGATGATATGCTAAATGGGGACGGACTGCGGACCGTCCTTTGGCTTTCCGGCTGTACGCACGCTTGTTTGGGGTGCCATAATCCGATTACTTGGGATCTTAAAGGCGGAATTCCTTTTGACACAAATGCCAAAAAAGAATTGTTTGAAACATTAAAACCGGATTATATTGACGGCATCACCTTAAGCGGTGGAGATCCTTTTCACCCCGAAAATCGAGAAGATGTTTACCAGCTTGTCAAAGAGATCCGTAATACTTTTCCAAACAAAACCGTTTGGTCATATACCGGATTTTTATGGGAAGAAATTTACCATTTATCAATTATTCCGTTATTGGATGTTATAGTGGATGGAAAATTTATACAAGCATTGCTATCCCCAAATCAACCTTGGGTTGGCTCATCCAATCAACGTGTCATCGATGTACAGACAACATTAAAGCAGCCTGATCTGACCCCAGTT
This sequence comes from Candidatus Harrysmithiimonas galli, assembly GCA_904373265.1. Taxonomy (GTDB): domain Bacteria; phylum Bacillota; class Bacilli; order CAJFEE01; family CAJFEE01; genus Harrysmithiimonas; species Harrysmithiimonas galli. Next base: position 8,851 of record CAJFEE010000025.1, on the reverse strand, counting down.
TTATGGAAATCATAATGAATGGAGCCATGAAAAATAATGAAAATCAACATAAAAAAACTTAATTCAAACGCAACATTACCAACTAGAGGAAGTGAATTCGCAGCTGGATATGATTTATATGCCTGCCTGAATGAATCTGTTACCATCCGCGCTGGAGAAACTGTAAAAATCCCAACTGGATTGGCAATTGAAATTCCTGAAGGTTATGCTGGACTTATTTATGCTCGCAGCGGTTTGGCAACAAAAAAAGGATTGGCACCTGCAAATAAAGTAGGCGTTTGTGACAGTGATTATCGTGGTGAGTATATTATTTTTCTTCATAATCACTCAAAAATCGATGCCATGATCGAACCGAATGAACGGATTGCCCAACTGATTGTCACACCATTTCTAGCTGTTACATTTGAAGAAACAGATGAATTGAGCGAAACCAAGCGTGGTGCAGGTGGCTTTGGAAGTACTGGAAGAATGTAGATCTATTGTTCCTATTTTTAAGCGCTCCTTAGACTTTAAATTTCAGAAACTTTAAGGAGCATTTTACTTTTTCACTTTACTGTAGCAAGTTTTTTCCAGATGACAAGCAAAAAAACAACAATTCAGATAGAGTACAATGTCCGAATTTCTTGAAAAAATATAAAACAATATAAGAATCTACAAACCAAACCAGCCATTCCTACTTATACCCCCTATACCTTCAAATATCATTTCTGGGAACAGAATTCATATCCCTTGTGCTTTTATATATAAAGCTGCTTCAATCAAAATCTTTTCAATCCCCACCGCATAATACCATTTGTTAGAATACAAAGCATGAAAGTACCCTTTTTTGTTTTTACTCTCTTGATTGCCATATGAGTAAAGATAGATAAACTTGCCAAATGCAGACTTATGAAGAGATACATCTGTTCTACAGGCTATTCCAACGGCAAGCCAGGTGCCATAAGCAGGTCTTTTCAGCCACTCTTGTATCGTTAAAGCCATTTATCACTCTCCTTTCCCTTGCTTACTTGACAAACAGAAATTTGAATTTCAAGAAATTATGACCTCTTAACAGAGGGTACAGTGTTTTAATAAAATCCTCCGAAAACCTTGAAAATAAAGGATTTATCTCAATGTGTTCGCCTTATCTCTTTATACGGTTTCACACAAGTTTACTCTTTCCCTGACTGTTTATATACAGGTAACCGTAGCACTTGAAAAAATGGAGCGGGCATTTTCGGTACTCACCTTAATTTCGTCTATTACAATACTTGTGGAATTATTGCTTAGCATTTCTATTGCAGAAAAAATAGAGGTTAATGTCTGGTTTTTTATTTCTGGAGTTGGCATGATTGCATTTACAATCCTCATTGTCATTCGTTACACTACAAAGTAGAGGAGGAAATGAACATGATTAGGAATTTTCAAAAAACAGATACCAAACAAGTAATGAAAATATGGCTGAATGGAAACGAGGATGCACACCCTTTTATCCCTAAAGATTATTGGAAATCAAACTATTCAATAGTGGAAAAACAACTTTTGCAAGCAGAGATCTTTGTCTACGAAATGGACGGAGAAATGCACGGCTTTATCGGTATTGTGGAAAATTATATTGCAGGAATTTTTGTGGATAAAAAATATCGTTCGCTTGGAGTAGGAAAACAGCTTTTGGACTATGTAAAGCGAAAATATAGCTCTCTGTCATTAGATGTGTACCAAAAAAACAAGCGAGCTGTTGCGTTTTATTTCAGAGAGGGTTTTTCGGTACTGTCAGAAAAACTTGATGAAGCCGCAGGAGAAACGGAATATACCATGATTTGGCAAGCGAAGCAGATGGAGGAATAGAGATGAGAAAAGTTATTTTATTTATTGCAATGAGTCTTGACGGCTATATTGCGGACAGTAATGGTGGTGTTAAATGGTTAAACGGGCAAGATAATGACAATGAAAATGTCGATACTTATTCCGAGTTTGTAAAAGGTATTGATACAATTTTGATGGGCTGGAATACATATCATCAGGTTGTAACAGAACTTTCTCCGACAGAATGGGTGTATAGCAATTTCATTACTTATGTAATTACACACAACAAGAATCAGTCAACTGAAAAAATCCGCTTTACAGACGAAAATCCTACGCAGTTATTAAAAGAGCTAAAAGCAAACGATGGTAAAGACATTTGGATTTGTGGCGGGGCTAATCTCGTCAGTCAGTTAATGCGTGAAAAACTGATTGATAAATATTATATTTCCGTTATTCCAACCCTTTTAGGAAAAGGAATTCGTTTATTTGGAGAACTTGAAAAAGAGCAAAAACTGTTTTTGATAAGGTCAAAAAATTACAATGGAATTGTAGAGCTAATATACGAACAGAGATGATTTTGCTTTAATAGTTTTAAAAAAGATGAAAAAAACAGAATGGATATTTTTGTTTGTGGCAATAAAATCCGAACAATGATACGGGAAGATACAGAATTGAGAAACTTTCCATTGTACTGTCCAAAATGCAAGAAAGAAACAATCATCAGTACCAAAGATATGAAAATCACGCTTGTAAACCGTAAATAAGAGATGATCAAACTATGTAGACCGCCGCTCTATGGATAGACACCATAGCGGCGGTTCTCTGTCAAAGGATTTCTTTCTCTGTCTCGGCTGATTTCGCTGCCTGCCCTCCGTCTAAAGCTGGCGCAGACGTTTCAATACGTTCTCCCTTTTGGGCAGCTTTACCTGCTCTTTTTGGGTGGTCTTTTGTTTCTCTCTTCTCTGACTGTCGCTCCCATACAGCAAGGTCACCGTTATACTGCTTCACAACCTCCTCCACTTTGTGGTATTTCCCAAAAAAGCTGACTACCTTTAACCCGATGCAGTATGTGAATTTGCGAAGCAGGAAGCGGACATTTTCTCAAACACCAAGGAATATACCGCCAGTATTCCCACGATCACGCATGAGCAGTTTCAAAAGCAAAAGGAGTTTCTCAAATCAAAAGACAATCCTGCCTTGCTGCCCGTGCAGATGGCTTACTACACAGGGCTCTGTATTGGAGAAGTATGCGACTTGACTTGGCAGGATATAAACCTTGAGGAACAATACTCACGGTACACCGCAGTATGTGCTACAATGGGGCAAGGCACAAGACCGAAGTGGGAACGACAAAGCGGAGCAAAGTCCGCACCGTGGATTTCTGCAATACGCTAGCGGCAATCCTGCGGGCAGCGAAAACCAAACAGCATAAAAACTGTTTCTGTTACGGGGAACTTTACCACCCGAACTACTACAAAGAGGGCAGGAAAAAAGAGCGCACCTATTACGAGGTTTACAGCCTGCAAAGGACAGAAGAAATCTCAGAGAGAGGGGGATACAAGGAAATCTCCTTTGTTTGCCTTAGAGTAGACGGGGCGTATGAAGCACCAAGTACAGTAGGGATTATGTGTAGGGCGGCGGCAAAGAAAAAAGTGAAAAGTCTTGGAGATTTTCATTTTCACACACTCCGCCACACCTACATGATCAATCTGCTTTCAGGCGGCGCAAGACTAAAAGATGTGTAGGAACTTCTCAAGACACGCTGATGTCAGTACCACAATAAACATTTACGCTCTCTTCACAAGGGAAGCAAAGTATACTTCCGCAAGACTGCTGGATAAGGTAGGTCGGTGGGAAATAAAAAGTTGCCCTTGTTTTAGCTTGTAAAGACAAAAACAAGGGCAGACAGATAAGGTTTGAACATGAAACAGACGTGAAACCTTGAAAAATCAATGATTTTTGTGGATTAGATAGACAAATGAGAATTTGTAATATTTCATTCTAAGGAAATTCCGCTATCCCTATTATCATATCTCGTTATAAATTGAAGGGACTTATGATATTTTTCCAAATGACCAGGGGCTTTTTTACTTGTTCTATGAGCAATACCAAGCCAGCAAATATTTATCAAGCTGCCTATTGGATAAATAAAATTCCATTGTTTCATCATCTGAACCTGTAGTATATCCCAGATTTCTTGGACTGAACCTCGCGTTGCCTTCTTTATACAGATGATAAACCAGCCAAAATTTTTGTCAATTCACATCATCATAGCCTGCCCATCTTCTTATCAGTATAAATCCAAATCTCTTGAATAACATTCTGTATCTCAAATACTCAAAGAAAACACCTCTTCCTAATTCCAGCAAATAAAAATTCTTATTTATTATTTTATTCTATCATAATTCCAAGAACATAGAAGTATCTTCTTACTATCATATGATATAGCTATTTGTAAGAGACGAGAAAATGAGTTCGGTCTACTGAATCTATAAAAAAATCGAATCTCATTTGCAGCACTTATGCAAATAAGATTCGGTTATTACTAAGCATTCTTTTATTTTAAGCTGATTGAGAAATCTTTATGCACCCATTATCATTTGTTTCAAATCATTTTCAACTGTAGTAATCCCACCAATTCCGAAATGCTCTACCAGTACGTTTGTAACATTTGGTGACAAAAATGCTGGTAAAGTAGGACCCAGATGAATATTTTTCACACCAAGATAAAGTAAAGAAAGTAAAACAATGGCTGCCTTTTGCTCATACCATGCAATATTGTAAACGATTGGCAAATCATTAATATCATCCAATCCAAAAGCTTCTTGTAATTTTAACGCGATAACTGCCAATGAGTAACAATCATTACATTGTCCCGCATCTAAAATACGTGGAATCCCACCGATATCTCCAAGCGGAAGCTTATTGTATTTATATTTTGCACAACCAGCTGTTAAAATCACGCTGTCGTTTGGAAGAGCCTGCGCAAACTCTGTATAATAATTTCTTGATTTGGCACGTCCGTCACAGCCTGCCATAACAACAAACTTTTTGATGGCTCCAGATTTTACCGCTTCAATCACCTGATCTGCCAGTGCAAGTACTTGCTGATGTGCAAAACCACCGACAATTTCACCCTGTTCAATTTCTGTTGGTGCAGCACAAGTTTTCGCCAATTCAATAAGCGGGGTAAAATCTTTTTCTGTCCCATTTTCTCCCGAAATATGCATACAACCTGGGAAACCAGCTGCCCCAGTTGTAAACATGCGTGCTTTGTAGCTATCTTTAGGCGGAACAATACAGTTCGTTGTCATTAAAATGGGGCCATTAAAGCTTTCAAATTCCTCCTTTTGCTTCCACCAAGCATTTCCATAATTGCCAACAAAATGTGGATATTTTTTAAATGCCGGATAGTAATGTGCAGGCAACATCTCTGAATGGGTATATACATCAATGCCTGTACCTTCAGTTTGTTTTAAAAGTTGCTCCAAGTCACTTAAATCATGACCTGATATAAGGATACCTGGATTTTTGCCAACTCCGATATTTACCGTTGTGATTTCTGGATTCCCATATGTTAAGGTGTTGGCTTTGTCAAGAAGTGCCATTGCATCAACACCAACCTTTCCAGTTTCCAATGTTAAAGCGACCAAATCCTCCACGGTCAATGTATCATCATTTGTTTTAGCCAATGCTTCCTGCATAAATGTGTAAATCTTTTCATCTTCATAGCCAAGTGCAGCTGCATGCTTCATATAGGCAGATAGCCCTTTTAACCCATATGTAATGAGTTCGCGCAGACTGCGAATATCCTCATTTTGTGTTGCAAGTACACCAACTTCTGGTGCCTGTGCTTTTTGATCAAATGCTTTATAGAGTGCTTCTTTATTCTCACAACACCCCAAAAGTCCTTCAGAGCCTGGACACCATTGTACTGCCAAAGACAAATTCTTTGTATTTTGCAGTGTCTGCAACAAGAGTTTTTTACATCTTAACGTATCAGCAATGCGCTGATAAAAAATTTCAGAGTCAAAATTTGCATTGGTAATTGTTGCAAACAAATTATCCACAATTAAATGACTCGTTGTGCCTGGAATCGTTTTTCCTTCCTTACGGGCTTGTGTTGTCACCTCTGCCAAAGCTTTCGTTACATACACAAGCAGATCTTGTAATACTGCCAACTCAGGAGATTTACCACATACACCAAATTTCGTGCAACCTGTACCTGCTGCAGTTTCTTGACATTGAAAGCAAAACATAGGATCCATATCTTCATCCCTCCAAAAATTGTTGTGAAAATTTTATTCCCACATCCAACATAAAAGATTTACAGATCAAAAGCGGTAACATTTGTTACATTATTTCTCGCAAATACACACAATATTAGATATTTACACAAGTTAAGCTAAAACAACACACTGAATGATCATATAACCGATTTGAATAAACGTAAGAAAGACCACAATATTTTTCACATAGCAATCCCACAAAGTATACTTGCTCGTGGAATTTAAACCGCTGTATTGATAAAAAGTCGATTATTCTTTATAATGCTGCCATACCACTTAGGTAAGTATAGCTCAAGCATCTATACTAATCTAAACCATCCTGTCAATATTGTTCATTCACCATAATAGCGCCTATGTTCTTATCACATAAAAAATATATGAACATTACGCTCTTTCCTTTTATAAAAAAAGCTGAGACAAAACAAAAAAATACAAAATATGCCTATTTTTGACATTTATCCTACCTATTTTTGACATCTCCTGGTCAACCTAACAATCGATCGCTACCCTATTCATCCCATAATTCACCAAACGAACACCTTGATTTATGACCTCTTCTTTTGTTAATACGTTGAGATTTTCCACAATATTGTTCCTCTGAAAAATCACTTGCCCCTTCTGTTATAAACGCATAATGTAGAATCTTGGCATCGAAAATCCTTTTGGTTGTAATTTTTCTTCCTGATCAAACAACATAAACCGTAAAATCCTGTCATTCACCTGTAGGATTTTTTCGTCATGCTTCATTTCAAGCAATCACTTATTGTGTGGGAACTTGTACACCCAATTATACGGACATAACGATTCAAAAACCTTTGCATCCTAAAGCCAAACCCTTATCTTCATAAATGAATACAGAATGCCAATGCAAAGAAAAAACAAACAGATACAAAATTTTACACCTGTTTGTTTTTTTTTGCATAAATTCCTTTATCTTAACCCCGTACATTCAACTTGCATCAGTTGTTTTTTTGATAGATATTTTAGTAGATCAGAAATCCTTGAAAGATTTTTCAATTCCCACAGAATCTACTGTATCTCTCAAAACGGATGTCATCAAAAATATGCTAGACGTTGCATCTTTATAACATGCTCTTACTCATGAAATTCAGATAGGATTGATTCTAATCTTTTACTATACTTATGACTGAGATCATAATCAGATCCATTACATACAATCTAAATTCCATTTTGTATTTTTTCAAAATCCTTTAATTCCTTCTTGTAAAATTTGGTTATCTCTTCATATCATACCTTTTGGCCTACATGTCTAAATCCAACTTTACCTATAAAAGCTATTCTTTCATCATTTCTTCAATTCCTTTAAACAATATTTTTTGTATAATTTCTGCATAACTATTACAATCCTCATGTTGTTCGAGCATAATGTCTAATACTTTCTTGAATTTGCCATCAATCATAATTGTAATACCCTCTACTTTTTCCTTTGTATCAGCATTTTCAAATTGTTCATTTAAAATAACCAACATATTTTCCTGACTCATGATTTTCCTCCTTATTTTAGAAGTAGATTACAGTGATTTTCATCTATCCAATATTTTTCATTTTCTGGAATGTACTTTGTAAAATCTGCATACACTCCATCCCATCCAGTTGGAACATAGTCTTCAAAGGATGCAGGTTCTGGAAATAGAGAGTACAGTTTTTTTTTATCAAAATCTACATACAAACTCGGGCTAAAATCCAAATAATCTTCCAAATCTTCTTGTTTCGCTCTTTTATCTTGAAGCTTTTTTCTCAATTCATTAGCTGTAATCTGATAATCAGATAAATTATTTAAAAACTGCTTTGCGGTGGTGCAATTTACAACCGGGATTCCTTTTCTTTCTATACAATCATCATAATTTGAATTTTCATCACATACATCAAAAGCTTCTGACCAAATATTATAGTCAAGAAACCAAATCTCTTTATTCGTAACATACCATGAAAATATTTTCTCATAAACAACGCCTACAATTATATTTTCTGCATATATTGGCTCCATGTTTCACATATGTCCTTTCTTTAATTTTTTACCACACGTCCTTTGGTTCCATACTGCTCCATCCATTCAATCCATGGTGCTGGTAATTCATAAGATAATCCTGGTGTTGTAGGATCTACAATTTTCGGTGCTGTTCCTCCTGCATTGGCCGGATTTTGGTTATAGCCTTTTTGTTTGATTGCATGATCCGCTATCAATTGATCTAACCACTCTGGTATCTCAAATTCGACAATTTCAGCCGTTTCTCCACGTATTTTCAAAAAATATTGCGCATGTGAATCATCTCTTGTACTTACATTTAAATTAGCAACCTTATCTGGAATATGAACTTTTCCATCCTCTCGAACGATAATTCTTTTACGACTTGCATTGGGTGGGATTCCACCTTGTACTCTCCGGTAAGTAGCAGTTTTTGTACTTCCCTGTAATGCAAGTTTTCTCTTTTCCTGGGTTAACTGATCGATTGCTTGTTTTTTCTGTTCCTTTTTACGCTCTTTATCTGATATAACTTTTGTCGCTGCTGGTGAATTTTCTTCAATTTCTTGAACTGCTCCTGAAGATTTAGGAATCACACGTTCTTGATACACTACTGGTACAGGTATACCCAATTCAGAAACTTTACTGCTTTTAAAATGGGTTTCATTATCTAAAATGAGACTGCTGCCTTTTACTTCAAGTGAAATTTCTTCTTTTGCGGTGAGGTGTACACTGGGAGCCTGAAACTGGATGTCTTGTTCACTCGTTATTTGAATGGCTTGGTTGCTTTTGA
>CAJFEE010000024.1 GCA_904373265.1 Candidatus Harrysmithiimonas galli | reverse complement strand
TGAATTTTTAAAAAGGGTGGAAAAGGAAATGCAGGGTAAGCCAAAGCCAAGCAATAAAGAACGCTGTACTTTATCTGTTCAATTTGCCAATTCTAGCAGCAAGCTCAAAGTATATCAATCTTTTTTATCCAGTTTAAATTTAAAGCCAGACATGGATGTGGGGAAAACACAAACAGATGTGAATGTGTTATTTGCAGCAAATCGTACCTGGTATGAAATGGTTCATGTATTTAAGCTACTTTCAAGGTGTGTCCATAAGTCTTTATCAAGGTAGAGCAGGTGTATTTTATCTATTGCGTCAATAAAATAGAAATTAGCGGTTGATTATTGGTTTTATGTTAAACATGTTATAATAGTGCCTATCAAACAAATATGCAATGGGAGCGGTATAAATGATTACTTTTCAAGGGATGAATTATGAAGTCGTAAAAGATTACCGCAAGGCGTTTCAAATGGATAGCTTTGTGGCAAGATATTCGGATATTTTGGCGAAATATGATTATATTGTTGGAGATTGGAGTTATGAACAGCTTCGGTTGAAAGGTTTTTTTGCGGATCAACATCCAAAAGCGACTGCTGACACACGAATTTCCAGTTTGGAGGAGTATTTATATGAGTATTGCAGCTTTGGTTGTGCATATTTTGTAATTAAAAAGGTTAGAGGGTGAAAGTTGTTTGAAGAAATATAAAGGGTATCTCATTGATTTAGACGGGACAATGTATAAGGGAGGTGAAGGGATTTTCGGTGCAATTTTATTTGTGAAGGCATTATATCAAAAGGGAATTCCGTATTTATTTTTAACCAATAATGCAGCAAAAACGCAAAAAGAAATTGCCAAGCAGCTTCAAGGGTATGGAATTCTTTGTGAACCACGACATGTGTTTACTTCAGCAATGGCAGCAGCAGAGGTAATTGCAAAAGAGAAACCCAATGCAGCAGTGTATATGATTGGTGAGGCTGGATTAGAAACGGCATTGCGGGAAAAGGGACTGGTTCTGACACATATTCAGCCTGATTATGTTGTTATGGGGTTAGATCGACAGCTTACCTATGAGAAACTTGTAAAGGGTGCTTTGGCGCTTCAAAGTGGTGCTAAACTGATTTCAACGAACCAAGATGTGGCCATTCCAACAGAACATGGTTTGATTCCCGGAAATGGCGCCTTAACAAAGGTTTTGCAAGTTTCAATCAATGCTAAACCGCAATTTATCGGTAAACCGGAAGCACCAATTATGCAACAGGCTTTACAAGTGCTTGGAACGAAATGTGAGGAAACCTTGCTTATTGGAGATAACTATCAAACTGATATCATGGCAGGTATTCATTTTGGTATGGATACTTTATGTGTCTTTACGGGTGTAACGAGCCGTGAAGTTTTGGCAAAGAAAGACAGACAGCCAACTTATTGTACAGATGATTTAGAGGAATGGATTGTATATCTATAAATGTTCATTTGGATTGATAGTTAAATAAAAAAACATATAGATTTTTCTTGTTTTTATATGATATATGATTTTTTTATTTGCTATAGAAGTTATATACAGAAAATAAGATAGGAATATTGTAAATTTATGGCTATTGCCCTTTTTTTGGTGATAGATTTGTAAGATTGTATATTTTGATATCAAAGGGGGATTATATGAAAATCAAAATTCTTGCACAAGCTTTTTCTATCTGTCAAATTACAGATTTTTCACAAGTGAATGCTTCAGAGGAATTTCTTTTTATCGGAAAAACAGATGAAGAAATTTCTTTGGTTTGTTGTACAGAAGCTGTTCCAAAGTATACGCTGGCTCGACAGGACGGCTGGCGGGCATTTCGTATCCAAGGCATTTTAGATTTTTCGTTAATCGGGATTTTATCCAAAATTTCGACTTTGCTTGCAGAAAATCAAATTGGAATTTTTGCTTTGTCTACATACAATACAGATTATATTTTGACCAAAGAAGAAGATTTTACAAAGGCGGTTCAAGTTTTAAAGTTAAATGGTTATACGATTGAATAAAGCGGTTATGCATCAAGATTTTGACTTTGTGAATCAGACCTAAATTTCGATGTACAGTCTAAAGTTAGTGAAATGATAATCGGTCTGAGGTAAAAGAAAATCTCAATTCGATTTTGTGTTCCTGGTTAAATCAACTGAATAATATTCATATGCACTTAAAGAAATGGGCGTGTATGTAAAGCAGGAGTTGACTGGATAAATTGGAATTTGGAAGGGAGATAGATATGAGTTTAGCTTTATGGATAGCAATCGGAGCAGCCATCATATGTACTGTGGTAGCTATATATTTTGGAACAAAAAAGAAAAAATAAATCCCAGTTTATCAAGCAAAATGAGGTCAAGGGTGACGGGAGACATAAAGTCTTTGAACCGCAGCGAACAATTATCATATCAATAGGCAAGATGCTACCTCATTTGGGGGTAGCATCTTTTTATATTATCTAATGAATAAATCTATATTTCGGTTTGGATTATGGCATTTGGGAACATAAAAGGGAATAGGGAGAAAAGAAATATGAACATACAATATCTTTGACTTAATAAGTCAGAGCAACTGGTGTTTGTAAAGAAATAAGTAATTTGGTATATGTATTCTTTCAAAAGTGTTAAAGCTATTTTTCTATAATTAAAGTTATTAGAATATAAAATAATATGAAATTATGTTTGTATAGCTTCCACCTGGCATGAAAAAGCCGTTTGGAATTACGCCAAGTTGTGTGAATCCAAGCTTTTTATACAGAGGTAGAACGGCTGTATGGATTTTTATGATAGTGTTAAATGATAAAAGGGAAAAGCTGTATTTTTTCTTTTTTCATAGAGTGATAGACGAGCTGTTTAGCTGATATACAGTCCGTATAAGTTAGGTTTTACAGCATAGTTGGTAGATGGTAGCACTTGACATTGTTTACAATTTGATAATTTCAAGCATTTGTTTGATAGTCACATTACTAAAGGTTTGCTCAGCAAAAAATGTATAGCTTCTTTCTTCATTATAACGCTGGGAAAGAGGAATTTGCCAAATGAACAACAAAAACGAGGTAGCATTTTACCACTTCATCTGTTTAAAGGAACAGTGGGTAAGAGAGTGATTTCAAGACATAAAAAAGCAGTAAATCTTTTTTTGAACTTACTGCTTGCTGTATCAGTGAGATGAGCGGCTGGCTGCGTATCTTCCCTGATAAACGAGAATATGTTGTACAAAACACATGAAACGGTTATAACGTCCAATCCTGGGACACAATCTCCCAAATCCTCTCGATACAAATATCATGTTTTAGGTCATATTTGCAGTATCCATAAAAGGATATTTTAGGGTAAACAAACCATCTTCTGCTTGTGTGATCTTGCTGATATGGATGACTATGGCAAAGATGGATACGTTATTCTCTAGGTCATCCTCTGTAATTTGATACTTCAGTCGCATCATATTGTTCATTGCAGTATGCAGTAATTTCTTTTTTGTAATCAGCTATATCAATATTTTCAACAAACCAATTTACATATGCGACTCCTTCTTCACTTAAGGCAAAGCTTTCCAGTTTATAATTACCATTTTTATTAAATGGATTGTCTTTGGTCGAAAAAACTTTGATCGTTTTTCTTTGCTGGCTCAATTGATTGTTATAGAATCCTCACTTTCTAAATTTTGAATCATTTTATTTCGTTCATTCCAATTTTTGATTTATTGCTCTATTGTTAAATTCATTATATTAGGCAGATATGAATTTTTCTATTGATTTCCTCTTTTATTTTACAGCTCAAAAATGAAAAAGTAAATTCTACTCTTCCAAGTAGTACTGGGATTTAGTCTTGCACAAGTATCGTTTCATCTTTCATACAAAAGAACAGTCTTGGATACTTTGCGCCAGAAGTCAGATTATCTGTCAGGGTCTTGCTGTTAGGAGCTTTGCATCCTAGATAGAAAGAATAAGCATTGCGACAGTAACATTTCCTTTTACATGGGTTAAGAAAACATATCAAATGTGCTTGACATAATATAGGATTTTTTCTTATTCAAACAGTCCTAGATATACTATATATTTTATTTTTAAATAAATTCATTGAATTGAATTATTTTTAAAGAAAAGGTAGAATTTCCTTTTTCAATTCGGCTTGATTTTACGAAATAGAGAGGGATGGCTGTTTGTCAAATTCTTGTGTTATTTTGCGGCACATAAGCATGTAGGCCAGATTTCTCATAATGGAATAATTTTTTTATTTTTTAATTGAAAAATTCTTTGACAAGTCTTTTCGGCGAGTGCATAGTTATGTGTGATCATCAAAATGCCAAGCTCTCTTGTTTGGACCATGGATAAAAGGAATCTCCATAATTCAGCCTGTGTTATGGCATCGAGCATGGCACTCAACTCATCAGCAATCAGATATTGTGTGTTTGGATGCAATGCCCGAAAAATGGCCAAACGTTGCAATTCACCACCAGAAAGTTCAATGGGAAACCGATCTAGCCAGGATGAAGGAATGCCAATCTGTTTCAGTAGTTTTTTGTAATTTTCTGGTGGCATGCCGGCTTCTTTTAAGCTGTTTTTCATTTTCATCCGTTCATCAAAGGCCAACTGTGGATGTTGACCAATTAATTGCACTGGGCAGTATCCTTTTTTGGGCAAAGGTTGTTCATTCATTTGAACCATGCCACAATCTGGAACTTCATAACCTGCTAAAATCCGTCCGACGGTTGTTTTTCCTGTCCCGCTTGGGCCCAAAAGTGCTGTGCACATTCCTTTTTGGATCGAAAAAGAGGCCTCATGTAAAATTTGATGTTTTGCATAAGAAAAGCTGACCTTTTGAAGTATAAGTGAATTCATTGTAAGGTCTCCTTTTCATATGAAAAAAATTGATTCTCTGGCAGCGCCCGCCAAAGTTTTCTTGTGTAATCATTTTTGGCTTGTCCAGATTTTAAATCTTCAATACGAACTGTTTCAATGGTTTCTCCATCTCGAATCACTGTAATTATATCGGCATATTGTGCTGCCAAATATAAATCATGTGTGATCAATAGGATGGCACGGTTTTCTTGAGCAAGCTCACGCAAGTGCTTCATAATTTTATGTGCAAGTGTTCCATTCAGACCGGCAGTTGGTTCATCGGCAACAATTAGCTTTGCAGGGGTTGCGGCGGCTGTAGCAATGAGTACACGACGCGCCATACCACCAGATAACTCATGTGGATATAGATTTTTCACCTGTTCATCTAGACCATATCGTTTAAATAAAGCACACGCTTTTTCTCCAGCAGATTTTCCAACTTTCATCAGTGGATTCAAATAAGAAACGGACTGTGGAATAAGTGCCATTTGTTTTCCGCGAAGAGCATAAATTTTTTGCTTTGTCAGTGGTTCTCCAAGAAAAAACATATCTCCTTTTATAACAGCGTTTCCTGGTAAGATTCCAAAAATTGCATGTGCCAGTAAACTTTTTCCAGAGCCAGAAGCACCAGCAATGGCTAAAATTTCACCATGGTTTATGACAGTTTCTAAATTATGAACGGCCTGTACTACTTTTTGTCTCAATCCGCTTTCATAGGTTGTGAAAGAGACTGAGAAATTTTTCACAGAAAAAACGGGCTCTTTCATGATTTATTCTCTCGCTTTCTTTGGATTTTGTAGCTTGGAGATTTGTTCCCCGAGTGTGTCAAATAAAAGGATGATCAGTATGAGTATTGTACCTGGGAAAAGAGCAAGCCACCAGTACCCACTTGTAATATATTTGAGTGATTCTGATAAGATAATACCGATTGCTGGTTGCTCAGGTGCTAAGCCAAAGCCCAAAAAAGTAATAGAAGATTCATGCAAAATCGCATGTGGAAAAATTACAAGCGTTCCAATGATAAATTGTGGTAATACATGTGGCATAAGATGTTTTTTACCAATACTCCATTTGGATTGTCCAAATTTCGCTGCACTTTCAATAAACGGTCTCTGTTTTAGCGACAATACTTCTGCTCGAATAATTCTTGTTAGTGAAGGCCAATGTGTAAAAGCGACACCAATCAACACGCCTACGGTTCCTTTTCCAAGTGCAATGGAAATTAAAATCACAAGGATTAGATGTGGAATTGCAAGAAACAAATCGGTCAACCATGAAATCACTCGGTCGGCGGTTTTCCATAATCCAGCTATTATGCCAAATACTAAAGCGATACAGGCACTGATACACGCTGCACAAAATCCAACAGTTAAGCTGGTACACAGTCCTTTCCAAGTGCGAAAAAGCATGTCTCGTCCAAGAAAATCAGTTCCAAACAGATGATTCAAGGAAGGCGCTGTATTTTTTATCTGAAAATTGGCTTCGTACATCGATTCCGAAACAAACATTCCGCCCAAATAAATGCATGCGATAATTCCAGACAATATATAAACGAGAAATCGTGTTTTTTTTCTACGATTATTTAAAAACCGTTTCATCGTGCAGATCTCCTTTTCCAAATTCTTGGATCAATTCGGCACATCACCAGATCACCAATGGCATTTCCAATAAAGACAAAAATTGCACTGAAAATCGTAATTCCGAGCAATAGTGGCATATCACCGCCAAGACCGGCTGTTACGGTTGCTTGACCCAAGCCAGGATAGGAAAATACCTGTTCTACAAGCACAGAGCCGCCAAATAACTCTGAAAACATCGCGAATTGAATCATGGTTGCTGGCAGCAGCACGTTTCGTAAACATTGTCGTGTAACGATGGTATATTCGCTTTCTCCACGTGCACGTGCATAATCAGCATAATCACTATCCAGAGCCTCTAGTAGCTTAGTTCGTGTATGTAAGGCTATAGTTGGTATGCTGATAACCGATAAACAAAGAGCAGGCAATATCATATGCCAAATGCGTTGTCCGAATGTGACCTCATTTTCGGGAATTCCGATGGGACCAGCTAATCCGATCGGAAACCATTGAAGGAAAACCGCAAAAATCATTAACAATAAAATTCCAAGATAGTAAGAAGGGATGGCTGTTAGTGTATAGCAAATGCTTTTTAGAATACGATCTATCCATCTGCTGCGATATATGCCCATAATCAATCCGGACAGAACACCGAAAAAGCCGCCTAAAATCCATGCAACAAGCATCAATGAAACGGATAAAAGGAATTTATTTTGGATGACTTCTATTACATCTTGCCGATAAATCATAGAGACACCCAGATCTCCTTGTAAAAGATGGGTTGCCCATGTGATCAATCTTTCAAGCGGGGGATCGTTTAGTCCCCAATATTCAGCAATGTTTTCTTTCTGTTCTGGTGATATGGCTGTTCCGGCTCCAACATAAGATTGAATCGGATCAATTGGAGAAAACATCAGTAAAATAAAAGCAAAAATGACAACAAAAAGGAGGAGGGAAAGCCCTCGCATCCAAAAATACAATATTTTTTTTACCATAAGTCAGCCCAACATTTCTTTATTCGGATTTCCAGATCCATTCTTCCAAATTGCAAAGGACATCCAATGCATGAGAATGGGGGTGGATTGGTTGGTTTCCTAAAGAAAGCTTTTCATTGACAAAATATAAATGATCGACATTGACAAGCCAAGCCCAGGGAAGATCCTCAATAAGTGGCTCCTGTGCTTTTTTCCAATCTGCCATATCCCCAGAAATTAAAGCTTTGTCCAATGCTTGATCCACTGCTTCATTTTTATAAGCGTTTGTGTTATACCAGTCAAATCCGATGTTTTTGGAGTGATATAAGTAATACAGTTCCATCGGATTTCGGTTGCCCCATCCGAATAAAACTGGATTGGCATACATACCTCTTTCAATATCATCCCATGAGCCGCCAATCGGATTGACGTGAATCCCAATTTCCTTTAACTGTTGTGTGACAGCATTGACTAGGGCTTGCCGTGCTCCGTCCCCTGCATTGTAGTATAAATCAAATTGTGCTTTCAATCTATTTTTTTCTAAAATTCCGTCATTGTCTGTATCTTTCCAGCCGGCATTGCTTAAAATTTGTTTGGCTTTGTCTACATTTTGCGTAATTACTGTATTTTCGTTCCACCATGGTAAATGGTCAACATTGCTGTATGCAGCACGACCAAAGCCTTCTAAGGCATCAGTCACAAGTGCCTCACGATTCAGTGCCAAATTAATAGCCTGGCGAATTTCAAGCTGACTGGTTACATCGTTTCCAGCAGGATGACCATTGATTTCTGAACCGGATGGAATGGTGATAAAGGAAATTCCTCGATTATCTACGGTTTGGAATTTTTGGAGATCCATCGCATTTACCGTTTCTTTGGCATAAGTCTGATTGGTTTGTGCGACATCGACTTGTCCAGATTTTGCAGCAGCGAAGGCTTGGTCTTCACTCATAAATAGAACGGTTACTTTCTCAAAATTTCCTTTTGTTCCGTAGTAGTCTTCGTTTTTGACAAAGATGACCTGCTGACCTTGCTTGTATTCCAAAACTTTATAGGGTCCTGATCCGATCGGATTTTGTCCATAACTGCTGCTATAGGCATGCTTTGGAACAATTCCAATGGAAGCTGTGGTAAATAAAAAGGTGGATTGTGGCTGCATAAGTGTAAATTCAACGGTATAGTCATTCAGTGCCTTTACTGATTTCATTTGGACCAAATCAACAGTTGAGCCGCTGTTTTTCGCACTTTCATATGTAAAAACAACATCTTCCGCTGTTAATGGTTCATTATCTGTAAATTTAACATCCTCACGTAGAGAGAATGTCCATGTTTTCCCATCTTCGCTGACGGTATAATCGGTTGCTAAATCTTTTGTAATTTCCGCTTCCTCATTTAGATCAAGCAATGTACTTTGAATCAGTGGAGAACCATATGCTGCATAGCCAAGCACTGGATCAAATCCACCATCTGGTTCAGAAGTTAATGCAACGACAATTTCTGTTTTCGGTTGATTTGTTGCGTTGTTGGCATTTCCATTGGATTGATTGTTGCTGCAACCAGCAAGTAACAAAATGCCTACACATAGTATACTGACAATGGAATGGACCATTTTTTTCATGATTTTTCCTCCTTATTTTACATGCAAAAAAAAAATAAGAAGACCTTTTGCCTACATTCTGTAGTGCACAGGTCTTCTTGACTGAGCATATTTATTTTGTGCATCATTTGTTTTTTTATTCTCTAGCAATTCTTCGTGAATTGTATTTCCATTTTTTATTCTATCGGATATTTGGCAGTTTGTCTATAAATTTTTTGTCAAAAATAAAAATTTCTACTCTATGAATTTTTTATTTTTCAGCAATTAGAATTCGATGATCTACCAGTTTCATTTCAATGATATCTGCTTTAATGATTTTTCGTTCACCATAAATATTTTCCATATGAATGGTGTTGCCTTGTGGAACAAATTTATCAACCGATTCTAAAAATAGTTTTTCTTTTCCTTCTTTGTCTATAAGATAGACATTTGCTTCACACATTTTCTTCACCTCGTAAAATTTGACTTACAGCTTCTACAATATCTTCAGCATAGTGCGGCAATGGTTTTTTTTCCAAACCGGCAATTTGCACATTCCATTTGGAAAGCGGAATCACAATTTTTTTTGCGGGACTGTCAGAAATTGCGGTAGCCATTTTTGGTGTCAACTCACCAAGCATGGCGTTCGGTGATAAAATGCTGATGGGTCCGATAATAAGCTGGACGCGTGAGACATTCCAAATGAGTGCATTTTCTCCGGTTGCGCCTTCGTTAGCACCAGCTTTGAGCATGGCTGCTGTTGCCAGTGCATTGGTTCCAAGTGCAATAATTTGAATTTGGTTACTGAAGGTTTGAACGAGTTTTTCGATAAGCAACCGTCCGATTCCGCCACCTGAACCGTCAATCACTGCAATTTTCATACACAATTCTCGCTTTCTTTTTGTAGGGTATTTTCTTTTAGTTTAACGTTTCCTTTCAAAGGTGTAAATCCATTTTATTGATGTATTTGTAAAGTTTCATTTGTATTTTTGAAATCCAGTACTTTATTTTTCACGCTTGGTATAGAAAGTTTATCAGAATAAAAAGCAATTTTTATAAAAAAGCTTTTATATATTTATCATTGTATTTTGTCTTTTCAATCGTTACGATCTTCTTACATCTATATGATGTTAGAAAAATATGCATGTCCAATGCTCTAATGGAAATGTTAAAAAATACTTTGGTTTGGTAGACAAAAATGTATTTTAAGGCTAAATTAAGAGTATAAGTTTTACATTGAAATGATATCGTCATTTGTTTTATAAAATAAAGCGATGGCTGACAGATCAATTTAAAGAGATGCAAATTGTTAAAAAAATAGGGGCTGTCATTTTGTTGGCAGCTTTTTTTTCTGCAAAAGCGGAACATTTATTTTACTAAATGCGTCTAATAAAAGAAGGGTGAAAGTTATGTTTTTTCCTCCAAAGAAAATATCAAAAGAAAAAGATGATATTGATTTGGCCAAGTCTGGGGACTCCGATGCGTTTGTTCGATTGATGGAGGCACATAAGCTGTCGCTGTATAAAGTCGGTAAAAGTTATTTAAAATCTGACGAAGATGTTGCCGATGCGATGCAAGAAACAATATTAAAGGCATTTCATTCGATTCATAAAGTGCGGGAGAATTTATATTTTAAGACATGGTTGACCCGGATTATGATTCATGAATGTATTAATATTTTAAGAAAAAGTCAAAGAATAATCCCAGTGGAGGAATTTGCCTCCGATTTGTTAATAAAAGAAGAAAAATTTTATGAGGGACAAGGAATTTTTGAACAGGTTCAGAAGCTTCCAAAGGAGATCGCACAGGTGATTGTATTGTTTTATTATGAAGATCATTCCTGTCAGACCATTTCCAAAATGTTGGGCATTCCTGAAAGTACCGTTCGAACCCGATTGAATCGTGGACGCAACAGATTAAGAAATTTATTAAGATTGGAGGGAGATCAAGCAGATGAAAAGGGAAGAAAATAGGCTGGATCAAGAGATTAAGAAAAGACTTCAGGAAGAATCCATTCATATTCCGGATTTAGTTGAAGAAAAATGGCAGCAAGCATTAGCAAATTTGCCTTCCAAGAAAAAGCCTGTATTTTCCTATCGAAAATGGGGCGCCAGTGCGGCAGCCATTTTGTGTATCGGTTTTGGTTATTTTGTTTACACCAGTCAAACGGTTCCTTTTGCTGAATTAGGCGATGTGAAGGAACGTATGGAAAGTATTTTCTTAAATAATGAAAGTAAAGAAACAAAAACAAATCCAAAACATGTGGAGCAAGAAACTCCGCAATTGGCAGAGAGTCCAATTCAAGAAACTAAAGAGGTTTTGGAGCCAGAAAATCAGAATGTTGTATCACAAGTTGTCAAAGAAGATCAGAATGCTGTACCACAAACCAATCAGTCAGAGGAAGATCCGGTTCAACATCCAAAAGATTCTGCTGCATCCTCAACTGTTTGGGTTGCAGAGTCTTCAGATGTTTCTGATCCGGAGATATCTTTGCCTGCAGTCGGAGAGAAGACGAGCGTTCAAAGTGTAGAACAAGAGATGGAGATGATTGAAGAAGCATCAGTTGTTTCAGGACCGGAACCTTTTCATTTGGAGAATATTTATCAGCAATTTTCTAATGATATTTATATTTTTGCAAAGAGTCATGCAGACAGCATTCCAGTAGAGCCGATTAGCTATCAAATTCAAGGAGAAGGAATTGGAATGTCCATTGAGACATCTTATGCTTATGGTGAAGAGAAAGATGCGTTTTTGTTGCGTCAAACGGTAATTGATAAGACAGAAAGGGAGCGTTTATCTGCACAGTTTTTATTTTTGAAAAATCCGAGCGGTACTGCGTTTTTTGAACCACTTGAATTAGAAGGACAGGTTATTTATATTTATCCGGAAGCAGAAAATTCTCGGTATGCTGCAGAAATGATTATTGGGAATCAATGGATTCAGCTTCAATGTGTGTCATATGATTTGTCACAAAAGGAGCTTTCCGATTTGGTGAAAAGACTGGTTCTTTCTAAACAGCATTTATCTTAAAAATAGGTTTGAAACATATGTGTTTTTGCTTGATACATGAGGCGGTATGTATTTTTCATAAAGGGTATGACATCAAGAATAAGGAGACAGCATAAATGAAAAAGGTACTTATGGTTTGTATTTTGGGCATTTTGTGCTTCAAAATGGCAGCATGTGATCATTCTGATTTGAAGCAAGAGGTAAACAAAGAAGCATTCACGTGTCAAGAGATATATGAAAGGATTACAGCGGATATTGAAATGCCAAAGCTAGTCGAGGTTGATCCAGAATTATTTTTTGATCGCTATGGCATATCGTTGGATACTTTAGATCACTATTTTGCGGTTATGCCGCTGATGTCGGCACATGCCAATGAAATTTTGGTACTTAAAGCTGCTGATGAAAAAAGTGTTGTAGAGATTGAAGCTGCACTTGAGCAATGGGTTTTGACAGCAGAAGCAAATATGTTATATCCAGAACAAAAGCAGCTGATTATGGAGCATCAGCTTGTTACAAAAGGGAAGTATATTTTATTGGTGATAGATGCACATGCAAAAGACATTGTTAAAAATTTTGAGGCATTATTTGAATAAGAAGTTTTCAATATCGGTTAACGAATGAGCAGAAGTGAGAGAATCCGTTACGAAAGTAGCTTTTTTTCTAACGGATTTTTTATTTTTATCATTTTTATATTAAAATGTAAAATATGAAATTTCTGTTAAATTCAGTTTTCTGTTATTTTTTATGGATTCTCTGTATTTTATCAAGGTACTGAGTGGATTGAAAGCAGCTGGAATTTTTGGTGAGATGAATTTGAAAAAAAGAATTTTGTTTAAAATTGTGATATGGAATTTGGTTATGCTTATTTTACAGATTAAATTTGGGATGGATAAAGCATGGTTTTTAGCAGTTTAATATTTTTATTTATTTTTTTGCCATTGTTTTTGGCCGCTTATTATATTAGCCCAAGATGCATGCGCAACTTCATATTTTTTGCTGGGAGTTTGATTTTTTACGCATGGGGTGAGCCGATTTATGTTCTGGTTATGCTATTTTCGGCGATGTGGGATTATTGTATGGGATTGCTTATTGCTAAGAATCGCCATCGAAAACAAATTGCACGTTTGGGTCTTATCAGCTCAATTGCGGTTAATATTGCTTTGCTTGGTTTTTTTAAATATTTTAATTTTTTTATGGATAGCTTGAATCATACATTTGGGCTTAACATTTCATTTTTGACGATTGCGCTGCCCATCGGAATTTCTTTTTATACGTTTCAAACGATGAGTTATACCATTGATTTATATCGGGGCAAAATTGATGTACAGAAAAATTTTATATCATTTGGGGCTTATGTTGCTATGTTTCCACAGTTGATAGCGGGTCCGATTGTTACCTATGATAAAGTTGCAAAGGAACTCGATCATCGAACAGAGACAGTTGGGCAGTTTGCAGATGGTGTATTGCTTTTTATTCAAGGACTTGGGAAAAAGGTTCTCATTGCCAATCAAATTGGCTTGTTGTGGGAAACCATGCATACGACACCGCCAGAGGAGTTAAGTGTTTTGGGTGCATGGCTTGGAATGATTGCATTTGCTTTACAAATTTATTTTGATTTCAGTGGCTATTCCGATATGGCAGTTGGTTTGGGTAAAATGTTTGGCTTTGAATTGCCGAAAAATTTTAATTATCCTTATACAGCAAAAAGTGTTTCGGAATTTTGGCGGCGCTGGCATATGACTTTAACGAGTTGGTTTCGAAACTACGTTTATATCCCGCTTGGAGGCAATCGAGTCCGTCCGCTTAAGCTGTATCGAAATTTGCTGATCGTCTGGTTTCTAACCGGATTTTGGCATGGAGCTGGGTGGAATTTTATTGTTTGGGGCTTGTACTTTGCGTTTTTTATCATTCTGGAACGTATTTTTTTGCAAAAGCTGCTTAATCGAATTCCAATTTGGTTGGCACATGGATATTTATTGCTTGTCGTATTGCTCGGCTGGGTCTTTTTTGCTTCAGACAGCTTAAGTGATGCAGGTGTTTATTTAAAAACTATGTTTGGTCTGGCTGGAACGGATTGGGTGAATTCTACTGCTTTGTATAGCTTATCGAATTATTTTATGATTTTTTTGTTTGGCTTTATTGCTGCAACACCGCTTGTATGGCGTTATTTTCAAAAACTTTCCTTCTGGTTTCAGCTGCTGCTTTATGTATTGCTTCTTTTGATCTGTACAGCATATTTGGTTGATGAAACGTATAATCCATTTTTATATTTTCGATTTTAGATAGGAGGACGGTTTTATGCATGCGCGAATGAAAAAAGGAATTGTAATCGGATTTGTTTTGTATTTGGCATTTTTTCTTTTCTTTTTTGTTATGAAAAAGGATCAAAAATTTTCTCCACTTGAAAATCGTGCATTAGAGAACCGCCCAATTTTGGAAAAAGAAGCACTGTTTTCTGGTGAATTTACTGCATCTTTTGAAACCTATGTGGCGGATCAATTTCCACTTCGTGATGAAATGATTGCGATAAAATCAAATATAGAGCGGATTTTGGGTAAAAAGGATCGGAATGGAGTATTTATTGGAAAGGATAATCATTTGATTCAAGATTTTAAAAAACCAGATATGAATTTATTGAAGAAAAATATGGGATATATTGAGACCTTTGCCAAGGTGCTGCCAACTTATGTAATGATTGCACCAACTGCAACAAAGATTTGGGAAGAGAAGCTGCCAAAATTTGCCGATCCGTATGACGAGGGATTGGTTTTGCAACAAATACAAAAACAAACAACATCGGCGCATTTTGTAGATGTATTGCCAGTGATGGAAAGGCACTCAGAAGAATCGATTTATTATAAAACCGATCATCATTGGACAACACGCGGTGCTTACTATGCTTATACAGCTTTTTGTCAGGCCTATGGTATTGAACCACTTTCTTTGGATCAATTTGAAATTGAACAGGCGAGTACAAAATTTTATGGAACTTTATTTTCAAAAGGCAATTTTACATTTGTTAAACCAGATACTTTGGAAATCTTTCATCGAGATGGAGAAGAACAGGTTTCAGTTTATGATCTGAACGCCAATGAAATGAAGGATTCCATGTATGAGCGACGTTTTTTACGTGAGAAGGATCAATATGGAGTCTTTTTAAATCAAAATCAACCACTTTTAATTTTGCGTACGGATGTGGCAAATGGGAAAAAATTAATGGTAGTAAAAGATTCTTATGCCAATTGTCTGATTCCGTTTTTAACGGCGCATTTTGCAGAAATTCATGTAATGGATGTTCGGCTTTTGAACTTGCCACTTTTGGACTATGCACAAGCAGAGGGCATTTCTGAGACACTCATTTTGTATAATGTACAAAATTTTTCAGAGGAAACACGTTTGAGTTTACTAAAATATTAATGTCATTTTTATAATGTTTGAACATGGATTTATAGAAATATGGTCTACTGTTTGATCTGAAAAAATTTTTTATAAAAAATAAAAAGCAACTATGATACAATAAAAATAAGAGACTCAAAAAATTGATTGCTTAATATGTGAAAGGTTGGATTTCAACGATGCTTGCAGCCATTAAAGAATGGGATATTCGGATATTGAACCAAATTAATAATCGTTGTCATACCAAATTTTTGGATCGAGTTATGCCCATTGTTTCTTTTTTGGGAAATTATGGATATGTTTGGATTTTTATTAGCTTTATGTTATTTTGGTATGAACAAACGCAGCATATGGCCATTCAGGTTATTTTAGGATTGATTTTAACAACGACAATTGGGGAGGGTTTAATTAAACATGTCATCCGAAGAAAGCGTCCGTTTTTTCATTTTAGACATTTTCAATTAAAGGTACCACCGCCGATTACATATTCTTTTCCGTCAGGCCATACCGCTTCTGCTTTTTGTTCGTTTTTTATTCTGAGTCCATTGAATGGTTGGGTTAGTTTTTTTTGTTTTTTGTTTGCTGTGACCATTGCTTTTTCACGTGTATATTTAAAAGTACATTATCCATCAGACGTGGTATGTGGGATTTTTTTGGGACTTTTTTGTGGAGTGATTGTTTTATATATGCCGATGTTATAAATAGATTTTAGAAGAGATGATGAATAGATCAGGAACGGTTCAGTGCTTGAACCGTTTTTATTTTCATAGATTTATCGTTAGATTTACAGATTCTTATGATATAATGAATAAAAATGCATGTGGAAAGAGGAGCCACTTTTATGTTTATTTCCGTAGAAAATATCAAAAAAAGCTATCAAATTGGAGAGGTAGAGATTCCTGCTTTATCTGGTGCAACATTTTCTGTTGAAAAAGGAGAGTTTGCTGTCATTGTTGGTCCAAGCGGCGCTGGTAAAAGTACCGTTTTAAATATTTTGGGTGGAATGGATCGCTGTGATGAGGGTCAATTGATTGTGGATGGAGAACAAATACATGCGTGTTCAGAAAAGGAGCTGATTCGATATCGGCGTGAAGACATTGGATTTGTTTTTCAATTCTATAATTTGGTACAAAACTTAACCGCTTTGGAAAATATTGAACTTGCAACAGAAATTTGTCAGAATCCATTAGATGCGTCAACAATTCTAGCACAAGTTGGATTGGAAAAGCGAAAGGATAATTTTCCTGCACAGCTTTCTGGCGGTGAACAGCAGCGAATTGCGATTGCACGGGCACTTGCAAAAAATCCAAAACTTTTGCTTTGTGATGAGCCGACTGGTGCGCTGGATTATGAAACGGGTAAAATGATTTTAAAGCTTTTGCAAGATACATGTAGAAAAGAAAAAATGACAGTTATTGTAATTACACATAATTATGCCATTACACCGATGGCAGATAAGGTCATTAAAATGAAAAACGGGCGTGTGGAAGAAATATTGGAAAATTCTGAACCACTATCTGCTGAAAGGATTGAGTGGTAATGAAAGCAATCAGAAAAGATACATTTCGGGAAATCAAAGGAACGCTTGGTCGCTTTTTCAGCATTATGTTGTTAATTATGCTCGGAGTGGCTTTTTTTGTCGGACTTCGTGTAACCAGTATAGACATGCAGCATACCGCCGATTCTTATTTGTCTGATACGAATTTTATGGATTTTCGTTTGATTTCAACTGTTGGTTTTCAAGCTGAGGATATACAAGCTGTCAAAGATTTGGAATCCATCAAGCAGGTGACGGCAATCAAGCAGATCGATGCAAAATTGAAGCTATCGCAACAAGATGTGGTCGTTCGTTTGTTCGGGTTGCCTCAGACAAACTATACTGTGGATAAAAATGTAGTGAACCAACCAGTTTTATTGGAAGGGAGAATGCCAAAGAATGAAAATGAGGTAGTTGTAGATATACGGGGGAAAAATATCTTTCATGTGCAGATCGGAGATACATTGCACTTAAAATCGGGGACAGAGGAGAAATTAACTGAAAAAATATCCAAGACACAATTTCAAGTGGTTGGGTTTATCAAACGACCAGATTATTTATCACTGGAACGAGGAACAAGTACCATTGGAAATGGGAAGCTGGAATTTTTTCTGCTTGGCTATGACACATTGTTTCAGGATGAGATTTGGCATGAAATATATGTAACAGTTCAACCAACAGATCAAATTAGCCGTTTTTCCCCTGACTATGAGGAGGCACTAGCGCCAAGCGAAAAATTGCTTCAGCAGCTCGGTGAGACACGTGCAGCCATTTTTAAACAAGAAAATATAATAGAGGTTCGAGAAAAGTTGGCAGAGCAAAAAGCGCATCTAGCGTCAGCAGAAAAAAATATGTTAGAACAGAGTTCGTTAACTTCGGAAGCAACGGCTTTCATGTCTGATGAGCAGCTAAAAGCAATTCAAGCACAAAAAGAGCAGGCTTTATCTGAAATTGAAAAAGGAAAGCATGAAATTGCAAATGCATATCAGCAGCTTGCCAAAATTCCTGAACCAGAATGGCTTGTATTAAACCAGCAGCAAAATGCTGGCTTTGTAGAATTTCAAGATAGTACCAAAAGCATAGAAGGATTGTCTGCAGTATTTCCCGTTTTTTTATTTCTTGTTGCTGCACTGGTATGTCTAACGACGATGGCAAGAATGGTCGGGGAGCAAAGAAGTTATATTGGAACGTTGAAAGCTTTAGGCTATGGAAAGTTTTCAATTGCGATGAAATATATCACATATAGCATTTCTGCTACGCTGATCGGCAGTGTATTTGGTAGCCTGATTGGAACCTATTTATTGCCTGAAGCGGTTTATACCCCTTATCAAAATATGTTTTCTACGCCAGAGTTGCAGTTAAAATTTGATTGGTTCAATGTACTTTTTGCTGTTTTTTTGGCTCTAATTTTCACGGTTATTCCAACAATTTTTTCTTGTGTAAAAGAATTGAAGGAAAATGCAGCTTCACTATTGCGACCTAAAGTACCACCCCCTGGAAGGAAAATTTTGATGGAGCGTCTACCTTTTATTTGGAGACGATTCAGTTTTATTTATAAGGTGACATTCAGAAATATTTTTCGTTATAAAAGGCGTTTGATGATGACTGTATTTGGTATCAGTGGTTGTACAGCCTTGCTTGTACTTGGCTTTGGATTAAAAGATTCTATTGGTTCCATTATTATTGAGCAGTATGATCGGTTGTATCAATACCAAATGACCATTTCATTGACAGAACATGTGAATTCGGATGAATTTCAGTTAAAGGAACCAGGCATTGAGGATGCTTTATATGTATCTGAGCAATCGGTTGATATTTCTAGCGATGGTATGACAAAATCCCTCGTTATGACTGTCCCAAAACAGAGTGAGCGCTTACAAGATTATATTTTACTGCAAAATAGAAAGAGTAAAAAATTGCTTCCTCTTACAGATGAAGGTGTGATTTTGACAGAAAAGATGGCAAATATTCTTGGCATTAAACAAGGGGACTCTATTTCATTACAAATAACGGAAACCAAAACAAAAGTTGTAAAAGTTACAGGGATTGCTGAAAATTATTTTTATCACCATCTTTATATGACACCAAATGTATATAAAGAACTATTCGAAATCGATCCAGTTTATAGTACATTGTTGGTCAAAGTCAGTGAAGAAAAGCGAAATGATTCAGCCTATGTTCAAGAATTAACACAAAAAGATGAAATTGCTTCTTGTGCGTTTCTTTCTTCATCCAATGAAACAATGGATCAGTTGATGAAAAGTTTAAACAGCGTTGTATGGATTTTAATTTTTTCAGCAGGATTGTTGGCTTTTATTGTTTTATATAATTTAACCAATGTCAATATCAGTGAGCGAGTTCGAGAAATTGCAACCATTAAGGTACTTGGATTTTATCATTCAGAAGTTGGAAAATATATTTTCCGGGAAAATATTATATTGACTGTTCTTGGTACGATATTTGGATTGTTTCTTGGTATCTTGCTGCACAATTATACACTTTCTGCAACAGAAATGGATTATACAATGTTTCCAAGAATCATTCAAAATATCAGCTATGTTTATGCTACTGTTTTAACACTTGGATTTTCTTTTTTGGTTAATTTTGTCATGTATTTTAAATTAAAGCGCATTCATATGGTTGAATCATTAAAATCAGTAGAATAAAAAAGGAGGCTTGGAAGAATGAAGCAGGTACAAACTTTGTTTTTGGTCATTATTTTGTTATGCGGAGGATTGTTCAGTTATGTTACATTGACAAGAGCAGAAGAAGATAAAAAGGTCTATGTGGCGCTTGGGGATAGCATTGCGTATGGATATGGTTTATCAGATACTGATATGGGATTTGTTGCTCAAGTCGGTGCAGCTCTAGAAGCAACTGTGATCAATTTGTCGGTCAACGGAATGAACAGTACAGAGTTTTTGGTGGCGTTGCAAAATGAAGAAGTACAAACAGCCATTCAACAGGCAGATATATTGACACTCTCGATTGGATCAAATGATTTGCTTCGTCCGTTTACAGAAATGATTATGACTGCGCTGGGTCCTTCCTTGCAGAATCCTTCATCATTGAATGAATTGAGCCAAATGATCCAAAAGTTTTCGGAATTGACAGAAATATTGAATGATGCAGAAACAGTTGCAGTATTTCAAGCACAAATTGCACAATTTGAAAAGAATTGGGTGCAATTGATATCAAAAATCAAACAGCTTGCACCCAAAGCACAGCTAGTGGTGAATAATTTTTACAATCCATTTGTGCATACTTCATTTATTGGAGTACCGTTTGGTGCCTATACGGAAAAGTATATTCCTCAGCTTAATGCAATTGTACAGAAACATCAATCATTAGGATATTTGATTGTTGATGTATATACTCCGTTTCAGCAGGTAGGTTTAACCAATGTGGATGCAGCAAAATTTAGCTTTGATCCGCATCCCAATCAGAAAGGGCATAATATGATTGCTGATTTAGTGAAACAGGCATTGGGACTTTCAGTAATGCCTTCTATTGACCCAGATGATTCTATCAAAAAGATTAAAACTGTGCTAAATGGGAAAACGAGAATTTTTGAACAAAAGAGCTTACGTATAAATGATCAGTACAATTATGTTTCAGCCGATGAATTTGCAGAAATCATTGGAGCAAAAATTATCATTTCAAAAAATTTACAAACGGTTGTAATAACAAAAGGTACAGAAAAGTTGGAAGGGAAAATAGGAGAAAAGCGAGCAAAAATAAACGGAAATACTGTGACTTTATCTATGCCTATTAAGTTTCAAGATACACATCTTTTAGTTCCGATCGAGGGATTAACGAAAACATTTGGTGGTTCTTATAAATACGATCAACAAACGAATACTTTAAAGGTTCGTATCGAATTGTGAAGCAATAATGAAAATGATCTAAGTATTGCCTAGACCAATAAAAATCGATATTTTGGGAATTGAGCAGTGGCTGTTACCAATGTAGGATGATACAAGGTAATGTAAAGAATGCGCCAATATCTTGTAAAATAAGTCGCTGTAAATGTAGTGAAATTAAATCATATGTACAAACAGATTGTCTCTTTGCGTCACAAATCTGTATGATTTGCAAGTATACATTGACGCAAAGAGACAATTCGATATTTAAGTTTTCTGTAATCTTTGATACAAAATACCATTTCATGTAATGATCTTTTTCTTTCCTCATAAAGAATGTTCTTATCTTTTTTCCATTTTTCTTTTGGCAGGGTTTCTATCTTTCAGTTTCCGAGTAAACAAAAAAGCCATAACATGCTATTCCAGATAACAAGTGTTTTCTCTTATTCTAATTTTGTAATGTTGTGTAGTGGTTTTGAAAGTCAAAATCTATATTGAGGTGTATCCTGCTGAAAAATTGCTTTGTTTCAGTAGGTATTTAGTTATTTTTATATGTTCCCTAGATTATATGGTTTGTGTTCTTTTTAAGTCTGTGGGGATTGATTTAAAACACATATCCAACTCATCCATGCAAAACAGGGTGAGGCATAATCTAATTGAGTTTTGTAAAATCATTAAAGTTCAGTTTACAAGGGACTACACAGGGCAACGGTCTGACGGGAGGTATATTTCCCGTCAGATTTTCCATGGGATATTCAAGCTGTCGCTTGTGGCGGCTATGCTGGTAATCATCAAGTCCACCACCTTCCGCTTGTCGTCAAAGGATACGCTGTCCCAAGTATCAAGGTAGCCGGAAATTTGGCTGACCTGTTCCGGGCTGATAGCTTCCACCATCAATTCCGCTATCTTCACATAGGAGAGCAGGACATTGTTTGCCCTAGTCAGGTTATCCACCAGCTTTTCAATCTCCCCGTCCAC
The DNA here is from genome assembly GCA_904373265.1 of Candidatus Harrysmithiimonas galli. GTDB lineage: Bacteria > Bacillota > Bacilli > CAJFEE01 > CAJFEE01 > Harrysmithiimonas > Harrysmithiimonas galli. Next base: position 18,885 of record CAJFEE010000024.1, on the reverse strand, counting down.
ATGGAAGAAGCTCTACTTGCAAGGTGGCGATCTGGAACAAGCGTCTATGGCATTTATTTGTAAGCAGCTCCGGCTGAACTATGGAAAGCTGTCAGAGGAAGGAAAGAAGTAGCTGAAAAAGATAACGGAGAAGTCAGACTTGATGAAAAATCCAAACCCACAGCGGGGGCGGAAATGAGAGAGCGATAAATTTAAGTTTGTTGAAGAGTTTCTCTTTCAAATTTGATAAAAGAAATGTAAAGGAAAAGATAAATGAAAAAATTACTTATTATGACTGGGAAAACACTTATATTTTTTGTAGGGTGGGCACTGTTAGCGAGTTTGTCACCAATCCCTAATTTATCAAATGGAGCTGTTTGGAGATTTTGGGCAGAACTGATTCCTTTCTTATCAATTGTTGGTTTAACAATAATTTTTTGGTTATTTGAAAAGAGAAAAATAAAACTACACATTGTTTCTTCTCCATTAAAAAATAGTGCCATAGGCATTGTGGCAGGCATTATCTGGGTTGGAACGGTAACACTCATTTTAATCTCGTTTGGAACAATGAGAATCGTTGACCATAATATTGTATTCATGCTGTGGTTATGGATTTTTTCTGTATTTATCAATACGATTATGCAAGAGTTACTTGTGCGAGGATATTTGTATCAAATGCTTAAAACTAACTATAATGTATTTGTTGCCACAATAATTACAACGGCATTGTTTACATTTATGCATGGGGGCGCATTTGAAGCAGGTATCATTCCGGTTATGAATGTTTTAACAATGAGTCTGTTAATGACAATAGTATTGGAATATACGCAATCTTTAATTGCTCCCATTATGATGCATTTTATTTGGAATTGTGTTGGAGCAATTATTCTCGGTGGAGTATCATTGGCAGATGACTACCCAAATTTGTTTGTGACAGAGTTTACAGGAAATGTATTATTGTCAGGTGGTACTCCGAAGATGGAAGGTAGTATAGTCGTTTGAATTCTAAACATTGTTCTCATTTTAGGGTTTGCTTTTCTTTTGAAAAAAAGGCAGCGTTATTCCCATTTATTGGGGGATAGCACAGCCAGCCGGGGTAGAGAAGGAGGGTAATGTCGGGCGAAAGCCTGTTCATTGTAGCCTTGACGGTTGCCCGCTGTCCTGCTACTTTTCTGGGAGTGTGGACCACAACTTCGCAGGACACATTGTCACAAGTCGGAGCGTAGGACGAGGAATGGGACTTTCATATACGTGCCCTGTCTGCTGATGAAATCAGTCCTTTGTTTCTGGCTTTTTAGTCCCAAACAAAGCCATGTTTTCTTGCTGCTTCAAATGCCCTTGCCGACAAGTGTATAACACACTATACTTTGCTTCGAAAAGTCGTGTGCCAAAGGGGGAGGCTCCTTTGGAGAAACCCTGGACAACAAATAAAGGCTGAACATCAAGCACAAGGAAAGTGCGAGGTATTCAGCCTTTATTTGTTGTCAGCAGCCCGTTTCTCGGTCTGTGTGTAGTTCCTTGTAAACTGACCTAAGCCATATTTACAATTCCATCAGCAAATGGACAGTTTGGGATGGATCCAAATGGTTTGATAAAAGTGCTTTTTTTACTTCCAATTTACATGATAAATATCTTCTCTTTTTACATTCGAACCTTAATTGTTATTCTCATTTTCTTTAGATTCGTTCTGAGTGATTATAAAGTTTAGAGGAGACCACTTCACTTCTTTATGAAGGCTCTCCTATGAGAACATTTTGCTACAAGGTGAAAAGAGATGGAAAAATATGCTCCATTGCGATGGTTTATTCAATGTATTGTGCGTCTGTCCATTCTGATTCTTTAATTTCTACACCCATGTCTGCAGCAGCTGTTTTATTGATGTGTAGAGCCAGATTCGGTGGGAATAGTGCAGGAATTTCAGATGGGCTTTTTCCATCTTTTAAAATTTGAACAGCCATTTTTCCAGCTTCATATCCAATGTCATAGTAGTTGAAACCATATGCCGCAAATCCACCACGTTTTACTGAATCCAATTCTCCAACAAATAAAGGTAGTTTTTTATCGGTTGCGACTTGGATAACAGATTCTAACGCAGAAACAACTGTATTATCTGTAATAATGTAAATGCAGTCTACTTTTCCAACCAATGCTTCAGCAGCTTGTTTTACTTCAGAGCTTGTTGAAACAGATTGTTCAACAACGGTAAGATTATATTTTTTTGCTTCCTCATTCATAATTTCAATTTGTGTTGCAGAGTTTGCCTCACCAGCATTATAAACGGTTCCAACTGTTTGATAACCCATTTGTTCTGCGATAAATTTCATTGTATTTGGAATGGCATCCGGATGACCATCAGCTGTACCTGTTACATTGCTACCTGGCGCTTCCATTGACTCAACCAGATTGGCAGCTACTGGGTCAGTAACGGATGTAAAGATAATTGGAATTTCCGTAGTTGCATTTGCTGCAGCTTGTGCGGATGGTGTCGCATTGGCAAAAATTAAATCCACTTTTTGCGAAACAAAATTTTGTGCAATGGTAATGGTGTTGTTTTGATCATTTTGTGCATTTTTTTCATCGTATTCAACCTGTAATCCGGCATCTGCAATGGCTTGCTTAAAACCTTTTGTCGCTTCGTCTAACGAAGGATGTTCCACAAATTGTGTCAATCCGATGGTATAGGTTTGTGTTGCGTTCCCATTGTTATCAGACTGCTGTGGCTCAGATGTATTGTCATTGTTGTTGCCGCATGCCGCAAGAGTAAGCATAGAAGCCAATGCGGCAGATAAGCCCAATTTCCATTTCTTCATAAATAATCTCTCCCTATTTTAGTTTTATCACTTTATTACTTTTGTGTGATAAACTAAATTATAACTTTTTTTACAAAAATTTCAATATAAATGTAGGGAAAAGTTATGTAAGGATAAAGGAAGTGATTTGGCAGATTTATATGGTGAGAACTTATGGGATTTATTTTCTAAAAGGGCATTACAAATCAGATGAAATATAAAAAATCCATCTGATAAAATTACTTACCAGATGGATTTTTTATATTTTTGATTACGCCAATAATGCACGATCACTCATGAATTGAGTACCACGAATTCGTTGGAATTCGGTCATTAGCTTTTCAACGGTTAGATTTTGTTTTTCTGTTTCATCACTTTCAAAGATAATTTGTCCTTTATCCATCATAATCAAGCGGTTTCCTAAGTTCAAAGCTTGCTGCATATTGTGTGTAACCATCAGTGTGGTCAGATTATGCATTTCGACGATTTCTTTTGTCAATTGTGTGACAAGCTCAGCACGGGAAGGGTCAAGTGCTGCTGTATGCTCATCTAACAATAAAATTTTTGGTTCTGTAAAGGTTGCCATTAAAAGGGAAAGTGCTTGGCGTTCACCTCCGGAAAGCAAACCAACCTTTGCCTGTAAACGGTTTTCTAATCCCAGATGAAGGGTTGCCAGTTGATCACAAAGAAAATCTCTGCGTTTTTTGGATGTGCCTAAGCGTAAGGTACGTGTTTTGGTTCGGTTATAAGCAATTGCCAAATTTTCCTCAATTGTCATATTTGGTGCAGTTCCTGCCATAGGGTCTTGGAATACACGACCGATATAATGTGCACGTTTATGTTCAGGCATCGTTGTTGTATCAATGCCAGCAATTTGTACATTTCCGGTGTCGGGAAAAATTTTTCCTGATACAATGTTCATTAGCGTGGATTTTCCAGCACCGTTACTGCCAATAATCGTTACAAAGTCTCCTTTTTTTAATTGCAGTTGAATATTGGAAAGTGCCATTTTTTCATCGGGTGTACCTTCATTAAAAATTTTATTGACTTTATTAATTTGAAGCAAAATTTTCCCCTCCATTTCCCGCCTGCAATTCTGCCAACCGCTTTCGTTTGCGCTGTTTTTCCTGGAGTTTGTTGATAAATCGTGGAAGGATCAGTGCAATAATCACAATTAAAGCGGTAATCAGTTTCATATCGCCAGTTTCCAAAAACGGTACCCGCATGGCCAGTGCAATAATGATTCGATATATAATGGCGCCTCCGATCACTGCCAATGTAGCTCGAACAATGGTTTTATGACCGAAAATCGCTTCACCAATAATTACAGAAGCCAGCCCAATAACAATCATTCCAATCCCCATTCCAGCATCGCTAAATCCATTATATTGAGCAATTAGTGCACCAGAAAGGGCTACAAGTGCATTGGAGATGGCCAGTCCTAAAACCTTCATATTTTTTGTATTGGCAGCAAAACTGTGTACCATGCCTTCATTGTCACCAGTTGCCCGTAAAGCCAGCCCGATTTCTGTACGTAAAAAGATATCCAATAGAAATTTAATACAGAGTGTAACAATCAGCATAACAATCAGTACACCCCATGTACTTGGTAGTACGTCACCAAGTCCGATGGCGTTGAGAATACTTCCAAATAGTCCATTTAATCCAATGCTTTCCCATATATTGTTGATTCCGGTAATGACTGTTTCTTCACGCAATAATGGTAAATTTGGTTTTCCCATAATCCGCAGATTAATTGAATATAAGGCAATCATCATAAGAATTCCGGCAAGTAAAGGATTGATGCCGCCTTTTGTATGCAATAATCCTGTAATCGCACCGGCAATAAATCCGGCGGCAACGGCTGCAAGGGTTGCAATCAGCGGATGATATCCGTTTACAATTAAAATCGCTGCGGTTGCTGCACCTGTTACAAAGCTTCCGTCAACGGTTAAATCTGGGAAATCCAATATCCGAAAAGATAAGTAGACACCCAGTGCCATAATGGCATAAATCATTCCGGCTTCAATTGCACCAAAAATCGCTTCTGGCATATTGTTTCTTCCTCTCTTATGCAATATTCATTTTCACAAAATAATGTACTTTAGATATTGTTTATTTTACAGCGTGGTAAATCTTATGTACTGCTTTGACGCGCTAAATTAAATTATATGCTATTTTTCGGAAACTGGAAAGTCAAAAAATCCAAAAAGGGATAAATTCCAATAAAAAGTCATATCTTTTATGTTGGATAAAAAGGTAACAAGAGGACATTTAGATCAATTTTTTGCTTCCATATGCTTAAATAAATCATAAAGAAACCGATAGATAAATTTGCTACACTGTAGCATTATCCTTTTGTACTTTGTTTGCCCACTTTCATCTGTATTTCATGAAATTGTAATCAAACGGAAAATTTATTTTCCATGTTAAGCTAGTAAAAAAATAGGAGTCCATAAAATCAAAGGAGTTAGAACAAAAATATTTTTTGTAGAAAAGGGGGGGGGGGGGGTTAAACCAGTTTTTTAAAATTTTTTATATTAACTTAAAAAAAATTAGGCATGTTTATTGCCAGATGTTAGGTCTTACTTGATAAAGAGGGGTTAAATATACAAAAAATCATTTTTGATTTTGTTCAGTTTCTTTATAAAATGATATAAAAAGTAGCCTTGTTTTGAAAATTAAACGGGGACAAGGCTACTTTATTTTTATCAACTTTATCTATATAATATAATTGTAATTTTAAATAAATCTCCATCTAAATGAACGTCAAGTGTTCCACCATGTAAATCGACAATAGACTTCGCAATGGCAAGCCCAAGTCCCGATCCTTCGGTGTGTCGGGACTGATCTCCACGTTTAAAGCGCTCGATGAGTTCATCCACGTTTCCACCCAAATCGAATTTTGAAATATTTTTAAACTCGACTTTAATTTCATTTGGTGTTTGTTTCATCATAATATAAACACGAGTATTTTCTAGGCTGTATTTCAAAATATTTCCGATTAGATTATCGAATACACGCCACATTTTTTGTCCATCAACAATGGCGATGATTTGTGGTTCACTTGTTTGAATCCGAAATTGTAGCTGACTGTTTTGGATTTTTTCCTCATATTCTGCTAATGACTGGTTTAAAAGCTGAACCAAATCAACGGGAGATTTTTGCAATTCGATGTTGCCAGATGCCATCTTAGAGGTTTCAAATAGGTCATCAATCAGCACTTTCAAACGTTTGGATTTTCGATCAATAATATCGAGGTATGACGCTTTTTCTTCTTCAGTTAAGCCTTTACGTTTTAATAAATCTGTGTAAGTGATAATGGATGTAAGCGGTGTGCGTAAATCATGACTTACATTCGTAATCAATTCTGTTTTTAACCGTTCACTTTTTTGCTGTGCTTGTTGTGAACTGTGAATATTATTTTTTAATATATTAATATGTTCAGCAAGCTCTGCTAGACTTGTTTTTCCTTTGACTGGTAGATCGGGTGTCTTTTGTCCAAGTACTGCCCGTTTTGTTGCATCTATAATTCGATTGAAATATCCAGTCATTTTTAAAACATAAATCAAAATTGGAATGGCAATAAATGTAAATGCCGGGATATAAATAATAGCCAATGGTGTAACAATGCAGATGGAAAATACACCAAATAAAAATGCTAAAGTTAAGATAATAAATACTTTGGTTCCGTTTTTTTTGTTGGAAAATGCTTCTTTAAGATAAATGCTTAATCGTTTTGTAACGCTGTTTTGCCAATCTTGTTTTAACAGTTTGTCATCATCTAAATATTTCTTTAAGAAGTATCCTTGAATAAAGCATAGGAAAATCCAGAAGGCATAATTGATGAATTCTTGAATCATATATGCAATGATTTGGGCATAACTGTTATGATCCAGCCATAAATACGTATTTTGAAATAAGTTGAATCCGATTAGCAAGCTGAATAAAAATAAAACGATGCGCAAATCGATGGGCATTTTCTCATATAACTTCCGGATATTTTCGAAATAAGAAAGATTCCATTGAATTTTTTTCAGCCTTTGTAAAGCCAGTAAAAGGGCAAAGATACTTGTGATAAACAAAAATAAATAAACCATTTGATGAAAAAAATAGTTACGAGAATTTTCCACAACACTTAAATTTTCAGTTCCAGGAATATTTTTCAGTAAACCGATATATCCGGTTAGATTATCAAAGGTTACAATGGGAGGTGTTTCTATTGTTCCATCAAAATGTGATTGGCTGACGCTGTCCACCATATCATAAAAAAAACCTTCCAAATAGTCCGTTGTCTGAAAATTCAACTCGTTGTTTGGCCAATCCATGCGAAACTCGAGATCATTTTGGTTGCCTTTTTCATCCGCTTTTGAAATTTTTAATTCATTGATATTGCTATATACCTTACCAGTATTTTCATCAACCAGCCGATAGACAAAGACTTTTTTTGCCTCTTCTAAAAAATCGGATTTCGAAAAATAATTATAGTAATTTTTGTCAATCCAGTTTTCTTTTTCTTTTCGAATTTTTTCTTCTACATATTTGTTATCGGTAAAGTTCATTTTAATGTCTTCAATTTTGGTATCGCGTTCTTTGGTATAAATTTCGGCAATATCTTTTTGATTGTTGTCTAATGCTTCTTGAATTTTTGCTGTATATTGATCGCGAATATTTTGAATTTGTTCGCTAAGTGATCCATAACGTTCTCGATGTTCAGTAATTTCCTCTGATGTGACAGTAATGAATTTTTTTAATTCTTCTTTTGTATAGAAATTGATTTCATAATGATTTAAGTCATCCAAAAACTGTGTCAGTTCTTGATAAAACTGATTGGTTTTAAAATAACTGGTTTGCATATATTTTGGAGCACCATTAATTGATGCGAATAATCCGTATAAACCGTAAATAATTAAAAAGATTAAAATTAGAATAGAATTGTTATTTTTCCATTTTGTACCCAATTCCCCACACCACCTTTAAATATCTTGGATTTTTTGGGTCAATTTCAATTTTCTCCCGAATTTTGCGAATATGCACAGCAACTGTATTTTCGGCATTATAACTTGGTTCATTCCACACCTTTTCATAAATTTCATGAATAGAAAAAACCCGACCGGCATTTTTCATTAGAAGTTCTACAATTTTGTATTCAATCGGTGTTAATTTAATCGGTTCTCCATGTAAAGAAACTTGTTTCATTTCTTCTTCTAATACCAGTCCGTTTAAATCAATGGTCTGCTTGGTTCCTTCATAAATACCAAGTGTAATATATCGTCTAAGTTGAGATTTAACACGAGCGATTAATTCTAAAGGGTTAAAAGGCTTTGTTACATAGTCATCTGCACCGATTTGTAGTCCCAAAATTTTATCAGTATCTTCACTTTTCGCACTTAAAATAATGATTGGAATATTTTTTTGTTCACGAATTTTAAAGGTCGCTGAAATTCCGTCCATTCGTGGCATCATAATATCTAATAAAATTAAATGAACTGTTTCTTTCTCTAAAATTTCTAAAGCTTGCACACCATCTTCGGCTTTTAACACAATCATATTCTCATTTTTTAAATAAATTTCAATCGCATCTCGGATTTCTTTTTCATCATCAACAACAAGTATTTTATAGGGTTCCATTTGGTTTCACCTCACTTTCAATTGTTTATGTGAGATAAGTATAATGGTTAAATCTTAATGTGGGGTATATTCTTTTCTTAATCTTTTCTTAAAATCATCTGTTTCTGGTTCATTCTTATATGTTCCATTTGAGGTTGATGAATCAAAAATGCTCCGAAAAGCCTGAATTATACGACTATATCGGAGCTGGTATTTACGTGGATTCATTTTGACATAATGCTTCATCTTCAGGTTCTAAATGAATAAAGGTTTCAGCCTTTGGAAATTTTTCATTGATGGCAAATTCAATTTTATTGCATAATTCATGTGCAACCTCAACGGTTAAATTTTTTTGTACAATTAAGTGAAAATCAATATAGGTGTTTGGACCAGAGCGACGTGTACGCAAATTATGGTATTCAATAAATTCATTTTGGAAGTGATCAATGATGGTTCGAACTTTTTCTTCTTCTTTTTCAGGTAAATTATTATCCAGTAATGGATTAAAGGATTCTCTCCATAAATGAACGGCTTCGATCATAATATACATGGCAAGTCCGATTCCAATTAAGGGATCAAGAAATGTCCACTTGGTGATGGAAACAATTAGTAAGCTAAAAGCAACACCTAGTGAAGTATATACATCAGTTAGTAGATGAAAAGCATTGGATTTCATGGCAATGGAATGATTCTCAATGGCAGATCGATGAACAATTCGTGAAACAATGAAATTCATCAAAGCACCGAAAAGCATTACAGCAATTCCGAGTGAAGGAAAAGAAACAGGCTCAGGATGAATGAGTTTCTCAATGCATTCAACAATAATCCATATACCAGCAATAAAAATCAGCAAGGTTTCAATCGTTCCGGATAAATTTTCGACTTTTCCATGTCCATACGGATGGTTCTTATCAGGTGGCAGGTTGGATATTTTGACAGAGAAAAAGGCAATACAAGATGCGAGTAAATCAAGAAATGTATGAATGGCTTCTGAAATAATCGCAACTGATCCGGTGAAAAATCCAACAATTAATTTTAAAGTAACGACGACAGTATTGCTGAGTATGGATAAAATGGCAACACGTGCAGGGTTTTTTAACAATTGTTTCAACTCCCTTACATCTAGTAAAAAAAGGATAGCATATAGTCGTGGGAAAAATCCAGAGAGATTGAAAAATATAGAAAAAATTTTTCAGATGCAAGTTATAATTAAGAGGTAAGAACATAGACAGATGATATGCGTTGACCATGTACAAGTATTTTTTTCATAATGATTTTGCCTACAAAATTGTTTTACAGTTTTTATTATTTTATAAAAAACTAAGAAGCTGAAAGGGCGACTGCATAATTGATAAGTATAGAAATTGTAAAACCTTAATTCAAAGTGTAGAAAATAAATATAACATTATAATTATATATATATTTTATGAAAAATTATTTTTATAATACTAAGAAAAAATGAGAACTCCCGTTTTTTTAGAATGAACCATTTTTTATGATAAAGTTTATAAAGCCAAAAGAGACAAATAAATGTCAAATTTCATGTGAAATTTTATATCATCGGGTGTTTTTTCTTTAGATTGTAATCTTTTTGTCCTAGACTTATGCGGTTATAGAATTTTTTGGAGAGAATTGATCCTTTTTAAGTAGAGATATTAAGAATATAAATTTGTTGTTTTGAAAGCTTTTTCATCATATTAGATGTATAGATATAAGGCTATTTATTATATAGAAAAATTGTTCAAAATCCATTGATAAAAATGAAAAGAATTTTTGCTAAAGATGTGGGAAAATGAAGAATATGTGTCATAGATTTTTCAGACAGGGAGATATTTTACGTGGCTGTGAATGAAAGAAGCTGTATATTTTTGTATATCATTTTTTCTTTGTCATTCAAAAAGCAAGGTCAAATTCTCTAAAAAACAGTTGTTGACCTTGCTTTTTTGTATTGTCTTTTTCGAAGATCGATCTTATGTATCGATAAGAAAGCAAGGAAACTTTTGCTTTCTTACCAAATATTAAAGATAGATATGAAATAAAATAATGGGAATTTGAATTTGTTAGATTTGATGTACAAAGATTCCACTACGCAGCTTTGGTTCAAACCATGTTGATTTGGGTGGCATAATCTCATTTGCATCTGCAACATTTAATAAATCATCCATTGTTGGTGCATACATAGAGAATGCAACTTTTGCTTTTTGTGTATCAACCAGTCTTTCTAATTCCTTCAATCCGCGAATGCCGCCAACAAAATCAATTCGTGTATCTTTACGCACATCACCAATATTGAAAATTTTCTCCAGTACATGCGTTTGCAGTTGTGCGACATCTAGACCTTGAATAACATCTTGAGATTGAAATTCTTTTTTCAAGGTCAGCTTATACCATTGATGCTCCACATACATTCCGTAAGTTCCTTTCTTTTCGGGATGATATGGGGAAGCAGGCGCTTGTTCGACAAGAAAAGCAGTTTGCAGTGCTTGAAGTAATGTTTCAACTGTCAGACCGTTCATATCTGTTATGATTCGGTTATAGTCCATAATATATAATTCATCATGCGGAAACAATACACTTAAAAAATAATTATAAGGGGCTTCAGGATTTTCAGAAGCTGCTTTTTGTCTTCGTTTCAGCCCAACTTTAACCGCCGATGCGGTGCGATGATGACCGTCAGCAATATAGGTAGCTGGTATTTCTTTGAATTTTTCTTGAATGGTTTGTATCAAGTGTTCGTCCGTGATATGCCATATGCGGTGATTTACTCCATCCTCTGCAGTAAAATCATAGACAGGCAAACAGGATTTCATATACGCTTTGATCAATGGCTGAATGCCAACGGTGTCACGATAGGTAAGAAAGATGGGACCTGTTTGTGCATTGCAAGTATCGACATGCCAAATCCGATCCATTTCTTTTTCTTCACGTGTGAATTCATGTTTTTTAATCCGATTTTCCATATAATCGTCAATGGAGGAAACGCCGACAATTCCGGCTTGTACCCGTTCGTTCATTGTCAATTCATAAATGTAGTAAGCGGGTTTTTCATCTTGTACATAAATGCCTGTATCAATCATATGCCAAAGATTTTCTTTTGCTTTTTCATATACAGCGGGATCATAGGGTGAAATATCTTTTGGCAAATCAATTTCTGCTCGATCCACATGAAGGAAGGAAAGCGGTTTTCCTTTTACCATTTCTCTGGCTTCTTCACTACTCATGACATCATAGGGCAATGCAGCAACTTGAGCAACTGTTTCAGAAGTCGGACGAAAGGCAGCAAATGGACGAAAATCAATCATTTTAAGACCTCCTTACTAAGATATTTTTAAATAACACGTACAAAAACAATGCCAGGTATGGTGCGCAATTGAGCAATCAACGCATCATCAATATCTGTTTCAATATCAATGGCTGTATATGCCCATTTTCCACGGCTTTTATTGAACAGATTTTCAATATTTGTATTGGACTGAGCAAATAAAGTAGAGATTTGACCAATCATATTGGGAATATTTTCATGAACAATGGTAACCCTTTTATGTAAGATTGGTGGCAACTCCAAGGTTGGGAAGTTTACGGAATTTCGAATGCTCCCACGAGATAAATAATGTTTTAGTTGTTTAATGGCCATGCGGGCACAATTTTCTTCAGCTTCTGCGGTAGATGCACCAAGATGCGGAAAAGCAGTCACATGTTTCATTTTTAAAATACGTTCATTTGGAAAGTCTGTAATATATTGTTTGATAATTTTACGTGAAATGGCATCTTCCAAAGCATCTTCATCTACGAGTTCGCCACGTGAAAAGTTTAATAGAATCAGTCCTTTTTTCGTTTTAGAAAGAAGCTCGGCATTAACAAATTCTTTTGTTGAATCTAGTAATGGCACGTGACAAGTTACATAATCACAAGTTTCAAAGATTTCTTCGATGGTGTTTACTCGTTTAACATTTTTAGAAATTTTCCATGCGGTTTCAACAGAAATGTATGGATCGTATCCAAAGACTTCCATTTCTAAATCTAGCGCACTGTTGGCAACGAGTGCACCAATTGCACCAAGTCCAATTACACCTAGTTTTTTTCCAGCAATTTCAGTACCAGCAAATTGTTTTTTCCCTTTCTCAACATCAGCTGGAATTTGTGCACCAGAATGGAGTGATTGTGTCCATTGATGACCAGGAATAAGATTTCTAGAGCTGATGAGCATAGCGGCCAATACCAGCTCTTTTACAGCATTGGCGTTGGCTCCTGGTGTATTAAAAACAACAATCCCTTTTTCGCTACATTTTTCAACTGGGATATTGTTGGTTCCTGCACCTGCACGTGCGATGGCTAAAACAGATTCGGGTATGTCCATATCATGCATTTTAAAACTGCGAACCAAGTATGCATCTGGGTTTTCAAGTTCTTCATAGAATGTGTAGTTTTCATCTGCCATTTGTTCGATAACCGTTTTTGAAATGGCATTTAGCATTTGAATTTTCATTAATTATTTCGCTCCTTGTACTTGATTTTCAAACTGTTGCATAAACTGAATCAGGGCTTGCACACCTTCAACTGGCATTGCGTTGTAAATGCTTGCGCGCATCCCACCAACAGAACGATGTCCTTTTAAATTCACAAATCCGTTTGCTGTTGCTTCTTGAATAAATTGCTGATTCAGCTCGTCTGTTGGTAAAACAAACGGTACATTCATGAGTGAACGTGCGGATTTTTCGACTGGACTGGAGAATAGCTTGGATTGATCAATAAAGTCATACAGCATTGCTGCTTTTTGTTTATTTTGTTTGTACATTTTCTCGATTCCACCAAAATCTTTTAACCATTCCAAAACCAATTTGGCAATATAAATGCTGTAAGCTGGTGGTGTATTGTATAGAGATTTTCCTTTGACATGGGTTTGTAAATTTAGCATGGTTGGACATTCTGCCATTGCATAGCCAACAAGATCGTCACGAACAATGACAATGGTAAGACCTGCGGGACCCAAGTTTTTTTGTGCACCAGCATAAATCAAACCGAATTTTTGGATATCATATGGTTGTGATAAAATATTTGAGGACATATCGGCAACAAGCGGTACGTCTTTTGTATCCAAAACATCTGGGAAATAGGTCCCCTCAATGGTATTGTTTGTTGTAATATGTACAAAATCCGCTTTTGGGTCAATCATATCGCTGTTGATTTCAGGAATATATGAGAAATTCTTGTCCTCTGAAGAAGCAATGATTCGTACCTCCCCGTATTTTTTCGATTCGGAAATCGCTTTTTTTGACCAGCTTCCGGTATGGATAAAATCTGCTTTTTTAGATGTTCTAAATAGATTTAAGGGTACAGCAGCAAACTGAGTTGAAGCGCCTCCTTGTAAAAATAAAACATGATAGTTTTTAGGAATTTGCATCAGTTCACGCAAAAGTGCTTCCGCAGTTTGAATGATGTTTTCAAAAGCAGCTGAGCGATGACTCATCTCCATAACAGACATACCCGTATTTTCATAGTTTAATAGTTCTTTTTGTGCTTGTTTAAGTACAGGTAACGGTAGGACAGATGGACCTGCTGAAAAATTGTACACACGATTCATAAATTTAAACCACCTTTATTGAAATTTTATAATATTTTAACCTTAATAGAAGTTTACCGAGCGGTCAATATTTTTTTGGTTTCTCTAACATAAAAAAATAATCACCATGCTAATTGAGAAAAAAATGGTTCAAAAGTTTCCTAAGTTAATTTTGTTCCATAAAGTATTTCTCAAGTTGTCGGTCTGTAAATAACGGCAAATCATGAATCAATCATGAAGTCTAAAATAAAGTATAAATGATTGGGTGTTGTTTGGTTAATAGATATGAATGCCTTGTGGTACCAAGTAACACCTTTGAAAATGACAAATAGGACAACTGGCACATATACAATACAAAATGAAAAGACAATATTTCCTTTAACAACGCATAGACCATTGGAGCATACAGTCTGAGAATGGTTGAAAGTGTAGAACCAACTATACCAAGCGGTATCATAATGGAAACGGCAATCATTTTGACAAAGAAAATATAAACGGCTCGTCCAATTCCAGTCCGTTTTCGGTTGTAACCAGATTGAAAATCGTAATCAGTATGACAATTATAATTTCGACAGATGTCTATAAAACATCCAAAGAATGTTTCTTCAAAATATGTCATTTTTCTTTTAAAATGATTGAAATTGAAAACATAATAAATCCAAGAAATGATAAAAGAAACTGTATAAATATGAGTTTCGCATCAAATTAGCTAAAATATAAAACATAAAACAGGTAGAATAAAACCAAAGCTTGCATATCAATCAAAGCGACAATAGGAAAATAAAGGTTTTCTTTTTTTCCTGTAGAGTTTTGTGCGATAAGATCATATTAAGTAATAAAATTTATCATAGAATTCTAAAACAAAGGCGACGATTTCACCGGAAACATTGTCCTGACATGAACATAAACAAAGTTGTGAATGAATTGAATTATCATAGGCAGTTTTTTCCTCTTTTAAAAATTGATTTTCTATTTTACTATCATAGCATAAAGATTTTAGGAAATGAAAAAAAGTGTCGATAAAAGGAAAGATGTTTTTTCCATGCCGACTTTTTATCCTGTTGGTCTGGACGAAAAAATTCTTTCAATTTATAATATGTGCAAGTCTAACTGAATGTCAGTGAATGATTTTCGCTTTCAAAAATTTAAAATAAAAGAGAGGTTTTTTCCTATGGCTAGTATTGGAATCCCAGGTTTAATTATTATTTTGGTTGTAGCATTATTGCTCTTTGGTCCAAAAAAATTGCCAGAGTTAGGACGTTCTATCGGACAAACGATGAAAGAATTTAAAAAATCAACAAAAGAAATCAGGGATGAGTTCCAGGATGAAATTGATGAGGTCAAGGAAGCGGTTGACACTGTAAAAAATCCTTTAAAATAAGGTGGTTTATATGGCTAAAAAGTATGATCGTCTCAATCGTCCACTTACGGATTTAAGAATTTCTGTAACTGACCGTTGCAATCTCCGCTGTGCTTACTGTATGCCAGCGGATTCAAATCCATGTTTTCTTTCAAAAGAAAAGTTGCTTTCTGTACGCGAAATTGAGCGTGCAGTTTCGGCAATGTATGCATTTGAAATTGAGAAGGTTCGTATTACAGGCGGGGAGCCCTGCCTGCGTACGGATTTACCAGATATTATAAAAGTAATCCGTAATATTGGCATTCAGGATATTGCGCTTACAACAAATGGTATTTTATTGGAGGATAAGCTGCCTAGATTAAAGGCAGCTGGCTTAAGAAGACTCAATATTAGCTTAGATGCATTGGATGATGCATTATTTCAAAAAATAACGGGAATGAATATTTCAAATCAAGTGGTGCTGTCTTCAATTTTTGCAGCAGAGCGTCTTGGTTTTGAAGTGAAAATTAACATGGTCGTTATTCGCGGACAAAATGAACGAGAAATTTTACCGATGGTTGAATTTTTTAAAGAAAAGGGAATTCAACTGCGTTTTATTGAATATATGGATGCTGGATGTATGAATGATTGGAAAATGGAAAAAGTTGTTTCTAAAAAAGAAATTTATGATTTCATTTCCCGTTTTTATGACTTACAGCCAGTAACACAAAAGACTTATGGAGAAGTAGCAAAACGGTATATGTATACAGATAATGGATCTCAAGTTGGATTTATCAGCTCAGTAACAGAGGCTTTTTGCTCTTCTTGTACACGTGCACGTCTTTCTTCAAACGGAATTTTTTACAACTGTTTATTTGCTGAGAGCGGCTTGGATATTTCTAAGGTACTGAAGTATGGCAGTATACAAGAAATTCGAGATCAAATTTCTGCTTATTGGACACAAAGAGCGGATCGTTATTCTGAGGAAAGGAATCCGCTTGTATCTAGAAAAAAAATTGAAATGTCATATATTGGGGGATAACTGATATAGAGATGAACAAACAAAGGAGGAGCAAGTATGAAGGAAGCAAGAAAGCCGATTCGTGTAGATCAGGCAATTGAAAAAATAATAGAACATGTACAAACAGGCGAGACAGAAATCGTTGATTTATTCAATTGCACCAATCGAATTATTGCAGAAGATGTATATGCGAATTACAATATACCACCATATCGTCGCTCTGGATATGATGGATTTGCCATTCGTTCCGAAGACATTGCCAGTGCCTCGGTAGACCATCCGATTTTATTGCGCGTCATATCCACCATTGCCGCTGAGGAACAATATGCTAAATTGCTTCAGTCGGGTGAAGCCGTTCGAATTATGACTGGTTCTAAAGTTCCAAACGGTGCTGATGCAGTTGTTATGTTTGAAGCTGTAAAGCCAGGTCCTCAACCCGATGAAATTTTGATTACAAAACCACATCAATCTGGAGCCAATATATCTAGAGAAGGTGAGGATATCAAGACGGGTACCTTGTTAATTTCTAAAGGAGAAAGATTGACTGCTGGAAAAGTGGCAATTTTAGCAACTTTTAATTATCAAAAGGTGTCTGTTTTTAAACGTCCAAGAATTGGGATTTTTGCTTCGGGAAATGAATTGGTAGAGCCAGGCAATGAAAAATCAGATGGAATGATTATGAATAGTAATGCTTACATGCTTATACAGCAAATTAAACATTTGGGTGCAGAGCCAATTTATTTTGGAATTTTAAAGGATGCATTGGATTTTTATTTGCCAGCTATGGAAGATGCACTTCAAACTTGTGATTTTGTGGTTTCAACTGGCGGTGTGAGTATGGGGGACTATGATTATACACTTCTTGCACATCAAAAATTGGGAGCGGAATTGTTATTTCATAAAATTTCTATGCGTCCAGGTAGTGTGACCTCAGCAAGTGTTCGACAAAATAAAATATTGTTTGGGCTTTCGGGGAATCCGTCTGCCTGTTTTGTTGGTGCAGAGATCTATGTCCGCACAGCCATTCGAAAATTTATGGGGTGCAAAGCAGTTTATCCCTCTTATTTTCAGGCAATTTTGGCAGAAGATTTTTTAAAAATGAACCCATATACGCGCTTTGTTCGCGCAAAATATGAAATAAGGGGTCAACAAGTTTTTGTACGACCTTCTGGAAAAGATCAATCCAGTATGATTCATTCTTTATTGGAAACCAACGCATTAATGATTTTACCAGGCGGTACAAAGGGTTTTCAAAGTGGAGATGTTGTGCAGATCATTCCTTTAGATTGTACAGAAGGAAGTGATAGTTTTTGTCAATTATTCAAATCGTAGGCTTTCAAAATAGTGGAAAGACAACATTTGCCCAAAAATTGATTGGACATTTCAAACAGAGTGGGATGCAAGTGGGGATTATTAAACATCATGGTCATTTAAATGGGCTAGATATTTATGCTGATAAGGACACCGGTAAGCTATTTGAAGCTGGAGCCGATGTAGCGATTGCCAATAGCCCCATGAGCAGTGAAATGTTTATGCGGCAAGATTTTGGCTTGAAAAGATCTGTTGCGTTGATGCAGCGGCAAAATATGGATGTTATTTTGATTGAGGGATATAAACATGCACCATATCCAAAGATTGTTCTTTTATCAAAGGTAGAGGATTTAGTCCTTTTGGAGACGCTTCAAAACATAATTGGTGTTTATTGTACGCATGGATTTATTTTGCCACCACAGTATGAACGATTGAATTTGGATATGGTCTCTTGGTTGGTATGGTTGGAACAGCATATGGTCAATTTATAATAAGTACATTGTATTATGTTATGTATATGCTGTCATCTGGTCTAAAATTATGGACAGATTGGCAAATCTTTTTATAAATAAGGTCCGTAGATTCCTTATCAAAAATGGAAGTTCCGAACCTTTTATTTTTGAAAAATAATTCAGAAAAAAATGATTAATAAATAAATATTAAATTGATTTTATGCTATAATAAATAGTTGGAATTTTGATTGTTGTAGATTGAATCTACCAAAAAAGTCTTGTTTTATTGAAATCGGATCAAAAAATAGAAAAAATTTGGTAGATCATACTCCTTAAGGACAGCTTTTAGAAATACTTAAGTTACGAGCCATAGCTTGGGATTTCTTGCATGTTATTTATGATTTTTGCATCAATACAAAATATGATAAACATTAAAAATAAGGTGGGCTGGAATTGATGTTCAGCCCACCTTATTTTTTTATTTTGGGTACAAATATAGGAAAAAAAGCTGCCAAAGAAATTTAGGCAATCCTACAAAAGATTTAATGATTATAGAGATAAAGGCTTCCCTATATCATGAGCAATGCTTCGTTCTCCCACTCCATAAAAAACTGCCAAAGCCTTACTGTTTCAATGCTTTTTCATAAAGTGATTTTATACTCCAAAAAAAAAATGAAAAAATGACGCGAAACGTCGGTAACTGTGCATGAACCGTCAAAATCCGTGCATGAACCGTAAATTTTCCTCTGCAAAAAATTGGAAAAAAATATATACTGTATAAAAATCAGTAACAATTGAGATTTTTGTTTTTTGCTGCGAAGCAA
>CAJFEE010000023.1:528-43255 GCA_904373265.1 Candidatus Harrysmithiimonas galli | reverse complement strand
TCGGAAATAATAGATTTATATTGGAATATTTAAAAGGTTAATGCTCTATTGTAGGAGAATAACCTTTATTTTATTACTTCAAACTCCACCAAAGGTGGAATTGAAAAGAGCCACAGTTCTTTACCAAATAAAAAGCAGATTATAGCCCAATGACAAAGTCATACCATCCATCTAGAGAAAAAAGAGGAAAAACTCATCTTAGATTTACTTGGCTATTAGACGCAAAACAAGTGATAACCGATATTGCCCATGGAGAAGCTGACTTAGATATCCTAAAAGCGGGTGCAAGTCTTATCCCTGCGGCAAAAATTACGAAAGTTCCCAAAGTCGTAAAAGCGATAGGAAATGTTGGAAAGACTGGGCTTAAGAAGGGAAGAGAAGGAGACAAAACCGTTTGGAAGCGGTTTACACAGAAAGATCAACCAAAACCTGATAAGAATAAAGGGAATCAGTCAAAAGCAGGTAGTAAGAGTGGTAGTGGTTGTGGATCATATTCTTATTTAAAAGATGGTTGGAACGTAGGAAAGGAAAAAATTTTACAGCAGCTCAAAAACAAAAAATGTTAGAAGAAAATATGAAAAGAAATGGCGGTGTAGTAAAATCAGATAATCCTAATGATTTTTATGATATATTATCAAAATCTAAAAAGAGTATGAAAGAAAGGTGTTACACCGAGTCCTGATGAATGGCAATTTGACCATATTATTCCAAAGAATAAGGGAGGAACTAATAGTTACTCAAATTGTCAGATAGTATCTAGAAAATTTAATAGGCAAAAATGGAATAATTAGGATAGGAGAATTAAGTATGGAGAATATTTTTGAATTTTCAAATTATAATACTTTTTATCAAAGATGTATTTTGGCATCTATAGCACACGCTATAATGATAGGGAAATTTAATTTATTGACAAATGAACAATCATGGGACGAAAAGAATTATAGTTTTCAAAATATGGAGGGTATAAGAGGAGTAATTAGTTTCGGAGCTAATAACTTTGTATGTGTAATACAGAACGATGAAAATTATATAGAAGGAGAAGAAGAAATTATTACCCAATTGTTTCAAGGTACAGATGATAAAGTACGCAACTTGGTAAAGAATGAGGCGTTACAGTATTTAATGATTGAAAATAATGACGATGTGGTGCCAGCTGCATCTGTGGCTTTTTGGGGAGATAAAAAAAATAATTGCTCAAATTTAAGAGAAAAAGAGCTACTTGATATTTGTGGTAATATATTACTCCCGTATTTGTGCAGTGAAGGTGATGCAAAGAAATATTGGAAAGACTATTATGAGATGAATCCTGAACAACTTGATTTTATGGAAGAGATATATGAATTGAGGATTAATTCAACTACAAAGATTTTATTAGACAAAAATAAAAAAGAAAAATTAAGAGCATGGCTTGATGAAATTGATGAGTGCATAGATTTATTTTCGGAAATAAATATTTATTTTGATTAATATGAAATAAATTGGATTTTTTCTGACATTTCAGACTGTAGAAAGTGGGCTGCAAAGTATAGTCTTTGTAACCTGTTTTCTATATCTAACAAATTTTTCATAAAATAATATCTAATTTATTCCTGAAAAATTAAAGATCCGATATAAAAATAGTTCATAGTGTGTTCCATTAATTTAATTATGGTTATATTTTAGAGTTTTCAATCATCTAAATGCTTATAAATCTGTCTTCTTATATCTTGACAAAGGCAATAAATGTAAGAAGATAGATTTATTTTTTTATATTCTGCTAAAGAATAGATTATAGTCTATGGGATATAGTAGAAAAACAGAAAGAAAAAACCGTTTGGAAGCGGTTTACATGAGAAGATAAGTCAAAACCTGATAAGAATAAAGGGAATCAGTCAAAAACAGGTAGTAAGAGTGGTACAACAACATCTAAACCCAATCAAGAAGAAGCATCAAAATCTGGTCAAGCAAAACAGACAAAAGCGAAGAATAAGGGGGGAAGTGGGACTACAACTGGAGACAATTCTAAAATCTTGTCTAATAACTTAGTAAGAGAGGGTAGACCAGTTGGAGAAGGTGAGGCAGCAGCACATATTGTTGCATCCACAAGTTCAAAGCGACAATGGGAATTAGCGGCAGATTCGAGAAAATTATTAGATAAATATGATATTGATATAAATGACGCCGCAAATGGAATACCATTAGGAAATCCACGTCCACATAATTTAACTCATAATAGAGCTTTTCATGAGAAGGTTAGTTCTCGATTACGTTCAGTTGAGACAAATATAGCTAAATAGTGGTTATGGAAGAAAAGCTATTAGAAGTGCATTAAGGAATGAACTGCGCAAAATTGGAAAGGAGTTTGAAAATGGAATTAGAAATTGATGAAGCACTAGTTATAATTATACAGGAAGCAACGCAAAAAGCTTTAAATCAATTATTTCAAGCGCATAACGAAAAATTTTATTATTGTTCTTTAATTACAACAGGAGAAGGATTGTGCCCAATAATTTCTGCTTGGTCAGAAGAGGCTTTGGAAAGAGTTGCAAATGAAGCCGATAATGTAGAGGAAGCAAAATATTATTTAAAATGGTCTTATGATGAAAGCCCATACTTTGCTTATGGTGAGGAATACTTTCAAGGCGTAAATAAAGTATTTTTAGAAAGAATGAATAAATTAAAAACTGATAAAGAGAAGGATAGAGAAATTCGGTTAAGAATAAACTCGATGGAAAGAGTTATGCATAATCTGGATATGGATGGAATGTTTGGACGCGGGGACAAACGTTTAGGTATTGTGATCAACGCGGAGTTTATGCCACCAGATTTTACAAATACAGAGAGAGCATTGAGACTAAACCCTAAAGAGGCACTGAATCAATGGTTAGAAGAAATAGCGGAGGAATTGTAGAAATTATGTATTATTATAAAAAAGATTGGATGATTATGAAAGTTTATATTGAGAAATAAATAAAACAAAAAAATCAGTTCAATAGTAAGAAAATGTATTTCAGATGACAAAAATAGGTTCCTAATTTAAGAGCACAAGAATTATAAAAAGTATTTACTTGGATTTTCCGAGCGATGTCTCACGCCTAGGTAGCAGAATCCGGCTCTTCGTAAAATCCAGATGCCGCCAAGCCACCCAGAAAAATGCCCATTTGAAGATGTTGCCGTGAGTGATCCTAATATTGATGCGATTACCTGGGCTCAGGAAAACGGCTACTTGGACGGGTATGGAAATGGAGTGTTCGGATCGGAGGATAGTATGACGGTGGAGCAGGCTATGGTGATGATCTATCGCTTTTTCAGCAGTCCTTTTGCAGATTAGTCTGTGTTGAACAGTTATGAAGATGGCGACCTGGTTTCCTCTTGGGCAAAGGATGCCATGGCATGGACCGATTTCAAACGAAGTGTTCCAGCCCAACGAGACGATTTCTCCGCAGGCGTTTATTACAATTCAGGAACTGACCGTCTGCCTTAGTCAGATTGCAGTAGCGTGTTGATGATTTATGGAAAAGAAACAACATCCAGAATGTTATTGACTGTGGATTAAGCTCTTGAAATAGAATATCAAGCGACCGCCTAATGGAAAATAAAAAAACCATTGTTTCGGCGGCTGTATGTTTATGCGCCTAATGGCGGTTTTAAAATAATAATTCTGAGCTGCTGTTTTCTTTTCAAAAATGAGAATATGGGGAATTAAAGTCGTCCCTTTTTAAGGATACAGCGGTGTCCAGGAGGCATTGTCGTGTTCTTATTTATTTTCTATCCTCCTAATCTGTCAAAAAATCTTGTTCCCCGAACAGGATCTGTCCAGCGATGGACGCCAAATATGGCAGTATGTAAAAGAAAATATAGTTTCATGCGCTTGCGTGGCTTTATGTTGCGTGGGTGCATTTTGCTTTTTCCATTTCGAGATAAAGTGTTCTAAGGTGCTCCAGGTTGGTATCCGTTTGGAGGTGGCATACAGCGCAAGCTCACTTGGCATAAGGCACCGTATTCCTTGGATTGTGAGGACGGGATCGAATACTCTGCTTGCCTGCATGAGCCTAAACCTTAGGAGCTCTTGTGGAACGCCCTCAATTCTCTGTACGAGGCTTAGGGGAGCGCCGTGTGGATGTCTGCGTTATTCTCGGAAAGACCTAAGCGTAAAGTTTAAGTTTGTGGATGAATTTAGGCGTATAGCCGAATACATCGAAATCAACTTAAAAATCATCTCATAGCGGGTTGAGTCTGCTATATCCCCTTTGATAGTGTGTTTTCCTAATAGGAGGCATTCATAGGATCTGTATCTTAACATAACTTATAAAACAAGGTTAATTATCCGTTTACAGCGAGTAACCTTGTTTTTTTATTTGTTCAAGAAAATGTAATTATTTTTTATTTATGAATTTTTATTTATGAATAAAAAACAGTCTGGGAACAAATTTTGTACAGGGTTGTTTTTTTATGTATGTTCGTACATGTACAAGCATACATTGATAAAGAAATGGAGGGATCGGATGCAAAAATTATTAGAAATTTTACCACCGTTTGTATCAAAAGCCATTCAAAATAAAGGGCTTGACCTCTCAATTTTGGAAGAAATTCGCATGCGTGCTGGGCAACCGATTGAGCTCATTTACAAAAATCATTCGATTTTAACAGAGGAAATATGTAGTTTTACACTTTTACAATCTGTTTTAAGTGTGATGAGCCAACATTCTGTATACCGTTTGGAAGAAGAACTAAAGCAAGGTTATATGACCATATGTGGTGGACATCGAATTGGATTGGCGGGCAAAGTGTTAATAGAAAATGGCGCAGTAAAAAGAATCCGAGATATTTCAAGCATAAATATTCGAATTGCAAGGGAAAAAATTGGTTGTGCTGTTCAGTTACAAGCCTATCTTTATCAAAATGGATGGAAAAATACAGTATTTATTGGACCACCAGCTTGTGGAAAAACGACGTTGTTGCGTGATTTAACAAGAATCATTAGTACCGGAGTACCAGAACAGAAAATTTTCCCAATGAAAGTGGGTTTGGTCGATGAACGGTCAGAAATTGCTGGCTGTGTGTCTGGTGTACCGCAATATCGTTTAGGTCCGCGTGTGGATGTGCTGGATGCTTGTCCAAAAGCAGAAGGAATAATGATGCTGATTCGTTCGATGAGTCCACATGTCATTGTGGTTGATGAACTTGGCGGAACAGCAGATGCACAAGCTGTTCGACATGCGGTATATGCGGGTGTAAAACTAATGGTCAGCGCACATGGTTACACGTATACAGATTTTTTGTCTCGACCGTTTATAAAAGAGCTGACTGAACTCGGTGCTTTTGAGCGTTTTATTGAATTAAGCAGCAGAAAAGGTCCGGGAACCATTGAACAAATTTTCAATCAGACTGGACAAAAAATCAGATAACAAAAATGAGGGATAAATATGATGACGCTAGGTATTGTCAGCTTAATTTTTGGTGCAGCTTTTTGTGGTTTTTATATGGCGCATTTATATGAGAAACGGTATAAACAACTTGCAGATTTTTTGCATGGAATTCAAATTTTTGAAACGGAGCTAATGTATGGACACACACCATTACATGAGGCTTTTCAAATTGTATCGGAGCAAACGGATCCCGCAGTATCTAAGCTTTTTGCGGATTTCTCTGAAAAACTGCAAGATAAGGAGGTACAAGTAGAATCGGCATGGAGAACGATACTTGAAACACATGAGCCGTATATGGCATTTTCCAAAGCAGATTGTGCGGTATTGTACCGTTTGGCAGAAGGGCTTGGTAAGCATGATTTATTGACGGAACAAAAGCAGTTGCAAAATTTTATGCTTCATTTACAAATGCAATGTGAAAAAGCGAAAGAAAAAGTAGAAAAAGAAAGTAAGATGGTTCGCAGTTTAGGTGTTTTAATCGGGCTATTGTTTGTAATTATTTTGGTATAGGAGGGAAGTCAAATGGGCATTGAAACTTCTGTTATTTTTCAAATTGCAGGCATTGGGATTATTGTCGCTTTTTTAAATACCATTTTAAAACAGTTTAAAAAAGACGATTTTGCCAATTGGGTTACGTTAATTGGTTTTATTTATGTCCTGTTTTTACTGACGACCTATGTACAAGATTTATTTTTAAAAATTAAGGATGTATTTTTGTTTCAATAGGATGAACGCTTGTTTTGTTTGGCAGAGCTTCGGAGGTGAGTCATGGATATTTTGCAAATTGTCGGCTTCGGTTTAATTGCAACTTTTCTCAGTTTGATTTTAAAAGAAAATAAATCAACCTTGGCATTTGGCATCGTTGTATTTGCGGGCACGGTGCTTTTTTTATTAATGGTCGAAGGGCTTCAAAATGTATTTTCAACTTTGGAGCGTTTGGCTGTTTCTTCTCATGTGAATTTGATGTACTTGGAGACAATTTTAAAAATCATTGGGATTGCTTATATTGCAGAATTTGGTGCACAAATTACACGAGATGCCGAGCAAAATGCGATCGCCTCCAAAATTGAGCTTGGTGGAAAAATTATGATCCTAACCATAGCAATTCCAATTTTATCGGTTGTTTTGGAAACGGTTTTAAGTTTTTTGCCAAAATAAGGAGGAGAAACGTGAAACACATATACTCTGCGCTTTTATTAGTTTTATTTCTATTTTTTCATATGACATGGGTAGGTATGGCAAATGTAGAAGAGATGACGCCATCTATTGAGGTGCAGTCAGAAGAAATCATTGAAGAACTTTCTAACGATGTACAAGCAGAAACGATTTCAGAATATTTAGATAGTTATGATTTATCGGATATCACGCAGTTTTGGAATGCAATTATACATGAATATGGTGGCTATTTGCCAGAAGCAAAGCAAGGGGATTTAAAATCATTTATTTCTCAGGTACAAAATGGAGATTATTCGGCTTATTTTAATGGGTTTATTCGCTATTTTTTTCATGAATTTACTGCACAGCTTAGTTTGCTAGGAACGTTGCTTATTTTAACGGTTTTTAGTGTATTTTTGCGTATGTTACAAAATACATTTGAGCAAAGTACGGTTTCGAAGGTTGCCTATTTTGTTGTATTTGCGGTTTTACTGATTTTGGCTTTAAACAGTTTTAAATTGGGGCTTGATGTTGCGCTAGAAGCAGTTGAAACGATGAAAGACTATATTGTGGCACTTTTGCCACTTATAGTTGGATTTATGGTAAGTTCAGGGAGCATTGTATCTGGTGCATTTTTTCATCCAATTATTACTTTTTTAACGAATACTTCTACAGTTTTAATGAGTCACATGATCCTGCCACTATTACTTCTATCAACTGTTTTACTGCTTATTTCTAGTTTATCTGACGAATATAAGGTCACAAAGCTTGCTGGATTTATCCGAAATATCAGCATTGGTGTGCTTGGAATTTTTTTGACAGTTTTTCTGGCTGTTGTATCGGTTCAGGGCGCAGCAACGTCTGTTGCAGATGGAGTTGCTTTGCGGACGGCAAAGTTTGTAGCAGGCAATTTTATTCCGGTTGTTGGACGTATTTTTACAGATGCGACCGATACAGTTGTGAGTGCAACACAAATTTTAAAAAATTCAATTGGTTTAGCAGGTGTATTGATTTTATTGTTAATCGTTAGTTTTCCAGCAATCAAAATTTTGGTTTTGGCACTATTGTACAAGCTTACAGCAGCGATTTTACAACCTTTAAATGCTGGTCCAATTGTAAAATGTGTAGATGAACTTGGAAAAAGTACAATGTATATTTTTGCTTGTGTATGCATGGTTTCATTTATGTTTTTTTTAACATTGGCCGCGTTGGTAGCAGCGAGCAATATTCCTTTGATGATACGGTAGGTGAAGCATATTGATGGAAGCAATTATAGAATGGATTCGAAACTTAGTCGTGTTTATTTTGTTTGCAACAATTGTGGATATGTTGATTCCGTCTTCAGCTTTAGGAAAATATGTTCGATTTGTGATTGGACTTTTATTGCTGATTTTGTTAATTAACCCGTTATTTGCATTTTTGAAAATACCACTTGGAGAAACATTATCACAGCAATTTTTTTCTAAGCTGGATGAAACAAATATACAAAATCATTTGGAGGCAAAAAAAACAGAAATACAAGCCAAACATCATGCATATATATTAGAACAGATGGCTGTCCAATTAAAAAAACAGGTGAATCCAGAATTAAAAGAACAATTTCAGGTTGAGATGACAACCGGTACCATTGATGCAGATGTTTCAGATACAAACGAACTTTTGGCAATCAATCATTTGCAAGTTAGGGTACAAGATATTAAAGGAGAGGATGCCACATATATTTCTCCAGTTGCAGAGATTCAAATCGGCCAATTTGAAGCGGAAATGACACAAAATGAAAGTGATACAGCAAAAAAGCTTGCTGCGATTCAAGCCTACTTTGCAGAAAAATTGGCAATTGATCTGGAAAAAATTGAAATTATAAAGGAAGGAGAAAAAAGCTAAATGGAAAAAAAATCAAATTCATCGAATAAAAAACAAATCTGGCGTAGCTTTTTTCAAAATCGAGATCCCAATGTTCCGCTCAAAAAAATCACAATGTTGAAATTTGGTGGAATTGCCGTTGTACTTGGTATTTTACTGATTTGGTTTGCACCAGAACGTTCACAGTCACAGAAGGTACAATCAGTAGCTTCCATGCAAGAAAAAGTTGTTGAAGCTGGAAATGAAGTGCACGCTGAATCAACCATTCGTGGACAGGAAAAAATTTATGAAGAGCAGCTTCAGCATTTGTTGGAACAAATGGCAGGTGTTTCTGAAGTTACGGTAGCTGTCAATTTATCTGCAACACCGAAAATTATTTATGAAAAAAATACAACTGCACAAAATCAACAAACTACAGAAGAAGACAAACAAGGAGGAAAACGTAAAATTGAACAACAAAACACCAGTGATCAGCTTGTGATTGTACGTGAAGGCAATAATGAGGTTCCAGTGATTCAAAATGAACTTAAGGCAGATATTACAGGTGTTGCAATTGTAGCAAAAGGAGCAGGACAAATTGCAGTGAAAAAGCAAATTGTTGAGGCGGTCACAAGATTTCTTGGTGTGCCTAGCCATCGTGTTAGTGTACAGCCGAAAAAATAGTTTTCATATATTTCATTTATTTTTTGGAGGGATTTGTATGTTAAAAAAACAAACGATATGGTTATTGACTATGGTGAGCTTGGTTGTTGTGTTATCGGTTTATTATATTGCAACACCTGAGCTTCAAACCACGAATTTTTCATTAATTCAAAAAGGTGATGAGGTTTCTGGCTCAGAAGAAGGAACAGAAGTGTCCAGTGAACAAGGTGCAGAGGGTGAACAGTCTTTAGATGCTTTTACCGATTTACGCATGCAGCTTGAGGATACACGCGCCAAAGCAAAAGAAGAACTGGAGGCGGTTGTGGCAAGCGGTTCGGTATCAGCAGAGGAAAAAAGTCAAGCTTTGGATGATATGGCAAAAATGAATGAAACGAGTGAAAAGGAAGCTGTATTAGAGACAATGCTGAAAACAGAAGAAAATATTTATGATGCTTTTGTACATACGACAGATCAGCAAATTAAGGTAACAGTTGCAGCCAAGGAATCCACACCAGCTTTGGCAGATCAAATTATTCAAATGGCATATCGTGAGTTGGGGCAGCATCCGATTTCTGTTGAAATTAAGGAAATGAATGCATAAAGTAGTTTCTGAAACAGGATCAATGGATTTTGTGCTCATTATGCACAAAGTCATTGATCTTGCCTTTCATTCTCTATTTTAAATAAAAAGCAACATATTTTAAAATGTTCAAGTGAAACTTGGGAAAATAGATGGTGTCTACTTTTTGTAAGAATCGTATTCATTTATTTGAATATAACAATATATTTTTTAAATGGTCATCTTATTTCTTGAATATTCGTATGCTTGATTTCATCATAGTAAATCAAACACTAGGTAAAATAATGTACAGCACAGTTTTTTTGTCATTTGTTCAGAGATAAAATCAAAATTGAGCTTTCGTTGACGATAAAGATCAAAATACGGTAGAATATATGGGACTAGGTATAAAGGTTAGATGACAAAAACGAGCTGAGAGTAGGAGAATGGAAATGAATTTTGAACAAATTGAAAAATTAATCAAATTATTAGATGAAACATCTATACATGAATTTAAATATGAAACCGAAACACTAAATCTTCGCATTTGCAAAGAAAAAAAACGTGTACAAGCTGTTACATCACTCCAGTCGCAATCGGTGAAACAGTCACCTTCAACACAATCGGAGTTTTTGTTTGTTGACAATTCTTTATCTGCCCCTACAGAAATTGAATCAAAAATGGATCCTTTACAATCAAAAGAAGAAAATTTATACGATATTATTTCTCCGATGGTCGGAACCTTTTATGCAGCACCAAATCCAGATGCCGATCCATTTGTTGTTGTTGGATCTAAGGTGCAACAGAACACAGTGGTTTGCATGATTGAAGCAATGAAACTGTTCAATCAAATTGAAGCAGAAGTAAATGGTGAAATTGCGGAAATTTGTGTGGAAAATGGACAATTGATTGAATATGGTCAAACTTTGTTCCGAGTCAGACAATAGAAGGGGAATCGAAAATATGATACAAAAACTGTTAATTGCCAATCGAGGGGAGATTGCGGTTCGGATTATTCGTGCATGTAAGGAGATGGGAATCGTTTCGGTTGCCATTTATTCAGAAGGCGATAAAGAGGCTTTGCACGTGCAACTGGCAGATGAAGCGTATTGTGTTGGTCCTACATTATCCAAAGACAGTTATTTGAATGTGACTAATATTATAACGATTGCAAAAATGACAGGTTGTGATGCCATTCATCCGGGATATGGTTTTTTATCTGAAAATGCTGCATTTGCTGAAGTGTGTGGATTGGTTAATATTCAATTTGTTGGTCCAAGTCCTGAGGCCATTCAAAAAATGGGGATTAAAGATGAAGCCAAACGTACAATGATTGAAGCTGGTGTGCCAACGGTTCCAGGCTCAGATGGCATTGTGACTTCCGTTGAGCAAGCAAAAGAAATTGCAGCACAGATCGGCTATCCTGTTATTATTAAAGCTACTGCAGGTGGAGGAGGTCGAGGAATTCGAATTGTGCGGGATGAAGCTGCATTAGAAGAAGGGATCGCCATTACTCAGCAGGAAGCAAAGAATGCCTTTGGGAATTCTGGTGTTTATTTGGAAAAATTTATTGAAAATTTTCGTCATGTAGAAGTACAAATTTTGGCAGATCATTATGGAAATATTGTGCATCTTGGAGAAAGAGACTGTACCATTCAAAGACGGATGCAAAAATTGGTTGAAGAAAGTCCGTCCCCAGCTTTGGATGAACAAATTCGTATGCAGATGGGGGCTGATGCGGTAAAAGCAGCCAAAGCAGTTGGTTATTTTGGTGCAGGTACGATTGAATTTATATACGATTATAAAGAACGCTGTTACTATTTTATGGAAATGAACACAAGAATTCAGGTCGAACATCCGGTCACAGAAATGGTTACGGGTATAGACTTGATTAAAGAAATGATTCGTATTGCCAGCGGTGAACCACTTCGCTATAAACAAAAGGATATTTGTTTGAACGGATGGTCGATAGAATGTCGAATTAATGCGGAAAATCCATACAAAAATTTTATGCCAAGTCCAGGTACAGTAACTTCTTATTTTCCGCCAGGTGGTTTTGGTATTCGAATCGATGCAGCTGTTTATCCGGGCTGTACAATTTCTCCGAGTTATGATTCAATGATAGGGAAGATTATTGTTCATGGGGAATCAAGAGAAGAGGCTATAATGCGTATGCGCCGTGCATTAGATGAACTTATTATTGAAGGTGTTCATACGACTATTCCTTTTCATTTGAAACTTTTTGAACATGTCGACTTTATTCGTGGCAGTTATGATACAAAATTTCTCGAAGAAGTCGATATTATGCGCACATAGAAAAGGAGAAGAATGATAATGTCAGAAAACTTTATTCTGGATAGTCAAAATGCAAACTTAGGTAAAATTGAAATTGCCAGAGAAGTAATGGAGGTTATTGCGGGAATCGCAGCTTCTGAAGTTGAAGGTGTTTCTTCCATGCGCGGAAACTTTGCAACTGGTGTGACAGAGATTTTGGGGCGTAAAAGTCACAGTAAAGGTGTGAAGGTTGTAGAAGTTAACAATGATGAAATTAAAGTAGAAGCTTATGTTGTGGTAAAATATGGATATTCAATTCCTGAGGTTGCAGAGAAAATTCAAGAAAATATTCGTGAATCGGTTTACAATATGACAGAGGTAAAGGTTGAAATGGTAAATGTGCATATTGTAGGCGTAAATTTTGAACCGGATAAGACTGAATCTGGAGAATAAGATTGAATATGAAAAATATGCTCCACCTATCGCTGACCATTTCTATCGGTGATTGAATCAGTGTTAGGGCGGAGCATATTTTATATCAGACATATTATGACAATTTGATGGATAAAATCAAGTATATCTGATGAAAGTGTTTGATGTGTTTTGTTAGTAAGTCAAGAAGCTGAATGCTCAAATATGTTTTAGCCGATTTGTAATATAAAATCGGATTAGCAGATATGATCTTCGATAGAATTTTTATGGTTTTGTTTGGAATTGTGTTCTTTTTTCAACTGGTTTTCACTACAAAGAATTTGTGTTAAAGTAGAATGAAGGCAGGGTTATACATAAAAAATTCGGACATTTTACGATAGGCAGCGGCATTTCTTTATCATAAATAAGAAATTTGAAAAATATTTCATCAAAGACCAGAATATGACATTAAAGGAGAAGTATAACAATGAGTCGTAGGAAATCAAGAATGCATGCAGTGCAGATTTTATTTGCCATCGAAATGAACGAAGCTCCGGTTTCAGATATGTTCAAACAGGAAATTTTTGAGGTTACAGGTGATCAAGTATTTACAAAAATGTTGGTTGAAGGGGTGCTTTCCCATCAAGTACAAATTGACGATTATCTTATGCGTTATATGGAAGGGTGGGAGCTTTCGCGCATTGGACGAGTGGAACGAGCTATTTTACGTTTAGGTGTATATGAATGGTTAATCCAAAAGAAGATCGATAGAAGTGTTGTATTTAATGAAGCTGTTGAGCTGGCAAAAGCATTTGGTGATGAAAAGACAGCTAAATTTGTCAATGGTGTATTAGCAAAAATGAAACCACTTGAAGCCAATGAGAAGAATTAAGATCATAAAATAAAAAAGAAACGGGGCGAAGGAAATGGGAAAAAAAATTGATGGAAAGCAGATTGCATTGCAAATACGTAAAGAAGTTCAGCAAAAAAATGAAGCATTTGCAGCTAAATATGAAATGCAGCCATGTCTGGCTGTGATTTTGGTTGGAAACCATCCAGCAAGTCTTTCCTACGTTCAATCAAAAGTGAAAGCTTGTAAAGAGGTTGGAATGGAGTCACGCTTGATTCAATTGGATGCAGAGGTTTCTGAAGCGGACCTGCTTAAGGAAATTGAAAAGTTGAATCAAGATGCCTATGTAGATGGGATATTGGTGCAGTTACCGTTGCCGCAGCATATCCATGAAGATACAGTAGTTTATGCCATTGATCCAAACAAAGATGTAGACGGTTTTCATCCGATTAATATTGGAAAGATGATGCTTGGAGTCGATACATTTTATCCATGTACCCCGCATGGTGTGATTAAAATGCTAGAAGCCATTTCGTATGATTTATGTGGCAAAAATGTGGTTGTAATTGGCAGAAGTATGATCGTCGGGAAACCGATGGCGCAGTTGTGTTTAGAGCAAAATGCAACAGTTACTGTTTGTCATTCCAAAACAAAAGATTTAACATTTTATACAAAACATGCGGATGTTATTATTGTTGCGGTTGGGAAACCGTTGTTTTTAACAGAAGATCAAGTTTCACCAGGAGCGGTTGTGATTGATGTTGGTATCAATCGAAATGCAAAAGGAAAGCTGGTTGGTGATGTGGATACTGAAAGTGTATTAAAAGTTGCCGACTATGTTACACCCGTTCCAGGAGGAGTCGGTCCAATGACGATTACGATGTTGCTTTGGAATACAATCATTGCAGCAGAACGTCGAGTGCTTGCAGGTACAAAAAATAATCATTGTTTTTTAGGATAAAGAAATGGAGAGAGGGAAATATGAGCGATTTGTATATTTCCGTAGCAACTTTAACTCAATATATTAAAAGAAAATTTGATGTCGATCCGTATATGCAAAAAATTTGGATCAAGGGAGAGATTTCAAATTTTCGGCCAAGCCAGCGCGGACATTTATATTTTACATTAAAGGATGATAAGGCACGAATTTTTGCTGCAATGTTTAATGGACAAGCACGCCAACTTGATTTTGAGCCAGCAGATGGAACAAAAGTTCTGGTGAGCGGCTCTGTTTCGGTTTATGAAGAAAGTGGAAGATATCAGTTGTATGTACAGGAAATGATGATTGACGGGACAGGAAACTTATTTCTTGCATTTCAAAAGTTGAAGCAGGATTTGGAGAAGGAAGGGTTATTTTCCGATGCGAAAAAAAAACCGCTTCCTTCTTTTCCTAAGCATATTGCAGTCTTAACTTCGCCATATGGTGCAGCAGTTCATGATATGGTATCAACGATGAAAAGACGTTATCCATTGGTTCAGATTACTGTCATAGCAACAACTGTCCAAGGAGAAGGGGCGATACCTTCTTTAATTAGAAATTTACGCCTTGTCCAGAATGATCCTTCTTTTTCTGATGTTGACGTTGTTATTGTTGGAAGGGGTGGTGGTTCTATTGAAGAGCTTTGGGCATTTAATGAAGAAGAAGTTGCAAGAGAAATTGCAGCTTGTTCAATCCCAGTAATTAGTGCAGTTGGGCATGAAACTGATTTTACTATAGCGGATTTTGTTTCTGATTTGCGGGCTCCAACCCCGACAGGAGCAGCTGAAATGGCGACTCCTGATATTGTAGATTTAATGCATCGTCTACATCAGGCCAGTGAGCGTCTTGATACCGCTATTCGTATCAAGCTGCGTGGTTATCATTCTAGATTGACTTATCTTATTCAATCCTATGTTTTGAAAAATCCCAAAATGACTTATTTAAAAAAAGAGGAACGATTGGATAGCGGTTTGGAACGTTTACATATGGTTATGCGAAGTAATATGCAAAAGCGGCAGATCAAGCTGCAAGCTGTTTATTCAAAATTGCCTGTTCGCTCGTTTCAAGATCAGATTGAACATAGGTTTCTTGAGGTAGCGATGTATAAAAAGCAGTTGGAAGCTGGGTTGCAGTATCAGTTGAAGCAAAAGCAAAATATGTATATGTTTGCATTAAAACAGCTAGAGGCATATAGTCCAATTCATATCATGCAACGTGGGTTTTCAATTCCACAAAATGAGACAGGAGAAGTAATTCGTTCCATTGATGCTATCGAAATATCAGAAAATTTTACACTTCGGTTAAGCGATGGACAAATGCGATGTACAGTAACCGATAAAAAACCTTTATCTATCCATTAAGGAGGGCAATCAGATGGAAAAACATGATCTTAGCTTTGAAGCGTCCTTGCAGAAGTTGGAGGAAATTGTACAGAAGCTTGAACAAGGAGAAGTATTGTTGGAAGATGCATTAAAATATTATGAAGATGGAATGAACTATGCGAAGATTTGTCATGATAAATTAAAAGAAGCCGATACACAAATTACACGTGTATTGCAAGAGAATGGCTCAATGACTGACTTTCAAAGTATAAAAGGGG
This sequence comes from Candidatus Harrysmithiimonas galli, assembly GCA_904373265.1. Classification (GTDB taxonomy): domain Bacteria; phylum Bacillota; class Bacilli; order CAJFEE01; family CAJFEE01; genus Harrysmithiimonas; species Harrysmithiimonas galli. Next base: position 27,514 of record CAJFEE010000023.1, on the reverse strand, counting down.
AATAACAGCATGAAAAAGGATTTTCAGGCATTTGTAAATAAGTATAAAATGATATTGGATCAAAAGTTGTTTACATATGTAGAGGATTTACATGCACCACGAATCTTAAAGGACGCTATGGCTTATTCCTTAAAAGCGGGTGGAAAGCGAATTCGTCCGTTACTTTTATACGCTGTTTTAGATGCATTTGAAAACGCACCTGAATTGGGTGCTGAAGTAGCTTGTGCAATTGAAATGATTCATACATATTCTTTGATCCACGATGATTTACCTGCGATGGATAACGATGATTATCGACGGGGCATGCCGACCAACCATAAAATATATGGTGAGGACATGGCGATTTTGGCAGGAGATGGATTGTTGACCTACAGTTTTTTCGTTGTAGCAAATTGTACGGATTTGACCTTTGAAAAACGCGTACGGTTGATTCAAGAAATTGCTGCAGCGGCTGGACCGGAAGGGATGGTAGCTGGACAAGTTTTAGATATGGAGGCGGAAGGAAAAAGCATTGATATTCAGGAGCTTGAACAGATTCATTTAAACAAAACAGGACGCATGATTGTCGCTTCTTTGTTATGCGGGGCCATTATTGCAGAGGTTCCTGAGGAAATTCAAAAGAAATTACGAATGTTTGGCACCTATTTAGGATTGGCATTTCAAATTCAAGATGATATTTTAGATAAAGTTGGGGAGACAAAGAAAATCGGCAAACCAGTCGGCAGCGATGTTGAAAATAAAAAATCAACTTATGTGACTTTGACATCTGTTGAAACGGCAAAGACTTATTTACTGGATACTTATCAAAATGCTGTTGAAATTTTGGATACATGTAATTTGTCTCAAAGCTATCTGAAAAATATTTGTGATTGGATTGCGAACCGTTCCAATTGACAAGTTGCAATTCGTCCAATATATGAAATCAATGTTTATCTAAAAAGCAGAAAAAGCTGCGAAAATTTTTCTGTCTTTATTGCTATTTAAATTTTATTTCAGTTTATTTGGAAGTTGAATCGGAAGAATGAGAAAGAGAGTGGTTGCGTTGGATGTAACACAAATACAAGATCCGGCATTTTTAAAACAATATTCTGTTTCGGAACTGGAGGCGCTTGCCAAAGAAATTCGCCGCTTTTTGATAGAAAAGGTTTCTGTTACAGGTGGGCATATTGCACCAAATTTAGGAGTAGTTGAGCTGACCATTGCACTTCATAAAATATTTCAATCACCACAAGATAAATTTTTGTGGGATGTTGGTCATCAGGCATACGTTCATAAAATTTTAACAGGGCGTGCAAAAGATTTTTGTACGCTGCGTCAATATAAAGGACTAAGTGGGTTTCCTAAAATGGCGGAAAGTGTACATGATGTATGGGAAACCGGGCATAGCTCAACCTCTTTATCAGGTGCAATGGGAATGGCGTTGGCACGTGATTTAAAAAAAAATACGCAATACATTGTTCCGATTATTGGAGACGGAGCGTTAACCGGTGGCATGGCTTTAGAAGCACTGAATCATATCGGACATGAAAAAACAAGGATGATTGTAATTTTAAATGATAATGACCAATCCATTGGTCCCAATGTCGGTGCTCTTTCCAGTGTTTTATCACGTTTACGAACAGGAAGTTCTTACAACTGGGTAAAAGATGAAATTGGGATGTTTTTAAATAAAATCCCTGCAGTTGGTGGAAAAATGGCACGACAGGCGGTGCGCTTAAAAGATAGCTTTAAATATTTACTTTTGGATAATGTATTTTTTGAAGAAATGGGATTTACCTATCTCGGTCCAATTGATGGGCATAATTTTGAAGAACTATTGAAATATCTTGAATTTGCTAAAAAGGCGGATGAACCAATACTTTTGCATGTGCTCACACAAAAAGGAAAAGGATATAAACCAGCAGAACAAGATGTTGTGGGTACTTGGCATGGTACAGGACCGTATGAGGTAGAGTCGGGAAAATTTACTTCCAAAAAATCTGATGTACCTTCTTGGAGCCAACTTATTGCCAATGAAGTTGAACAATTGGCTGAGAAAGATGAAACAATTGTTGCCATTACTCCAGCCATGACAGTCGGTTCAAAATTAAGTGCGTTTAAAAAACGATTTCCCAAGCGTTTTTTTGATGTTGGGATTGCAGAAGAGCATGCGGTAACTATGGCCGCTGGATTGGCATTGCAAGGATTTAAACCATTTTTATCGATTTATTCAACTTTTTTGCAACGCAGTTATGACCAAATGCTACATGATGTTTGTCGGCAAAATGCACATGTTGTATTTGGGATTGATCGTGCCGGATTGGTTGGTGCAGACGGAGAAACCCATCAAGGTGTTTTCGATATCAGCTTTTTGCGTCATATGCCCAATCTGATTTTGATGATGCCAAAGGATGAAAATGAAGCACATCATATGATATATCACGCTTTTTATACATATGGTGGTGCAGTCTGTATCCGCTATCCGCGTGGCGAAGGTCTTGGTATACCATTAGATGATGGAATAAAGGAAATTGTGCTTGGCAGCTGGGAAATCATAAAAGATGGAACCGATGCAGTACTTTTAAGCTTCGGTCCAACTTTGCAGATGTGCATAGAGGCAGCTAAAAGGTTAGAGGCTGAGCAAATTTTGGTTCGTGTTGTCAATTGTCGTTTTATTAAGCCTTTGGATGAAACAATGTTACATAAGATCTTTGCTGCAAATATTCCCATTGTGACGGTTGAAGAAGCAATGTTGGCGGGTGGCTTTGGCAGTAGTATTTTGGAATGGGGATGCTTACATCAAAAAAATATCAGTCAGGTTCAGATGCTAGGGATTTCCGATGTTTTTGTTCCGCATGGAGATGTACCCCATTTGCTTAAGGATTTGCATTTGACTGTTGATGCTATTGTCAAAAAGGTGAAAAAACAAATGAAATGTAAAGGATAAAATGATGAAAACAGAAAAAGAACGTGCAGATCTATTAGCAGTTCGGCAGGGATTGTTTGATACAAGAGAAAAAGCAAAGCGTGCAATTATGGCAGGAACGGTGTATTATAATGAATCACGAGTAGATAAACCAGGAGAGAAAATTTCAGTAGATCAACCCCTTTTTGTCAAAGGAAAAATTTGCCCCTATGTTGGAAGAGGCGGTTATAAACTGGAAAAAGCATTAAAATATTTTCAGATTGATTTAAACGGGAAAGTAATGGTTGATATTGGTTCTTCTACAGGTGGTTTTACAGATTGTGGGTTACAGCATGGTGTAGCTTTAAGTTATGCAATTGATGTTGGAACCAATCAATTGGCATGGAAGTTGCGTAATGATCATCGGGTGATCGTTATGGAAAAAACCAATTTTCGTTATGTTACATATGCACATTTTCAAAAGGGGATTCCGAATTTTGCTTCTATCGATGTTAGCTTTATTTCTCTGCGCTTAATCCTCCCAGTGGTTCGAGAAATTATGGCAGATAACAGTGAAATCGTTTGTTTGGTTAAACCACAGTTTGAAGCTGGAAAAGAGCAAGTTGGAAAAAAAGGGATTGTTCGGGATGTAAAAATTCATGTTGATATTTTGCACAATATTGTGGAATTTGCCCGATCCCAAGGCTTTTCTGTACAGGGTCTAACCTTTTCACCTATTACTGGAGGGGATGGAAATATTGAATTTTTGCTTTATTTAAAATGGCGTTTTGCAAGTGAAGAAGCAGAGAAAACTATGGATCCATCTGCTGTTGTTCAAGCGGCACATGAAACATTTGAATTGAAAAAATAAAAGTGAGTTCTGTTTCTTTGCTGTAAAAAGAAGCGGGACTTGCTTTTTTCTTATCATTTTGGCTTTTCCACTGGTATTTAACGATATTTTACTTGTTTCTTTATCAAGCTTAAAAATGGTTTTAACATCCTTTTTTTCCCGCCTTTATTTGAAATTTTTTATCATTATCGATTAAAACTGTAAATTTTTCATAATGATTTCATCCAAAAGTTTCAATCTTTTTTGTGTATATTAGATAGGGGGAGGAATAAATGTGCCAAAATTGTATGTATGGACTTTAACTTGATATTAAAAAGGTATATCTTGTAATGCTTTCTATGGTTTTTGTTTTGCTTTATTTTTGTCCTGTTGATGAGACATTTGATTGAAGCAAAAATCATGATACATTCAGACAACAATTCATGTATTTTGAGAAGGCAGATACATTTTAGGAAGTAGGAAGTGTGATACAAAACAAAGGATTATTTTTTTCATGAATGTGAATGATAGATAGGGTCTAAAAAATAAAACTTTTGTATTTTAAACATTAAAATGGCTGGAAGTTATTCGTTTTTTCTAGACTGCAGTTTGGATATGTCTGGCGGATTTATTTTGATAAATATGCATAAATCATGTATAATATACATCATCAGTTAGGGAGTTTTTGAATACAGAAAGTATAGATGTGTATTCGAAAATAAAATGAGTGAATGGGAGGCGTTTTTTATGCATAAAGCAAAACGTCATTTAAAAATTAAAGAATTGGTTACAACAAAAGAAATTGAAACGCAGGATGAATTGGTTGAGATGCTGAGTGATGCTGGTTTTGTCGTGACACAGGCTACCATTTCACGCGATATAAAAAGTTTACATTTGGCAAAGGTGCCGCTTCCAGATGGTCGGTATAAATATTCTTTGCCACTTGATCATCGAGTCAATCCAATTCAAAAGTTGACACGCATTATGCGAGATGCGTTTATTAAAATTGATACGGCAAATAACTTGATTGTTGTCAAAACTTTACCAGGTAACGCCAATGCCATTGGAGTTTTAATTGATCAGCTGGAATGGTCGGATATTGTTGGAACCATATGCGGCGATGACAATTTGTTGATTATTTGTCAAACTAGTGAAGAAGCAGAAATGGTTACTCATCGTTTGTTATCTTTAATGTAAAAGAAATTCGGAGGTGTGTCTGTTTGCTACAGGAAATATCAATCCAAAACTTCGCAATTATTGATCAACTTTCTATTACATTTGAACAAGGGCTTTCGGTGATCACTGGGGAAACAGGTGCTGGGAAGTCCATGATTATTGATGCGCTTTATTTATTGATGGGCGCAAGAGGTTCAGGGGATATTGTACGGCATGGTGCAAAAAAAGCTGTGATTGAAGGTTTGTTTTTTGTGGAGAAAACAGAACGCTGGGATGAAATTTTCACCTCACTTGATATTACGTTGGAGGACGATAGCATCATTATTCGACGCGAAATTTTGGCAGGTGGAAAAAGTGTTTGCAAAGTAAACGGTAAATTAATTTCTTTGACTCATTTAAAAATTTTGGGTCGGAATTTACTGGACATACACGGACAACATGATAACCAATCTTTATTAGATCCAACCGTTTATAAAATGTTTTTGGATATATCCTCAGAACAGGATATGGAAAAGATTTTAAAAAAATACCAGTCGTTTCTTAATATCTATCATGAAAAAAAAGAAGAGTTAAAGAAACTTGAAGAACAGGCTCGGGAGTTGTTTCGTCATGTAGATGTGCTGGAATTCCAGCGAAATGAAATTAGAGAAGCACAAATCAGCGTAGAGGAAGAACTTGAGCTTCTTGCTGAGCAAAAACAGTTGCAGCAACTAAAGAAAAATTTTCAAGGAATCGGTGAAACAGTAGAATTGCTTTCTAGTGAGACGGGCATATTTTCTAAATTATCCGCTGTGAAAAGAAATTTGGAAGATTTATCAGAAATTGGCGCACCCTATAACCAAATGAGTGAACAATTTAATGATTGTTATTATATTTTAGAGGATATTTCTTTTGCGCTTTCCAATGCTGCTGAAAATGAGCAATTTGATCCAAACCGCTATGCTTTTATTGAAGATCGGTTGGACAAATATGCAAAGCTGAAGCGAAAATATGGTTCGACCGCAGAAGAAATTTTGCAGTTTTTAGAAAAGCTGGACATTCAATATGATAAAGTTCAAAATATGGATTTCTATAAAGAGAAAACAAAGAAAGAAATAAAGCAGCTAAATGAGCATCTGATGGAGCTGGCAGTTGTTTTATTTACCCATCGAGTAACCTCAGCTGAGCAATTAGAGAAAAGTATTCGTCATGAACTTCAGGATTTGTATATGGATAAAGCCAAGCTTGAGATTTCGGTTTCTCTTGATTTAATAACTGAATCCATTGGCAAAGAAGAGATTGAAACCTATGTATATAAAAAAGACGGGGCAGAAAGTGTTCAATTCAATATTTCAACCAATCCTGGTGAACCGTTAAAACCGCTTCATAAAATTGTATCTGGTGGTGAACTATCAAGAATTATGCTTGCCATTAAAGCGATTTTTAATGGAAAAATGGGCATTACTTCTATTGTTTTTGATGAAGTGGATACGGGTGTTAGCGGCAGAGTTGCACAAGCAATGGCAGATAAAATGAAAAGTATGGCAAAGACATCACAGGTTTTGGCCATTACACATTTGCCACAAGTGGCAACCGTTGCTGACCAGCATTTACGGATTTCAAAAGTGCAAGGAGAACAAAATACAACAAGCTCTGTACAAGTTTTGAATGAACGCGAAAGAATTCTGGAAATTTCACGTATGATTTCTGGGAACAATATTACGGAAGCAACTAAAGAACATGTACGAAATATGATGAATCGTTCTAAATAAAATATCAAATTAACGAATTGCAAAGTTGCAGTTCGTTGTTTTTTTATTTTGGCTTGCCGCAGACTATGTAAAATAAGAAACTGGATAAAAATTGATAGAAAAAACAATAATTTGTTTCTTTATTCTCATTTATTCTGGAATGATTTTTTGTTGGTATACGTTTAATATAACCTGATAACGTGGAATAATGTACCTTTGAGGGAAGATTTTTTACTGCTGTTTATAAACATAAAAAGCCTTTTAGAAGCCATGCTATACAGTACAAACATACATCATTCACAAGGGCAGAAATCAAGAGGAGACTAATATATGAAAAAATTGTGGTTTAAACGATTATCAGCAAGCCTGTTTCTTGTTATAGTACTGTTTTTTGGTATCAAATATCATCTGTTCTCTTGTCTTACTATGCCGAATGAAACTATCTTGTTTGTCGGTGATCAATTAGAAATTCCCAAAGGAGTTCGTGAAAATACAGCAATTGAGGTTTCGGCACATTCTGTTTTGGAAAAGGCAAAGACAAAATGGACAGCCAAGCGAGAAGGACAAACCGATATGTTACTATCCATTGGAGGTTTTCCAATCAAAAAAATGTCTGTTCGGGTTTTGTCAGATTTTACAGTGATTCCTGGTGGACAGTCTATCGGGATTCGTATGCATACCAAAGGGGTTTTAGTGGTAGGATTTCATACCGTTCAAACCTCAAAAGGGCGTGTTTCCCCAGCAGAGCAATCCGGGATTCGGATTGGTGATACGATTACACATATTAATGGGAGCCGTGTGGAAAAAATGGAAGATTTACGACCATTTATTGTTGAATCTGGACAAAATGGGCAAGCCTTATTTTTAACGGTTTTACGAAAAAACGAACAAGTAAAATGTAAACTACAGCCTGTTCAGGAAAAAAATCAATCTCAATTTAAAATGGGACTATATATTCGGGATCGTGCAGCGGGTATTGGAACTTTAACATTTTATCATCCAACCACAATGAAATATGGTGCACTTGGACATATGATTAGTGATGTTGATACTGGTGAACCGATTTTGGTGGAAAGTGGAGAAATTGTCCGTTCAACTGTGAACTCAATTCAGAGAGGAAAGGAAGGTACACCAGGTGAGAAGCTTGCGAGCTTTCAGAGTCAGGCAACCAAAATCGGCGAAGTTCAAAAAAATACACCTTATGGCGTGTATGGAGAATTGACAGAAGGAATGAAAAACCATATTATTGACAAAGGAATTCCAATTGCCTTATCTGCCCAAGTGCATAAAGGAAAGGCACAGATTTTAACCGTTGTTGAGAATGAAAAGGTTGAGGCATTTGATGTTGAGATTGTCCGCAGTATTCCACAGAAAAATGCTGCGACAAAAGGGCTGGTTTTAAAAATAGTGGATGAGCGTCTGCTGAAAAAAACTGGCGGAATTGTACAGGGGATGAGTGGTAGTCCAATTATTCAAGACGGAAAGCTAATCGGTGCGGTAACTCATGTTTTTGTTAACGATCCGACGATGGGATATGGTGTACATGTGGAATGGATGCTAAAAGAGGCCGGGATTGATATTTATGGCAACAAAGCTTCTATCCGCTTAGAAACGGCGAGCTGAAAATCATAAAAAGATAAGAAGATGTTGTAGGTGTGTACCTACAAGGAAGGAATTGAATACTTATACACGGTATAGTGATTGGCTATACCGTTTGTTTTTTCTTTATCATTCATGTTCTTTGTTTTCCTAGATTTTTTCGAAATTTTATATGAAAAAATAATAGTACGGTTTAAAGAATATTTTTGAATTACATTTTTAGACAGAAAAATATTTTACACAATTAAAATGAAATATGTAGGACAACCATAAAGTGATTGATAAATCTGTGTAGTATAAATAAAGGCATAAATGTCTAATTTTGAAGGAAAAACAGATCCATTTCACCATTTGTGCGATATTGTCTTTTCAACAAAGTATAATATAACAATACAGATTTATTTTTGAAGGAAATAAGACAATGAAGAAAGCAGTTTCTGTGTTTTTTGTCATTCAGACCATTTGGCAAATTATTATGCCACTTTGTTCTCTGATTGTACTTTTGCTTGGATATTCTTTTTTGTTGTGAATTATATGGTTTCTGCCATGATCTTAGAGAATAGCTGTTATGACTTTGATTTTTTACTAGTTATAAATAAAGATAAAATATTAGCATAACAAACCTAATCCTTGACAGTGTTGGATTTTTTCGATGCCATTATTGAACTGGTTATGCTGTATCATTTGTTCGGATGGGAAGGCAACTCTGCTGTTCATGACTGCTTATCCTTTGGTTGTCATTGCACATCTTGTGAAGTATGCTTGGTTTGTTGTGTTAAAGTGGTGATAATTGTTATGTTTGTCAGCATTGCTGCTCCTTTGTATTTTATTCTCTTGACTTCATGTCTTTGATGATTTTGGACACAATACCATTGTAGATTTATAAACTCTTCCAAATGATATAAGATGTAGTGAAATGATTGACGGTAATCAGAGGGTACAGGGAAAGATGTATATGTAATACTTATAATATCGAAATCAGAGTGGGTTTATATTTTTAAACTTTTAAAAACCTTTTGATGTGTTAGTTTAGGCAATAGGGATTTAAATTTTAGCATATGGAATGATATTGGAAAATGGTTGTACATGGATTACAACTGATGCAGTGTATTCATGGATGGATCGGAAAGGTGATAGCCATAATTTTATGCAGAAAGATCTGGGTCTACTAGGAAAATGCGTACTTTATCTCGTTTGTTGAGGCAATATAGGGATCTACTTTGGTCAATGATCCAATCAGGTTATGCTATTATGGATATGTCTGCTGTCCTCTGTCTATCAGACAATCAGGAAATAAGGGATAAATATTGGTTTTACGGGATTAAAATGAATTGAAAATGTTAAAATAATGTTTCAAAAATGATGTGTCTGTGGTGTGATTTTTCTTTATGCCAGTTTAGAAAAGTAATTGTAAAAAGCTTTTATATTGTACGGCTTTCAAAGTGTACTGATGCAGTAGGGAGTATGGGAATGAAAATATTGTTTCTCTGTCTATAAAACAGTAAAATAGGCAATAGGTGAGATGAAAATATTTGCTGTTCATTTTGTCTTATTTTTTTGTTTATCAGTTGTTTCGATGAATTTTCATTCATTTAAGCATCATATCATTTTCGTTTTTTTTTTATGATATGCTCTGCAAAAATTCAAAACAAAAATCAAAAATAGTTTTTTTTCATGTAGTTTGTTTTTCCTGTGTGAGATGTAAATTACTGATCTTGCTTTGATTTTCTCATTTGTAGCTATTTTTCTTGATGCAAAAAAAGCTTTGTACTAGATTTTTTCACTAAAAACATTTTTATTCCATTCCCTGGATTTGCATTTCCAAACCAAAGCATCGCATTTCGTGTTTATTTTTGTTATAGTAAAAAAAAGCAGATGGAAAATAAAGCAAATCACTCGAATTTTATATCAAATCTGTGAGAAAAATGATGCGGGTATATACATGGGTAGTTGAAGAAAAACTTATTTTTGCAAAGAACAATGAAAAGAAAGTGAGCAGGAAAAATAAATGAACGTACAAATTCATTATTTTACTGGAACAGGCAATACAAAATTTGTTGCCGGATTATTTGCTGAAGCATTTTCTCAAAAAGGATACGGTATTCAGGAAAAAAGCATGGAGGAAGGTTTTTTTTCTGATGGAGTCTTTGACTATTTGATTCTTGGGTTTCCTAAGTTTTATGGCTATGTTCCGTTGTTTTATATGGACTTTATTCAAGAGCAGCTCAAGTCATTTCAGCAAAATCAAAAACCAAAAGTTGTTTTGTTTTGTACACAAGCAGCAACAGCTCAAACAAGTTTTCAAAAATTTGTTGAGCTTTTTGAAGAGAATGGTTATGAGGTAGTATGGGCAGAAACTTTTTCTTTGGGCAATAATTATATGATTAAAGAACGAAGCAAAGAGACCTCAGAATCCGAGCTTGCTGTAAGAATCGAAGCGGCAAAAAAGCGTGTGCCTATTATTGTTGAGAAAATCTTAAGTCAGATTACTTATTTGGAGGAGGCAGACCCCCAAAAGGCATTAAAAGCAATACGTGGCTCCAATCAGATTGAGGAGATTCGGCATCAATTGATAAAGCCGTTTCGGATTTTACCAAAATGTACGAATTGTATGGACTGTGTTCGATACTGTCCAGTACATGCGTTGAAAGTGCAAGGGGATCGAATTGTTTTCACTGAGGATTGTGTGATGTGTGTTCGCTGTGTCAGTATTTGTCCGGTTCAAGCGTTTTCATATGATGGCGTTTTAGCACGTCAGTATACAGCCATGTTGGATCAGATTGTTAGAGTGAAAGAAATATGAAAAAAGCAGTAAAAAAACAGAACTACAAAGCAATAATGATTATTATTGTTTCTATGAAAATTTATTCTGAATATTTTGTTTGATATAAGGGGTAAATGTGTAGTTGAAATTTATATATTCAGGCTCATGTAAGAAATTTCAATGAAAATAGTCATTATTCTTTGGTCGTGGATTGGCTCAGTAGTTTTTTATTATTTTTGCAGCGGTTCCTCTTTAATTTCTGTTTGAAAGATGTGAAAAAGAAAAGTATATTTTTATAACAAGATCAGGCTTCTATTGGGATTTTTGATTGTTCATTTGTTATGATTTACTTCATTTTATAGAGCATTTAAGTCGTATTTTTTCATGCTGTTGATGGATAAAGATTTTTATGTTATAAATGGATCAATAACTGTATATATTTCTGCTTATTTATGACTAAATTCAATCTCTCTTTCATTGTTGAATAAAAATATTTCTTTATGATCCCTTCCTTTTTTGATTCATTGAATTGATCAGATGGTTGTATTTCAGGTCATACAAATGCTTATTTCTTTTGATGGATTGGGATCCATTTTGTATTTGTTTTTTTGCATATTTTGTCGCAAATAAAAGCTAAAAGATCAAAGGATTTTTTGAATCCACGTCAAAACAGATGATAAGCGCCTATTTATGGTGGAAGACAAAAATGATGTCGGAAGGATGTGTGAACGAATGGAAATATCGGAGCAGGATTTATTGCTTGCACTCGATCGTTATATGCAAAAAAATGACTTGACCTTTCGGAGGTTTTATCATAAAAAATTCCATATGTATTTTTTTGAAATGCGACAACCACTGGATGAAAAACATTTTATCAAATTATGTCTTGGCTTAAAGGAAAATCAAATCCGAAAAATTGAGTTATATTGCTTTTTTTCTTTTCGACTGTCAGATTATTTTTACTCAACAAATGCAATTTGGCATTTTATTAATCAGCTACATATTTCCAATCGAATCGGGGCATATGGTTTGGATGATAAAGGGTTTCTGTTTTGTAGGTATACTCATTATGTGGAAAGAAAATATTTTTCTCCTGTTACACCCATGTTGTGTTTGTTTGACTTATTTGAAGAGGGAGAGGAAGTATTTCGTTTATGTCAAGCAGAGGCAGGTGTATTTGTATAAAGCGATTTGGCTTGATTGAAATATTCGGCAGTAAAGAGGAGAGAATTCAAATGAAAATTTATGCACATCGCGGGTTTTCTGGACAATATCCCGAAAATACGATGGAAGCTTTTTTACAAGTGCTCAAGACGCCAGCAGAAGGAATTGAATTGGATGTTCAATTGTCAAAGGATGGGGAAGTTGTTGTGATTCATGATGAAACTGTTGATCGGACAACAAGTGGCAGTGGGTATGTAAAAGATTATTCGCTAACTGAATTAAAAAAATTCCAAATCCACCACTCAAATTGTTCTGTACAAACCATTCCTACTTTGGATGAAGTTTTATACTGGATTCAAGAAACCCAGCTCAGTTTAAATATTGAATTGAAGACCGATCGAATCCGTTATGAGGGAATAGAAGAGAAGGTGTTGATGGAGATTGAAAAATATGGTTTAAGTGATCGTGTATATTTTAGTTCTTTTCACTATGAAACTGTGCAGAGATGTAAATGTCTTGCTCCACATATTCCAGCGCATTTCCTGATTTCACGTAGTTTTAAAAAGTCACCCCTTACTTTAAAAGTTGATCAGATTAACGGACTAAATCCGAACGTTGCCTTATTGAAGAATCAGAAACGGATTCGGTTGTATCAAATGCAAGGAATAAAAATTTATCCGTATACCATAAATCAAAAAGAGCAGCTCAGTTTATGTTTAGCAACCAGATGTGATGGGGTAATTACGGATTATCCTGTACAATTAAAAGAATGGTTATCGCAGTTGGCGTAAACAAAAAATTGTATGAATCAAACTGATAATTTTTGTAAATTGTTAGATAAATGAAGGAATGTATTGGGATGTATCATTTTTCCTTGTTAAATTTTTTCCCGTAAATTATGAGCTGGATCGTTAATTAGAAATAGAATAGCAGCAGTTTTTTCTTTTTGAGATTGGCTATCAACCAGTCTATTAAAATATTTTGGATTAAATAAAATATATATAAATTTTTTCTTTTTCAGTTTTAGGTAGTTCCTTTGCCTTCGAATAAGCTCGTAACCTCAATTACTCTACTTACCGTTTGATGCATTTATTTGTAAAGAGAAGTACATATGGTGTGTCTTTTTCCGAGATCTTATGATATAAAAAAGGAATCATTTTTTGTTTGATTCGTTTCTCATTTGGTGCACAGTGGTTTTCATTTTTTCTGTATAGAAGCAAAATATATATTTAGATGTGCAAATCTCTATGTTGTTTACTGATTTCGCAGCATTAGATATCCAGTAACCAAAATGCAAATGAATGTCATTAAAATTTAAATCATACAAAAATACCTTTTGCAAACAAAATCACTTTCATAATAAACCGTCAAACTTTTTATAAGCATTTTTTCTACTTCACATATTCATCCAAATATATTCCCTAATAAAATAAGAACCTATCATTTCTTTATTTCAATTTGAATGGGCTTTTTCAATTTATAATATGAATTTGATGAATATTTTATGATTAAGAAAAAATATGTTGCATTAAAAGTATAAGATAAAAGGCTTCAAGCGTTTTCAATAGGTAGCTTTCCAAACTGTAAAGATAGCTAAGACGACGCAATAGGCGCACCGTCCAATTTCTCCATAAGAAAGTCATTGTCATAGTAAAGTTTTCCATCCTTCTCCCAATTTTTGGCCGCTTCCGTAGTCATTGTTATCTTTCAAAAAGTGTTACTAGTTTTTCCTCATCTAGCATATAGGTCTATAATTTCAATTGCTGAAGTTTTATCATTAAAATCTGTCGAGCTATACAAATCTGTATTATGCATAAGAATCATTTGCTTCCCGGTAAAATCTGCATTTTCATACAAAATCACTTTTAATCCTTCTGGAATATACAGTGAAGAAAGTGCATTGTCACCAATCATTGGAAAAGAAGTATAAGCATATTTACCTACGCCTAATTTTTGGCTGCTTCCATGGTAATTGTCATCTTTAAAAAGTGTTACCATTCTCTCTTCTTCAGAAGAATTTGACGCAGAGCTTAGATCTATGATTTCAATCGCTGAAGTTTTATCATTAAAACCTTTTCTATACAAATCTGTATTGCTTGTAAGCTCCATTTGGTTTCCTGTAAAATCTGCATTTTCATACAAAATCACTTTCAGCCCTTCTGGAATATACAGTGAAGAAAGTGCATTGTCACCAATCATTGGAAAAGAAGTATAAGCATATTTACCTACGCCCAATTTTTGGCTGCTTCCATGGTAATTGTCATCTTTAAAAAGTGTAACCATTTTTTGATTACTTGAAGCATCAGAACCCATTTCTATAGTCTTTGTGGATGGATATTCAACCTCTGTAGGATATGCATTTGGATTGCTTTTATCATTTATAGAGATACCTTCTAATGGAGTTTGCAAAGTTTCTTGAGTTGATAAATTTTTTGTTTCCACAACCAATTCTGATCCAATACTGGCTTCATAAGTACCTTTACCGGCAATATTTATACTGCCATCAGCATTTGGTACAATTCCAAGGAAATAAGTTCCATTTTGCATACTTCCTTTATTTCCACCATATTTTTTTGCGAATTCTGTTAAATCAAAGGTATAACCTATTGTTCCTAATGTAATCCAACCGTTAGGATAGTAATTATATCCTTTAACAGTCGCTTTTCCACTTTCCGAACCAACTAATTCTCCTTTTAGTTTTACATTCCCTTTAATTTTTGCTTTGTTTAAATAAACATTCACTTCAACAGATGAATTTGCCGGAACAAGTACGCTTTGTGGCTGAACTGTTATCGTTACTGCTTTTGAATTGGTGTTTGTTTTATTTTGAGAAAAATTATAAGATGCAGTAAAACTTGCCCCAGTTTCTCCTACAAAAGGAATCTGAAACTTACTTGATGCGCTAACAGAAGTGCCTACAGTATGGGTTGTAGTAGTACTTACTGTTTCTGTTATGGTTTCTGAAAAAGATTGTGTCGTTAAAGTTTGGTCTACATTCGTAGTATTGTGAAGGATAGAATGTCCAATATAAACTGCCTCATCATAAGTAATGCTTGGGCTTCCATCTGGTTCTACATAAGTGTTTTTTAAACTAAAAGTATTGCCAGTAGGAGAAAGAGTTGTTTCTGCAACTGTAGCGCCATGTGTAGATCCACTAGTTCTGAATTCAAATTCTGATATGAAGCTTTGTATTGCTCGTGCTTGGCTTACAATTTGGTCAACATTATTATGGATAGTCGGAGTTTCCGCAAAAGCGGGTTGAATTCCTAAGGAAAATAAAGCCCCTGCAAGGGGAAACCAACTATGCTTTTTTTCAAATTGAATTTTTTCTTCACTTAAATTCCTCCATTCTCATGAAAAATAATAAACCTTTCATTTGTAAAAAGTGAAAACAAAGATATCATCAATCCCTCCTTTTTCATTGTAATAATATAGACAACAGCTTTTTATTTAAAATTAAATTCAAACTATCATAGTTTTATTCCAAGCAAGAAGCTGTTATCTAATCATATAAAAATTACCTTAACAAAAACCTTTCTATATTTCTATTCCTCTTTTTAAAAAAAGAAACAAATATAGAAAAATATTGTTTGTAGTAATTGTTATCAATAGTTTATTTTACCGAATAAAAACAGATTCTTCTTAAGTATTTATTGTTTTTAACTATATGATAGTAGAGATATTCTTATAGTTGTTTTCACATCTATATTTATGATTCAAAAAAATATTTTATAAAATGATTTGCTATAACTATGAAGAAGAAAACTTTTTATTATGATTTCTTTTTTATATAAAAATATTTTCTCTCTTCTTTTTAAAATATTTTATTCATTTCTACTATATATTTAATTAGATCACTTACTTTGGCATTTTGTAAATGGTAAAATTTACCTATTTTTATTTTATTTATATCTATGGAATATTTTTATATTTATATGATATTTGTTTTAAATAATGTTTTATTTCACTTTTATCACTCATTTCTTTTATAAAGCTGCATATTTTTTCAAATTTCTTTTTATGAAAAGCCAAAAATTTATACAAATATGTTGGTAGATCCTTGAAGTAGTTTGGAGGGGATTACATATGACAAATTGTATGGATTTGTGATTTGTACACAGGAGATCTGAGTTTTAAAAATGAAAAAAGGAAAATGGGTACAATTCAATTAAACACAAAATAAGGAGGTCTTTTTTATGTTCATTCCAAAGTATGATAATAATTTTTACAGCGTGTCGTTTCCCTTTATCTGGCTGGAAAAACATAAACTGAGTTTTCTAAAGAATAGGGTGTTTCTATTTTTGCTATTGTCAGATGGATGAAGTTGTGTCCAAAAATTAAGCTTGTTGCTTTTGTTCTCTTTGCTTAGCAGATAAAAGAGCTTCAAAAAAGAATCGTTATTCTTTGATAAGGGAAATTCTATATAGAAAATATTTATTTATTATTTGAATAATAGAATTATTTTTATCCGAAATAAAATAAAGGAGTGATGGGAAGTGGATTTTCTAATCAGTGTTTTTGTTGCGATATATGGTGCCTTTTTGGGATCATTTTACAATGTTATCGCTTTTCGGATTTTAAGAGGTGAGTCTATTGTAACTTTGCGATCACATTGTCTATCTTGCAAACGTGTATTATCAGCGGCTGAACTTTGTCCGATTTTTTCTTACTTGTTTTTATGTGGAAAGTGCAGAAATTGTGGTGTATCCATTTCACCGCTTTATTGCATATTTGAAATCATTACCGCATTGGGATTTGTTATTTCTTATTGGAAATATGGTTTGAGTGGATCGTTTGTGCTCTCTGTAACATTTGTTTCCCTGGTAGTAATTGGTTTATTATCGAATATAAGATACAAACGAATTTCAAATCAAGTTCTGCTTGTATTTTTTGTTTTGTTTTTTATTGAACAGTTTTTTCTTCCAACAATGGTTTCATTTTATGATGCATGTATCGGTGTAGCTGTCGGTTTTTTCATGCCTAAGTTTATTGAAAGCGTCAGTTGTGGCAAAATCACAGTTAGAAACCATATGCTTTATGGGGTTTTTGGATTGGCGATGGGATGGCAATTTGTTTTCCTGTTCTTATTTTTCGCAGTGCTGTTTCGATTGTTTTATGGTATATACCAAAGAATGACAAACGTATTTCAAAAACAACAAGAAATCTTACTTTCTCCATTTCTTGCGGCAATGGTAATTTTCATTCATTGGTTTGGTGAACATATCATTTTTGTTGTTTCTAATTTTTATAAAGAGGATAAGGTATATGTATGGGTTGAAGCATTTGTAGTACATTTGTTTTGAAAGGGGAACTGAGGATCCATCTTGAATTTTCATATCTAACAAATATTTTGATTTTATAATTTATAGAATTAATCCATTATAAAATATGAATTTTAGAAATTTATAACTATATTTTTATCATTTATTTTTATATATGTATGATGAACGAAGCAACAGATTTGAACTTTGGATGTACGATAATCTGTTATAGAAAAGTCAATTTCTCATCATTTATTTTCTTTAGGATTGCTATTGTTATGCTTGGAAAAGAAAAATAAATGGAATGATAAAATTGGATGCAAAATAAAAATGTATCTTTTGGAACATAATGAATCTGTTGAAAATCAAATGGAAGATCAGTAAAATCAATTTCATCAAATCTATTGAAAAAAACAAGAAGAGATTGAGATAAAAGAAAAGGGGGTTTTTGGTGGGGAATTTACATGATAAAAATAGATTGTCAAACAAAAATCAAATTTTTATGAAAAAGTATTTTATCTCTAACTCTTGTATTTATGAATTTAATATTTTATTGTTCATAATTTTTATTAAGGAAGACTTCTGCTATTGGTTTTGGTCGATTTTCTTTTTATACGTATGAGCAAGGCGAGAAGCAGCTGCTGCGGCAATGGCACCAACAATATCATCAAGAAAGGTATGCACATGCTCCTTGTTCTTGTTGTTTAGCTGTGCAAGAATTCCTGGTTTTACACGATCAATATAGCCATAATTGGTAAACCCAATGCTCCCATAAATATTTACAATAGATAACGCCAATACTTCATCGACTCCATACAGTCCCTCGTCTTTTTGTACAATTTCTAGAAGTGGTTCAGAGAGGAGACGTTTTTCTGCTAGGATATCCAATTCAATTCCAGTTAAAATGGCATTGTGCACTTCCCGCTTTGTTAATACTTGCTCAACATGAATGCGAATTTCTTCATTGGTTAAATTTGGTATATGATCTTTTTGTAGAAAATATACAAGTGGAATAATATCTTCAACAGTTACGCCTCGTTTGATCAGAAGATTTCGTGCAGCGTGCTCGATTTCATCTTCTCGAATATTTGTGAACTCCTCTTTTGAGATTTGATTTTTATTTTCCATAATTATATCCTCCATTTTCTTCTATCGTATGAAAATCTTTCAATGATATGCGGGTTTTAGATGGATTTGTTTATTTTTTCCCATATGATTCATTTTATAAGCATGCACCAAAATTATATCGCCAATATAATTTTTTCTGAATGAAAAATAACTGTTTTGGCAAGCTAAAGGAAAAAAGGACTGTGTATATGGAAAAAGAAACAAGTCTTGAAATTGTACAACGGCTGCGTGAAAAATGGAAGAATGTTGTTGAATTTGTGGAACGGAAAATTTCACTTGGAGATAAAAAGAGACGTTTTGCATATATTTTTTATTTGCAAGGTGCAGCGGATCCAAATCAAGTGTCTCGTTATATTTTGACCCCGCTTTTAAATGAAACAGCTTGTTTTGATCAGCAAGTTTCAATCTTAGAGGTGTCAGAAAGCTTTACAACATTGGCCAAAGTGACCATCATCAGCTCAACAAAAGAAGCAATTGATATGATGGTCAATGGTGAAACGATTTTGGTGGTTGAAGGTTGTGAGGATGTACTCTCTTTTAACACCAATGATTTTGCACATCGTACTATTGGAATAGCAGAAAGTGAACGTTCATTGCGTGGGCCATTTGAAGGGTTTGTTGAAGATATTCAAACCAATCTGAGCATTATGCGGCGGAAAATACGTACAAATAAAATGAAGACCCTATCTTTTACAATTGGAGAGCATACGCAAACGAGGGTGGTGCTGCTTTATATGGAAGAATTTGTAGATCGAAAAGTGTTGCAAACAGTAAAAAAAGCTTTGAAGAATTTAAAGTTAGAAAAAGTGCAATCGTCAACAGATATTATCGAGGGAATTTCAGGCAATCAATCAGCGTATATGCCATTATTAGAGGTTCGAGAAAGACCAGATGAAATTGCCAATGGAATTTTGGATGGAAAGGTTGCGATTATGATTGATGGTACACCCTTTGTTTTGCTAGGGCCAACCACTTTTCCTTCTATGTTGCATGCACCAGATGATTATTATTATCGGGCAGCTATCTCTTTTGTTCGAGTGTTACGCTGGATTGCGTTTATGTTTTCGATTACACTGCCAGGCTTATATGTAGCATTGTTAGATTTTCATCAAGAGCTGATACCCAGTGTGCTTTTGTTTAATTTGGTCGGTCAGGCACAAGGTGTTCCATTTCCGACAATGATTGAGGTAGCGCTGCTGATCTTTTTTATGCAGATGATTATCGATGCAGCATTCCGGTTGCCTAACGGTTTGGTATTTATTTTATCCATGCTTGGTGGATTTTTGGTTGGGGATGTGGCAGTGCAAGTTGGATTGATTACTTCCACTTCTTTAATTGTAATCGGATTAACCTTTATCAGTACATTTGCACTGCCAGAGCAGGCTTTGTATCCTCCAGTTCGAGGCATGCGGCTTGCATTTTTGTTTGCGGGTGGAATTTTAGGTTTTTTTGGCGTGCTTTTGGTCGGTTTTGCGTATTTAAACTATTTGAATGCATTAAAGTCGTTTGGCGTGCCATATATGTCACCGTTGACTCCTTTTTCCTTAAAGGATCAAAAGGATAATATTTTACGCACAATGATTTTCTCCAAGGAAAATAAGGTACACCAATTTTTTCATGAGAAGATAAAAAGGCAGGAGGGAAAACCATGATAAGGGTTTTACAAATTGCTGTGCTTATTTTGCTTTTTGGCCTGGCACTATTTTCTTTTTTAACCAAAAACTCAGATAAGGCGGAAATGCAAAATATTGGATTTGTTTCATCGTTTGCGGTTGATATGGTGGATACAAATTTTCGTGTTACTTTGGAGGTCATCAATCCAATTCGATTAAAAGCCAATACGACTTCACAGCAGCCAGCAACTTTAACGTATTCGGCAATCGGACGGACGCTGGGTGATGCAGCCAATCAACTGTTTTTAAAAATTCCTTTAACCATTAAGTTGAATACTTTACAAATGATTTTGATTCAGGAAGAGGTTGTAAAACAAAATTCTGTTATACAAATTGCAGATTATTTTGTCCGGAATCATGATGTTTCGCAGTCACCACCGATTGTAATTGTGAAGGACAGTCAGGCTGCAGATCTTTTAGGGGTATTTTTACCATTTAATGATATTACTGCGATGTCAATTTTTTTTAATATAGATAAAATTCGTTCTAAAATTTCTGATTTTCAATATTATGCGGATGATATTTTGTATTTGAACCACCTACCAGGTAAAGATATTCTTTTGCCAGTTGTCAAATTGGTAGGGAATCAGAAGATGGGAGAAAATCCACAAAATATTTCTATACTAAAGCCACCAGTTGATGTTCAAACGGATGGTCTGGCGATTTTTCGTAAGGGAAAGTTGGTGGATTATATGTCGGAGGCAGAACGGGAATTGTTTGCATATTTTTATGAGATTAATTCATTTACAAGCTTAACGGTTCCAAATGATATGGAACCAGCAAAAGATGCAAAAGTATTTTCCATTAAGATTTCAGAAAATGACAGTAAGATGTATGTAGCACAGTGGAAAAGTCTTGATAGACCGAGCATTCAGGTAGAAATTGAAATGTCAGGATTTATTGACAGTTATCATGGTGTGGACAACTTAGAACAATTAAACCAGCAAGATTTGGAAAAGTTGGTGGAAGCAAGTGTACGAAATAATTTGTTAAATCTTTACGAGAAAGAGAAGAGACTCAATGCAGATTTTCTTGGATTGGGTGCGACTTTATACCGATTGAGTCCTGAAAAATATGAACAATTTGTTCGAAAGTTTTCAGAGCCGATGGAGCAGATTGACTTTGATGTGATGGTGAAAATGGAGATCCATTTTACTGGAGATTTGAAAGGAATGAAACAAGTGGGTGTAACGAATGACAGATGAGCAGATCAGCAGTTTTTCTTATTATACATTTATCCTACATATTATGGTTGGAACACATTTGATTGTTGGAATATCCAGCCGATTGGAGCAAGATGCGTGGGTTGCCGGAGTTATTGGTACAGCAGTCTCGCTTATATTGTTTATATTTTATTATCGAATGTACCAAATGAGTGGAAAAGCGACTGTTTCGGATCTTCATCAATATGCATATGGCAAAAAAATTGGACGGGTCATTACGTTTTTATACGGAGTTTGTTTTTGGGGGATTGCCAGTACGATTTTGGCCAATATTGTATTTTTTGTCCAAATGATTTTACTTCCGTATACTTCTTTTTATCTATTGGTTATTCCAGTTTGTATTTTATTGGGGTACATACTATTTTTGCGTTTTGGTGCATTTGCTCGAACGAGTATTATTAGTTTTTTTATTATTGCGTTCGTTTGTTTTTTTCTTGTATTGCTGGCGTATTTTAATGGAATTTTTTATATTGAAAGATTGCAGCCTTTTTTGATTCATTCAGTTCCAATGCTTGTTCAGGGGATTTTTCCAGATGTATTTTCTATTCCGTTTGCTGAGATTTTTTTGCTATTTGTTTTTTTGCCAATGGTTAGCCAGACAAAAGGAATTTGGTGGAAATCTTTGGGTGTGATTTTGATTGCAGGTGGTGCGTTGGTATTTATGATGTTGATTACAGCAGGAATTATTGGGGGTTCATTGATGAATGAATTGAATTTCCCGATTTTAAAAGCAACAGAGAAAATTACATTGCTTGAATTTATTAAGCGTTTAGATCTTGTTACATTGGTCTTTTTTGTACTTGGAACATTTATGAAGCTGGGACTTTTTATTTTTGGAAGCTTTTTTATGTTCAAAGAAAGTCTTGTGAAAATCCGAGAAGATGTTTTGATTTTTGTGATGATCAGTCTGTTGACATTGGGTTTGTTAATGGTTCTACCAGCAATTTCTTATGAAATGTTAAGTGAATTTTTTCGAAATGATTTCCCTTATGTTTTTATCTTTCCATTTGCTTATATTTTTCCATTGATTACTTTTGGATTACTGATGGTAAAAAGAAAAAAAACGTAAATTGTACGTGAGCTTGGGATAAAAAATGCCAGATTGAAATAAAAAATATCTTTATTCGACATTTGGTATGAAAGAGCATAAACGTTTGGGAAATGGTTTTAGATGTGTTTCTTTGAATTTTTTACTAGTCAGGAGCAGTTGATCCAATTTCTCTTTTTATCCGTTATTGAAAAAGATGAGAAAATTCTCATCTTTTTTTTAGGTCGAACTCACAAAATAAGATTTGTTTTATTAGTTGATTTTGTTAAAGTTAGGATAAAAGAAAAGGAGTGATAAGATGACAGATATAAAACAGTTGTTTAAAAAGTATCGTGCATTTTTCATTGGACTTTTAGCACTTTTTATTGTTTTTTTCCTTGTCATTTTTGTTGCTTCACGGTTGTTATCCCCAAATGGATATACAAGTTCTAATTTGATTGGAAATGAACAGGTATCAACTTTATCGGTAGATGAAGCAGCTCAGCTGGCTGTCGAACAGGTAAAAGGAGAAGTAAAGGAAGTGAATCATGTTGTACGAAATGGTACTTCTTTATATGAAATTAAAATTGGAAAAGACAATAGAACTTACGTTGTATATATAGATAAGAATACAAAATCGGTATTGGAGCAAATTTTTGTAGAAGAGGCAAAATCGACATCGGATAATCAAAATACAAATGATGTAGATAGCTCTACTGAACAAAATCCTTCAACGAATAATTCAACGGATACAAACAATGCATCCAGTCAAGATGATGTACCTATTGATTCGAATGCAGAGCAGATGTATCCGGAAAATATTACCCTTGAAAAAGCAAAACAGATTGCTTTAAATGAAATTAATGGTACGATTATAGAGATAGATGGTGACTATGATGATGGTGAGCTTTACTATGAGTTTAAAATTTCAACTGGGCGTCGAGTGTACGAGATCGAAGTTCATGCTGGAAGTGGAATGATTACAAAAATGGAATTGGATGATTAAACAATGGGTATACAAGGAAAGGAAGAAAAAAATGGCACATATATTGCTTGTTGAAGATGAGGAGAATCTTCATTCATTTTTAAAATTGGAATTGGAGTATGAAGGTTATGAAGTGACAGTTTCTGAAAATGGAAAAGAAGCATTGGAGCTTTTTCATCGAAATCAGTATGATATGGTTTTGTTAGATTTAATGCTTCCAGGTATAAATGGTTTAGAAGTTTGTCGACGTATTCGGGAGGAAAGTATGGTGCCGATTATTATGTTGACTGCAAGAGATACAGTTATGGATCGGATTACAGGGTTACAGCTGGGGGCTGATGATTACTTGCCAAAACCATTTGATACACAGGAACTGTTGGCACGAATGAAAGGTATCTTTCGTCGGATTCAGTATACTCAGACAAATGATGCTGTTCAGTTGACTTTTAAAGATTTAAAGTTGGACATTATGTCACGGCAAGTGATGCGAGGTTCAAATACGATTGAGCTGACCAATAAAGAATTTGAGCTGCTTCATGTGTTTATGAAAAACATTAACCGAGTTTTGACACGTGATATTTTGTTGGAACAAGTATGGGGATATGAGCATGTTGTTGAAACGAATGTTGTGGATGTATATATTCGTTATTTACGAAATAAGTTGGATGAAAACAACAAAGAAGAATACATTCAAACCGTTCGTGGTGTTGGATACGTGATGCGACAATGAGAAAGTTTTTAAAATGGTATGCCTCTTTATCCATTTTTTTAAAATGCATGATTGCTACGGTCGCTACCTTTCTTATTTTATTAATTATTTTCAATGTGATTCAATGGTGGATCATTGAGGAAACGAGCGAGAGTTTGGAAGAAAAAACATTGAAGGATATGGCAGAGCGGTTATTGCATGAATTGGATGAGGAAAAGTCGGATGCTTCAGATGTACGACCGTTTTTAAAATATTATGTGGATAAATATGAATATGATGGTCTGGAGATTAATATTCTGGATCGATCTGGTCAGATTGTTAAGCAAAGTACGGCACAAGATTGGTCGTCTTTTATTCAGCATCAAGTTGTAAACAAAGAATTTTCAAGTATTGAAACTTATCAAGGAAATGAGTATACGGTTTTACGTATACCTATTGAGAATAATTATGAAGTGTATACAGTTGAATATGTGAAAAAAAATGACGTATTTCACACGATATATCAAAATTCCATTTATACTCTTATTATTCCCTTTTTGGTAGCGATGGTTTTAAGTCTTCTTGTCGGTTTGTTTTTATCGCGACAGTTTGTCGGACAAATTCATGAGCTTGTAGATGATGTTAGTCAAATTCAAATGAAGGGTTTGATGCATCGTTTAAAAATCAAGCATGGAAAAGATGAACTAAATCAAGTTCGTACAGCATTTAATGATTTGTTAGATCAAGTCGAAGATACGATGGATCAACAAAAGCGCTTTATTGAAGACGCATCACATGAGCTGCGGACACCGATCTCCGTTTTTAAAGGACATTTGCAAATGTTAAATCGGTTTGGCAAAAGTAATCCGGAAATTTTGGATGATTCCTTAATGCGTATGACAAAAGAAATCGGACATTTTGAACATATGGTTCAAGATTTATTGCTGCTTTCCAGATTGGAGCATTTACAAATGGATGTCAATCTACCCACACAAAATTTAACAGTGTTGGTTAAAGAGGTTACTGAACGTTTTTCTGTTATTGATGATGAGATTATTTTTGATTGCCAATGTGATGAAATCTGTCAAGTAAAAATTATGCCTGAACATTTTATTCAGCTTTTGACAATATTTATTGATAATGGCTTAAAATATACGACTACCTCACCAAAGAAAATTTGTATTCAATTGCATCAAGAAACAGCATCAGTGATATTACGGGTTCGCGATTTTGGTATTGGAATTCCAGAACAGGAGCTTATGCATATTACCAAACGTTTTTTTCGAGTAGATAAAGCACGTTCCAGAAGTATGGGTGGAGTAGGTCTCGGTTTAAGCATTGCAAATCAGATTGTAGAAAAATATGGATTTCAAATGGCGTTTGAAAGTACGGTAAATGAGGGGACTACCGTAATGATTACAATGCCTGCTGGATAAAGAAAAAAGAAACACAGTCTAATTAGACTGTGTTTCTTTCTAAATAAAAAATTTTTTAATATTTAGGAAAACCATAAACTGTAATTTTTTCTTTTTTTAAATCGTAAGGTTCTCATAATAAAAAATAGTCGTAAATGTTATTGAAATCATTTATCCGACTGATGGTTATATCTCAATTTGTATCTATGCTATGTCTACAATCATATTTGTACAAATTTTAACGAGCCATGTTTGATTGTTAATATGGATTTGATGCAAATAAGTAAATCAAGTGAATCATTTTATTTTAAACGGATTTTGTTAAAAAAATCGTATAGTTTTTCTTTTTAAGAAGAAGACTATGCTGTGACTTATAAACAGAAATAATGTAAATACCAGTGTATGATAAGTAATGCCCCAATCATCAAAATAAAAAAATTGATTTTTTTGGTAAAAAATGTAAATCAGTACAATAGAAGTAAATAATGTAAAAATGGTTGTATAAATAATCTCCAAATAACTGGCAAACAAGATTGCCGGTAGTGTAAATAGGAGAAAATAAAACAGCAACATCATTTCCTTTGAAAAATATTTGGATAGAAACCCGACATCTATACAGCTGACAATAAATAAAAATGGTGAAAAAAGAATCGGCAAAATCATATGTTGCAGTTTGATGTCAAATTTGTTCATAACTCCCCCTAATGTTTAAGGATGTAAAAATACATGATTAAACGATTTGTATAATACCTATTGTTATTATAACATTTTGTTGAATTTGTGACAATTATTTATCCGAAATTTGTATAAAAAATGTACAAAAATATATTTCTAGTATAAAATAACGGTGAGTTAAGAAATGGAGGATGATATAGAGATGTATGATATGCAAATCGGTTTTTGTGAATCTTGTGGAAAAAAAACCATTCATTTTGTTCAGGAAGGTCCTTTTGGGAAATTTGTCAACTGTCAGGAATGTGGTTCAGCAATTAAGCCAAAAGAGCAAGACAATACAGTGGAGACGGATAAAACCGAACAATAAATTCTAAATATATGATTTCCTGCAGTCATATTTTGCCGTGGTAAGAAAATGATCATCAGTTTTGGGAAAAATATCGTTAAGGATAAAATATTTTATTTGATAGGAATGAAAAACAGTCAATAATTAAATTGGCTGTTTTTTGTATATGGTATAATAATTTTTATTAATAAAATATTATTTTTTTAAAATAAAATTTATATTTTTTATTTTATATTAATAATTGATTAAAATGATTTAGATAAAAAATTATAATTGATTATGTTTCATATTAAAAACCAACTAAAAATCTGATTGTCCGTTAAAACACTGTATCTATCAGCATTTTCAAGGGTTGAAATACTTCAAATTACTACGATTTTACTACCATTGAATGAGCCTTGATACGTTAGAAATCCCAG
>CAJFEE010000023.1:0-450 GCA_904373265.1 Candidatus Harrysmithiimonas galli | reverse complement strand
TTTCCAGCCGTTCAGAAATGGACGGCTTTTTCTATATCCAAACGAAAGGAGAATTTTAAAAGCTATGAAAAAGATATTGAAGCGATTAGCCACAGGCTTGCTTGCCTTTGCGACTATCGTTACCGCTTTGCCAACAACGGCAGTCCACGCTTCCGAGAAGCAATACTGGACAGAAAGTGCCGAGCGTGTCGGTATCGTTGAAAAAGTAATGAATGACGGCTCTATGAGGACTACGGACACTACAAATACACCGAGCATTACTATCTGGGTGATGTGTTTGTCTACACATCGCAGGACGAGGAAAAAGGCACGCTTCTAGAGCTGAAAGGAAAAGGCTGTCGCCAGTTTGAGAGCTATCTGCTGGCACAGGAGCGAAGCTGGTACGACTTCCTCATGGACGCTCTGGTTGAGGGCGGTGTGATGAAACGCCTTGACCTTGCCATTAACGAC
>CAJFEE010000022.1 GCA_904373265.1 Candidatus Harrysmithiimonas galli | reverse complement strand
AGTGGGCAATGGTGAAAGTTTTAGGGTTAGGTGATAGCGAATGAAAAGATGTCCCCTATTATCCGTATATTTGGTGCCTGATGATAATCGGAAATAATAAATTTATATTGGAATATTTAAAAGGTTAATGCTCTGTTGTAGGGGAATAACCTTTATTTTATTACTTCAAACTCCACCAAAGGTGGACTTGAAAAGAGTCACAATTCTTTACCAAATAAAAAGCAGATTATAGCCCAATGACAAAGTCATACCATCCATCTAAAAACACTAGGAAAAACCTTATCTTAGACTTACTTGGCTATTAGACGCAAAACAAGTGATAACCGATATTGCCTGTGGAGAAGCTGACTTAGATACCCTAAAAGCGGGTGCAAGTCTTATCCCTGCAGCGAATGAAGTTATGAATGGAGATTTATTTTTAGAATATGATGAAAAATATAGGGAAAAAGAAGAATAAGTACCGACTGCTTTGATGAAAGAAAGACAAACAAGGATAGCTCGGAGTTTATAGTCAGTAACTTTTTTTTATTTTTCTTAAATAAAAGAGAGGTAAACGATGTAAACGGAAGCTTAGGAATAAGAAGATGGGTTTAAGATAAAAATTAAAATAACTTTTGTCTTTAGATTGTGTTTTAGGTAAGCTATAAGTTTACTATAGAAACACCAGTCAGCTTTTTTATTTGTTTCTTTTATTCTAGTAGTTGATTGTTTATGTAAAGGTTTTGAAGAATTGGTTTGAAATCTAGCTTTTTTAATCTAAATCACTTTTGTCTTAGCCTTTTTGGAAACAGTGTGATGTAGTCAATTGACTCAAACTGGTAATGCCCTATAATAGCAATGTACCTGATAAAAAATTAGAGATATGGTAAAATAAGAGCAATTATTATGAAAGTGGGAGTTGAACTTTTATGCGTTGTCCTGCATGTACATATAATGGATCAAAAGTTTTGGATTCTAGACCAGTTGACGATAATCGCTCGATTCGTAGAAGGCGCGAATGCGAACAATGCGGTACAAGATTTACAACGTTTGAAAAAATTGAAGAAATTCCGTTAATCGTTGTAAAGAAAGAAGGAATTCGTGAAGAATTTAATAAGGATAAAATTTTGCGTGGATTGATTCGTGCGTGTGAAAAAAGACCTGTATCTCTGATGCGACTGGAAGAAGTGGCAACGCATATAGAAAAAATTTTGCGAAGTGGCGGTGTTTCTGAAATATCATCTGAAACCATTGGTGAGATGGTAATGGATGAATTATCGAAAATTGATGAGGTTGCCTATGTTCGATTTGCCTCTGTTTATCGGCAATTTAAAGATATTAATGTATTTTTAGATGAACTTCGTGAATTGATCCATAAAGAAAATCATGAGAAATGAGATGAAAAGCTGTGGAAAAGCTATTGGCAATTGATACATATGAAATATATGGATCGGCATACTTTACATCGGTGGATCAATCTGTTTTATCTATGCTTTATCAACCGATTATTGGTAAAGAAGCGTATAGTTTGTTTATGACTTTATGGGCGCAGTGGTCATTAACAAAGCATGAAAAAATTTTGTTACAACATCATCATTTGCTGTTAACGAGTCAAGCATCTTTACAGTCTTTTCAAGCTGCCCGAAAAAGATTGGAAGGGATTGGTTTGCTCCAAAGTTTAGTAAAAAAAACAGAGGATGATGGTCATCACTACATTTATTGTTTGCAGCGTCCACTTGTTCCAGTTGATTTTTTCCAAGATAGCATTTTAAGCGTCATGTTGTATGAACGTTTGGGGAAAAGAATATATATAGAGCGAAAACGCTGGTTTGGTTTACATGAGCAAGCAAAACCGGAAATTGGATTTACAGATGTTACTGTGCCTTTTAATGATGTGTTTTTAACTGGTGAAAAAATATTTTCACATATGAAAGAATTAAAAGATGATGCTGTAGTTAAACCGTCTTCTGAAATAGCTGGACAATTAAAAGTAATCAATCGTTCTTTTGATTTTGAATTATTTTTGGAAGGTTTATCTGGTGCGTTTACCTCTAGAGAGATCTTTACACAAGCAATGCGGAATTTAATTGTTAAGTTGGCGTATATTTATGATTTGAATATTTTTCAGATGCAAAGAGTAGTTCTTGATGCTTTAGATGAAAATGGACAATTGTTGGAGGAAAGATTAAGAAAGAGTGCACAGAAAGCTTATCAGGCATTTACAGGCAATCAAGTGCCTAAGTTGTATTCGATGATAGAAACCAATGAGGTAAATTTACAAAAATCTCCACAGCCACAGTCAAAAGAAGAAATGTTACAGCTTTATTTGGAGCAGGTTTCACCGGTACAGTTTTTAACAGATTTTGCAAACGGTGCAAAGCCTTCTACTGGAGATTTGAAAATTGTAGAGCAGATTATGCTTGAACAAAAATTGCCAATTGGTGTAATCAATGTTCTTTTATACTATACATTATTAAAAACCAATATGAAACTCTCATTTCCATATGTTTCGAAAATTGCAGCGCATTGGTCCAGAAAAGGAATTCAGACAGCAAAAGAAGCAATGGATTTTGCTAAAGCTGAGCAATGGACAGAAAAACAGAAACAAGTACAGGCACCATCAAAACCCAAAAACACACGAAAAGTTTCACGAAAAGAAGTAGTACCTACATGGATGAAAGCAGATGAAGAACAAGGTTCAAAAGAATCTTTGTCTCAAAAGGAAATGCAGAAGCTGGAAGAAAGAAGAAAAAAAATTGAAGCTTGGTTAGCATCTGACGCGAAAATAAAAAAAGAGGAGAATTAAAAAATGAAGCCGATTCAAGTTTCCTTAAACAATTTCATTACGCAAACTCAATTGAATGAAACATATAGGCAGTTACAAAAAGAAGTGTTGGGTCAATCGGAAATTTCCTCTTTTATTCAAGAAAATCAATTGTCAGAGACCGTAGTTAATCGAAATCTTTCAACTTTCTATGAGTATATAACACAGGTTACACAATGTACATGTTGTCCAGGACTGCTTGATTGTCCAAATGTCGTAAAAGGGTATACTCCGAAATTGACTTGGCAGTATGGGCAAGTTCAGCTTGTGTATGATATTTGTGATCAAAAGCAGATGGATATTCAACAAACCAAATTAAAGAAGTTGGTTAAAAGTATGTATATTCCGCAAGAAGTGTTGATGGCAAAAAGAAATGAATTGTATTTGAATGATGCATCACGTATTTTGGTAGTGGAGAAAATTCAAGATATCCTTCAAAAAGCAGCAAATCATGAAAAATATAAAGGGCTTTATTTATCTGGAAGTTTTGGTATTGGAAAAACTTTTATTTTAGGTATGCTTGCTGGTCAGCTTGCAGAAATTGGACAAGCTACTTTGTTGGTTTATTTTCCAGAATTTGTTCGTGAAATGAAAAGTTCTATTTCTGATCAGACACTGGAAGGTAAGCTTACGGTTGTCAAATCCGCACCAGTTCTTATGTTGGATGATATTGGAGCAGAATCGGTTTCGAGCTTTACACGTGATGAGATACTGGGTGCAATTTTACAATATCGTATGCTAGAAAAAATGCCAACCTTTTTTACATCGAATTTTAATTTGGCAGAGATGGAGGTGCATTTGACAACTTCACAGTATGGAGATGAAGAGCGTGTCAAAGCAAAGCGGATTATAGAACGGATCCGTGTTTTAGCTGATCCAATTGAAATGGCTGGAGAAAATTTAAGAAACTAAATTAGAATCATTCTAACTTGATTTTTCATTTGGATTCTGTATAATGAATTATGATATGGAAAATGAATTTTGAGAATATGGGTTTTTGAAATTTGCTTCATTAGAGAAGGAGGTCTTGGCTGAAAGCCTCCGAGGTCATTTCAGAAGCTTACCAACTCAAAAAAATCGACTATAAAGTCGACGGACAAGCCGTTATTTTGTAATGAGTGCCTGATTTGAATCAATCGGGAATAAGGGTGGAACCACGTGCATACGTCCCTTCTATGTAGAGAAAATTATAGAAG
Organism: Candidatus Harrysmithiimonas galli; assembly: GCA_904373265.1. Lineage (GTDB taxonomy): Bacteria > Bacillota > Bacilli > CAJFEE01 > CAJFEE01 > Harrysmithiimonas > Harrysmithiimonas galli. Next base: position 40,407 of record CAJFEE010000022.1, on the reverse strand, counting down.
CGGTGTATGCTTTTTTTTATAAAAAATCATGAGAAAAGGAGTATCAGTAAATATGTCTGAATTGATTACAATTACATTCCCAGACGGAAATGTAAAACAGTATCCGAAGGGAATCAATGCGGAAAAAATTGCAGAAGAAATCAGTCCAAGTTTAAAGAGAAAAACAATAGCAGTGAAATTGGATGACCAGTGGTTGGATGTGTATACTCCAATTGAAAATGATGGGCGCCTTGTATTAATAACAGAAGGTTCTGCAGAAGGTCTGGAAGTGATTCGTCATTCCAGTGCACATTTATTGGCACAAGCTGTAAAACGGTTGTATCCGCAAGCTCTGTTTGGCATCGGACCAGTTATTGAAAACGGATTTTATTATGACATTGATTTGGATATTTCGTTAACCCCAGAGGACTTAGTCACCATTGAGAAAGAAATGAATAAAATTATAAAAGAAAATCATGCTGTTCGTCGTTTGGAGGTCTCTAGAGAGGAAGCGTTGGAAAGATTTTCAGATGATTGGCTGAAGCTGGAGTTGATTCGCGACCTACCAGAGGATGCGGTTATTTCGGTTTACACACAAGGAGAATTTTATGATCTTTGTCGTGGTGTACATGTTCCTTCAACTGGAAAAATTAAAGCTGTTAAGCTGCAATCTATTGCAGGTGCATATTGGCGTGGGAATTCAGATAATAAAATGTTGCAGCGAATCTACGGTACAGCATTTTATAACAAAGAAGATCTAAAAGCGCATCTGCATATGTTAGAGGAAGCAAAAAAACGAGATCATCGAAAATTGGGTAAAGAATTGGGGCTATTTACTTTGATGGAAGAAGGACCCGGATTTCCGTTTTTCTTACCAAAAGGGATGATTTTACGCAATGAATTGGAAAAATATTGGAGAAAGATTCATGAAGCAGCAGGATATGATGAAATTCGTACACCGATTATGCTGAATAAAAAGTTATGGGAAACTTCCGGTCATTGGTATCATTACCGAGAAAATATGTATACCTCAGTTATTGATGAGCAAGAGTTTGCAATCAAACCAATGAATTGTCCAGGTTCCATTTTGGTGTATAAACATGATCTCCATTCTTATAAAGAGCTTCCACTGCGTTACGGGGAATTGGGCTTGGTGCACCGGCATGAGTATAGTGGAGCATTGCATGGTCTGATGCGTGTTCGTAACTTTACACAAGATGATGCACATATTTTTATGACAAAAGATCAGATTAAAGATGAAATTATTGATTTGATTCAATTGACAGATGGTTTTTATAAAACCTTTGGATTTGAATATTCTGTGGAGCTCTCTACACGTCCAGAGGATTCGATGGGAAGTGATGAAGATTGGGAAACGGCAGAATCTGCATTGGCAGAAGCACTGCAAGATGCCGGATTGGATTTTGAAATTAACGAAGGGGACGGAGCATTTTATGGTCCGAAAATTGATTTTAAATTGCGTGATTCCATAGGACGAACATGGCAGTGCGGAACCATTCAGTTGGATTTCCAATTGCCAGAGCGTTTTGATATTACATATATTGGTTCAGATGGTGAAAAACATCGTCCAGTTATGTTACATCGTGTGGTGTTTGGAAGTATTGAGCGATTTATTGGTATTTTGATTGAGCATTATGCTGGAGCGTTTCCAGTGTGGTTGGCACCGATACAAGTCATAGTGATTCCAGTGTCTAAAGAAGCGCATTTATCCTATACATTGGATGTTCAAAATCAACTGAAGGCTGCTGGAATTCGAGTAACCCTCGATGACCGGGATGAAAAGGTTGGATATAAAATTCGTGAAGCGCAGATGAAAAAAATTCCATATATGTTGGTATTGGGAGATGCGGAAAAAGAAAAACATCAGGTGAATGTTAGAAAATACAGTGAACAAAAATCAGAAAGCGTTGATGTTCATGTATTTATCGAATCTGTGAAGGAACAAATTCAAAAGATGAGTTAATGGTTTGAATGGGAAAATGATTGACTGCTGTTATTTTTTATATGTCCATTCTAAAGAGCCATTTTATTATTGTTTCTAGTTGAATGTAAAAAAATTGTCATACAAGTGATCTTTTTTATATACAAATTCAATGTACAATATCCAAGAAAAAATATTTAATGAACAACAGTGATGGAACGGGTATAGATAAATACATTATTATGCATATACCTGTTCCAGTTCAAAAACATTGGGTGAGTTTATGAATGAATTAAAGTGTTTTCTTTCCATTCTTCTCTCTTTCGGACTGCTAACCGCTTGTATTGAGGATAAAGTATCTGTTTATATGAAAGAAATCAGCCAAGTAGTTAAAGAAACAGAGAAGTTATATGTATATTCTCAAAGTATTTATCAAATGGATGAAGCAGAACAAATGTCATATTTGGAAGAGTTGCGGCTACAAACAGAATCCGTTTCTTTGCAAATAAATCAAATGGATGTTCCGAATGTGTATCAAAAGGCGCATGAAATGTTACAAAGTGGTATCAATGCGAATTTAGAATTGTTAGATTTATCTAAAGAAATATTGCAGATGACAGTGCGATTTAAAGTGGAGAACCAACAACGTTATATGTACGTAAAGGAGATAGAGAGACTCAATGAACATTATAGAAATGTACAGTCCACAGCACGCGATTTTAAAAAAGGTTTGATACAAATTCAGGAAATATATGAAAAATCATTGACAGAATGAAGGCGTGAGATTTTAGGATGTTGAAAGTAGGGAGAGCCGGAATAGAGGGATGTTATGGGAAAAACTACTATACTTGTAATTGATGACAGTCATTTTATTTGTCAAGTTGTTGAAGATATTTTTAAAGAAGATAAAAATATTCATGTGTTAAAGGCGTATTCAGGTGATATTGGAGTTCAGATGGCACAAAATGAATTACCAAATCTTATTTTATTGGATCTGGTTTTAACACCAATAGATGGTTTTGAAATTTTTAAAATACTAAAAGCTGATAAACGAACAAAGCATATACCGATCATTTTTATTACAGGTAATAATAATGCGGAAACAATTGTTAAATGTTTTGAAATGGGTGCAGTTGATTATATTATAAAGCCATTTATTCCAGTTGAGTTAAGGGCGCGTGTTCGAAGCCGTCTTGAATTTCAAAGTGCACAAGATGCATTAAAGAAAGCAATGAAAGAATTAAAATATGCGGCAAATAATGATTTTTTGACAGGTTTACATAATCGAAGGTCTTTTTTAAAGCAGATTCAAAGTTTTATTACTGAAGCACAAAAAAATACAAATCAAAAAGGAGATATTTTTTTAGGTATCTTTGATATTGATAATTTTAAGATCATTAATGATACATATGGTCATGCAGGTGGAGATTATGTTCTTACCGTTGTTTCGGATGTTTTTAAGTCGCTTGTTTCAGATCATATTATATGCTCAAGATGGGGTGGAGAAGAATTTATTGTGGCCATTAAAAATACAACGCAAAAAAAAGCATTTGAACTTATGGAAGCCATTCGAAGACAAATCGAAATTTACTCTTTTGTTTTTCGTGAGCAAACATTCAAGGTTACAATTACATGTGGCTTAAGTAAATTTAATTTAAATGATTCTGTGGAAAAAAATATTATGCATGTAGACAAAGCTTTATATGAAGGAAAAGAAAAAGGAAAAAATCGTACAATTATTTATGGTCTGAAAAAAACTAAATAAATTTTTTACTTCTATAATGTCCCTATGTTCATGGGCAGACAGTGAATTGTTTTCCATTGGAATATTTTGGTTTAATATACTGTTTTTTTATGTGTAGGAAAAATAATAGGTATTTTTAATAAAGAATGGTTGACATTTTGAGGGTTTATATGATACAGTTTCAGGGTGACTATATGGTGTTGTTTGTAAAAGTAGAAGCCCACGCTTCTCGCCTGACTGACTTTACTGGATGTTTGCAGGTTGAAAATAATCGACAAGCTTATTTGATTTTTTGTCGGAGTGTGGGTAAATCCTACACTCCTTTTCAATTTTGAAAAATAAATTTGCAAACATGTTTTAAAAAATCTTGGAGGTGACTTACTATTAGCAAAGATTTATTCGTTAATGAAAACATTCGTGCACGTGAGGTTCGTTTGATTGGAGTAAACGGAGATCAATTGGGAATTAAAACACGTCAGGAAGCATTGGAAATTGCGGGAAATGTAAATATGGATTTGGTTATGGTTTCTCCAAATGCAAAACCGCCTGTATGTAAAATTATGGATTATGGGAAATATCGTTTTGAACTTCAAAAGAAAGAACGTGAAATGCGAAAGAATCAAAAAATTATTAATCTAAAGGAAGTTCGTCTTTCTCCCACCATTGAAGAACATGATTTTACAACCAAGTTAAAGAATGCACGCAAGTTCTTGGAAAAAGGAGATAAAGTAAAAGCTTCTATCCGTTTTAAAGGACGTGCGATTACGCATAAAGAAATCGGTCAGCGGGTATTGGATCGGTTCGCTGAAAGCTGTAACGATGTAGCAACTGTTGAAGCCAAACCAAAAATGGAAGGACGCAGTATGTTTCTCGTTCTAGCTCCCAAAAATGATAAGTAAGTGTAAGGAGGAAATATTATGCCTAAAATGAAAACTCACCGTGGTGCTGCAAAACGTTTTAAAAGAACTGGCAGTGGAAATTTGAAACGTTCACATGCTTATACAAGCCACTTATTTGCAAACAAAAGTACAAAAGCAAAACGTAAGCTTCGCAAAGGTGCGATTGTTAGTGCGGGAGATTACAAACGTATTCGATTTATGTTAACAAAATTAAAATAAAAACATTATCTGTTTTGGAATAAGAGAAGTAGGAATTATAGGAGGTTAAAGCATGCCAAGAGTAAAAGGTGGTACTGTTACCCGCAAACGTCGTAAAAAGGTTTTAAAGTTAGCTAAAGGTTACTATGGTTCAAAACATACATTATTTAAAGTTGCCAACCAACAAGTAATGAAATCATTAATGTATGCGTACCGTGATCGTCGTCAGAAAAAACGTGATTTTCGTAAATTATGGATCGCACGTATTAATGCAGCCGCACGTATGAATGGTTTATCTTATAGCCGTTTTATGCACGGATTAAAACTTGCAGGTATTGAAGTTAATCGTAAAATGCTGTCTGAAATTGCAATTCATGATGAAAAAGCATTTGCGGAATTGGCAGAGGTTGTAAAGAAAAATTTAAAATAATTATTTGAAAACCCTTATGGATGGTGACGTTCAAGGGTTTTTTTTACAAATTGCTTGATTTTATATGAAATTATACCATAATTTTTTTGTTCTCTTATCAAATGATATGAGTAGAGTTTGTTCAGAATAAAAAAGAAATGGATAGAAATTAAAGGATTTGTTTGTAAACAGAAAATGTAATAGTGTCTTTTTGGTGTATGATCGTTATAAGAAAATATAAGTCATTGGAGATAATATTGTGGACTTTCAAAGAATGTTGATGTTGCAAAAGCAGTTAGACGATTGTATTTTCAAGAAATATCAAATCGAAAAAAAAACAAAAAAGCCAGAAAAGATTCTTGCCTTTCTGGTAGAAATTTCAGAGCTTGCAGAGGAAACTTGTTGTTATAAATATTGGAACCAGAAAGTGTGTGCGCCAGCGCACGTGATTTTAGATAAATATGTCAGTGCTTTGCATTTTTTATTATCTATTGCTTTAGATTTTGGTGTACGTGAACTTGAGGTTCCAATCGTAAAAACAGAAAGACCGTTAACTGAACAATTTTTAAAAGTTTTTTCTGAATCTACTTTGTTTTTGAAAGAATTTAATTATACAAAATTTATCTCTTTAATTACGCAATACGTATTTTTGGGAAAAATTCTTGGGTTTACCCGTGAAGAAATTCAATCTGCATATATAGAAAAGAATGGTCAGTATTGTGTAAAACAAAGGCAATAAAAATATTTCAATGCTCTGCAATTTATAGAAGATAAAGGCGTATACTAATTGAAAGCAGGTTACATAGAAATGGCTTGTTAAAAGGAGATTAAAAATGGAATTATTCGATGAAACATTAGGAATGTTAAAAAAATTAACGGATGCATATGGTGTTTCGGGATTTGAGCAAGATGCCCGGAATGTGATGAAAAGTTATATTGCTCCCTATGCAGATAAAATCAAAACGGATGGACTTGGTTCTTTAATTGCTGAAAAGGTCGGTGATCCGCAAGGTCCGAAAATTATGATTGCCGGACATTTGGATGAGGTTGGCTTTATGGTTACTCAAATTGATGATAAGGGTTTTATTAGATTTCAACCGCTTGGTGGTTGGTGGGGACAGGTTATGCTTTCACAGCGTGTGACCCTTCTAACAAGAAAAGGTGAGATTATTGGTGTAATTGGCTCCAAGCCGCCGCATATTTTACCACCAGAACAACGAAAAAAGCCAGTTGAGATAAAAGATATGTTTATTGATATAGGTGCTGCTAACAAAGAGGAGGCAGAGAATTGGGGGATACGTCCTGGTGATCCGATTGTTCCATATTTTGAATTTACTGTAATGAACAATGAAAAATATTTATTGGCTAAAGCATGGGATAACCGTATCGGATGTGCCATTGCAATTGATGTATTTAAGCATTTGCATAAAAAGAAACACCCAAATATTGTTTATGGTGTCGGAACAGTTCAAGAAGAGGTTGGGCTTCGTGGTGCCAAAACATCTGCATATCAGATACATCCGAGTGTGGCTTTTTCAGTAGATGTTGGAATTGCTGGAGATACACCAGGAATTACACCGAAAGAAGCGACCGGTATACTTGGGAAAGGCCCACAAATTGTATTATATGACGCAGGAATGATCGCACATAAAGGGCTCAGAGATTTTGTACTGAATATTGCAGATGAATTAAAGATTCCATATCAATATGATGTCATGAGTGGAGGGGCGACAGATGCGGGCTCAATTCATTTGACGCATAATGGTGTACCATCTCTTGCAATTGGGATTGCAACGCGATATATTCATTCGCATGCTGGAATTTTACATCGAGATGATTATGAAAATACTGTAAAGCTTTTGGTTGCTTTAATTGAACGTTTAGACCAGGAAACAGTGAATCAAATTATTTATGGAAATGAATGATTTCATAAAATAAATTTGCATTAAAGATATAAAAAATAAAATTTACTATTTTTTGAATGTTTTATTTATATATTATTTTGATTTTTTTGATTCGTTTTGTGGAGAAAATAAAAGATTGAATGTCTCAATAATTATACTGCATTGACAGGTTTTAGCTATTTTTATTATTATGCCAAGACTGCAAACGAAAATATTTACAACTAAGTTGTTTGAAACTTGAGGTTTTGTTTGATTTGCGATGGGTATACAATCAAAAAATTGTCCAGAACCAATGGTTTTTTTATGTTATTTCTAAGAGGAATGAAATCTGTAATTGTACCAGATTTGTTCCTTTTTATTTGGCTTCAATTCGGCTAGATTTGAAATCATAAATACATCATATACCAACATAATATTTTTCATTCCTTTTAATAATTCAAATCAGCTAAAAAGGTTTTCGATCATTATGTTCATAAACGGTTGCCTTTTTCATATCAGTGATTGTTCCTTTTGTTTTAAAGATCTCATTTCAATCATGTCATTTTTGTTTTAGAATAAGAAATTGCTTTATCTTTTGATTTCAGTATTTCTTTCTTCATGATCTTTTTCATTCAAAGAGTATCCATTTAATATTTATGTAGAAAATTTTATTTTAACTTTGATCTTCTCACTATAGATAAAACTAGATATTTTGTTTTTTTTATTTTGAAGCGGTATAATGAAAATACAGAAAACAAGAGAAATAGATTTTTCTGATTTGAAATGGAAAATAAAATTAAAGATAAGCAGATATTTTTCATTTGTATGTGAAGAGAGAAAGGGAAGGGTATCATGGAGTTTACTTTCAATGATGAGATGTATCTAGTTTGTAATATTTTCCGTACATATGTATTTTATAAGTTTATCCGTTTGTTTTTTGCAGAGAGAATTTTTTCTTCACGTGTTGAGCTATGTAGTTATACTGTATATTTTGTTTTAAACAGTAGCATTTATCTTTTATTTGACTCATCTTTTTTAAATTTGATAAACAATATTGTTTTCATGTTTCTTTTAACTTTTAATTATAAAGGAAGCTTGTTTCTGCGTTTTGTTGCGACTTTTTTATTATATGTAATTTCATTTTTGGTAGAAAGTATAGGGTATTTCTTATTAAAAGAATTGGGTGTTCATATTACACAAGGAAAATTGCTTTTGGTTTTGTTTGTCTCTACCATTCTATTATATTTTATTTTTTTGTTGATCCAAAATTTTAAATATATAAAGGAAAATTATGAAATATCTACTTTGCATTGGATTCTGGTCATTTGTTTACCATTGGGAAGTATATATTTGGCATTGATGATTATGGAAGAACAATTTTCACAGTATCCTTTTCAGAAAATGATCAGTGCAGTGATTTTGCTTCTATTGAATTTTTTTGTATTTTATTTGTTTGATTATGTGAAAAAGAGCAATAAAGATAGAATAGAGCGAAAAATTATGCAAGTTCAACATGAGGCATATGTCCGTCAATTTGATTTAATGCGAGAATCTGAGATACAAATTCGAATGTTGCGTCATGATATGAAAAACCATATTATTTCAATTCAGACTTTAGTGAAGGAAGAAAGATTTGAAGAGCTGCAAAAATATTTAAATACATTTACAGAATTAATCGTAGGTAAGAATAATAGTATCCAATCAGGAAATGTTGTAATCGATAATATCGTAAATGAAAAGTTTTTATGCGCAACATCCAAAAATATTTACTTTAAACATTTGTTTCTTGTCCCTGAACAGCTTGATATTTCAACTTTTGATTTAACCGTTATACTTGGAAATCTTTTAGATAATGCAATTGAAGCGGCTGAGCAGTGCACCGATCACAAAAAAATTTATTGTGAAGTCAGAGTCCACAAAAATTTACTCTTGATTCGGATCGTTAATACGTATAGTCACACGTTAAAAATTAGAAATGGTATTTATTTAACTACAAAAAGTCAAAAAAACAATCATGGTTATGGTTTGAAGAGTGTAAAGAAAATGATAGAAAAATATAATGGCACATTGGAAATTTCACAACAAGAGCATAAGTTTACCGTTGATGTATTACTCTATATTTCAGGAAATATTGGGTGATTAAAGTCAGATATTGTCAAAATATGATGAATAAAAATTGTTATAAAAAATCTAATTTTTATTGAAAATAATTTTTTTATCTTGTACAATAAAAATTAGAAAGTGAGGTGTTGAATGTGGGAAAAGTATTATCTCGAGTATACAGTTTTTTAGCTGTGTATGCGAAATCAATTACAGGGTTTAATGCAAACCTTGCCTGCTCATATTGGGTACACCAACGAAAACTTCCAGAAAAATCAAAAAAACTTCGAAGATTTTAACATATTAGATAGACAGGCTTTTTGAGCTTGTCTATTTTTATGAGGATTGAGGGCGGGATAAAAATGTTGATTGTATAAGAGTCAGGGAATGATAAATATAATTTTTTGTATTTTCTTTAGATATTCTATTTTTGTTTGCTAACTTGGATACAAAGGGAGAGAATCGTATGGATAAGATTTTAGGTAGATTAACACAAAAAATGGTTGATCATGGTACAATTGATAAAGCGGATGAATCTATTTATTTATTTGGGTTACATCAGGGGATTATGTTATTTTTGAATATTATAACAACTATAATTATTGGTGCTTTGTTCAATATGTTATGGGAGAGTATTTTTTTAATGGCAGCATATATCCCAGTTCGCTCATATGCTGGTGGGTACCATGCTCGTACAGAATTACGTTGTTATATGATTTCTATTTTTTTATTGATGGTAATGCTTTGGATGGTTCATATATTACATGAAAATATTTATATTTTATTGGCAATGTTTTTGCTTGCTGTTTGTACGATTTATATGTTATCTCCGATTGCAGATGAAAATAAGCCACTTGATGAACTTGAGGTAGTTGTTTATCGTAAAAGAGCCCGTATTTTGTTAGGGATTGAAGGGATTTTGTTTGTGTTTTTTATTGCCTTTCATTTCAATATTGCGGCGAGTTGTATTGCTGTGGCTTTATTTGGCTTAACCTTTATGTTATGGATTGGTGTAGTAAAGCAAAAGAAACAGGCGGTTTAAACATAATTTCAATCTGGAAAAGTCAGAAAATAATATTTGTTACTGCCATGATCAAGAAATAAACTGTCTATATTAGGAGTCAATGTAATTTAATAGTATTCACTGAATATAATCATCTTCATAAAAGTTATAAAATACTATTATTGGCTTAGGTTGTATTGATGCTTCAGTGTTTCTTGGAGCGTGATTTTATCTATATTTATCAACTGGAATATTATTTGAAACATAAATATGAATATTTTAAAAATATAGTTTAAGTCACGTATCATATAATAAAGTATCTTAAAGAGATATTTTGTATGTACGAAATTCTTTATAGACTGAATATTTCTTTTTATTCCCAATTATCTCATTTTATGTATGAAATTACTAAAGTACATTTATAGGTATTGTTCTTCAAAGAAAAGCAGATTAATGAAAAATTATGGTATGTGAAAAATTTATTTTTCCTATCATTCTAGGAATGTATTTTATTCTAATTATGATCATTCAGTTGTTATTCTAAGTGAATTGACTCAAAACCTTAAAAGTTACTTTTTGTATTTTTTGGGTGATACATTGAAAATGAAATAAGTCAATCTTTGTGCGTATACTAAGATAAACTATAGAAGTAAAACTAATTTTAAATAAACAATCTGTCAATATACTAAAGTTTACAAACCTATTAGAAGTAAATGAGTTTAATATTTATGAGAAATAATTTGTTAACATAAAAATTAAAAATAATAGCCTAATGGTTAATTTTAATGATAAATAGCTTTATTAAGATCAGGATCAGCTGTTATTTTTTATTTTATTTTTTTAACTTAATTTAGTGAGAAATCTTTTTTCCAATGATGATTATTGTATAGGATTATTATTTTAGATCTGAGGTCATATGAATCACTTTATATTTTAAATTTGAATGATGCTGATATTGATTCTTGTATTTTTTTTGTTATTTATATTTTTTCAATGATTCTATCTTAATCAATGGTTGTCCTTTTATCTATCTTTTTTGTTTAACCATTGTAGATTTTAGTATGTAATCACGCCACGGAAACAAAAAATCAACTGTGTGAAAGACGTTATGGAGCATATTTTTCCTGTTGGAGAAATGGGGAAATAGCGAAATAATGATATCATTTTTTAAGCATCCCAAGAGGGTTGCTTTTTTGCTTTTTGAGATAAGATGTAAAAAATTATTTGGCTTAAATCATTATCTGTAATTTATTTTTGAAGTTTTTTCAGCCTGGCATCTTATAGTTTGTACATGAGAAATTCAGTTATGTACAGTTGAATTTTTAGATATACCATTTAAGTAAAATTGACTATATCTGGATATTTTGGGTACGTTAAAAAGGGAGTAATTGGCAGTTATTCGCTTACTTATGTGATGTTTTAAAGTGTTTGCTGCTATTAAGTCAATAGGATTGACCTTGTAACAAAGTGGATGTTTACCTTCAATATCAGACAATTAACCGTTACCTTATTATAGCTTAAGGACAATTTGCGTTCAATTTTTTTAGGTAACGATTCTCTTAGTTTAGCATCTTTTTGTTCACGTTATTACGGATTTTCATCTGTAGAAGTTTTCTCCTAAAACAAAATGATGCGCTACTAAAAAACTTTTATATTTTATGTATAATATTTTAATCATTAGTGATTACCAGAATTAAAATTTTAGATATTGAACGACAATGAAATGGATGACATATGAATGGTTTGTATGTGTAGCTTTTAAATTTCTACTATTAAAGTTGTAAATGATATCTTTTTATGCATATATAGTTTAAAAAACGCAAGAAAATGTATTTTATGGAGATAAAAAATCATAATTCAGAATTAAGGAGTTTACTATGCTAAATTATGATATATAATTATGTAAGCCATACATGTGGTTGGATAGCCTTCACAACTTGTATTGAAAATAGATCACATTTTCTGATAAAACCTTCTTGATACTTATTATGGATGCATGTGGCTGAAATTTGAGAACCTTTTTCGTCGTTTCCACAAAATATCTTTTATTTTATTGTTGACATGAATGATTTAAAAATAGATTTTTCTCTCTTTGCTTTGCTGATCAAAAGAGTATAAAAATCAAGATTGGTTATGGTTGAAATGAGGTAGAGAAAATGGCTGTCTTGTCTTTTATGATATTCTTTAGAAAATAGACAGTTAAAAAATGAATAAAACTTGAATTATTTGTATAAATATGCAATTATATAGGGGAAGAAATTTTTTAGAAAAAAAGAATTGGGGGAGTCAATATGGCTGTAAATTTAAGAGGGCGTTCATTTTTAAAAATTTTGGATTTTACACCAAATGAAATTCGTTATTTATTGGATTTATCAAAGAATCTGAAAAGTTTAAAGCAAGCTGGAATTGCACACGATACATTGAAAGGGAAAAATATTGTTTTATTATTTGAAAAAACATCAACAAGAACAAGATGTGCATTCGAAGTGGCAGGACGAGATTTGGGAATGGGCGTAACTTTTTTGGATCCGAGTGCTTCACAAATGGGAAAAAAGGAGTCCATTGCAGATACAGCGCGTGTATTGGGTAGAATGTATGATGGGATTGAGTATCGAGGTTTTTCACAAAAAATTGTGGAGGAGTTGGCGGAATATGCAGGTGTTCCGGTTTGGAACGGATTAACAGATGAATTTCATCCCACACAGATGCTTGCAGATTTGCTAACTATTGAGGAAAAGTTGGGACGTTTAAAAGGTATAAAGCTTGTTTATATGGGAGATGCGCGAAATAATATGGGCAATTCTTTAATGGTAGCATGTGCCAAAATGGGTCTGCATTTTACAGCTTGTGCACCAAAAGCGTTGTTTCCAGAAAAATGGTTGGTGGATGCATGTCAGGAAATTGCAAAGGAAAGCGGGGCAACTGTGACTTTAACTGAAGATGTGGCGGCAGCGACTCAAGATGTAGACGTGATTTATACTGATATTTGGGTTTCAATGGGCGAGCCAGAAGAAGTTTGGGAAAGTCGGTTAAAGCTTTTACAGTCATATCAAGTGAATGCAAAGGTAATGGAAAACGCTGGCAAAGACGCTATTTTTATGCATTGTTTGCCATCTTACCATGATTTAAATACAGAGGTTGCACAAAAAATTTATCAAAAATTTGGCGTTCAGGAAATGGAAGTTACAAACGAAGTGTTTGAATCCAAGCAGTCTGTTGTTTTTGATGAAGCAGAAAATCGAATGCACACCATTAAGGCTGTTATATTGGCTACCATTGGTGGGTAATTTAAATACTGTAAGACGGTTTTATGTGTCAACTTACCATATTTTTATATTGTTTAAAAGAAGCAGGGTAAAAATCAAAAATGGCTTCTTCATATTTGTCTGATCTTTCTTGGAAAAGTTATAAGTTTGTTGCGAAATATTGCTCTTGTTGGATTTTCTCTTTTCTGTAAGTGTTGTGCCGATACAAAAGTTTTAGGAAAATGAGTTTGAGCTAAGCTTTGTTCAGTAAAAAAGCATTTTCTTTGATGAGAAGCTTTGTGTTAAGTCAAGATTTGTTTTTTAATAAAGTTTTTGTATGATCGCAGTTTGAATCAAACGATCTTGATGATGTGAAATAAAGTGAGTATGCTTTATTTTGATTTAAGAAGTAAGTTTATCTTGTTTATATTTTGTAAAGATCATAAAAAGATAGATGGAAGAATCTTGTTTGAGTTTTACAATATAAAATAAAAGCGATGCAAGATAAGTTTTTGAGGCAAAGTTATCGACTTTGAAGCGAAGATAAAAAAACAAGCAGAAGAATTTTAGAAAATGATCTGCTTGTTTGAAACGATGAGAGGGTTGATAGAAATGACTTTGTCATATATGTTACGCATTCTTTTTTGCATGTTATTGAAGCAAAATTTTTTTGGCAGGTATGATTTTGCTTGTTTTGAATGTAGAGTCAGTAAGACTTTGCTTGTCAATATCAATAATGCAATCGATAAAATACAAATACCTAATAAAATACTCAACATGTTGATTTGAAAAATTATTGTAGCCAATCTTGTATTTTCCCCTTTTGTTTTTGTAAAAATGGTTTGCAAAATTTAAATGGCTATAGATACAATGGCTTGGTTGCTAGAGAACCGATTGACCCAAATTAGAAAAAATAATGTTTGTATTTATTTTATCATTTTTTCAAAAAAGTCCATATCTTTTCTGTTATAGTGGAATCGAGCAAGGGGGTGTTATTGCACGCCTTTTTCCAACGTGGACAAAATTTGTTGTTGCTGATCTGGTGTTGATTCTTTCCAAAGCACTTCCATCAATACACCCAGTCCAGGTAAAACGACTTCTTCATTTCGAGCGACTGCATCCGTAATTGTATCTTTGATTTGCTGTTGATTGTTTTTGTGAATATTATGTAAAACTGCTTTTCGAATATCAATATTCATTTTTTATCCTCCTATCGCTAAGTTTCATTATATTTTTCCATTATGTAGGAGAAATATGCAAAAAATGATATAATCGATCTGGAAGTATGAAAGAGATTGACAAAAAAAGGGGCAAGTCTTATGGATAAAAGGATTGAATCCATTCAAAATCCAAAGGTAAAGGAATGGAAAAAGCTTCAAACAAAAAAGGGACGAATGCAATATCGACAATTTTTTATTGAGGGTGAGCATTTAATCGAAGAAGCAATAAAACATCAAAGTCGCGTCGATGTGCTACTTGCCGTAGAAAATACAGATGTACCAGTAAAATGGCTGGAACAGATTACTCAGATGTACTGGGTAACGCCAGTTGTGATGAAATATTTGAGCCAAATTGAAACTTCACAGGGTATTGCAGCGATTTGTTCCATGCCAGTCTATGATTTGGAGTTGAAAAATGGTTGTTCTTATTTATTGGTGGACAGAGTTCAAGATCCAGGGAATTTTGGTACACTGATTCGTACAGCAGAAGCCATTGGTGTTCAGGCGGTTTTATATACAAAAGGAACAGTAGATGTATATAATGATAAGGTTGTGCGCGCTACACAAGGTGCGATTTTTCATTTCCCGATTTTGGAAGTGGATGGTTTGGTCTGCGTTCATAGTTGTCAAGAAAAAGGAATTCCGGTATATGGCTCTGCTTTGCAAAATGCTGTGCATTATCAAGAAGTTGCACCGTCAAATGAATTTATGTTAATTGTGGGAAATGAAGGTGGCGGAATCGATCAACATTTGCTAAATCAAACGACGCAAAATATTTATCTGCCGATTTTGGGTCAAAGTGAGTCATTAAATGTTGCAGTTGCAGCCGGAATTTTGTTATATTATTTAAAAAGCAACAAACTAAAAGCATAGATGAAGACGTAGAAAGAAGATATACGCAGGGAGAAGATGTCTAAGACTGAAAGCATCTTTGTATCAAATTCTTTTGAGTTCACTTCGGAGCTGCTTTTCTGAATTTTGATTTGACGATGAAATAAGGAAAGGCCGGATGAAAATCTGTTGAAATTTTTTAGAGTGGAGAACAGTAGTCTGATCAGACTTTTGTTTTCAATTAGGGTGGTACCGCGACTGAACCTCGTCCCTTATATTTGGATGAGGTTTTTTATTTTGAATTTTTATAAAAGAAGGAGATAGGAAAATGAAGGAACGTTTACAAGCTTTGCAGCAGGAAGCTGTAGCAAAAATCAATGAAATCACCGATGATTTAAAGCAGTTGAATGAAATTCGTATTTCATATTTGGGCAAAAAAGGTCCAATTACAGAAGTATTAAAAGGAATGGGTGCACTTTCAGCAGAGGAGCGTCCGAAAATTGGAGCGATTGCCAATGAGGTGCGCACTGTAATTCAAGAAAAAATTGAGCAAAAAACAAAAGCAATTGAGGAAGCAATAATTCAAAAAAAGCTTGCGAGCGAAGCAATTGATGTTACCTTGCCAGGTCGTCCACAGTTTTTGGGATCTAAACATCCGCTTACCATTGTGATTGAAGAGATTGAAGATTTATTTATCGGAATGGGTTATGAAATTGCAGAAGGTCCGGAAGTGGAAAGCGATTATTTTAATTTTGAAATGCTGAATTTGCCAAAAGGACATCCAGCACGTGATATGCAAGATTCATTTTATATTACTGAAGAAATTTTACTTCGGACTCATACTTCACCGGTTCAGGCACGAACCATGGTTGGTAAAAAAAATAAAGAGTCATTTAAAATTATTTGTCCAGGAAAAGTATTTCGTCGGGATGATGACGATGCAACACATTCCCATCAGTTTACCCAAATTGAAGGACTTGTTGTTGGTGAGAATATTCGTATGAGTGATTTGAAGGGAACACTTGAAGTATTTGCGAAAAAAATGTTCGGACCTGAACGTGAAATTCGTTTGCGTCCAAGTTTTTTCCCGTTTACTGAACCGTCGGTTGAAATGGATATTTCTTGTATGATGTGTGCTGGTAATGGCTGTAAAACTTGTAAACATACAGGTTGGATTGAAATTTTGGGCGCCGGCATGGTACATCCACATGTATTGGAAATGGCAGGTTATCATTCAAAGAAATTCAGCGGTTTTGCTTTTGGAATGGGGCCAGACCGAATTGCCATGTTAAAGTATGGCATTCATGATATTCGTCATTTTTATACAAATGATATTCGTTTTTTATCACAGTTTAAACCATCAATGGATTAAGGAGGCAGAAAAATTATGTTGGTTTCATATGAATGGTTATCAGAATATGTAGATTTAAATGGAATTTCTCCAAAGGATTTGGCTGAAAAGATTACAAGAAGTGGGATTGAAGTAGAGATGGTTCAAATTCTAGACAAAGAAATTCAAAATGTTGTAGTTGGCCATGTTTTATCTAAAGAGAAGCACCCAGAGGCAGACAAGCTGAATATTTGTATGGTGGATGTTGGCGAGGAAAATCCGCTACAAATTGTTTGCGGTGCCGCCAATGTTGCCGCGGGTCAAAAGGTTGCGGTGGCCAAAGTGGGTGCAGTTCTTCCAGGTAATTTTAAAATTAAAAAGGCGAAGTTGCGTGGTGTAGTTTCAAATGGAATGATTTGCTCATTGGCAGAGCTTGGAATGGAAACAAAGGTTGTTGCCAAAGAATACAGTGCAGGAATTTTCAATTTTCCATCTGACACAAAAATCGGACAAAATGCAATGGAAGCTTTAGGTTTTCAAGATGCAGTACTGGAACTTGGTTTAACACCAAACCGATCAGATTGTTTAAGTATGATTGGTGTGGCATATGAAGTTGCGGCACTTTTAAATGAAAAGGTTCATTTAAATGTTCCACAATATCAAGCAGGTCCAAAATCCACAACTGAATTGATTCAAGCAAAAGTAGAGGTAGGTAGTCCATTATATGTGCTAAAAGCGATAACAAATGTGAAAATCGGTCGCTCTCCAATGTGGCTTGAGTCTCGCTTGATGAAAGCGGGTGTACGTCCAATCAATAATGTTGTAGATATTACCAACTATATTCTTTTGGAATATGGTCAACCTTTACATGCTTTTGATTATAACAAACTGAATACAAAAGAAATTATTGTTCGACAGGCGAGAGATCAAGAGCAACTTGAAACACTGGATGGTATTATACGGACATTGACATCAGACGACTTGGTGATTACAGACGGAACCAAGCCAGTTGCATTAGCTGGTGTAATGGGGGGCTCCAATTCAGAGGTAGATGCACAAACGACAACTGTTATTTTGGAAAGTGCAGTATTTGATCGTCAAGCAGTCCGCAATACTTCAAAATTATTGGGATTAAGAAGTGAAGCCAGTGCTCGTTTTGAAAAGGGGATAGATATGAATCGCGTTATTCCGGCTGTTGAGATGGCGGCGGCTATGTTGGAAAAATACGCTGGAGCAACGGTTTGTGAAGGTATTTCTATGGTACAAACAAAGGATTCTAAGGCGATAACGGTTCAAACTACTTTAAATAAAATCAATGGTTTATTGGGAACGGAAATTTCTACAAAAGAAGTGTTAGAGATTTTTAATCGGTTGGGTTTTTCGACGGTAGAAACCGATGGTATGTTTACGGTAGAGGTGCCAACGCGTCGTTGGGATATTTTGATTGAGGAGGATTTGATTGAAGAGGTTGGACGATTGTATGGCTATGATCGTATTCCATGTACACTTCCAAAAGAAGAAACAACCATTGGACAATTGAATCGTGTTCAAAAGTTGCGTCGGTTGGCAAAGCGTATGATGGAAACATCTGGTTTGCAGGAGGCAATTTCTTATGGTTTGACATCAGAGGAGAAATCAAAGATGTTTTCTTTATATTCGGAATCTGTTCAGCCAATTGAATTGATGTTGCCAATGAGTGAGGAAAGAAAAACGCTTCGGTTAAGTCTCATTCCACATTTGTTAGATGCTCTTGGATATAATTTGGCACGAAAAAATGAAGATGTTGCTTTATATGAAATGGGGAATATTTATTTGCCAAGTGCCAATCCAGAAGAGTTGCCAACTGAAAGCAATCATTTGGCAGCGGCTATGACTGGAAATATATTAAATCATCCGTGGCAAGGTGAAACAAAAAAGGTAGATTTTTTCTATGTAAAAGGTGTGATTGAAGCGTTGTGTGAAGCGTTGGGCATTTCTGAGCATTTAAATTTTGTTCGTGCGGAAAATGAAGGCTTTCATCCGGGACGTTGTGCAGATATTGTGTTAGAATCCAAAAATAAAATTGGAGTGATTGGACAGATTCATCCAGAACTGGAGAAAACATGGGGAATTAAAGAAACTTATGCATTTGAATTGAATTTCACTCAATTAACAGCATTGTCCGCGGCAAAAATTCGCTATAAAGAAATGCCACGTTTTCCAGGTATGACACGTGATATCGCGCTTGTTGTTGATAAGCAGACCACACATGCTGAGCTTCAGGAAACGATTGTCAAAGCTGGAGGTAAGCTGTTAAAATCGGTTGCTCTATTTGATGTTTATATGGGCGATCGCGTCGGTGCAGGCAAAAAGTCAATGGCGTATTCATTGTTGTATTTGGATCCAGAACGTACATTGACTGAAGAAGAAGTAATTAAGGTACATGATATGGTTTTACAAGCATTGGCAGAAAAAAACGGAGCAGTTTTGCGGTAATTGTTACTTGGTTTCTTTATGAGACTTCAATCCATTAAAATAAAGAAAAAAGAAAGTCCACAAGTTGAATCAATAAACGTGTTTATGATATCGGAAAAATTCGATGATCAGCACGTTTTTTTCTGTTGTGGATTTGTTTTGTTATGTTTTCATTGAGGAAATGACTGTCATTGTTTTAGCTTGTCTTTGAAATCACATGTTATTTTGAGATGTCTACTGAGGCATTATTATTGATGGAATGAAACGTTTAAATATGTAAAAAGTTTATGCAGTGGTTTGCTGTTTGGCGTTATATGGGTATTTATCCTTGTTTTATAGCTTAAGGATATGACAAAATGTTTAAGAAAGTATTTTAGGTATAAGTGTCTGTGAGATTTTTGGGAATCGTAACAGTAACGTTGATTGTCAAAAATTATAAGAGAAAATCCCTCAAATTAATGAAATAAAATGAATTTGAACTGAAAAGATGAAAAGGAATCAAATGATTTGTGATCAAGCACATATCAAGAAGAGAAAAATTATATACAATGGAATTTGATGGCTACTGCATGGATTCTAATTATTTTAGAAGATTCATTGAACAGTATTTTACGGATTGGCTATATGATTCTCTCTTATTTTTATATTGTTTAAATAATAAAATATAATGATTTTATCAAAAAAATAAAAAAATAAATTTAAAATTTCTATAATAATGTAAGAATTTTCCTCGAATTCTTACGGTGTATGGTAAACTAGACAGAGGAAATAATTTTGGAGGGATACAAATGACATCTGAATTGGAAAAGCTTGTTCAAATGATTCAAACAAGCCATCGAATGGTATTTTTTGGAGGTGCGGGAATTTCTACGGCATCAGGAATTCCAGATTTTCGTTCATCTACTGGTTTGTATCAAACGGAAAGTAAAGAGGCATACCCAGCAGAGGTAATGTTATCACATTCGTTTTTTATGCAACATACGGAAGAATTTTATCGTTTTTACCGTGAGAAGATGCTTTTTCCTAAAGCAAAGCCAAATGCGGCACACCAGGCACTTGCCGAGCTGGAAAAAAGAGGAAAGTTGGCAGCAGTTGTGACACAAAATATTGATGGACTACATCAAATGGCGGGTAGTCAAAAGGTTTATGAGATCCATGGTTCTGTTCATCGGAATTATTGCCAAAGCTGTAGAGCATTTTATGACTTATCCTATATTTTAAAGACACAATCTATTCCATATTGTGAAAAATGTGGTGATATTGTGAAACCAGATGTTGTTTTATACGAGGAAGCACTGGATGACCAAACAGTGAAAAAAGCGATTGATGCGATTCAAAATGCAGATTTGTTGATCATTGGTGGAACATCACTTGTTGTGTATCCGGCAGCCAGCTTTATTCACTATTTTACAGGGAATTCAATTGTGCTGATGAATAAAGGACAAACGGCAATGGATCAACAAGCAGATATTGTCATACGTGATTCCATTGACAAAGCATTTGAGCAGATCATGCAAAAATTGTGAAATTTTTCTTTGAGAAAAAATGGATGATTTTTTAGTTTAAAAAATTTTATGACCATTAGTTCCGTTTATTTCAATTGACTAGAGGCCAAGAGAAAAATCAAAAGTAATTTCTTTATATTTTATTTGGCTCACTTTCCTTGAGCGAATGGTAAGCTTATTGTAAGATATTCATTCTACTTGATTTTTCTTGTAAGTGTCTTGTTTACACAGAATATTTACAAAAAATAAATTTGAATTCGAGTTTTTCAGTGAAATATTTTTTCGTTTCTTCTATAAAGATAATAGGAGAAGAATATAGATTTTAAACAGGTAAAGAGCTGAAAAAGATCCTGATGCTTTAAGATATAAGAACAAAAGTATGAGTTATCTATCATTTTAATTTTATAGTGTTTCTATTTGAAATCAAACATAGAAATCTTGATTTTCTATTCTTCCTTAAGATCAGGTTCATCCTTTGGTTTCTTTTATTTATGTTGCAATCGGAAAAATCGCGTTTCTTTTGTTTAGTTAAACAGATGTTTTTTTGCTTTCTCAGTGTTGGCAAAATGTATTTTGGCAACAAGGGGTAAATTTTCTATCCCATGGGTTTGAATAAATTTTGTTGCGGCTTGGTCGACCGTATGGCTAGCACCTTTAGGAAAATCCATTCCCCATTTTTCGTTCATTTGTTTCATTTTTTGTAAAAAAGCATAACGAGCCAATATGGAGCCGCAAGCAACTGCCAAGTATTTATTTTCTGCTTTTGTTTCAAAAAATACATTCGTTTTTGCAATATATGGCGCATCTGCTAAATATTGATAATATGTACTTGGCTTGGCAAATTGATCGATTATGGTCTTGGGTGGATTTTTCTTTGCATGTATTTTTTTGTATAAATGTAGAATGGCTTGATTATGTAAGTATGCTTTCATTTTTCCTTGATTATAACCGTTTTTTTGTAAGTGATTATACTTTTCATTAGGCAAAATTAATAAACTGAAAGGGAATAGTTTTTGCATTTTCGGTGCGATATGGCAAATATAGCTGTCTGTCATTGCTTTTGAATCTTGAATTTTAAAATCGGTCAATGCTTGTTGGGCTTTTTCATCAATATAGGTGGCACAGACAGTCATCGGACCAAAATAATCGCCAGTTCCAACTTCATCTGATCCGATATGTGCAAAAAAGCTTCCATGTGGTTGCATGCTGAGTTCGATTTTCCTTTTCTCTGTTGTTTTGCCAGAGGTCGCCCAAATTTTACTTTCTTTTTCAGCTTCCTTTCCTTGGAACAGCACTTTTTTTGAGGTATAGATGGTAATGGTACAGCCAGCAGTTTTGGCGGTGAAACAAGCGTGTGGGTTTTTATTTTTGATTTGCTCAGCTTGATAAAATTGTTTCATTTTATCAAGTATTTCCTCTGAAAGTTGCAATGTGACAGAAGACATTTCCTTTTCCTCCTTAAATTTTTTTGTTCTTTCATCTTACAATTTTTTTCGTGAAAATTAAATGCTTTCCTAGTTAATGGCAAGAATATTCATAAGCATGTATGATTAGGCAAAGACAAAATGATCGCATTCTTGAGACTTTGATCGTTGGTGGTTTTAAAATTCTTCTCATTTTGCTACAATGGGAAAAGAATAAGAAAAGGCAGAAAGTGATTGGAAAATGATGATACAAAAAACAATGGATACATTGGAATTTCATAAGGTTATTGCGCATGTTGGACAATATGCACAAACAGAAATGGGAAAACAGTGGATTACCCGTATTTGTCCGTCGGACTCTTATGATGAGATTGTGCGTCTACAAGAGGAAACGGATGAGGCACTGGCTTGTTTTCGTTTGCTGGGAGCACCTCCGTTTGGTGGGATTGGTGATGTGCGGGAAGTGATAAAACGGATTCAAATTGGTAGTATAGCATCCGGTGTGGAATGTCGGCAGATTGCAGATGTATTATATGGAACGAAAAAAATGAAAGCCTATTATGAAAAATATGAAGGGGAGGATACCCTGCAATTTTTATCGGTTTACTTTGAGGCATTGCAGCCCATTCCTGAGCTGGAAAAGAAATTGCACTCCAGTGTAGATGATCAAGGTCAGATTGTGGACGATGCATCGCCTGGATTGCGTGCTATTCGTGTACAGCTTCGAAGTTTGGAAAATCGTGTACGTGATCAGCTTGATGGGTTGTTAAAAAATCCAAATGTACAGAAGATGCTGTCAGATATTTTGATTACAGTTCGAAATGACCGCTTTGTTTTGCCAGTAAAAGCAGAACACCGCAGTTATTTCGGTGGTGTTGTGCATGATGCTTCTGCTTCAGGTAACACATTATTTATTGAGCCAGAGCGTGTTGTGCAGCTTAATCATGAGCGGTCGGTACTTCGTTTGAAGGAGGAGCGAGAAATTGAACGGATCCTACGTGAGCTAACTGAGGAAATTAAGCAGTACAGTCATGAAATTTATGTGAATGTACAAGAGTTGTGCATATTGGATGGAATTTTTGCTAAGGCACATTATTCTAGGGAGATGCGATGTACAAAACCGATTTTAAATCAAAACGGACATATTCATTTAAAAAAAGTTGGTCATCCATTGATTGATTTGAATACTGTTGTCAGAAATGATTTGATTTTTTCTTCAGAAACGGCTGCGGTCGTGATTACTGGTCCGAATACAGGTGGAAAAACGGTTTTGTTAAAAACATTGGGTTTGGTAGTTTTAATGATGCAAAGTGGTTTGCAAATCCCAGCAGCAGAAGGTTCAATCTTACATGTGTTTCGATATGTACTGGCCGATATTGGTGATGAGCAATCCATTGAACAATCGCTCAGTACATTCAGCTCACATATGGTCAATATTGTAAAAATTTTATCTGTCGCAGATGAAACTTCTCTGGTTTTATTTGATGAGCTTGGTGCAGGAACAGATCCACAAGAAGGTGCGGCGCTTGCTATTGCAATTTTGGAAGAAATGAAGGAGCGGAAAGTAAAAGTATTTGCGACAACACATTATGCTGAGCTGAAAATGTATGCTTTTGAAACACAGGGAATTGAAAATGCCAGTATGGAATTTCAAGTTGAGACGTTGAGTCCAACCTATCGTTTGCAACTTGGAATTCCTGGGAAATCAAATGCTTTTGAAATTTCTAAACGGCTCGGCTTACAAGATAGTATTTTAAAACGAGCAGGGCTACAATTAAGTGATGAAACAAATCGTGTTGAAACTATGATTCGTGCATTACAAAAGGAAAAACGGCGGGTTGAACGGTACAGACAGCGTGCAGCAAAAGCTACTTTTGAAGCAGAAGAAATTCGATTAAATTTGGAACAAGAACGAGCGAAGTTAGAGGCAGAAAAGGAGGTTTTGCGCAAAAAAGCGCAGGAAGAAATTCAAGAAGAAATGATGGCTGTGCAAAAACAGGCAAAGGAAATGATTGCTCAGCTACAGTTGATGAAGCAGTTGGGTGCTGAAGGTTTTAAGGAGCATGAGTTAATTGAAATGCAAGGTAAGCTAAATAGGGTTTCTAAAACGTTAAAAAAACAGGTTGAAGTGTCTTCTCATGCTCAAATTCAAGTACCAAAGCAGTTGGAAGCAGGTGATGAGGTAAAAGTACATTCACTGAATCAAAAAGGAACATTGGTTGAAAAGGTTGGTGCAAAGGAGTGGATGGTTCAGATTGGAATCATGAAAACAAAGGTTCCGATCCATGATTTAGAAAAAATCCAATCGAATCCAGTTAAGCGACAAGTAAAGGTAGTCTCATCGGTCAAAAGTGCCAACCGTTCAGTTTCTACACAATTAGATTTACGTGGCTTACGTTACGAGGAAGCGATGCATCGTTTAGAGCGATTTGTTGATCAGGCACTGCTATCTAACTATCCACGGGTAACCATTATTCATGGCCATGGAACAGGTGCGCTCCGAAAAGGAGTTCAAGCGTATTTAAAATGTCATAAGCGGGTAAAAGATTTCCGGTTGGGTGGACAGGGTGAAGGTGGTTTAGGTGTGACCATTGCACAGTTTCAGTAATATTTTTCTATCTATTGAGTCTGTTTTTCATTATGTGATGGTTTGATTCAAAACTGTTTGAATCTAGGGTGTTTCCATGATTTTCTAACAAAATCTAAGTGAAGCATTTGCGTTTTTTAATTGAATATTTGTGAATATGTCCGCAACTTTTTTTGCGAAAATAGACTTCGTAAACAGCTTTTTTGACAGGAAATGCTTTTTTGACTAGGATAGAGTTATTGAGACAAAGGCACGCTATAAATGTGAATGGCTTTGAAACAAAGAAAATAATTTTTTAGGAGGAATACAAATGGCAATTGTATATGGAACAGACGCAAATTTTAAAGAAACGGTTCAAAACGGCACAGTATTGGTGGATTTTTGGGCTCCATGGTGTGGACCTTGTAAGATGCTTGCACCTGTGTTAGAAGAACTGGATGCCGAGATTGGTGGTCAAGTAAAAATTGTAAAAGTAGATGTAGATGAAAATCCAGAAACAGCGGCTCAATTTGGTGTTATGAGCATTCCGACTTTGATTTTGTTTAAGGATGGTGCAAAAGTCGATCAAGTTGTTGGATTTAAGCCAAAGGATGAATTGAAAAAATTTGCTTTACAGTAAGAAAATCATCAAAAGGGCTACTCGATAAATTAGAGTAGTTCTTTTTTTTAGGAGGATTGCATATGGAACAAGTTTTGGAAAATATTTACCGAATTGAAATACCGCTACCGAAAAATCCTTTAAAAGCACTGTACAGTTATTTGGTGGTTGGAGATAAAAGAAATTTATTGATTGATACTGGATTTAATCATCCAGAATGTGAAAAAGCGATGCGAAATGCTTTAGATGAAATAGGTATTTCCATGGATGATACAGATATTTTTTTAACTCATTTGCATGCAGATCATACTGGGTTAACGAGCAAATTGATGACCCCGACCACCAAGGTGTACATTGAACCAGGAGAAGGAAGAACGGTCAATGCGTTTTTGACTCATGCGTATTGGGCAGAGGTGTTAAAGTTCCAAGATTATATGGGAATGCCAAAGAATGTACAGTTGGAGCGTAACATTCATCCAGCGCATAAATATTGTAATGACTTTGCCATTGATTTTGTCAGTATACAAGAAGGAGATGTTCTAACGGTCGGAAAATATCGTTTTGAAGCGGTTGATTTAGCTGGACATACACCAGGACAATTGGGTTTATGGGATGCAGCACAAGGTTTGTTGATTTCTGGAGATCATATTTTGGCAAAAATTACACCGAATATCGGACTTTGGGATTTTAAAACGGATTACTTAGGTCTATTTATGGATAATTTGCGTAAGGTTCGTAATATGCCCGTGAAAATTTTGTTGTCAGCACACCGCCAACCAGTTGAAAATGTCAATCAAAGAATTGATGAACTTTTAAAACATCATGAGAATCGTTTAAATGAAGCCTGTGAAATCTTAATGACGGGTGAAAAATGTGTATATGATGTTTCCCGGGAAATGAAGTGGGATTACGGTGGTGGAGATTTTGAGGCTTTTCCAGCTATGCAAAAATGGTTTGCTGCCATGGAAGTTTTTGCACATTTGGAGCATTTGTATCGAACTGGACGTGTACTGCGTAAAGTAAAAAAAGAGGTGTACATATATTATTTACCTTCTGTGTAAAAAATCATTTGGTCTTCTTTAAAAGAGTGAAATATGAAATGGAATATTTTAGAAGATGTTGAGAAGATATGTGTATCAAGATTGAAGTGAGGCTTAAAATATAGACTTTGATAAGAGATTTGATTTTTATTTTATGTTTATATTCAGTATTGTGTGTCTATCCTGTTAACAGTTATTGGACTTGGTAATGAATGGGATGGATAAAAAGTATGGATGGAATAAAAAGCTTAATTCAAGTCGGAATAAAAGAGCAAAATCGTATGTTTACCTCCTTTGTTTGTATCAATTTTATTTTTGTATTTCGTAATGGTTTTTGGGGAGTAGATATTACAGCGTGGCTTTATACATGGTTGCTTTTATTTCCAATTCTTGTTATTTTGCTTCCGTTAAGCTTTCCGCGTTATTTTTTGATCATAGCATTTTTGGTGGAAGGAATGTGGCTTTATAAGATGGAGTGGCAATCGGTTGGCTGGATGCTCGGTGGCTTTTTCCTTTATCACTTTTTTTATTATGTTCAGTTGTATTTTTTTGATTTGAATGCTGTGCTTCCTCGGATTAAACGTTTGGTTGAGGCATGGAAAAGCGGTTTTTGTATGCAAGCTTTTTGCTATGTGTATGCTCCATTGCAAAAATCTTGGTATGTTGAACCGGTTATATGGATGCGCTTTTATGTATTTTTTTTGTTATTTGGAATTGGTTATGCTGGTGTTTCCCTTTTGTTTTATGATTGGAAACAGTATCGAATGAGAAGACAGGCTGAGAAATTGAAGAATCCTTATTCCGAAAAGAAGCGTGTCATATAACTTATAGAAAGATTGGGGATATTTTTTTAGGGGTGGCAAAGGAGATTTCATGCAAGCCAAGACAAAAGTATTTTGTAAAAAAAAAAGTTTGATTCAAGCCTATTTTTTCTAAAGCTTTTGCACAGGAGAAATATTTAGAGAAGAAAAGGTCAAGTAAGATTATTGTTTTACTTATGGTAGAATTACGGTTTCATTATAAGAAAAGTAGACAAAATGCAAAGAAGCTATTTTTGATTTTTGTTTTAGCTCCTTTTTAAAAAGGAGTTCAAAGTCGTTATGTTATGCTAAAATATTTTTGAGCATAAAAAAGAAGGTGGCTTACATTGAACAAATGGATAAAGGAAAAGCTGGCGGTGCTTCCAGAAAAACCAGGTTGCTATTTGATGAAGGATAAAAATGGAACCATTATTTATGTTGGAAAGGCGAAGGTTTTAAAAAATCGAGTTCGTTCCTATTTCAATGGTGCGCATGCTGGAAAAACACAACGCCTTGTTCAGGAAATCGTCGATTTTGAATATATCATTACTGCTTCTAACTTGGAAGCGCTGATTTTAGAGTTAAATTTGATTAAAAAGCATGATCCAAAATACAATGTGATGCTAAAGGATGATAAAACATATCCGTATATTAAAATTACGAATGAAAAGCATCCACGTGTGTTTACAACAAGAAATGTAAAAAAGGATGGTGGAAAGTATTTCGGACCGTATCCAAGTGCATCAGCAGCAAATGAAACAAAAAAGTTGTTGGATCGTATTTATCCGTTACGAAAATGCAGTAAGTTACCAACAAAGGCGTGTATTTACTATCATTTAAATCAGTGCCTTGCGCCTTGTGTATATGAAATACCGCCAGAAGTATACAAAGAAACGGTCAGTGAAATGGTACGGGTGTTAAATGGAAAGCATGATTTTTTAAAGAATAATTTGGAGAGAAAAATGTTAGAGGCTGCAGAAAAATTGGAATTTGAGCGAGCAAAGGAATATCGTGATCAAATTACTGCCATTGAAACCGTTTTGGAATCGCAAAACATGATTGACAAAACCCATTTGGATCGAGATTATTTTGCATATGCGGTTGATAAAGGATGGATGTGTGTGCAAGTTTTCTTTATTCGGAAGGGAAAATTGATTGAACGTGAGGTTTCGATTTTTCCCGTTTATGATGAACCGAATGATGCGTTGACAACTTTTATGGCGACTTTTTATTTGGAGAAGCTGTATCCAGTGCCAAAGGAAGTCTATGTGCCAGAAGGAATTGATATCGAGATTTTATCAGAGCTTTTAAAGATTAAGGTGTTGGTTCCGAAAAAGGGTAAGAAAAAAGAATTGTTGCAGTTGGCTAAGGTGAATGCTGAGACTGCTTTGCGTGAGAAATTTTTGTTGTTGGAAAGAAATGAGGAGCGGACATACCAAGCTTCTAGAAAATTGGGTGAAGCAATGGGTATTTCAAATCTATCTCGAATTGAAGCGTTTGATAATTCCAATATTCAAGGTGTTTCGCCAGTTTCAGCGATGATTGTTTTTGTTGATGGAAAGCCGCAGCCTAAAATGTATCGCAAGTTTAAGGTTCAGACTGTAAAGGGCGCAGATGATTATCAAACCATGGCAGAGGTGATTCGGAGACGGTATATTCGTGTGCTGCGAGATGGGCTGCCGTTGCCAGATTTGGTGATTGTTGATGGAGGAAAAGGACAAATTCGGGCAGCTAAAGAGGTGTTGGAGGATGAGCTAAACCTTTGTATCCCGATTGCTGGTTTGGCAAAGGATGAGCGACACAAAACAAGCCAATTGCTATATGGTGATCCGCCAGAAATTATTTCGCTTGACCGAAATAGTCATGCTTTTTATTTATTGCAAAGAATTCAGGATGAGGTACATCGGTTTGCAATTACTTTTCATCGGCAAGTTCATGCGAAATCTTTATTTCAATCGTTTTTGGATGATATACCAGGAGTTGGAGAAAAGAGAAAACAGCAGCTACTTAAGCATTTTGGAAGTGTGAAGAAAATGCGTGAGGCGACGTATGAGGAACTTTTGGAAGCAAAAATCCCGAAAAATGTTGCACGATCCATTTATGAGAAAAAAGAAAATTATGATCAATAGTATTGGATGGATCGAAAACATAAAATTATGGTGTTCGAAACCAACTGACAATGAGTTTGATCTGCAAGCTGGATATTGCATAACTTTGAGTCAGTTGGGTATGATGAAAAATAAAAAGGTTGGTTCCTTGATTTCCTTAGTAGGCTTGGGGATATTTTTATGTTGTCTTTTGTTTAAAGAGGGTCTTTATATTTTATGGAGACATATATGTTGGAACATCTTATTGATATCGGGAGATTTTATAGTGAATCACGGTCTGTTTTGTTTTTTATGCTTTTTTTACAGTCGTTAGATATCTTTCATTGTTTGTGACCAGAATATGAGTTGCTCACCCGGTCTTGTATTCTTTTAATTTTTATATCTGAAAGATAGGATGTTTTTTGTACTTAAAATAGGTAAGAGATGAAATAAACGAATTTTGTCTGTGCACGGTTTTTTGCAAAGAAAATATCACATTGGACGGATCTTCTGTCATTTTATAAAAAATTGAACAGTCTTATGTTAAATTTGATCTGAATATTCATTATTTTTGTAGCGATAAGTTTGTCTTTAAAAATATAAAAGGCTCCATCTTAAAGAGGATGATTTAGACAATTTAAGCCATTTATCTTTAAAAGGAGCCTGTTTCTTTTTTCGTTCATGCCTTTTTTGTATTTCCTACATAAAAATAAATCTCCAGAAGATTAAAAATCCACTTGATCTTTTGGATCCCACTCGATGTAAAAGTCAATCACCCCTGTTTTTTTATGAATTCGAATGGTAGATTCAGTAATTTGCAGTTTTAAATTTTCGAAGCTTTGTGCAAGAAAGCCCGCTTCCAAATGATATGAGGATTTTTCATCATTTTTCATTCTTTCTTGAATCAACGGGGAGGTTAATCCAAAAGTTGCTTTGTTTTCTCCTTCATTTGTAACCGATAAATGACCGAAGCCAGCAGCTTCAAAGAAAGTAATAATTTCCCCAACATTATTCATAACATATTTACGTGCTAATTTTTTTCCACCTAAATATAAAACTTCTTCGTAATCACTGCCTAGCAATTCATGCAAAAAATCGTGACGCAATAATTCGTATGCAAATCCACTGACTTGAATATGATATAACAGTTCATCATTTGTTAAATCCATATGTATTTATTCACCTCGAGGATCATTTGTTTTCGTACGCTCAATAGTATTTTAAACAAAGAAAGCGAAAAAGTCTATAAAATCCGTTTCGGCTGTAGTAGAATGTAAAAATATAGATTTTGTTCACAAAAAGTTAAAAAAATAAACATAAAATATTAAGATATGCCAAACTTTTGAACAAATCGTCTGATTTTTTTGGTATAATAATTATGTTTCATATTTTTTATGAAAGATAGAATTTAAGTTAATGTTTAGGGGAGGAGAAAAAATGGGTCAAAAGCAAGCTTTTGTTAACCGAAAACTTCATTCACTTCTAGGTTTGATCCCGCTGGTTATTTTTTTAGGATTTCATTTAACGGTTAACTTTATGGCAACGAAAGGAGCAACAGCATATAATGATGCTGCTGAAGCAGTAGGGAATATGCCACTTCGCTATCTGCTTGAAATTGTAGTAATTTTTGTTCCTTTACTTTTACATGGGGTATACGGAATTTATATTGCCTATGTATCTAAAAACAATGTCAGCCAATATCCGACATGCAGAAACTGGAATTTTTATATTCAAAGGATTTCAGGTGTGTATTTATTTGTATTTATCGTAATACATGTTTGGCAAACAAGAGTGCAGGCATTATTTGGAACACATGTGGATTTTAATATGATGGAGCAAATTTTATCCAGTCCGTGGTGGTTTGCATTTTATGTACTGGGTGTGCTTTGTGCGACTTATCATCTTGGGAACGGGCTTTGGTTATTTTGTGTGAGTTGGGGATTAACTGTTACGCCGAAGTCGCAAAAGGTATTTAAAGTGATTGCCATGGCTGCATTTGTATTACTTACATATATGGGAATTCGAGCATTACTTGCGTTCATTGATCCGGTATTAAAAACAATGTAGGAGGGAAACAGAATATGGGAAATAAGAGAATTATTGTAGTCGGGGGAGGTCTTGCTGGGTTGATGTCAACCATTAAGGCAGCCGAATCTGGTGTTTCTGTTCAGCTTTTTTCGCTTGTGCCAGTAAAAAGATCTCATTCCGTTTGTGCACAAGGTGGGATCAATGGTGCGGTCAATACAAAGGGAGAAGGAGATTCTCCTTGGATTCATTTTGATGATACAATTTATGGTGGGGATTTTTTGGCCAATCAACCTCCAGTAAAGGCGATGTGTGAGGCGGCACCAGATATTATCAATTTAATGGATCGGATGGGGGTTATGTTTAATCGAACACCAGAGGGTCTATTGGATTTTCGCCGATTTGGTGGTACACAACATCATCGTACAGCATTTGCTGGTGCAACAACTGGTCAGCAGCTTTTGTATGCACTGGATGAGCAAGTTCGTAAATTTGAAACAGAAGGATTGGTAACCAAGTATGAAGGATGGGAATATGTTCGTGCTGTATTAGATAGTGAAGGCATTTGTCGTGGAATTGTTGCACAAAATTTAAGCTCAATGGATATTGAGGTTTTTAAATCAGATGCGGTAATTTTGGCAACCGGTGGCTTGGGTATGATTTTTGGTGGTTCTACCAATTCAACAATCAACACTGGATATGCGGCAGCGAAAACTTATTTGCAAGGCGCATATTATGCAAATGGTGAATTTATTCAGATTCATCCAACCGCAATTCCAAAAGATGACAAACTTCGTTTAATGAGTGAATCTGCTCGTGGAGAAGGTGGACGAATTTGGACGTATAAAGATGGAAAGCCTTGGTATTTTTTGGAGGAAAAATATCCAGCATATGGGAATTTGGTGCCACGCGATATTGCAACACGTGAAATTTTCCATGTTTGTGTAGACTTAAAGCTTGGTATTAATGGTGAAAATAAAGTATATCTTGATTTATCACATAAAGATCCAAAGGAACTAGATCGTAAACTTGGCGGGATTTTAGAAATTTATGAGAAATTTGTCGGACAAGATCCGCGTAAGGTTCCAATGGAAATTTTCCCAGGTGTCCACTATTCTATGGGTGGATTATGGGTTGATTATAATCAGCAAACGAGTATTCCGGGTTTGTTTGCAGCGGGGGAGTGTGATTATTCGCAGCATGGTGCAAATCGCTTAGGTGCAAACTCGCTATTGTCTGCGATTTATGCAGGAACTGTTGCTGGTCCAAATGCTATGAAATATATTGACGGATTGAATAAACATGTTGAAGATGTTCCAGAATCTGTTTTCATTGAAGCTTTGGAAATTGAGAAGAAGGCGTATGCAAACTTGCTCAGTAAATCTGGTACAGAGAATATTTATGACCTGCATAAAGAACTGGGTACGTTAATGACAGAAAATGTGACAGTTGTTCGCTATAATGACCGTTTGCAAAAAACGTTGGAAAAGTTGGAAGAGTTACTTGAAAGATATGAAAATATCAATATTAATGATCATTCTACATGGAATAATCAGACAGCTGTTTTTGCTAGAGAGCTTGGTGGTATGATTCAGCTTGCACGTGTTATTACCAAAGGTGCGCTTTTGCGTGATGAAAGCCGTGGTGCGCATTATAAACCAGAATTTCCAGAACGTGATGATGAGAAATTCTTGAAAACGACAAAAGCGCAGTATGATCCAGTGAAAAATGAGCCTGTGATTACGTATGAGGACGTAGATATTTCGCTGATTCCACCACGTAAACGTGATTATTCAAAAAGTAAGGAGGAGAAATAACATATGAGTGAGAAAGTTATCCACCTTATTATTAAAAGACAGGATACACCGGATTCTCCTGCATATGAGCAAGAATTTAAAATTCCATATCGTGAGAATTTGAATGTGATTGCAGTACTGATGGAAGTTCGTAGATTAAGTGTTGATGTGAACGGAAAATCAGTTCCACCGGTTTCATGGGAAATGAACTGTTTAGAGGAAGTTTGTGGTGCATGTTCTATGATTATCAACGGAAAGCCGCGTCAAGCATGCTCAACATTGATTGATACATTGGAACAGCCTATTCGTTTGGCTCCTTTGACTAAATTCCCAGTGATTCGTGATTTACATGTGAATCGTCAAAGAATGTTTGATGCGTTAAAACGTGTAAAAGCATGGATTCCGATCGATGGCACTTTCAGCTTAGGTTCTGGTCCAAGAATGCCTGAATATAAGCGAGAGTGGGCATACGAGCTTTCACGTTGTATGACGTGTGGGGTTTGTCTGGAATCTTGTCCGAATGTAAATGATAAATCGAAATTTATTGGTCCACAACCTTTGTCTCAGGTTCGCTTATTTAATACACATCCGACAGGAGCAATGCATAAAGCAGAGCGTTTGCGTACCATTATGAGTGAAGGTGGAATTGCCGAGTGTGGAAATGCACAAAATTGCGTGAAGGCATGTCCAAAAGAGATTCCATTAACTACTTCGATTGCTGCACTGAATCGTGCAACAACTATACAAGCGTTTAAAGATTTCTTTGGCAGTGACAGTTAATTTTTAATGAAAACATTGTATAAACCTCTTTTATTCAGATGTTTGTTTTACAATTTCTGACTAAAAGAGTTTTTTTATATATTTTTATGAAATTTGATTGCTACAGCTTATCGAGGATAAAAAGATTCTTAAATCGTCAGAAAGAATTGATAAAACAGTAGGCTATGGATTTTTTGTATTACTAAGAAATATAGTCAAAAAGATATTTAATCTTTATGTTAGAATAATTTTAGGCATGGTAAAGAATGTCTTCTTATCAAAGTGAAAGTAACAAACAAAGATACTTATAATAATTCATAGGTATCAACTGATCTGAGTCATCATTATTAGAAGAGTGAACAATTATGTTTATATAATAAAGTCTTGCCATAAATGCAGGTAATTTATCAAGATCTTTCAAATAACAGTTAAGGGAAGTGATTGACGAAACCACCAAAGTTTTGACGAGCTTAGATCTGTTCACATCAACTTGTATTAAATGTAGCATTTGTTTTGGTTTGCAATATATTTGTTTAATTCATAAGGCTGTGTTTCATTCTTGTTATCATATGATTTAGTATGCAGTCATAATCCCACTTTGTTTTTATCAGTATGGCTCATTTGATGTTTTATGAAATGAATTTCTAGAGAATTAGGAATGAAAGTTTAGATTGATACAGGGATTGTTTTATTTATTTGATAGAGAAAATAATTATACATACTTTTATTTTATTTTTGTAAATGATGACTTTTATATTTATAAATTAAAAAATTAGAATATTTATTTTATTTTCTTGAGTCTATATGATGTCCATCTTTATCTAACACCATTTTATTTGTAGAATTTAGATAAATATAAACTTGTTTTTAATATATCTGTGTAAAAGAATCATAGTACGTTATGTTCATATTATTATGTATTAAGTAGTTTAACCCATTTGTTCCTCCGTCTGAGCATGATTTGTCTTTTTTCAAATGAGTGCTCACATCAGAAATGACAAGCATTTATAGGTTTTCTAGTCAATAAAAAGGCTAAAACACCATTGAATATATCTATTTTTATCACTTTGTGTATAAATGCGCACGGTTCTTAAAGGCAAAACATATGATATGTAGACGAAAGTAAATGAATGGTTTGCTGCAATTCAGGTGAGGTAAGGAGGTCACATCATTGGATGAAAAGAAATTTCATACGAAATCAATTCTAACAAAACGAGAAAAGGAAGTATTTGAATTGCTTGTTCAAGATAAAACAACAAAGGAAATTGCAACAGATTTATTTATTAGTGAAAAAACGGTACGAAATCATATTTCTAATGCGATGCAGAAGCTCGGTGTCAAAGGTCGGTCACAAGCAGTTGTGGAGTTGATTCGAACAGGTGAGTTGAAATTGTAAATATATTTTGGGTTAAAGGCTGAGACAAAATAAAATTTTTAAAAATAATTTGTCTTTTTTCTGTTTTTTTAAAACATATTTATAAAAGCCTAGGTTGTCTTATTTACTTTGGTTTTTTTGTAAATAAATCTTTTGTTTCAGCCTTTTTCTGCTGCCTCATCATATCAGACTGTTTTTTTAAAATAAATTTTGTTAGAATGAATGAGTTGGACAGATGATTAAGCGATTAAGAAAAGAATAAGAGATTTTGAGAGAAGCCTTTTATTTGTTACTTTTTTTGTTTAGATTATTTGAAAATAAAGTTGAAAGAAGCTGGAACAAAAGTATTTTTGCTTTCAAACCAATTTTTTTCTGAAGTTTCTGCATGGATGAGACATCTATGGGAGAGAAGATTCAAAGTAAGGTCGTTGTTTTGATGTAGGCTGGTGGCTATTTGAGGAAAGCGAGACAAATGTGAAAAAGCCATTTTTGACTT
Source organism: Candidatus Harrysmithiimonas galli (assembly GCA_904373265.1). Taxonomy (GTDB): domain Bacteria; phylum Bacillota; class Bacilli; order CAJFEE01; family CAJFEE01; genus Harrysmithiimonas; species Harrysmithiimonas galli. The sequence continues at coordinate 4,678 of CAJFEE010000022.1, read as the reverse complement.
TGTTTCAGCCTCTAATCTAGAAAGCCATTAAAGTGTATATGAAAAGAAAGATTAGGAGGCATGGTTGTGAAACGACCAATTGGAATGTTAGATTCGGGAGTTGGTGGTTTAACCGTTGTAAGAGAACTGATGCGTCAGCTTCCAAAAGAGAAAATTATCTATATCGGGGATACATTACGGTGTCCATATGGTCCAAGACCGTTTGAAGAGGTACGAAAATTTACTTGGGAACTGGTTCGTTTTTTGCTTACATATAATATAAAAATGCTTGTGATTGCTTGTAATACGGCAACTGCTGTTGTATTAGATGAATTGCAAAGAAGCTTGGATATTCCTGTGGTCGGGGTTATTGCACCAGGTACACGTGCCGCTTTAAAAGTTACAAGAAGCAAACGGATCGGAGTAATTGGAACAAAGGGGACCATTCATTCTGATGCTTATCAGAAGTCATTGAAGATGATTGATAATTATGTATATGTCAAAAGTGTAGCTTGTCCAGATTTTGTTCCAATTGTAGAAAGAGGAGATTTCCATAAAAAGCAGACGTTTGAGATTGTCAAGAAAAATTTGTTGCCGTTTCAGTTTGAAGAGATCGATACGTTAATTCTTGGATGTACACATTATCCACTCTTACAAAAACAAATTCAGAAAGCCATGGGACGACGTGTCACTTTAATTAATTCAGGGGAAGAAACTGGTAGAGAGCTCAGTACAATTTTACAATACAGTAATCTTTTGAATATTTATGCTTTAGAAGGAAAGCATAAATTTTTTACAACCGGTGATGCAGCAATGTTTGAAAAAATTGCAAGTCAATGGCTAGATGAAAAAAATTATGTCACGCAGCAAATCCGATTAGAATAAGAACTCTATTGATTTTTTGATTGCCATTAAAAAAATGTGCAATCTTTTTTTGTTCTAATGGAATAAACAGCTCGTATACATAGTAGTACGAACTGTTGAGGAGGGAATGAGAAGATGAAAATGAAAAAGATGTCCAAAGTTCAAAGCATATTGTTATCGTTAACTTTGGTGGGGGTATGCGGTGGTGCTTACTATTATTACAGTGATTTTTCAGATCAGGATGTAAAAACAAAAGAAACAGTACAGACTGTAAGTGGAAAATCAGGAGAATCTGAAACGGTGAAAGAGGGTTATGTATTAAGAGATTTATATTTTATTGATGAAAATGGCTATGTTGTACCACGTTCATTGGCTTTGCCTGAATCCAATGCTGTTGTCAAACAGTCTTTAGAATACTTGGTGCAAAATGGACCTGTTACCGAATTGCTTCCGAATGGATTTAAAGCTCCTTTACCAGCGGATACAGAAATTTCTGTTGATTTGAAGGAAGATGGATTACTTGTTATCAACTTATCAGATGCATTCAAAAATTATGCTGCTGTTGATGAACAACGAATTTTACAATCGATTGTTTGGACAGCTACACAGTTTGATAAGGTAAAGGAGGTTAAGTTGCAAATGTCTGGTTATGATCTAACAGCCATGCCAGTGGGGAATACACCGCTTGCAACAAGCCTGGATCGTTCAATTGGAATCAATCATCAAACCAGCGAAATTGCTGATTTTATGAATTCTAAAAGTGCAGTGATTTACTATGTATCGCAAATTGGAAATGAGACCTATTATGTGCCTGTAACCAAACGCATTTCATCTAACGAGCAAAATATGGCAGCGGCCATAGTCAATGAATTGGTGCTTGGTCCGTCTTATGAAACAGATTTGCTTAGCGATTTTCATGAAGATGTGGTTTTACTGAATGAACCAGAGTTTGAAAACGGGCAGGTCACTGTAAATTTCAATCAAAATATTTTTTCAGATGCACAAAATCATGTCGTTTCTCAATATATGCTGGATGCATTGGTTTTATCGTTAACCGAACAACCAGATATTGATTCAGTTGCATTGTTGGTAGAGGGGGAAGCAATTGCTGTTGACGGCAACGGTGAAAAAATTAACAAACCGGTCACACGCCCGCAAAATACAAATGTAGGTAGTTATTAATGATTTTTTTTGTTATAGTAGAAGAGGACGGAAATAAGATCATCAAGTGCTTCGGTAAATAACGGATATAAAACGTTTTCCTGCTGAGTATTTTTGAAATTTTATTTGTCCGATCTCTTTTTTTATTTTTGGGGAGGGACAGAAAATGAGACATGACGGGCGAAAAAATGATCAACTGCGTGCAATCAACATACAACCTGACTTTATCGTTCATCCAGAAGGTTCTGTATTGATTACATTTGGTCAAACACGTGTTATTTGTAATGCGACAGTTGAGGAAAAGATTCCGTCTTTTTTACGTGGACAAAATAAAGGCTGGATTCAAGCTGAGTATGCGATGCTTCCGCGGGCAACCCATCAAAGAACTTCCCGAGAATCACATAAAGGAAAGGTAACTGGGCGTACAATGGAAATTCAACGTTTAATCGGACGTGCATTACGCAGTGTGATCGATTTGGAAAAATTGGGTGAGCGCACGATTACAGTAGATTGTGATGTGATTCAGGCAGATGGCGGAACACGGATAGCATCCATTAATGGAGCTTTTATTGCGATTGCTATTGTTATGAAAAAGCTGCTCACTGCTGGCGTAATTGAACAAAATCCGTTGAAGGATTATTTGGCGGCTGTTTCTGTTGGGATTTCTAAATCTGGTGAGGTATTGTTGGATTTAGATTATACAGAGGATTCTACATGTCAAGTCGATATGAACATCGTAATGACTGGAAAGGGACATTTTGTGGAACTGCAGGGAACTGGTGAAGAAGCAACTTTTTCCTTTGAACAGTTGCAAGATTTGTTAGCATTGGGCGCTGCGGGTATTGCACAATTGATTGAACTCCACCAAAAGGTGATTAATGATTATGAGGTATCTGTTATTTTGTAGATTTAAAAATAAAGAGGGATCAAGCGATGGATATTGTGATTGCAACAAATAATCTTGGAAAAGTGAAAGAATTTCAAAGTTTACTTGCACCGTATGGCTACACAGTAAAATCATTAAAAGATTTTCCAGAAATCGAAGAAGTTGAAGAAACTGGAACAAGTTTTGAAGAAAATGCCTGTATGAAGGCAGAATATTTGGCAAAAGTATTAGATTGTCTAGTTGTTGCTGATGATTCAGGGCTTGAAGTTGATGCATTAAATGGTGAGCCAGGTGTATATTCTGCACGCTATGCTGGTTTGGAGAAAGATGATGAAAAAAATTTACAATTGGTATTGGAGAATTTAAAGGATGTAGCACCAGAAAACAAAACAGCACGTTTTATTTGCGTTATGGCGTTGGCAAAACCTGGCGAATTGACAAAAACATACCGAGGTGTCTGTGAAGGAATGATTATCGATGAAAAGAAAGGAACAAATGGTTTTGGGTATGATCCAATTTTCTATTTTCCAGAATATGCATGCACTACAGCGGAAATGACATGTGAACAAAAAGGTAAAATCAGCCATCGTGGTAAAGCGCTACGGCTATTAATTAATGATTTACAATAAAAATTTTATAGAAAAATAAAATCAAACCATTTGGGAGATGAAACGATGAAAATTTTGGTTGTCAGCGATACACATGGGGAAACCATACAATTTCAATCTGTTTTGGACAAACATAAGGATGCAGATATGAAAATTCATTGTGGAGACAGTGAGTTAAAAGTAGACGATCCATTGTTATCTGGTTTTTATGTTGTTCAAGGAAATTGTGATAAACGGGAAATGTTTCAGAATGAACAAGTTGTGATGTTTGAAAATATGAATATTTTTATTACACATGGTCATTTGTATAAAGTGAAGCAGACTCTTTTACCCATTTCTTTGCGTGCAAAAGAGATTGAAGCTAAAATCGTTTGTTTTGGACACAGTCACAGACTAGGAATTGAAGAACGAGAGGGTATGATTTTCTTAAATCCAGGAAGTTTGAATTTTCCGCGTGGACGGAGCGAGGGAACTTATGTTATAATTGATGTTAAAGAAAATGAGTTTGAAATAACATGTTGGAGTGCAGAACATACTCGTTTATGTTGTTATACTTTTCAACGGTAGATTTTTATTGACATGGCGACGGGTATCATCTATAATAGATATTGTCGCCAGTAAATAATATAGATGCGGACGTAGTTTAGTGGTAAAATAAAAGCCTTCCAAGCTTTGGTTGTGGGTTCGATTCCCATCGTCCGCTCCATTTTTGTTTCAGTAGCTCAGCTGGATAGAGCAACGGCCTTCTAAGCCGTCGGTCGGGGGTTCGAATCCCTCCTGGAACGCTTTTTGTGTTTTTTAGAATAATTTAAAAATGCTTATGAATGTTGATACACCAACGTTTGTAAGCATTTTTTATTACTCAAGAATGACGTAGAAAAACGTACTTGTGTAAAACTTTTTACACGAATTTTACACATACATCTTGCTAAAAGTAGCGGTCGTATTGTTTTCATCTTCTTTCCTAAGTTCTTTTAATAGATGTGCATAATGTTCGTGCGTGGTTTCTATATCTGCGTGTCCTAGACGTTCTGACACATAATAGACAGAAATTCTTTTGTATAGCAAAATACTTGCGTGCGTGTGCCGTTACGGTATAATAACGACAAACGGAAAAAGCCTTTATTTTCAAGGGGTTTGAGCGTTTGCCGTCATTTATTCAATTCCTTTTCCAAGTTGA
>CAJFEE010000021.1 GCA_904373265.1 Candidatus Harrysmithiimonas galli | reverse complement strand
CTTTACACGATTCAAAAACAAATGTCAACAACTTTTTTTAAAAAATAATTTAAACTCAATTTCAAGTAGCTGATTTATTTTTGGCGCTGAATAAAAATAGCATACTTTGAAAACATCTGTCAATGGGTTAAAAGGAAAAATACGAAAAATATTTTTATCAATTTAAAACCACAAACTGACTGTGGTTTTTTATACATAACAAGTATGGATGTTCTGTTACCATTTCAACCGTTTCTTTACAGAACTGTAAAAGACATAAAACATAAACTTGTACCATAGAATATGTTATAAATCATATATAAAGGGTTGAATAAAAAATGAAATTATATGTTTTTTCAGTAAAAAGAGTGAAAAAATTTTTATTTCCTCTCATTAGTGCATTTTTTTGCGCACTTATTTTGTATACATTTCAGAATCCATCCGTCCTGGCTATTAAAAATTTTACAAACAATCAAATCTTTTATCATGGAAACTTGAATGATCAACGGATTGCTTTAACTTTTAATATTACAATGGAGGGAGGAAATATCACACCGCTTCTTACACTTTTAAAAGATAAACAAATTGAAAATGCAACTTTCTTTATAACCAATGATGTGATTGAAAAATCTCCAAAAATTATAGAAAAAATTGCAAAAATGGGATACGAAATCGGAATTTTAGGGGATAAAAATAAGAAATATGATACATCTACACGCCTACAGCTCGCAAAAGAATTTGAAAAAGCGAAAAACAGTTTAAAAGCATGCAACATTGCTTCTCCCAAATGGCTGCGACTTCCAAACGGCGACTATACAGAAGATGCTTTAGATATCGCAAAACAGTCAGGACTCACTTTTATTCATTGGAGTATAATACCACCTGAACAACATACATTAAAAGTCAGTGAACAGCTTCGACAATTGGAAACACAATTCAAAACAGGAGACGTTCTCGTTTTTGAGCCAGTTGTTCCAAATATAAAATTGCTTTCTGATTTGGAAAAAATGTTGCCTGAGCTAAAAAAACGCGGCTATATATTTAGTAACATTACAGATTTAATCACCGATCTGCACTTTCAAACCAAAGAAATTCAATAAAACAATCGTCTAACATAACATAAAACAATCCGTTTAAAACAAAGACTCTGTCTTTCTTTAAACGGATTGTTTTTTCAATAATCGTTTAATGTGCTAAGATTTTATCAGCAATTTGTTCAAAATATTTAAGATTCGGATCGTTTTCTTTATAAATAGAAGGTGCAAATTCTTGTGATTTTTCTAAAGAATGAACTTCATAAATCGGCTGCTCCAATGGAATTTGTGCAAGAAGTTCTGTTCCAACCTCTTTTGCCAAAATCTCTCCGCCGCCTTTTCCGAAAATATATTCCTTTACGCCAGTTTCTTTGCTGACATAATAAGACATATTTTCAATAACTCCAATAAGTTCATGTTCTGTTTTTAAAGCCAAGGTTGCTGCACGTGTCGCAACAAAAGCTGCTGTTGGATGCGGCGTTGTTACAACAATTTCTTTAAAATCTGGCAGCATCTTATGTAAATCCAGTTGCACATCACCGGTTCCTGGAGGCAAATCAAGCAATAAATAATCCAATTCGCCCCATGCAACATCTTCAAAAAATTGACTGATGGCTTTTCCAAGCATCGGTCCCCTCCAAATAATTGGAGAATTATCCTCAACAAAAAAACCCATAGACATCACTTTCACACCAAAACGTTCAGCCGGAATAATTTTTTCATTTTCCACTCTTAGTCCTTGCTCAATCCCCATCATATCCGGAATACTAAAGCCATAAATATCACAATCAATTAATCCAACTTTTTTTCCTTTTTTTGCCAGAACAACCGCCAGGTTTGCTGTTATTGTTGACTTTCCAACCCCTCCTTTCCCAGAAGCAATCGCAATAACCGTTGCATTTTGCATTGGATTTTCCTGTTCGGATACAAATTTCGCAATGGTTGCATCTGGTAGCTTTTCAAAACGCAAACCAACTGTATTGGCACCTAGACCCTTCACAATTTCAACGATCTGATTTTGCATATGTAACTGCTCGCCACCACCTGTTTCAGCGATCCCAATTTTTAAACTGACATGATTCTTTTCTTCGTTAATACGAATCTCCAAAATTCCCTCAGTTTCTGCCAAAGTTACACCCAATAAAGGATCAGTAACCTGGGCAATATGTGTACGAAGCACTTGCTCTGTTATCATTTTCAGGTCCTCCCAATTTATTTTTACCGTAATTAGTATAACAGGTTATATCCAGCAATCAAATGATAAAATTTTTTTTCCATGTATACCAAAGTATATATTCTTTGTATTTCATAAAGTTATTTTTCCTCCGATTACCAGCTTTCCTTTTTCCAGTTTGTAAAAATCTTATTTATCTATAAATTTCAATCACTAAAAACACCTGAAATAATACATGAAATCCTCCATAACGGCCTTTCTATTTGATTGAACCTTTTGCGAAACGTTTGGCAAAAATCAATCAAAATCTCATTTGTTCGATATCTTCAACTGGAGCTGCCAGCATGTGATTTTTATGGTTTTTGCAGATAGAGAGCAATTGCTTCACAAATGGATAAAGCAATTTTTTCCTGATAACTTGGATCTGCTAGTAGCGCACGCTCACTTTCATTAGACAAAAATCCAACTTCTGCCAGTGCACCAGGTACCTTAGCATTTTTAATCAAATAAACATTTTGAATGGGTCGAGCCTCACGTTCTGTATTGGCCAAATTTTTTTGAAATGAAGCTTGCATCTGTTTTGCAAATTGTTCACTTTCCTTATTTTGCATATTATAAAAGGTTTGCGCCCCCCGATACTGTGTCTCGTTCAATGCATTTAAATGAATACTGACAAATAAATCAGCCTGGCTTCCATTAATAATTTCCAAACGTTTATGCAAATCTTCTGTCTTTCTTTTACTAAGCCCTTCTGTTCCTTTGGCAGCTAAATCACGATCTGTTTCACGTGTCATTACAACCATTACACCTTGTTCGGATAAATAATCCCGAACTTTTAAAGAAATGGCCAATGTCATATCCTTCTCCATCAAATCTCCACGGATTGCACCACCATCTGGTCCACCATGTCCAGGATCCAGGACAACAGTTGTATGTATCAACGGCAATCCCCATGATTGAATGGATTCTTTCAATTGATCTTTATGACCCAAAAATAAAAAAACACAAACCAAGCCCAAAAATATCATTAAATATTTCTTATATTTTTTCATACTTTGCCCCCAAACGATCTGTCCTCATTTATATCTATACGTATGAAGTTCAAATCTACAATATGATTGCTATCGTATCAAACGCAGCTTATATTTTCGTGTACCGTTTTGAAATCCTAAGCGAATCCATTTTAAAATAAAATCTTCTACACATGCATAAAGCTTTTTTGAGTCCAGATTCACCTGTCTGTCTGATAAATCACTGAAGCAAGTCTGCACAAAAAATTTATCTTTTCCGTTCATTCTCTTTTGTATGGTTAAAAAATCTTCTCCAAGATATCCCCACTTTCCAAATGAAGCACCATATAAATAAGCTTCTATGGCATGGTCTAAAACAATTCTTTCCAATAATTCAAATTCTGTATGAAAAAATATATTAGGATGTATCAAAATATTTCGAGCTGATTTTCGAATATCCTTTAAATGGATATCACGTAAAACTGAGTGTTCATATTTTCTTTGCTTTCCCCATCTTTTTTCTTTAAGATTTTTGTATACAATCATTTTCTTTCCTTTCCTTTTACATCATAAGAATGGGTATATGTATAGCCTTTTCTAATCTGTAAAAGATACACTTCCTTTTTCTTTCCAGCTAAAGAATCCAAAGCTTTATATGAATCATTATATATATCAATGGAAATTTAACCATTCCAAACACCGAAATTCAGCATGGAGTAGGGAATCGCACAAAATATATGGCACTTGAAACAAAACCCATCTGCAAACCACTTTAATTGAAAAAACTTCTCTTGATCATTCAAATTCAAAATTTATTTTCTTACAAACGGAAAAATAATTGGGATATTTTTCCAATTTGCATCTCCTCCTCATTCATTTGAATGTAATAAACATCCTTTTATAATCATTTAAAATAAAATATTAATAAAAAATAAAAATAATTTTCTCATCAATATAATAAATAAAATAAAAACCCATTCCAATCATTTATTCCTTTTCGGTACTCAAACAAATGAAATTTTATGCTTTATTTTGTAAAAAAATCCAAAATCAATGATTCAAACAGACCTCCGATTTTATACGATTTTGCTTCTAAACCTAAAAAAGCAACTTTATCCAAATCACTTCTTGGATAAAATTGCTTTTTATTCAATTATTGAATTTGGTACACATGGATACGGTTCAAAGCACGCTGCAACGCCAATTCAGCGCGTTCGACATCCACATCCTTTTGCGTCAATCGTTCTTCCGCACGTCTTTTTGCAGCTTGTGCACGTGCCAAATCAATGCTCTCAGCTTTCTCTGCAGCTTGCGAAATAATGGTTACTGAATCTGGTTGAACTTCTAAAAAACCACTATTTACAGCAAGTCTTTCTATACCTGAAGCAGTTGAAACTTCAACCATAGTAATTTCAAGTGGCGCAATTAGCGGAATATGTTCTGGATAAATCCCAATTTCCCCGGCTGTCGTTCTTGTATTTACATGATCAGCATCTGCTTCAAAAATAGAACCACTGGGTGTCACAATGGATACATGAATGGTCTTCATTTCACTTTCCTCCTAAATTTCATGCCAATTCTTTCGCTTTTTCAATTACATCTGAAATCGGTCCAACAAGGCGGAATGCTTCCTCTGGAAGATCATCATATTTACCTTCTAAAATTTCTTTAAACCCTCGAACTGTTTCTTTTACAGGCACATAGGAACCTGGCTGTCCTGTAAACTGTTCAGCCACATGAAAATTTTGGCTTAAGAAGTTTTGGATACGACGCGCACGTGCAACGACTAATTTATCATCATCGCCCAACTCGTCCATCCCCAAGATTGCGATGATATCTTGTAGCTCTTTGTAACGTTGTAAAGTAGACTGAACTTGACGTGCTACATCATAATGTTCCTGACCAACAACCTCTGGAGATAATCCACGAGAAGTAGATGCCAATGGATCCACAGCTGGATAAATCCCCATCTCAGATAATTTACGCTCAAGGTTTGTTGTTGCATCTAAATGCGCAAATGTTGTTGCTGGTGCTGGATCGGTATAGTCATCTGCTGGGACATAAATTGCCTGAATGGAAGTGACAGAACCTTTATTGGTAGATGTAATTCGTTCTTGTAATTGTCCCATTTCGGTTGCCAATGTTGGTTGATACCCTACCGCTGAAGGCATACGTCCAAGCAATGCGGATACCTCAGAACCTGCCTGTGTAAAACGGAAAATATTATCCATAAAGAACAGGACATCCTGTCCTTCTTCATCACGAAAATATTCCGCCATCGTCAAACCAGTCAGGGCAACACGTAAACGGGCACCTGGTGGTTCGTTCATCTGACCGAATACCATCGCAGTTTTCTTAATAACACCCGAATCAGTCATTTCCCAATATAGGTCATTTCCTTCACGTGTACGTTCTCCAACACCTGCAAATACAGATAGACCCCCATGCTCTTGAGCAATATTGTTAATGAGCTCTTGAATCAGTACTGTTTTACCCACACCAGCACCACCAAAAAGACCAATTTTCCCGCCTTTAATATATGGAGCAAGCAGGTCTACGACTTTAATTCCCGTTTCAAGAATTTCAACCTCTGTTGATAGATTTTCAAAGGCTGGGGCTTGACGATGAATTGGATCACGTCGTACATCAGCAGGAATTTCCTCTGCTAAATCAATTTTTTCTCCCAACACATTGAACACACGTCCCAATGTGGCCGAACCAACCGGTACTGAAATCGGTGCTCCGGTGTTTTCTACCTCAATCCCACGAATTAATCCATCTGTGGAAGACATGGCAACTGTGCGAACGGTGTCATTTCCTAAATGCAATGCAACCTCTAATGTTAGTGAAACATCTCTTTCATTGGCATTGCGTGCTTTATGATTTATTGTTAATGCATTATAAATTTCAGGCAACTGGCCGTTTTCAAACTTTACGTCTACAACCGGACCCATAACCTGTGTAATAATTCCTTTGCTCATTGATTTCCCTCCTCCTTAGAGTTTCATTTGAACTTTATTTTCATCGCAAAGAAGGAACTATAACAGAAGTAAAAACATCCTATACAGTCTGTTTTAATCTAAAGCGGATGCACCTGCTACAATTTCAGTTAACTCCTGTGTAATTGCTGCCTGACGGGCACGATTGTAATGTAATGTCAAATTATCAATCATATCCATAGCGTTATCTGTTGCATTTTTCATAGCTGTCATACGTGCCGCATTTTCGCTTGCTTTACCGTCCAATATCGCACCATAGATGAGGCTTTCGGCATATTGTGGCAATAGCACATCTAAAATCTCCTCCTCAGAAGGTTCAAACACGATCAACGATGTTGCTTCCTTTTTTTCTTCATCAGCAGAAATCTCCTTAAGTGGCAACAATTTATCTGTCGTTACAACTTGGGAAATTGCAGATTGAAAATGATTATAATAAATATAAATTTCATCCACTATGCATTCTTCAAATAAAGCAACTGTTTGGGAAGCTATTTTCTTTACATCTGCATATGTTGGCTGCTCTGGCAAATGTGTCAATTCAGCAATCACATTAAAGCCTCGTTTTCTTAGAAAGTCCGTCCCAATGCGTCCAATTGAAATAATGGCATATTCCTCTTTAGAGGCATGTTTTGCTTGAATGGTTGCAAAAACCTCACGCAAAACATTGGAATTATAGCCCCCAGCCAAACCGCGATCCGCTGTAATTACAATATAACCTGTACATTTTACTGGACGCACTTCCAACATGGGATGTTTGGCATTGGTGTTTTGTGCCAGATTGAAAACCAACTGTTTCATTTTTGCCATATAGGGAATATAAGCCTTAGCGTTTTGTTCAGAACGGCTGAGCTTAGATGCGGAAACCATTTGCATTGCTTTTGTGATTTGACTCGTCTTTTTTGTCGAATCTTTCTTTGTTTTTATATCGCGTAAAGATGCCACAGATTCTCACCACCTTTTTGTTTCGTTTTTTCACAATACGGGCTGGGATTATTCTGTTACAACAAAAGTTTTCTTAAACGCCTCGATTGCTGCACTGAATTTGTCTTCGTCTGGAAGATTTCCTGTATTTGTGATGACATCTAAAAGATCTTTATGTTTTTCATTCATATAGGCATGCAGCTCTGCTTCAAAACGGATAACATCTGAAACAGGAACATCATCAATAAAACCTTTTGTCAACGCATAAAGACTTGTTACCTGAAGCGAAACAGGGAGTGGTTTGTGTAACCCTTGTTTTAAAATTTCAACCGTACGCTGTCCACGATTTAATTTTGCTTGCGTTGCTTTATCTAAATCGGAACCGAATTGAGCAAATGCCTCCAACTCACGAAAAGATGCCAAATCCAAGCGTAAAGTCCCTGCAACTTTTTTCATTGCTTTAATCTGAGCCGAACCACCAACTCGAGATACAGACAAACCTGCATTAATTGCTGGGCGCACACCTGAGAAAAATAAATCGGATTGCAAGAAAATTTGTCCATCTGTAATGGAAATTACATTTGTCGGAATATATGCAGATACGTCACCGGCTTGTGTCTCGATAAATGGTAACGCAGTTAATGAACCTGAACCTTTTTCATCTGAAAGCTTGGCTGCACGCTCCAATAAACGGCTGTGTAAGTAGAATACATCCCCCGGATAAGCTTCACGCCCTGGCGGACGTCTTAACAACAAGGAAAGCTCACGATACGCAGCTGCCTGTTTGGTTAAATCATCATAAATCACCAAAACATGCTTACCTTGGTACATAAAGTGCTCTCCCATGGTTACACCAGAATATGGTGCTAAGTACAATAATGGTGCTGGCTGTGATGCAGATGCGGTTACAACAATTGTGTATTCTAACGCTCCATGCTTACGTAAAGTTTCTACTACGTTACGGACTGTAGATTCTTTTTGACCAATGGCCACATAAATACAAATCATATCTTGGTCTGCCTGATTCAAAATCGTGTCAATGGCAATCGCTGTTTTCCCAGTTTGACGGTCTCCGATAATCAACTCACGCTGTCCACGACCAATTGGAACCAAAGCATCGATGGCTTTAATACCAGTTTGTAATGGCTCATGTACCGATTTTCGATCCATAACACCTGGTGCACGATTCTCAATCGGACGTGCCTCTGTTGTTTCAAGTGGTCCCTTTCCGTCTACTGGCATACCAAGCGGATTGACAACCCGGCCGATCAATTGATCACCAACCGGAACCTCCATAATTCTCCCAGTGCGGCGAACCTCATCACCTTCACGAATGCCTACATACGGCCCAAGAATAATAATTCCGACATTGTTTTCCTCTAAGTTTTGTGCCATACCCATAACGCCATTGGAAAACTCAAGAAGCTCTCCGTTCATTACGTTATCCAGGCCATGAGCACGAGCAATACCGTCACCGACTTGGATTACCGTACCGACTTCATTTACTTCGATATCAGATTGAAAGTTCTCAATCTGTTTTTTGATCAGCTTACTAATTTCTTCAGCCTTAATGCTCATGCGTTTCACCCCTATCTACATTCTATTCATGATTAGACGGCGCTCCAGCTTTTGCAGTTGAGATTGTAACGTACCGTCATAAATCACATTTCCTATTTGAAGCTTGACGCCTCCTAAAATTGCAGGATCTACAACAGATGTAATGCGTAAAGATTTTTTGCCAGATTGAGGTGCAAAAACTTTATTCAACTCTGCAATTTCTTGTTCAGATAATGGCACCGCTGTATATGCAGTTGCTTCCATTATCCCTTCTTCTTCATTTTTTAATTTTGCGTATTGTTTTGCTAAATCAGAAAAAATATTTAAACGACCTTTTTCTGCCAATAAATAAAGCAAATTTGAAACCATACCAGGGGTCTCTTTTACAATTTCAGAAAGGATGGCTTTTTTCTTTTCTTTTAACACTTTCGGATGCTCCATCACTTTCATAATTTTATTATCTGAGTACAAAACTTCAGAAACAAATCGAAGCTGTTCATCCACTACAGCCTGTTCATTTTTTTCTTTTGCCAAATCATAAATGGCTCTGGCATAACGGCGTGCAACAATTGTATGATTCATTACTGATCGCCTGCCTTTTGCATATCATTTATAAAACTTTTCACCAAAGCTTTTTGGTCTGCTTCATTTAATTCTTTTTTCATAATTTTTGCTGCGATTTCAACAGAGAACTTCGCAATTTGCTCCTGAATCGCTTCGACAGCTTTTTCCTTTTCGCGTTCGATATCGGCTGCTGCCATATCCTTCAATGCCTGTGCTTCTTTTTTCGCAGTTAAAACAATTTCCTCAGCTTGTGCATCCGAACGTTTTTTCGCTGATTCAAGCATTTCCTGGATTTGTGCATGTGCCTCTTTGGTTGCTTTCTTTTGCTCCTCTAATAGTGCACGTGCCTCCTGATTGCTTTGTTCAGCCGCATCTAGCTCTGCAGCGATATGTTCCTCACGCTCTTTTAAAATATTCATAACTGGGCCAAAGGCATATTTTTTCAATAGGAATAAAAGAACCAAGAAAATAACCAATTGAAAAAGGATGGTTCCAAATTCTACGCCTCCTGCTGCGCCTGCCGCTCCCAGGATGAACAAATTTGCATTGAACATACAAGAGTTCCTCCCTTCAAGTCTCTCTAATCAAAGAGGGATACATTTTCAAAAATATATCATACATTTCCAAGCGTTCGTTTCAAACTCCAAGTAAGCAGGTAGTTTTTTGATTGACAAGCATGGACAATGGATGCATAACAAAATCTGAAATGCATCCATTACCTGTTATATGTCAATCGTTTCATTATCGATTTAAAACCATAAAAGCAATAACGACTCCGATAATCGGAAGCGCCTCTACCAATGCAATCCCGATAAACATCGTTGTTTGTAATTTCCCTTGCAATTGCGGCTGACGGGAAATCCCTTCTACTGTGCGTGACACGATTAAACCATTCCCAATCCCTGCTCCCAATGCAGATAAACCAATTGCTACTGCTGCAGCTAATACTCCTAATGACATAATAAATTTCCTCCTTATTTCCATCTGTTTTGTTTAATTTTTATAATGCTTAATGGTCTGCGCTCACCTTATGAGACATATAAACCATCGTTAACATAGTAAAGATATAAGCCTGGATCGCACCAATAAACACACTAAAAGCCATCCATAAAAGCATACCTAATGCACCGAAAACTCCGCCAAAGAAACCGCTGATGCCTAATGTTGCCAGCAACCCGAGTAAAATTTCACCTGCATAAATGTTTCCGTAAAGACGCAAGCCAAGCGTTAAGGTGTTCGCAAACTCCTCAACCAGCTTAATTGGCAGCAAAAACCACATTGGACGTACGTAGTCCTTTGCATACTCCTTTAAACCTTTTGTTTTTACACCATAATAATGCGTTAAAACAACAATCATAGTTGCCATAGTCAACGTAATGGTTGCATCTGCTGTTGGCGATTTCCACCATAACTGATGCTCACTGTCATAAATCGCAAATGGTAGCCCTAACATATTGGCAACAAATATGTACATCAAAAGGGTTGCACCCAGTGTGATAAAACGACCGCCTGTTTTCCAGTCCATTGTACTGCCAATAATCCCACGCACAAAGTCAAGAATCCATTCTATGAAATTTTGCCCCCCTGTGGGCCGGACTTTTAAATTTCTTGTACATACGATCGCAATCAGAAATACAATTACAGCTGCAATCAGAGACATTAAAATACTCGATTTGTTGTAAAGTAAGCCAAAAACCTCACCATATGGAGCCCCATGTTCCACTACAGTCACCTCTCTTCCTACTCATTATCAATTGGTTTGAAACAATAAAACATCTATGATTATGACAACGACATGTGTCATCAATCCGATAATCAGTGCAATCACATTGATTTCTGTTCCCTGTAAAAATGCAACCGCTATAACAATTGCTGCCAATGCCAAACGAAAAAACGGCTTGCTTGATGGCATGCGAAAATTTTTTCCTTCTTCATACAACAAAGCTTCTTGTGCAACTTGATTCACTCTTCTCGCCATAAATCCGATATTCAAGTAGCCAAATGCCATCCCGAAAAGAAGACCGGCAAATACTGCCTGATACTCTGTTAAAAAGTAGCCAGAAAAATCCAATATCACCAAAATAAGCATCACTTTTCTTAATCTTTTTATTCGAATTTGAAGTTCATTCATTCTTTCGATTCTCCTGATTATAAAACCAATCTAATGTCGTCTTAACAGAATACACACCTAAAACAAGACCACTTAGTATGCCTAAAACAAGAAATATAGGCTCCACTTTCAATAATTCATCGAGCAAATTTCCACAAAACACACCGAATAAAATACTACCAGCCAACTCCCCAGAAATCATAGATACCAGAATCATTGCGGATAACCCTTCAGAGTGTTTTTTCGGTTTCATCTGTTCTTTTCCCTCTTTATATTATTCTACAAAAGCAATTGATTCATGATAAACGATACTGCTGTTTCGCTCAAATCTAAAAGGCGTTTTATTATGGCACAATTTAAAGAATACAATAACCACCGAACGCCGTCAATGCCATTCTCGACAAATATTTGACACATTTGTGTAAATTGATAAATATAAAAAGAAAAACCGGTTTATATCAAAAAAATAAAAATTTTTTGTTTATTTTTATGAAAAAACCATTGATTTGATAAAACTTGAAATCTTATTTTCCACATAAAAAAAGCTGTGAAACACCAAAATGTTATGCACAGCAAAATATTTTATTCATTTATTTTTATTATAATGAGACTTCTCGTTTATGCAATTTCTTCTTCAAATAGATTGAAAGCAAATAAATCAAACTCAAAACTGCAAAAACAACAAGAAGTAAAATTGGAGATGTGATAAATTTTGTCAAATCAAAACCGACTGCACTAAACAATAAAGTCAAAGCGCTGATACCAACAGCGGAGGCAAGTGCAAAACGTTTAAAATTCAAACCAGTCACCCCTGCAACAATGGTAATAATTGAATTGGGAAAAACTGGAAAAAACATAAACAAAGTAATCAGAATCAGCCCATGCTTTTCCATCCATATTCTATATGTAAACACCTTTTCATGCGTTGTCCATTTTTTGAAAAAACTTCGATTCCCAAAAAAACGAAACAAACCATATAACAGCCATGTACCCAATATAGAGCCCGTTGCTGACAAAAGGAAACCATTGATAAAACCAAATGCCGCCGAATTGGCAACAATAAAAGCCGACAAAGGGAGAACAGGGAAAAATGCTTCCAAAAAACAAATTAATACAGCAAATACTATACCAAAACTTTGATATAAATCAGTTAATTCCACAATCCAACTTTGCATATCCATTTTATCCACCTCAGTTTCACTTGCAAAAAGCATAGCAAATAAAATAGACGATTTATCGACAAATATACTTAAGAATTTATGAAAATTTTCTATTCCCTCTTCATAAATTCCTGACTTGTAATATACTCTTACAATCATGCTGTAAAGCAGAAGAATTCTCATTTGACAACATTTCTATATTTCATACACGAGCCATCCCCTTATGCTTACAGCTTTTATATGTCAGTATTTTATACCAGAACAAGCATACTTTTGTTACAAATATGGATTGCTATGTTTATATCTTTATCATGACAAGCAGCATCATTTTCACTTTCATACTCTACTAGATAAATTCTTTGTATCAGAATTTTTATGTCTACTGGCATTACAAATTGGTGTGCTTGCAAAAATTTTGCCTATCTTGATAAACCATTTCCCCATTTCCTCCAGCTTATATTCTGAAAAAATCTATACGTACTCCCCAGCCATTACAAGCAACAAATTGATCGAAATGTAAGCTTTGTAACATTGCTTTCATATTCAGATTTTTCATATAAATGTAATTGTAAATATTGACGATCTGCTTTGACTACCTTGTGCAAAAAATCTTTTCCTTAAGCAGTAGCTTTTACTAGGTTGTATACTGCGATTTTTCACATCTTTTTAATATGTGATCATTTATACCATTCTCTTTTATACTGCTTTTTCATCCTATCTACAAATATTTTAGATAAACCAGTTCATTACTGTTACAATCTTTGTAAAGTTTGTACATAGAAAAGTTTGAATCAAAAAATATTTAGATTCTATATGATTGTGCTTAGTTTTTAAGCATAAACCAAACATTCATAAATTTTTTACTTAGGCAATGCCATCTATTGTAGATTTTCATTTATCATCTAATAACATTTTCTATACTATTTTAATTTTACAAATCTAGTTGTAGCTCGTTTTATCTATCCATCAACTATTGCAACAGAGCCTTTTTGATTACGCCAAAAATATAAACATATCCTGATTTACAATATTTTGGTATATAAGGATTCAGCTAAATAAATTTTATTAATGAAAACCAATGATTTTAAAAAAAATTAAATTTGCACTGTATTTTAGTAGTAAACAGCATTTTTGAGCCCAACATCCAGGCAAAAATAACAATTAGACAATAAATAAAGCGAATGTACTTCTATAACAATTATCAAATAGATAGCAATATTTAGATGAATCTACTTCAATTGAAATCATTTATCAATCGATATATCATTTCGTTTCAAATCCCACAAAACCACCCAAGCTGAAATTGTACATAAAAAACAAACAGCAAAAAAACAACTGAAAAAATCTTCTTCGCTTACAGATTCTTTCAAAATATAAAGCCAAATAACAGAAGTCACGATAGCAAGACAGTAAAAGCAGATGGCCAATCTTGTACAGCCACAAAAAATGCTCCAGAGAATACTTTTAAAAAGTTCTCTCTGAAGCATTTTATCATGATCTGTTATGACTCTGTTCCAAACAAACGATCTCCTGCATCTCCAAGCCCTGGAACAATATATCCTTGCGCATTTAATTTTTCATCAATAGCCGCTGTATAAATCTGTACATCTGGATGCTGTGTACTGAAATATGTCAAACCCTCCGGTGAAGCAAGCAAACATATAAAAGTAATTTGTGAAACATTCTGTGCCTTTAAATGGTCAATTGCTGCAACCACTGAGCCGCCTGTGGCCAACATCGGATCTAAAACGAAGACTTGTGCATCAGAAATATCGTCTGGCAACTTATGATAATATGTTCTTGGTTGTAAAGTTTCCTCATCACGGATCATACCAATATGACCAACTTTGGCAAAAGGTACAAACATACGAATGCCATCTACCATTCCCAATCCGGCACGTAAAATTGGAAGCAATACAATCGGACACTTGCTTAAACGATGTGCTGTCATGGTGGAAACTGGCGTTTCAATTTTTGTTTGCTCTGTTACAAGATCTTTCATTATCTCGTAAGTCATCAAGCTTGTAATTTCTTTAACCAACATCTGAAATTGTGGGGTCTTTGTACGTTTGTCACGTAAAATACTGAGTTTATGATCAATCAACGGATGATGAAAAATAAAAATCTTTTTCAAAATAATTTCTCCTTTAACGATAACTTCTAAAACAATTGAAATTTTAAAAATGAAAACGGCAAATTTCCTACACAACACGACTGCTGGATCTTTACTTTAAATCTAAGTTCACATCATCGTTTGATTTTTACACGTATAGATTTACAGAACCTCATACAGTGGGAATTTTTTCGTTAAATCTAAAACAGACTGACTACATGCTGCCAAAATGGTCTTGTCTTCATGATTTTTCAATGCTTTTGCAATCAATTCCCCAATGGTTTCCATTTCCGTTTCCATAAATCCTCTTGAAGTCACCGCAGCTGTACCAATACGAATACCACTTGTAACAAACGGACTTTCTGTATCAAATGGAATGGTATTTTTATTGACAGTAATACCAATATCATCCAAAACCTTTTCCGCAACTTTTCCAGTTAAGCCCAAAGATTTGACATTTAACAACATTAAATGATTGTCTGTACCACCCGAAACGATGTCTACACCTTCTTTTTGTAATTTCTTTGCCAACGCCTGTGCGTTCTGAATAATCTGAGCAGCATATTCTTTAAATTCAGGTTGTAGCGCTTCTCCAAATGCAACCGCTTTTGCCGCAATTACATGCATCAATGGCCCACCCTGAATGCCTGGGAATACAGACTTATCGATCGCTTTGGCAAATTCCTCTGTCGTCATAATCATCCCGCCACGCGGACCCCGCAAAGTTTTATGCGTTGTTGTTGTAACAAAATGTGCATATGGCACTGGATTTTGATGTAATCCTGCTGCTACCAGACCAGCAATATGCGCCATATCTACAAATAAATATGCACCAACCTCATCCGCAATCTCTCTAAATTTTGCAAAATCAATTTTTCTCGGATAGGCACTTGCACCAGCAACAATCATTTTCGGCTGATGCTTTAATGCAATTTGACGTACTTCTTCATAGTCAATTTTACCAGTTTCTTTAGACACACCGTACTCCACCATATTATATAAAATGCCACTGAAATTCACTGGACTGCCGTGCGTTAAATGCCCACCATGTGAAAGATTCATGCCAAGCACTGTATCACCTGGCTTTAAAACCGTATGATAAACCGCCATATTTGCCTGTGCTCCGGAATGTGGCTGCACATTGACATGCTTTGCACCAAATAATTGCTTTGCACGGTCTCTTGCAAGATCCTCAACGATATCAACATATTCACAACCACCATAGTAACGACGTCCAGGATATCCTTCTGCATATTTATTCGTTAGTACTGAACCTTGCGCTTGCATGACTGCCTTAGAAACAAAATTTTCAGAAGCAATCAATTCAATTTTTTCATTCTGACGTTTACACTCCAGTGCAATCGCCTCAGACACCTTTGTATCTTGTATCTTTAAATCTACTTGTCCAACATGACTCATCTTTTTTCCTCCTCAAATTCGGAATGATTACAGTCACCGTATGATGAAAATACGGTCTCTTCAACGTTTATTGTAAATTGTTTCCATCCCAATCGTCAACTTTATTTTGTTTCACAATTTCACAACAGCATGGCAAATTAAGAACTGTAAGATTTCATGAAATCGTGAACAATTCACTTGATCATAGAGAAACCAGCAAGAAAATGACAGCTTTTACTATGTATATAATCGAAAATGAGAATAAAATAACTGAATTATATCAGAAACAAAAAAAGCTGAGATAAAAGAATGAATTCATAAAAAAACAAACAACAGTGTAAAATTTCACATGAAGTTTGATATCTATTTATTTTTAACTGTATAAATTTTGTCATTTCAGCATATTGATTGCTACAAATAAGAATTTCCGTTTGGTTTCAATCCTTGTTTTTTGAATATTTTACTCACCATACTCTTTTTCATTCGCCCAATCCTCAGAAATTTAAAAAGGGAGCTGCTAGGAACAACTTCCTCATAAGTAAAATCTTCATTCAACATATAGTAGTAGAATCGAAGATTTTACAAAAAATCCCAGCTCTTAACGAAAAATTCACCATACATCGGCATTTTTAAGGTCTATGACCGCTTCTTGTGAATGAATAGAAAATAACTTAAGCGAGAGCGGACAAAACTTTTCTTTTGTCAAAAAAGGGAAAATAAGATGGTGCTATGCAATAGAACTCTGATTTTGAAAGCTAGAATATGCTTATCCTTCTTTGCCTGTACACTCTGAAACCTTTAGGATGTAAAGATTTTTCTCCTACATATCAAAAAGAAGTTGCTGTAGCTTTATGGAAAAAGAATGTTCATATTTTCATGACTTCCTTGTTACGCTTTTTGATCATTCGATTACAAAAACAGCGCAGTAGACAGATCAATACAATAACAGTGAAATAAAAAATTCTTGATCGCATAAATTCGTTAGAGATCTGTCTATAAACACTTGTAAAACTCTATCAGACATTTTTCTTCTATCTAACTAATCAATGAAAAAATGCGCGTAAAATGTCTTTTTCGCCAAGAGAATCAACATTTTTACGCGCGCATTTTGTAACCTCAAATGTTTCTTTATACAAGAATCCATGATAGAAAATTTTTATCATCCATCTTTCTTTATTGACGGTTTGGTTCTTGTCTTTCAAAATGCGTGACTGGCAATTTCAAAGACTTTCCATTACCAAACCAATAAAAAACTATTTTATATCATAAACTGCCCGGGCACCACCAATATATTTGGGTCGTGTTTTCGCAGCCGTAAAAATTGCTTGTCCCAAGCGATCAAATGGCAACCGAACCGGAATCGCGACTGGCTTTAAATGCATTCCAATCAACGTCAAACCAATATCCATCCCATAATCTGCCTGAATGGCTTCTACAAGAACAGCATCTTGCTCCTTTTCGAAAAATACCGTACCCAAAGCACCACCAGCATATCTTTGTGGAATGGCCTGTACAATTGTCAAACATTCCTGTTCTGCCAACTGCCTTGGAACAACCAATGCCCGATTTAAATGTTCACAACATTGAACAGCAATAAACACACCATATTTTTCTCGAAAGGCAAGCAAGCCTTGGCACATCATTTCAGCAATTTCCAAGGAACCAGCTTTTCCGATTGTATGGCCTGTGATTTCTGAAGTGGAACATCCGATGACAAAAATTTTATTTTTTTGCGGATGTACACTGCTAGCAAAGGCATCCAAAATTTGTAGCCATCTTACTTGTAAGCGTGCAAGTTCATCCATCAGATCTGGTCACTTGCCTTTCATATTGTTTAATTTTATTGACACGGTTTTCGTGCCTTTGCCCTTCAAATTCTTCAGATAACCAAATTTCCACAATATCCTTTGCCAAGCCAAAACCAATCACACGTTCACCCATTGCAAGTATGTTAGAATCATTATGTTGACGTGTCGCACGTGCGCTAAACGTATCATGAACAAGCGCACAACGAACCCCAGAAACTTTATTCGCTGCGATGCTCATCCCAATACCCGTTCCACAAATTAAAATTCCCCGATCATATTCTCCATCTGCAACCTTTTGCGCAACCAAAAAAGCATAGTCTGGATAGTCTACACTTCCACAAACACTTGTTGCGCCAAAATCTTTAAATATCACTTTTTTTTCTTCCAATAATCGAATAATTTCTTGTTTTAAGTTTAATCCACCATGATCTGATGCGATGGCTACTCTCATTTTTACTTCTCCTACTTTCTAAAACCAAATTAGGATACCCGACTACTTTCTTTTAAATACTTTAATTACTTCAGATAGTTTTTGTGCTTGCATTTCCAAAACTCTTGCCTCTTCACGCAACCTGTCCATCTCTTGCTCCTGAATTTTTGTGGAAGCTGCCACTTCTTCTGTTGCCGCTGTAGATTCTTCAGAAATACTCATTACCTTTCTAGAATCCTCCAGCGCCATCTGTACCTGATCAATCTGTTTCTGACACAGGTTTTCAATTGTCACAAACACTTCTACAAACTTTTCCATATGTTCTTTTAAATTACCAATTTGTGATTCAGTCACCTGACTGATTTTCTCCTGATTGGAAATGCTACTTTCCTGCATACGAATTTGATTGACAACCTGCGAAACATTGCCTTGCATTTTATGAATTAAATCTGTTATATCTTGAACAGCTTTTACACTGCTGTCTGCCAAGTGTCGAACTTCTGTTGCAACCACAGCAAAGCCTTTCCCATTTTCACCTGCACGCTCTGCCTCAATAGATGCATTTAAAGCCAACAAGTTGGTTTGACCAGCAATATCTCCAACCAGATCAATAATTTCTCCAACTTCATTTGCATTTTGTTCCAGTTGCTGAATGGCATTTAAAACCTCACCCGTACGCTCTCCAAGTGATTTGACATGTCCGATTAATTCTACAATATTGCCTACACTATTTTCAATTGAAAGCACAAAATCATCTGCTGTTTTCTTGGAAACTGCTGCTTCATTATAAACTTTCTGGGACATTTGCATCAAATGATCCATCATTTGATCGGTCGTATCAAATGCCTCTGTCAACTGAATGGCACCTGTGGCAACATCTTCAATTGCTCTACTCATCTGCTCGCTCATTTCATGTACAGTTGAAACAGACAACCGAATGGCTTCCACCTGTTTATTCGTTTCCGAAATGCTGGTCTCTACAGCTCCGACTGTATGATTTAAATTTTTTTCCAAAGTCCCAACTGTTTTAGAAAGCAAATAAATTTCACTTGAAGCACTTAGCTCTGGAACATCAACAGACAAATCTCCTTTTGAAAGCTCCAGCGCAACTGCCTCCAGTTGTTTTAACTGTCGTGAAATTAAAATTCCAGCGATATAAGCAAGAATGCCAGACCAAATGATTCCAAGCAAAAGAGTGCCAATAATCCATACTGGCTCAGAAATCCCCATCTTTACCCCCAACTATGTCATAAAAAAGGAAAATAAAAATTCCACTTGTTACATATGTAATCACTGCAACAATTGTTGTAAATAATGTAAATTGTGCTTGAATTCCTCGATTCTTCATGGCTTTTCCTCACTTTATATTGATTTTTTTTATTAATAATTGAATCGTACGCTCCAGCTCATGAAAAACAGTCTCATATATATTCTTTCCACCGCCGAATGGATCTAAAATATTTTCATCCATTTCGCCAACATATATTTTTAACGTTTCAATCGGCGGCAGTAATTTATACCGCTGCTTCATCCATTCTTTATGTTCCACTGTCATTGTTAAAATCAAATCTGCCCAGGAAATCAACTCTTCATTGACTTGCTGCGATCGATGTCCATGCTTACCAACCGTCTGGCAGAGCTCTGCTGCAAATTTAGAAGCTGGCAATCCATTTTGTGTACATATACCAGCAGAACGAGCCATTGTACCTGTTGAGCTTAACGAATTAAAAATTCCTTCTGCCATCGGACTTCTGCATGTATTCCCTGTACAAATAAACAAAATATTCAAAATTTCACCCCTTTAACTATTTAATTCTACTTAATCATAGCATACAACACAAATGCTCTTTTATCCATTAGAAATTTCTAAGAAAATTTTTAAAAACAAAATATTCTAGATAAAATATTAAAAAGAAAGTCTATTTTTCTCAAAAAAATATCGTAATGAAATGGTAATGTATAAAACATTTTTTCTGAAACATGATTTAAGTCTGTAACTTCTAGATATATCAATGTTTCCATATAGTTATTTTATATCTTCTTTTTCTTTATATGATAAAACATAAAAATTTTTGGTGATCATTTATTTCACTTTTCGTTCTGTTCCCTCTTTTAAACCATACAAAAATATCCTTTGAATTTCAAAGTCATAGCTTTTATTTCAAAGGAAGTATTGCTTTACTTAAAATATGTATGGAACAATAAAAGCAAAGAGAAGGCAATCAAAATTCCTCCGCCTAAAATACTCGTCCACGAGCCCAACTTCATATGAGTAGTTCTTCCCAACCATAAACCAAGCCAAGTAAACATACAACTAAAAGCACCAAATAAAACTAAAGTTACAATCACCTTTGTACCAAACATTCCCAATCCTAGACCAATCGTCAAACTGTCTACACTGACACCAAAAGCAAACATATACAGACCGATACCAATTGGAACAAACTTTTTTACCTTCTGTTCGGTAAAGGAAGAGAAAAAAATTTGCAGACCAATAAACATCAAAAGCAAGCCGCCAATGACAGAAGAAATCGTCCCAATACGCTCTGCCAAATATTGTCCCAGTGCAATACCAACCAATGGCATCACAATATGAAACACACCGACCACCAGTCCAATGTGAAAGATTTGTTGCTTGCGAAGGGCAATTGTTCCCATTCCCAAACTAACTGAAAATGCATCCATACTTAATGCAATGGCTAGCATAAAAATTGGCATGAATGTGCTCAATATTTGTGACGAAATCATAGTGCTCCTCCTTGATATTGTATCCTTGTACAATTTATGTACAAACACCAATTTTTAGAAGGAGAAAATATCCATTTTATTTCAGTCTATCAGGAAAGCATTTTCATTTTTTGAAAAAAATATCTGTGGATATTTATATCTACAAATGATTTATATATCTTCATAAGATTTGCCCTATCATTGGAGCTAGAATAAAAAGCAAAAATGATTTCTAGACATTGGAACCACTTTTCGTTAGGTGGGACTTTAACTCTATACCAAACGCCAATCTTACTTAAATCTTTTCCCTTATAAGGTATCCCACCCTTACAAAAGTCTGGAAAAATCTTAATTTGAATCAAATCCTTTTTGGAAGTCTTTATCCCAAAACCCAACTAAACATTTATATGAACCGCATAGCCTTACAAAAACAGCAATTGTTTAAAGTAAATCCGATACTTCTTCACTGGCCTTTGCCAGACGATTCATAATGGCTTTTCCAACACCTGTTTCTTCAACCGTCGTAACCAAAATTACATCAATTCGGTAGTCATCAAAGTTTCTGAGACCATCATACAACCTTTGCGAACACATGGTCAAATCTCCAGCTGCACCTAAAGAAAAAACACGATCTGCCGCTTGAACAGTTTGACAAATTTCATTCGTTGACAAAACGCCGACAGACTTCCCTGCTTTTTTTTGCTGCCATATGGCTTCTTGTACCAACTTTTCAGAATGTGCAACCAGCTTTACCTCTGCTTGAGGTGCATAATGCCGATATTTCATACCAGGAGCGCAGGGCGCCAAAACATCAGAACCACTATGATCCATTGCTTCATCAATTGTCTGACCTAAAATCGCTTCTATTTCTTCCTTTGTAATTTTCCCAGGGCGCAAAATAATCGGAACCGAACGGCTACAGTCAATCACTGTTGATTCCAGCCCGACTTGGGTATCTCCGCCATCAATAATCAATGGAATACGCTCATTCATATCTTCAATTACATGCCGCACTGTAGTCGGAGACGGGCGTCCTGATATATTTGCACTTGGTGCAGCAATGGGTACCTTAGCCTGCCGAATCAAATCCAAAGCAATTGGATGATTTGGCATACGTATACCTACTGTTCTCAATCCTCCAGTTACACAGTCCGGAACATTTGCCTGTTTCGGAAAAACAATCGTAAGTGGTCCTGGCCAAAATACATCCATTAATTTCTGTGCTGACTTTGGAATGGCATCAACCAATGTCCCCAACATATCCACAGATGAAATATGTACAATGAGGGGGTTATCACTGGGTC
Source organism: Candidatus Harrysmithiimonas galli (assembly GCA_904373265.1). GTDB lineage: Bacteria > Bacillota > Bacilli > CAJFEE01 > CAJFEE01 > Harrysmithiimonas > Harrysmithiimonas galli. Next base: position 24,183 of record CAJFEE010000021.1, on the reverse strand, counting down.
TACCTTTGGCTCTGTATATTTTCCGAACAGCCTTGGCGCTCAATGCATTTGCTCCCAAACCATATACCGTTTCTGTTGGAAATGCCACCACTTCACCCTCTTGAATCAGAGCCGCCGCACGTTCCAATTGTGGATAAGTCTGTTGATTTGTGGATAATTTTTCCACAATCCTTACTTCTGTCTGTTTCATTTTTTTCCTCTTTTCTTTGTTTCACTTCAAGCATTTCACATACTCAATCTACAAAAACTGGTAATTTATACACAATTTGTGAATAACTTCTGTAAAAATGTGGATAAATACAACTTTTTATCCACAAATAAACCATATACCTTCTGCATGAATATCTAGCTTAGTTTTCCAAAAATTTGCTGTACAGGCTCGAATCTCTTTCTCAACTATCTGGAAATCCAACTGTTGAAAAAGTGTCTGCATATTGGGATGCGGTGTATAAATATAAATTTGTTCAAAACCTTTTTGCTTTAAATAACCAATTACACCCTGAAAATACGCATACAATTCAACGGAATGTACTTCAGGAGAAATGATACACTCTTTTAATAAAGCATGCACACCCTTACCTTCATACCCCATAACCCCGTACAACACGCTCTTATCATCAATTAACAAAAATTTATTTCGCATTTCATCCTGTTGGACTTCTACTTCCAATTTTCCTTGCCGATAAAATGCTTGGACTTGTCCAATATCTTTATCATCGGCCGCTTTCACATATTTCACACCAACACCTCTTTTTTTGACAGATATACTCACTTATATGCAAACAAAAAGAGGAATATGCAAAAAAAACCCGTCCTTGGTTACTGAAAGCTTCCAAAAAGACGAGTCCCTCAATTATTTGGAACGCATGCGTGTCCGGTCGATATTATCCAACATAATGCCAGTACCAATTGCCACACAGCGCATCGGATCCTCTGCAACAAATACAGGGACTTTTAATTGTTCCATCATTAATGTATCCAAACCATGAAGTAAAGCACCTCCACCGGTTAGGAAAATACCACGGTCAATAATATCCGCTGACAACTCTGGTGGTGTTTGCTCAAGAACAGATTTCGCGGCTTGAACAATACTGTTAATCGGCTCACGCAACGCATGCTCAATTTCTTCTGAAGAAATGGTAATTGTTCTTGGTAGCCCAGTCACCAGATCACGTCCACGAATTTCCATTGTATCATGCCGACTATGTTCAAAAACAGTTCCAACGTTCACCTTGATATCCTCCGCAGTTCTTTCCCCGATCAACAATTTATATTCCCGTTTAATATAATTTAAAATTTCGTTATCGAATTTATCACCAGCCATTTTTACAGAGCAACTTGTCACAATATCGCCCATGGAAATAACTGCAACATCCGTTGTACCACCACCAATATCAATCACCATATTCCCATAAGGCTGATAAATATCCATCCCAGCTCCAACTGCTGCCACCTTTGGCTCTTCTTCTAAATAAACTGTTTTTCCACCGCTTTTTTCTGCTGCTTCCCGAATGGCTTTCTTTTCAACTGAGGTGATATTTGTTGGGCAACAAATCAAAATTCGCGGCTTAGATAAAAAGCCCTTTACATTTAATTTATTGATAAATGATCTAAGCATCTGTTCTGTCACATCAAAATCTGCAATTACTCCATCTTTTAGCGGACGAATGGCTGCAATATTACCTGGTGTACGACCGATCATACGACGTGCTTCCTCACCCACAGCCAATACTCTACCATTGCTACGATCCAAAGCAACAACAGAAGGCTCATTTAATACAATACCTTTGCCTTTTACATGGATTAATACATTGGCTGTGCCCAAGTCAATGCCGATATCTTTAGAAAACATGAAAAAAAATCCCCCTCATTTTTGTCTATATCATATACATAAATTTATCTACATTACATCACTATATATTAACATACCCATGTTTATAAAGTAAATGAATTTATATGCCTTCCTTTATTATCCATAAGATCAAGTGAACTATAAAGATGAAGAAAATTTATGCCTTGCCGATTTGTTCCTACCTCATGAAGAGCATTGACAAGTCTACAAATGTTGCCAAACCTTAATGTGAAGTTCATATTTTTTGCATAATTACGGATTATATTATAGATACAACCTAAAGTGAAAACTTATTTGATCTACCAGTCAAGTAAGTTGATCTTATTCTCCCAATCATACGAGTTCACCCAAACTCGTCTATCTTTTACCTTACTCCCGTGAATTTGCCTCACGGGATTTTTACCTGTTCTTGGTCTATTTTCCACCTATATAGAAAAGATGCATCAATCAAAACAGACACACCAAATAGCGATCGTCTCTTTTTCACACCATAAACCTTGGAACATCGTTTATCCATTAAAATCAAACCATAAAAAAGGATATATTACAACGCATATAAATTCTATCTGTATTTTACATTGACCCAAAACAAATATCCATAGAAGTAAAAACTTATATTAAACCCAGTAAAAGTAAATTGAAAATAATCGGATATATCCATTGAAAAATGTACTTTATGCAAACCATATTGTTAACTTTGAAGTAAACAGCTTAGTATATACCGATCTAAAAAACGTTGCAAGTACAGACATTGACGTTCTATCATATTCTGAACGATTTTCATAAGATCCATCAAAACACCTGATCCAATACTATAAACCCTTAAGTAAACAACCAAACCTACTGATCGCTATAATCTTTAACTCTGGCTTATTATGGTTAAAGCAATGTTTCCAAATGCCATAACTACAAAATGTTTTATTTAAAAGACCATTCATCTTACCAATTTCATGAAAATGGTTTACAAGGCAAATCAATGCCTCACGCACTGTCTCTTCAGAGAGCCTGCAATCCTGTAAAATATGAGATGCAGCAAAATACACCATGGATTGATTATAAATGATAGAAGACTTTAAATTGGCTTTCTTTGATGTTTCTGATAGAGATAAATGGATAAGACACCTCATCACTTTTCTTTACTTTATTTCCCTACTCTGTATCTATTTGAATGAAGTATCACCTTATGCAGTCAAATGGAGCAAAATCGAGCTGAAAAAGTTTTTTGCCTACTTTATCCATTCTCAGTTATATTCGCAGATCATAAACTTTATATTCCTTTTATTAAGCAAAAAACCGACTACTTGTATGTAATCGGCTTTTAGCTCATTTTGAAATCCCCATATGCATTCCTAATTAAGAGAGGAAATTTTGTTTTATACGTTGGCTTCTTCTTTACGATATTTTTGCTTGGTTGCCTCTCCACCGCGCAGATGACGAATGGACTTATGATAGTCAAGGATTTCCTGCACAGCATTTGCCAACTCCGGGTTGATGTCTGGTAGTCGTTCCGTCAGATCTTTATGAACCGTAGATTTCGATACGCCAAACTCTTTTGCAATGACACGAACCGTTTTTCTTGTTTCTAAAATATAATGTGCAATTTTTAACGTTCGTTCTTTAATATAATCATGCAATATCCTCGCCTCCTAATTTCTGTTGAGGAGCGCGAAATGAGACTCGTTGAGTTGTTCCCGGATGCTTTTTACGTTACTTTTCTTCAAAAAAATTGGGGCGCTCGCAACAAATCATTGGCATGCTTTGATACGATTTCTCACCTCACACAATCCCTTGTCAGGTTTGTAACAATTTATGAAGATTTTGCTTAACTTATGCGTATCGAAAACAAAAAAACAGTCGCTTTGAAACAACTTCCAAAACCACTGAAATCAAAAAAACTTATAAACAAAACAAAAAATAAAATAAACAAACAGATTGATATGCAAATGCCATTTCATACTTTTTATCTGATAAAAATCCTGTAGCATCCACATACCATATACAAATTTTATACTTTCTACTCCAAAATCAAAGCAAAAAATCACAAGACAACCGTTTTCATTCGGTTCATTTCTTGTGATTTTTTGATCTAGACTGTCTTAAACAAGCAATTCCAATCTTCCCATGACTTCTGCTTAATGAAAACCTGCACCATTTTAAAAAACACTGAACAAAAAGGAAAATTTGTTCAATAAGCAAAACAAGTGATATTATGATCAATGAATTATATGTATGTAACTTTTAAATTTTATTATTCAAGCCATCCATACATTCTTTCATTCCTATATGGTCCATGTTTTTCTTATATTTCCATGGAAAAATGCAAAGAAATCTATCTCATAAAAATCATAAACTGCTTGGTACAACAATTTTTTGAGATCATAAAAAACGTTTTATGATTATAAAAAATATATCTTCTATTCGTTTACAGATGCAAGACTATCCGTCTTCCGAAAACAATGAACTGAACAGGTCGGCTCAATGCCTAAATCCTTCGGAATCATTGTTTCAATACAATAATTTGCTTCAGAGTAAGTAACCTTTTTTAACTCAATGCCAAAATAAGCACGCATCCGTTCTTCTGTAATGGCCTCCTGTACATTTCCAATGAACATCGGGAAATCTTTTGCTGTAATCAATACTTGATCTGCCAAATAAAATGCATGATTCGGATAATGGGTATTAATCATACAAGCAATCCCATATTCTTTCGCTAAACGCTTCAAAATTTGTAAAATGACAATTTGCTTTTGTACATCCAAATGTGACTCTGGCTCATCTAAAATCAACAACTCTGGATTTGAAACCAAAGTTCGAGCAATCAATGCCAGTTGCCGTTCTCCCCCACTAATTTCATTGCAGGATTTTTGCGCCAAATGTGCAATCCCAACAGTTTCAAGTGCCTCCATCGCTTTTTGTCTGTCTTCTTTAGATGGTTGACGCAATGTACTGATATAGGGTGCACGCCCCATAACAACCAATTCCTCTACTGTAAAACCAAACACCATTTTATGTGCTTGCGGAACATAGCCAATTCGCCGCCATAAATCTTTATACGAAACGGTCATTAAATCCACTCCATCAACCAAAGTTTTTCCTTTTTTCCAACGTAAAAGCCCAACTACGCACTTTAACAGCGTAGTTTTACCCGCTCCATTCGGACCCAAAACGGTTAAAATTTCTCCTTGATTTAATGTAAAGTTAATATCATCCTTATAAAGAAAAGATACGTTGTCTTTCTTTTTGGAATAGCTGAAGTTTCCATTTTCTACAGTGATATTCATGACCATCCTCCTTTTGTTCTATGAAGCAGGAAAGCAAAAAAGGGTGCGCCGATAATGGCCGTCAAAATGGACAATGGAATTTCTACAGATGTGACAGACCGTGCCAAATTGTCAATAAACAAAAGATATGCTGCACCGATAGAGATGGAGACCGGAAATACAAATTGATTATTATTTCCCACAATCATACGCGCCACATGCGGAATAATCAGTCCAACCCATCCAATAATCCCAGCTACAGCTACAGAAGCAGCCGTAATTAAGGTAGCAGAAAAAATAACCAGCCATTTTAATCTTGTAACCGAAATACCCATTGATTTTGCTTCATCCTCTGGCAAAGTGAGCAAATTAATTCTCCAACGAAGCAGATACAAGATTATCATTCCGATTAAAATAAGCGGGGCTGCCAAATATATGTCACGATAACTAGCTGTACCAAGACTTCCCATTAACCAATAGGTAATGGCTGGAAGCTTTTCATCTGGATCTGCCACAAATTTGGTTAACGAAATTAATGCTTGAAAAAGTGCAGATGTGACTACACCTGCCAAAACAAGCATCACGATTGGTGCATTTTTTTTGACTCCACTGATTAAATAGGTAAGAAGTATCGCTCCAATTCCCATCATTAATGCAATGATTTGAACAAAAAAACCTTGACCAAATAATAAAATAGCAAGGGAGGCACCAAATCCAGCACCTGCGGATACACCGAGAATATCTGGACTGACCAAAGGGTTGCCAAACATTCCTTGAAAAGCCGCACCAGAAATGGCCAAGCCACCCCCAATTAGTAAGGCCAGAATAATCCTAGGTAGACGAATTTGCAAAACGACCGTCTCCTGCATGGTTGTCCATGTTTGTTCAATGTCAAATGGTAAAAATGAAGAAGCCAAAATTTTTATCGTATCTACAATGGTGATTTCAAATCTCCCAATACAAAATGAGCAAAATGCAAGCACCACTGGAAGAAGCCATAAGAGAATAATCCATTTTTTTTTCATTTTCTCGTGATTTCTCCTTATTGGATCGCCGCATCAGATGATGGGTGCAAAATTTTCTCCACTTCTTCATCTGTTAATGTATAATTATAAAATTCTTGATAGTATTGCTTGATTTCTTCTTTCATATCATAAGTAAACAAATCTGGATGATTGTTTTGTGCCAGCCATTTTAGCATGAGTGGAGCATCTCCACTTGGTGGGAACCATCGATAGATTCCAAGTGGGATTTTATAAACCTTTCCTTCTTGTACAGCTGTTAATTGAGTCCAGTCTTGCCCTGTGACTTTATTTTCTTTTAAATCCTCCGGCTGTGTACTTGTGAAATTTGTAATATAAATAATATCAGGATCCCACTGATAAATTTGCTCCATATTGACTTCCTTTGTTCCATCAATTTCTGCAGCGACATTAATGGCACCTGTTGCAGCCAACCATTGGCTACTGAAAAAGTTGGAACCTGCGACTGTAATACTGTTATCTGTATGTCTGAATAAGAACATCACTCGTGGCTTATCATTTTCTGTTAATTGTTTCAGCTTTACATCTAGTTCTGCTTGAACGGTCTTACCTTTTTCCAAAAACATATTGACGCGTTCATCGGTACTGGAAATTTGTCTTAGCACTTCAAGCCAACTGTTAAAGGTCGCAAGCGGCTCTGCCTCTGCAGCATCCCTTGCCTTAATAGCAACCGTAGGAATCCCAGCCTCAGTTAACTTATCCAGTGTAGTTTGATCTGCAGAAGATTCAAAATATACATCTGGTTCTAACTTTAATAATTCTTCAATATTGACTTCCCCATTTTGTAAAAAATCCGTACTTGCATTTAATACCTCTGGTGAAATGGAAGCCAAGACAGAATTCCGGGCAGCACTTGCAGATTCAGGATGCATACCAACAAGCTCCTTGGTTGAGTTTGTTGCGACAAACCATGTTGAGTAAAATGGCAAAATACTACCTGTTACGACGCGTGATACTTCTGATGAAATCTCAACCTTTCTATCCAATTGATCTGTTACGGTTTTTGTTTCAGCTTTTTCTTTGACATTGTCACTTGTGCCATCTTCTGTACCACATGCTGTTAAAAATGCTGTAGACATCACGGTACATGCAAGTGTATAATATAATTTTTTCTTCATGACAACTCCCCTTTTCATTAGATGAAATAGATCATCTTTCTTTTTGTTTTCCAAAAAGCATCAAACTGTTTATTTCTGCTTTAGAAAAAACAATGGATGAACCCATATTTATTGGCTTGATCGATATGAATGAACTTGAAAAAACAAAAATGAAAATAAATGATTTACTTTGCATGTATGTATTTTGCAAGTCCATGTAAAAATGGTTTGGCTTGGGTAATAAATCCAAGCCCGATATGATAGGTTGGATCTACCGAAGTGACAATCAATTCTCCACGATAAGAAACACGATCAATATAGAAAATACTCTTTCCTTCTGGCGTTTCAGCTAAAGAAACTGCTCCTTGAGGCGGATGGAAAGTTCCATGATAATGCCATTTTAAATCGGGAAAATGGATATATTGATAAATTTCATGAGACGAATTTCTTTGAATCAGTGGTAAATCGCCATCCTTTTTCACCCACCAGCTAAAATTCACCTCTGAAGTTTCCCATTCAATATGCGGAAGCCAACCGTCAATCACTTCTCCCATAATAATCAAGCGCTTACCGCTTTTAAGAAACTGAATCAATCGTGAACGATAACGCTTCAAATGAAATACAGAAATATGCTCCTGAACGATAATGGTGTCATATTCCAGAAGATTATAGCGATGTAAGAAACGAATCGGTAATATGTCATCATACATATACTGGAATTCTTCCAATTCGAAAAAACGATTCTGGAAGCTATAGTGATTTGTGATGATCGCAACTTTCATTTCTTTGCTCCCTTCCTACTTTTTTGCGCTTGTTCTCGGATATAGCTCAAAATTTGCTCAGACAAATATTTTGTACTGTTTTCCTGTATACCGTAGCCATAAAGCGCTGTGCCCGCTCCTGCAATAATCACACCCTTTGTTGTATGCCTGTCAATATAAAGAACAGGCTGTTTATCTTGATCTGTTAACAACACCTCTGCATTCAGCGGAATACGATCAAAATAACCTCTCGTTAAAAATCCTTTAACTCCTTTTTTATAATTTAAATCATAGAGATCAATACCCTGAAATAATTGGTGCACAGGTTCTGTGTAATGAAATTCACGATCCTTGATCGGAATTGGCGAACGAACCCATTTTCCGCATCCGGGAAGCCAAGGCAAACTGTTCTCAACCTGTGAAAAAATAACGCCTCCCTGATCTAAGTATCTTTTCAAAATGGTTTGATTTTCTAAAAGAAAAGCTTCCTCTACAAAATTTGTGATTATGATTCCTTCATAAGCGGATAAATCTGCATAAGGTATATCATACACATGCAAAAATATTAAACCGAGCCTCCGATCCTTGTCTGTTAATCTTGTAAACTGAATATCTGTTCCGATATACGCAATATACCCCAAAATCATCCCCCCTTATAAGTTACCTTAAAGTAACTATATACGCTTATTCTAATGAGAATGATTATCATTGTCAATTGTTTTTTGGAAAATTTACGGATAAATACATAAATTTCCCAGATTGATTAATTATTTCTTGAAAAATTATATTTCTGCATGTTAACCTAAAAGCGCTTAAAGTTACTCTTAGGTAACAATAAAATTTGGGGAGATGATAATGTGTGTAAAACAATTCTATATGTGGATCCTGGACATGCTTTTGGGCTGAAAAAAAGAACACATCCCTTTTATGCCAAGGATTTCGATATTGTGGATCAATATTCATTTGCAAAAACTGATTTGTCAGGTTATCGATGTATTTCGATTCCTGGTTTTATCGATCAGGAGTATATGCAAACACAAAGGGATAAAATTCTTGAATTTTTACATGATGGGAAAATATTGATCTTCTGTGGTCATTTATTTCGGGACTGGATACCTGGTGCATCTATGTTCATTCCGAAAAAAATCAATAGTTTTCAGGATTATGCTGTTCACATTCAAAAAAATCACATGATCTTTAAAGGAGTAAAGGAAGATGACATGACCTATAACAAAGGGGTTGCAGGCTTCTTTGCTCGGGGCTTCTATCAACCGCCCAAACAAGCCGAAATTCTTTTAACTTTGGGGGAAAATGAGGTGGTCACTTATATTGATCAAAATACAACAAACGGTATTATTTTATTACATGCTGGCAATGATCTTTTTAGCTATATGCAAGCCAATAAAACAACAGATCGTATCAGTACGCAAACATTCGCATGGGTACAAGCGGCATATGATCAACGACAAAAGGAGCGTGTTTCAAATTGAGAAAGATTGCAATTTTATACAGTGGAAATTCTGTACATCATAAAACTTTTTATGATCCAAGATTTAAAAAATATATTGCTTCACACATCTATTTGCCAGAATTGGCATCTACCGCACTGGATGAGTTTGATGTTCTTTATGTACCTTCTCAATTAAATGGACATTTGCTGCTGCAATCCAAAGAAAAAATTATAAACTTTGCAGAAAATGGAGGGATTGTTGCCGTATTTGGGCCTCAACCTTGGACATGGATTCCAAATCAAAATTGGGAGGAGCGTCCAACCAACTTTTGGTGGTGGCTGGAAAAAGATGCCAAAAGTGGTTTAAATCTTGTAAATCCAGATTATCATTTATTTCACTATATTACACTGGCTGACGTAACTTGGCATCACCACGGCGTTTATTGGCCTATAGAAGGCTGTGAAGTTTTAATTGCTACCGATGATGGAGGCGCCATTTTTTATGTAGACCAAGTTAGCACAAAAGGAACATGGATTGTTGCAACAATTGACCCAGATTACCACTTTGGCTCCTATTTTATGCCCGCAACCGAACGGTTTTTACTTGGTTTTTTCCCATGGCTGGCTGAAGGTAAAATATAAATACACTGAAAATCTTTCACAAAAAAACAAGCGTAACCCGTTTTTCTTTTCACGGATTACGCTTATAAATGAATCACTTCACCAGATCCGATATTGCAACTTCTAAAGCCGTTTCAGGATTGATGGCGACCTCGTCTTTGCGTACTTCAAAATGTACATAACTCTTTAAATCCGGATTCAATAAGTTCGTTCCAGATGTACCAAGAAGCTGACCTTGCACAACGGGTGTGCCCGGCTCAACCACAATACTTCCTAAAGCCTGATACATCGTTGTAATGCCATCTTTATGCTCAACGGTTACACAGTTTCCAAGCACAGGATCCTTTATGGTAGAAATCACTGTTCCGCTTAATGAAGCAATTACATCAAATGTACTGTCATCTTCCATTGCCACATCAATCCCAGTATTTGGCATATATTGATTTTGATAAGATACCAATGCTGCCTGACGAGCTGCCTCATCTGCAGAAGCCTCATAAAACTTTTTGGCAATGACTGCCTTCTCCTGATCTGCAACTGGCAAACGTACAAATTGATCCTCAACAGCTACTTCTTTTACCTTCTCACCTTGCTGCTCTGTTCTTGTCTGCTCCTGTCCGGAGTTTTGTGAAATTTCTGGCTCTTTTGTCACAAGCTGAAACAGCATAGCACCGATTAAAATAATCGCCGCACCACTGACATAAATTGCTGGATAAAACCATTGTTTGTTTTTAAATGTTACAACTTTTTGCTTGAAAGGAGATTGTTTTTTTCCTTCTTCCTTCATTTTTATCACCTCTACAAACAATGTTGCCGAATTCAGAAGAAAATAAACATTCTCTTTATCATTTTTTATATTTTTCCATCGACAAAAAATGACAAGCCAGGCTCTAGGGTCACACCTTGATAATAATACAACAAAATTTCTTCAAACGTTTTCCCATTCTTCGCCATTCCATTGGCACCATACTGACTCATCCCCACCTGATGCCCGTACCCTTTTGTAGTCACCACAATTTTCTTCCCTTGCCATTTCATGGAAAAATCTGCTGATGCAAGACCGAGCTGCTCACGCACTTTCCGTCCAGTAAAAACCACTCCTCCAATTTTGACAGAGGCAATAGCCTGACCTGGTGTGCGCTTAACAGAACTTAACAGTTTTTGTCCGGGTTTTACAGAAACTTCCAGTTTTTTATTAAAATCATCAAGTGTAAACGTCTGTTCCTTCAAATATTTTGGCGAATCCAAATCCCAAGGGCTCTTTACCGATTTCAAATATGGGAATGGATTTTTCCAATAATATTCAGCATGTTCGGTATAACCGTTACTTGTTGAGAAGAACAATGCGTGAATCGGACGATTTTCATACGTTAAAATCAAATTATCGGTTTCTTCAACAGCTTGCCGAATTTTCTCTGCCTTCCACTGATAGTCAGCAGCCCAAAGTTTCTTTAACTCGGCGTTACTGTAGTACACCTGATGTTGCACTGTATCGGTTACATCTGCTCCTTCAGGCAAATCACTCTTACCACCATTTTGGCTGACAAGTTGTGCAATATAGGTTCGTGCAGCAACTGCCTGTGCCTTCAGTGCTTCCATTTCAAACGATGCTGGCATTTCACCAGCCAGCACACCAAATACATAATCATTCAAATCCACATTCTCAACGGTTTCCTGATTGGCACGGTAAACCGTAATAACCTGTTCCGGTTCTGAATCTACCTCAACTGCTGCTTCTTCCTTTTTGATCTGCGACTCAATTGGCTGAGAAATCTTCACATTGGGTGGCGACTCAGGAGACCGACCTTGCAAAACAATAAATGCAGGCAACAAAAGCAACAGAAAAAAAACACACAAAACGGCAGAAAGACCGATGGACAACTTTATTTTTTGATTCATATCCCCTATTTCCTCCTCTTTATCCCATCTCTCTTTTTTTACTTTTTCTCGATGTAAGACTATAGATTCTCTTTCTATTCATTCTATAAAAATGTGCAGAAAAATATACCTGAATCTGATAGATTCTTGCTCCCATTACAACGAACATTTTAATTTACAACAAAAAATTTCAGTCATACATCAGACTTTTCGGTTCAAAACCTAAACTGGAACAAAACATAAGTAAAGGGATGGATGCCAGAACACTTCTATTATTTATGTAAAGAAAATATTAGAGAATATAAAATAAGCATGTAAAAAAACATTGTCATGCCTAAGGCATTCAGTTAAAAAGAGAAACTATAAGTCTGCAACTTTTTCATAAAAGAAGAGAGCAATTTTTATGTGCAGTTTTTCATTTGAGTGACTTTTATCTAAATTCCATTTGACAATCATATGGATAGCATCATACCAATATGTAAAAAATACTGAACCAAAAATAGTTCCTTTCCATCCTTATCTAAATCATAAAATCCTTCAGATTCAAACTGTATTTTTTATCTAAAACTAGCATATGCCTAAAAATGACCTAGGTTATATACTTGTTTTCCACATAAAAGCAGCGAGTTCGATTATTACCCGCTGCTCTTCGATCATTTCATATTCAATGGTCTTATTATGGGTATAGTGCCGCTTTCGTGATTTGAACATCTTCTGCGTCCTCATGAGAAACTCGCTCAATCTCTGCTCCTAGTTCTGCAAGTTTCTCATGAAATCGGACATAGCCCCGATCCAGATGTCGCAGTTCTGTCACACGTGTATGACCTTTTGCAACCAGTCCCGCCAAAATCAATGCTGCAGCAGCACGCAAATCTGTGGAAGAAACCTCGGCTCCTTGCAACGCACACGGTCCTTTCACCACCGCCATTCGATCATTTACCTTAATTTGTGCATTCATCCGTTGAAATTCTCCAACATGCATAAAACGGTTTTCAAATACCGTTTCTGTAATTACACTCACACCCTCACAGGTCAGTGCCAATGCCATAAACTGTGCCTGCATATCTGTTGGAAAGCCTGGATGTGGAGAAGTCTGAATATCTACACGTTTTAGCGGTTCTTGTGCACCAATAATGCGAATGCCACGATCCGCAGCAATCACTGTTACACCCATTTCCCGTAATTTTTCAATAACTGCTGTCATATGTGCGCCGATCGCATTTTCAATAAAAACATCGCCGCCAGTAATTGCCGCTGCAACCATAAAAGTTCCTGCTTCAATGCGATCAGGAATAATTTCATGCATAGCACCAGACATTTTTGGCACACCTTCAACCCGAATGGTCGGTGTACCCGCACCATATACACGTGCGCCCATCGCATTCATATAGTCTGCCAAGTCTTCAATTTCTGGTTCACAAGCTGCATTGTTAATTACAGTTGTCCCTACTGCCAAAGCCGCCGCCATCATTAAATTCTCTGTTGCACCAACACTTGGTGTATCCAAAGAAATCGTTGTACCTTTTAAACGACCCTCCACTGTCGCTTCGACATAACCATTTTCGATCTTTACAACTGCCCCCATTTTTTCAAATCCATGAATATGCTGCTCAATGGGACGAGAACCAATTGCACAACCGCCAGGCAGAGAGACCCGTGCATGACCACATCTGGCTAAAAGTGGACCCATTACCAAAATCGAAGCTCGCATTTTTCTGACATATTCAAACGGTGCTTCTGGATGTAATGTACCCGAAGCATCAATTGTAACTTTATTTTCATCCGACATCAACTGAACATCGGCATTTAAACTTTTCAAAACTTCCAATATGGTATGCACATCAGCAAGTGCTGGAACTTCTGTTAGTTCACTTTTACCATAACTTGCCAATAAAGAAGCAGCAAGAATTGGAAGAACAGCATTTTTGGCACCTTCAACTCGGACATTTCCAACAAGCCGGCTGCCTCCGCGGACTATTATCTTTTCCAAAACATTTCCCTCCGCACTATGATCATTGTAATTTTTACTCATTTATGTTGATTCATTCAAGTAGGAGCGGTGTACCGAAAAACCATTTCGTTTCCCTTTCACCAATGCGAAATGCAAGTTGCATATTTAGCTTTTTCTCAGCTGAAGAAAAAGTGCTTTCCCAATGATCAGTGTATGCAGCTATAGAGACAAATGTCCCTTCATCCACAAAATCTACTTGTTGAGCTTCCAATTCCTTCATCATTTGATCTGTCTTTTTTTGTACAGACTTTATTAGTTTATCATTGGAATGCCCTTCAATACAAGAAAAAATTATGTATTCCGAACTGAAGAGACCTTTTGTCGCACAAATCATTTTCTCCATATGATCTGACGATAATAAATCTCCTCTGTTTGTATACTGATATTGATAAATGAGATCGATCTGATACGTTTCCTTTTGACGATACAATAATAAAGTATATCTATGTGTTTCATTTTGATCCGTTTGATATGCAGTCCATTTTCTTGTATTTCCTCCATCTATAAACTGCCATTGCAGCGTTCCAGCACTCAGTTGAATCTCTGCCTGCTTTTTTATTTCTTGCAGTTTATAACCTTGCTCTTTCATAGAAGAAGTCCGGTATACCGTTTCCTTTATGAGCCAATTTATTTTATCTGGCGTAATTTCCTGCTTTTTGAACAATTTTTCCTGAAATTTCAATTGAGTCCAGCTCTCATTGACACGCTCGATAAAGTTCATATCATTTGCAAAACCTCGACTGATTATCCCCCACCAGAATCCCCCTCCAAGCAACAAAGCTACAAAAATCATTTGAAACCATAAAAACATTATTTTACGCATGATAAAATCTCCTTTCCCTTTGTTCAATTCTGAACCAGAAAAAGAGATTTTATACCTGTTTCATAGATTCATTGCTTTATCAATACCCGATTTATGGGAATAAATATTTCAAATTTTTGGCATAAGATAAATAGGTTAAAATAAACTCACTGACAATGCTTGCAATCACAATGGTGAGAAAAATGATAAAAACTTGAATTTGCAGCGTTTTCCCTTTGCGAAAAAGCTTTTCAATCGGCATGGCGCTCAGCACCCACCATGTCATAGCAATCAAAAGTAAATGAACCAAAATGGCAATAACTGCATCTACACCAACGGTTGTCAAAACATCATCTCCTTGCAATCATCTGCTGTTTTTACACATAAAATCCTCCCTTTATTGTATAAGGACTGCTGCAAAAAAGCAAAAACCTTCAGCCAACCCATTTCTGAAAATGAGCAAAACTAGAGGAAGTGAAGCTAACAACATCTCTTTTTTAAAAAAGTCAGTGAAAACCCTTCTTTCGTAAAGCCTTTTGATTCACAAACCTTTTACAAAAAAATAGCGCTGACAATATCCATATTTCGTAGCAAGCTTAGAATCATTCAAAAAACACATCAAATGCTGAAAATCTTGATCATTATGACTCCAATCTCTTTGTATTTGTACCATACACCTCTTGCAATATAAAAATACAAAACGATACACACATCGCATTTCATTAAATTCCAAATCATTTCCAAAAGCCGTTTAATCTTTACCTCTATATATTCGTTTCATCTCAAAATTATAAAACAAAAGAACAGCTCGCCTCTCTTTTTTTGTACGGAAAAGAAAAAAACCGACAACCTGATTTCTGCTGCATCTAGGGCTCATTCCTACCAAAAACAAACCATCCATTTTATCCTCTAAATTTGTTTACCTAAAACTTATTTTTACAACCAAAAACAGATTACACCAAATGGTTAAGATCATACTGTTTAAAACCTCTGATTTTCGCAAGTGGAAACGGATTTTTAGTCAAACCTACAAAATTTGCTGCTGGTTTTTTGCGTAATGTTATTAAAAAAGGAACATGTTGCCTTAACCAAACCATAGCAATTAGAGCTTCATCGGTTATGCTCTTTACAAACCATCAATCACCATTTTCTCAACCCTATATGTTAACAGCGCCAACCAAATATTTAACATATACATATCGGTATCTATATAGACATAATAACTTTTTATACCCGTTTCATTTTCTGCATCACTCCCGTTTTTTTGAGCTTTTAAACCTGAGCAAGACAAGTAAAGAAGCCAATAAAAAAAGCTGTTACATTTCACACCACTCCTTCAATTCGTTTTATTTTGAACAATATTTATAAAGTACTTACATAATATAAAAAATTTCATGGTAAGCATAAATAAAAGAAGCTGCTAGGCTATAGCACATAATACTTTAAGCCTAAGCAACCTCTTATACCCTTTGTTTTATGAAATTCCGATAGATCATTTTTTCAGCTTTATAGCCAGATCATTTAACTAAAAAACAGCTTTGTTCTAAACATACAAAATGTATTTTGGCAAAGCACTTCAACTTTATTGTCTATTTCAATGCGCTACGGACGGTTTGTGCCGCTGTGACCAGATTTTTCAAAGCAGTTGTCGTTTCTGATATTCCTCTTGTTTTCAAACCACAGTCCGGATTGACCCATAGTTGTTTGGCTGGAAGTTTTTCAAGCATATTTTCCAATGTTTGTACCATTTCCTCAGTACTTGGCACACGAGGTGAATGAATGTCATACACCCCCGGACCAACTGCCGTTTGAAAATGCTCTTTTACAAGTCCATCCAAAATTTCTAACTTAGAACGGGAAGCTTCAAAAGAAATCACATCGGCATCCATCTTATCAATATCCTGAATGATTGCCTCAAACTCACTATAACACATATGTGTATGAATCTGAATATCAGGTGGTGTATGGGCATGACATAGCCGGAAAGCCAAAATAGCCCAATCTAGATAATCCCGATACCAATCTTCTTTACGAATCGGCAACTTTTCCTTTAATGCTGCTTCATCAATCTGAATAACTTTAAGCCCAGCAGCCACCAAATCTGCAACCTCATCTCGAATCGCCAGAGCAATTTGAAACGCCATTTCCTTTTGCGAAATATCTTCACGTGAGAATGACCAATTTAAAATCGTTACTGGTCCAGTCAGCATACCTTTTACTGGTTGATCCGTTAAACTTTGTGCATACTTAGAATAGGATACTGTAATCGGACGGATGCGTTTGACATCCCCAAATATAATTGGTGGCTTTACACAGCGTGTTCCATAGGATTGCACCCATGCCTTTTCAGTAAAAATATATCCAGCCAGATTTTCTCCGAAAAATTCAACCATATCATTACGCTCGTACTCTCCATGTACAAGCACATCCAAACCAATTTCTTCCTGTAAACGAATACAGTCGGCAATCAGGCGATACACTTCCTGATCATACATCTCCTTTGTAATCTCACCTTTTCTGTATTTGGTTCGATTTTTCTTAACCGCTTGTGTCTGGGGAAAAGAACCGATGGTCGTGGTTGGCAAAAGAGGCAACTGCAGTTTTTCTTGTTGAATTTGCTTGCGAGTTGCACGTAAAACTGGTCGAACAAAATCGGATTCCGTTAATGCTGCAACCTGTGCCTGAACCTTTGCATCACGTGAATTTGCCAATGTAGCAAAAATTTTCTCATTTTCTATCCATGCACGTTCCTGAGAAGGATCAGCTAGACTTGCAAGCTGTTTGAGCTCTGCTAACTCCTTTAGCTTCTCTTTGGCAAAGGAAAAATATAAACGGATATCTGCTTGCAACTTTTCTTCATTTTCCAACGTATATGGCACATGTAAAAGTGAGCAAGACGTACCAAGAACAATTGAATCGACATATTGACGAAGTCCTTTCAACTGTTCCAACACTTTCTTATAATTGCACCGCCAAATATTTTTGCCATTGATCAAGCCAGCAAACAACACTTTCTCTTTAGGAAATCCTTGTTGCTTTAAAAGCGCCATATTTTGCTTGCCTTCCAAAAAATCCAAGCCAATCCCATCAAAGTCTAGCTTGATTATTTCAGAATAAACATCCCGAACATCACCAAAATACGTTTGCAATAAAACTTGTACACTTCCTTTCTGTGCCAAAATTTTTTGATAAAGGGTAACAAACAACCAAACATCTGCAGCCGATAAATCTGTCACCAAAATGGGCTCGTCAAACTGCACCCATTGCACACCTTGTTCATGGAATCGTTCCAATATGTCACCATACGCCTTGGCAATCGCAAGCAGAAAGTCCTGTGGACCTTTTTTTCCACGATATTTAGCCAGCTTCAAAAAGGTAAAAGCACCGATCAGCACTGGCTTGGTTTCAATTTGATCTGCTTTTGCTTCTTGGTACATGTCAAATGGAGCTGTTCCGACTAGACGAATTTCTGTTTCATCCGAAAACTCAGGTACCAAATAATGATAGTTGGTATTCATCCATTTTTTCATCGCCAATGCTTTCACATCACCGTCTTTGCCTTGATAGCCTCTTGCCATCGCAAAATAGGTATCCAACGCATCTAAGCCAAGTGCTTGATATTCGGAGGGAATCACATTGAATAGCATACACATATCCAGCATCTGATCATAAAAAGAAAAATCCCCAGAAGGAATCCAGTCAATCCCTGCTGATTTTTGCATCAACCAATGGGCTTTTCGTAATTCCTTTGCCGTTTTAAGCAATTCGCCCTGGCTGATTTCTGACCGAAAATATTTCTCCGTTGCAAATTTTAATTCCCGCAACTTCCCAATACGCGGAAAACCGATTACAGACGTTTTCATCATTTCATATCCCCCAAGCTTTTTGTTTGTAATTATACGGAGGAATTTAGCTATCGTAAAATAGGAATAAAATGCAGTTAAATATAGTTTTTTTCTATAACAAAACTTGCACATGCCGTCTTAGATTTTGAATATACGCCTCACTGATGCGGCCTAGGGGCACATTTTGATGTGTGATATAGCCGACATGAATTTCCTCATCAACATCCAATGGAACTGCAACAATATCTTTTCCGTTCAATGTCTCACTAATAACACCTGTACAAATCGTATAACCGTTCAACCCAATCAAAAGATTAAATAAAGTCGCACGGTCACTCACAATAATTGATCTCTTATGCTCCAGTGTGCTTAAAATTTCCTCTGAGAAATACAAAGAATTATAATCTCCCTGTTCATAAGAAAGATACGGATACATCTCCAAATCATTCAGCGTCACTTTTGGTTTTGCAGCAAGAGGGTTATTTCGACTAATAAAAACATGTGGTTTAGCAATAAACAGCGAATGAAACAGCGCATTACTTTCTTTTAAAAGCTTACGAATAACTTTTTCATTAAAAGCATTCAGATACAAAATCCCAATTTCACTGGTTAAATTTTTCACATCTGAAATAATTTCATACGTTCGGGTTTCTTTTAAGCAAAATTTATATTCATCGCCACCATAGGCTTGAATCAAATCAACAAACGCACTCACGGCAAATGCGTAATGCTGTGTGGAAACTGTAAATTTTACTTGCGAAGGCGTATCGGAAATATATTTCTCTTCTAATAATTTCATCTGCTCTAACACCTGACGGGCATAACCAAGAAATTCTATACCCGCCTGTGAAACAACAACACCTTTATTCGTTCTAGAAAATATGGACAGCCCGATTTCCGCTTCAAGCTCTCGAATGGCACTAGACAAAGTCGGCTGTGCAATAAATAAATGCTTTGCTGCCTCATTCATAGAACCCTTTTCCGCCACAGCGACCACATATTTTAACTGCTGCAAAGTTGGCATAACATAAATCCCCTTTTCACTTATTTCTTATCGCAAATCCTTCACCAGAAGGTCTTATCCTGCCTAACTACGATGTTTTTTACATGGTTACAAATTCGAAAAACCTTGCACTTTTACATAATATATTTTTGCATGCAAACAGCACATCCCAAAAATCATTCAAATAGATTATGAAAACATGATAAAACAAAGAGAACCTCTGATTGAAAATCCATTGATTCTCGTATAGTTCTTAAAATAAATCTTGCAAATGAATCTTTTTACAAAGGATATATGTTTACAAATCATAGTTTATTCTCTCCAATATATATGAAAGTATCGGAAAAAATACATTTCTTTGATAGCAAAAAATTTGATTATAAACCAAGCAGATAAAAAAACATATATTCATTGCACAAAAAAGCAAAACATCTTATTCTTATGAAATTGTAAAACTTCCAAAATCAGAATACAAGAAAATCAAGACACAAAAATATGCAAAAAATTCCAGCTATGTCTTGCCTAAATTTATATACACAAAAATTCAGATAATATTTTTAAAACCTTTACTATCATGGTTTGTTAAAATATTTCAAGTTAAAAATTGTTTTTCTTAAGATATAAAAATAGAAACAGAACTTATTCCTTTTCTACATAAAAACTCGTTTGTTTACATTACAATTTGGATGTATAAAATACATTCTCCCACATAGAACATTTCTCCCGCTTTAAAGGATACTCTCATGACCATACAATCTTTAAGATAACTTATAAAATTTTTCAGACTCATTCATTATGAAGCTGAAAATTCCTTGCACAGGAAAAACGAAAAATAAAATGAGATGCTTGTCGGTATAAGCACAGTCAACAGAAAATTCAATAAAACATTAAATCATAGAACCCCTAATGTATATGAAGCAAAACATTTTAAAAATGATCTAGTTTTATATTGACATATCAGCAAAAATTTTATAAAATGATAGCAACCTAATCAATCGGGAAAGATTGGGCGATACCTTTTTTAAGCCCAGCAATGGATCACCAACTTTTAAGTCTTGTGTCAGTATAAAGCCTTTTTCCTGCACATATAGTCGATGCATTGCCTGTGCTTTTTTTTATTTTCAGATAAATATAAACCAACTCCCTTACTGGTTGAGAAAATAGATAAAGTGGCTGGATGACCATTTTTTTCTGTTTCATATTTTTCATAGAAACCAATGTGCGGATTTCGAGTGATTGAATCGACATTTAACCATATTTTGTCAAAATATGTATCCCATATAAGACTAGATTCTATCCAAACCTCTTTTTGGAAACTTCAAATTCCAACGGGAAACAGTGATAAAGAACTATCCACAACCAATTATCACAAACATTGATAGACGAGTTGCAAGCAAAAACAGAGAGTTAACACTTCAAAAATGTGTTGGCTCTCTGTTTTTCTATCTATATTCCGTTATACAGTAAAACGCCATTTCCAAAGGGTGATGACCCCTGTTTATCACATCCGCAAAGCCATATAAATCAAAACCGTTTTATAGCCTCTGAGACCGGATAGATAGAAAGCGTGAAGCGTTCATCTTGAGACTTGACAGCTTTTCTTAGCTTTGCCATTTCCTTTGTAGATTTAAAAAAATTTATCGATATAGCGGCCTATTCATATTTGACAAGCAAATAGAATAAGCCGATAACCACATTTTCATCTGCGTGTTATCGACTCCGCATCTGTGCGCCCAGCTCTTTGCTAACAGGTATATAGGGATCAATATCATAAAAAGTAGTAAATGGAGTTTGCTTCTTTAAAGAATATACATATTCCAATAGTTCATCGTCAATTTCTATATGTATGATCATCACATTTTTATTTCATCTATAGAATCTTCTATATAAAAGTTCATTTTTTTACCTCCTACCTTTGGAGAATACGGTCACTATATTTCCATTTTCATCCATAACTACTTTTCATGTATAAAAAGATTTTCCCTTACTATATAAGTACTATAGAATTACTGGAGCTTTGTTCAAATATATATCCATTTCTATCACCTGTATTAAGTTTTACAATAAAATTATCTTCTTTTCATGTACTGCAAATCCCAATTCTTATGTTAAAATCTACACTGGAAATCTAAGGCAAAGGGTCTCTCTTTTGACTTTGGAATTTTCCCACTGCATGTTTTCTTTCCATTATGTGAAAAAATATTGGCTTCACAAAATCAATTACATTTTCTGAAACAAAATAAAAAACAAGGTTATTACCTATACATTATAGATAACTAACCCTGTTTGATTTCTTAATTTTAATATAATATAAAATCTATCTCCATTGGTTTCTACTTTTTAAATCAGATTCATACCCTTAATTTCTTTTATTTTTTCTAATTCTCTTCTACTTTGCATAGCCGAATATGCATCATTACATTTACTAAATATCGAAAAAAAATGTTGTGCACTTGACAAAATTGATGTTATAAACTCTTGTCTATTAACAGTAAATTTTTTTTCGTCAACACTTAATAATAAAATATGATTTGATATTTTTTGTATTTTAAACTCAATGGGTTGATCTGGAAAATAAAATTTTACATTTTTTTCCCTTCTGATATCTCATATATAGCGTCTATTAAATATGACCATAACTGATCCACCAAATCCCAATAGCTAAAATCCAATATATACATCCCATCACAAGAAATCGTAATTACACCATCTAAATAACAGAAATCTTCTATATATTCTAAGCAACTTTCATCATCACATCGTACAAAGTATTGCGAATAAATTTCATTAATATTCTCTAAAGAGATTATGATCTTATTCTTTTTTTTAATATATGTTTCAATATTAATCATTAATTTTATCTCCTCATTTATATCTCGGATACAATTGCCCGATTCTTCCATTCTCAAACCCTACAACATAGCGGACATCATTTACCTTTCCTTCAATTTGGTACCTACCATTGGTTTATCTTTTTATAATTTCATCCCTATTTTGACAAGTAACCTTACCTGCTATATCTTGAATGTTTGATATTGATAATTTTTCGTTCAGAAATGTCTGCTTCCTTCAATTGACCGAAATCAACTTCTTGGTTAGCTCACTCTCCATATTCAATATTTTTTAGATTGAATTCTATATCCCGAGAACCATTAGCTCTTTCTACTTTAATAATGCTTACAATCACCTTTTCATTCTTTCTCATAAATTCAATCCATCTATTATATGATTCTACATTACTTAGCACAACATATTCTTTTGTCATAAGGTTCTCAATAATTCTAGTTAGTCTTTCAAACCAATCATATATTGACACTTTATCCATAGTATCTTCTATTTCCTCAGAATACATGTCACCATATATAAAACCATTGCATTTAACCTGAAAAAAGCCAGTAGATTTTTACGTCTACTGGCTAGTAACTTTACATTTTCACCATATACTTCATCAGCTAACCAAACTTTTTTTATTCCCACAGGAAATAAACCAACAAATTATCTGGATACTATATTAATACTTCTTTTGCATACAAAATATCTTGCTCTAAATTTAAATCTGGATACTTGATAGCTAATTGTTCTATACATTCAATAAATCTAGAACTCTGTAGTTGTTCTGAAATATCTTCAAATATTTCACTTATCCAATCTACGTTTTCTTTACAACAACTATTTAAATATGCTATGGTGCTTTCTTCATTCTGAATAAAAATCTGTGTTAATTCATTCCATTTCTTCACAACACGTGGGTCATCTGGATGCATTTTTTTCTTTCTTCTATAATCTTCTCAACTACCCTATTATCTATCATATCATTCTCCTTTACATACATTCTATGGCTGTCTAGAGTTATCTGATATAATTATGCCTATTTTACCATTATTCTTAATAATTCCTATCCGTACACCATTATACTCACCAAAAACCCATGTTTCATCTGGAATATTTGAAATATAATCACCAGCATTTTTTATATCTATTTCTGTCCAACTTTTTGGAAACTATGCTTGAACTGTTCCAGTTCTCTTAAACTTATTTTTATGACTTGAGATATTCCCAACTCTTACACCATTATCGTACACCTTAACAATATTGTATTCTATATTATTTTTGTCTAGATAATCAATATTGGCTTGCCCATGTTCTCCATTAATTAGTCTTCCATTGCTATTAAATTGTCCTAATACTGAGTGTTGGAGTCTATCCTGTGAAACAGTAATAGAATATTTACCACTCTCACTAACCGTTTCTACCTTATTTCCACTTCCCCCCTTATTCTTCGCTTTTGTCTGTTTTGCTTGACTGGATTTTGATGCCTCTTCTTGATTAGGTTTAGATGTTGTTGTACCACTCTTACTACCTGTTTTTGACTGATTTCCTTTATTCTTATTAGGTTCTGGTTGATCTTTCTGTATAAACCGCTTCCAAACGGTTTTTTCTCCTTCTTTTCCTTTCTTAAATCCGGTCTTCCCAACATTTCCTATCGCTTTTACGACTTTGGGAACTTTCGTAATTTTTGCCGCAGGGATAAGACTTGCACCCGCTTTTAGCGTATCTAAG